>CAZVME010000073.1:0-16181 GCA_964628835.1 uncultured Gammaproteobacteria bacterium | reverse complement strand
CTATTGATTTCGACATTAATTTACTATCCAACTAGACAATTGAATCAGAGAGAACCCTTGGTGGATGGGGTGATACCGGTCATGCGCGGATCCGGTTCCAACGCCATGCGCAGGGCGCGCCCAAAGGCCTTGAACAAAGTCTCGGCAATGTGGTGTGCGTTACGCCCACGCAGACTGTCCACGTGCAGGGTTACTCCCGCGTGGTTTACAAACCCCTGAAAGAACTCGTAGAACAGCTCGGTATCAAAGTCGCCCACTGTAGCCCGCGGAAACTCCACCGCGAACTCCAGTCCAGCCCGACCGGAGAAGTCCACCACCACTCGCGCCAAGGCCTCATCCAGCGGCACATAGGCGTGGCCATAACGCCGGATACCCTTCTTGTCACCCACGGCCATGGCCATAGCCTGACCCAGAGTGATGCCAATATCCTCTGCAGTGTGATGCCCATCTATGTGCAGGTCACCCTCAGCCTGGATGCTGATATCCATCATGCCGTGACGTGCCACCTGATCCAGCATGTGCTCCAGAAACGGCATGCCGGTGGTTAGTGAGGACTCACCCTTACCGTCCAGGTCAACGCTGACGCTGATCTTGGTCTCTAGGGTAGAGCGCTCTATCTGCGCGCTTCGCTGCATGCTTGTGCTCCACTTGCCCTGATTGGATTCAACCCATCCTCAGGGTAATAAAGGCCATTGTAAGTGGCCAAAAGGGGCATTTTATGCGAAACCGTAGATAATTGCAGGTGTCTTGAACAGCCCTGCGGAAAATATTTATAGCTCGTTGCGACAGGGAAGCATATTGCCCTGACTCACACCCCACAGCCGGGTGAAACCTGCCCCGGCTAGACTGCTTTCAGATCAGGGCCTTGACGGGCCTGCTGCCCCTCATCATCGTTGCTGAAAAACTTGATCGCCTGCTCTAGCTTGTAGGCCTGCTCCGCCAGGGAGTAACTCACAGCCGAGGTCTCTTCTGCCAGCGCGGCATTCTGTTGCGTCACTCCATCCATATCGGTAATGGCGCTGTTGACCTGCTCCACTCCAATGGACTGTTCCCGACTCGCCGTAGCAATCTCAAAGATGATCTGGTCCACCTTATGTGCCGCCAGCACTATCTCCTTCAGATTTTCTCCCGACTGATTCACCAACTGGGTGCCGGATTCAACCTTGCTGGAGCTGTTCTGGATCAAACCCTTGATCTCCTTAGCGGCCTGGGCGCTGCGCCCGGCCAGATTTCGCACCTCGGTTGCCACCACGGCAAAACCCCGACCCTGCTCTCCGGCGCGGGCGGCTTCCACGGAGGCATTGAGAGCCAACAGATTAGTCTGAAATGCGATATCGTTTATGACGCCGATGATGTCTGATATTTTTCCACTGGCATCGGTGATCTCCTGCATCGCCTCTATCGCCTCATCTACCACCACTCCACCTTTTTCCGCCAGCCCCTTGGCATCATCCGCCAGTTTGCTGGCCTCACGCGCACTTTCGGCATTGCTTTTGATGGTTCCGGTAAACTCTTCCATGGTGGATGCCGTCTCTTCCAGGCTGGTGGCCTGGGACTCAGTGCGACGAGACATGTTGGCGTTACCATTAGAGATCTCATTGGACAGGGTTGCAATCAGGCCTGCCACCCCTCGGATATCGGTCACAATCTCATCCAACTTGGAGATGGTTAGATTGGTGCTACCCGCAAGACTCCCAAACGCCCCGCGTCTGCCCCCTGTCATCCGGCCTGACAGATGCCCATCCGCCAGATGGCCCAGCACCAGGTCCATCTCCACAATACTTTCAGATACCGTATTGGTGATCTGATTGATACCAGCACCAAGGGAGCGATAAAAGCCCTGTTTATCGGTCAGGCTGATGAGCTGCTCAAAATTACCAGCAGAGACCGCTGCTATTACTTTGCCCACCTCCTGCTCAACCCGCACCTGATCTGTCACATCATTCCACTCCATGGCGCTACCGATGTGCTCGCCCTCACTGCTATGCACGGCACTGGTGGTCACATCGAAGCTATAACCGCCCATGGATATCCTGACCCAGTGAATATCCCTCATCTCATCCAGCATGGCGGGGTTAAACTCCAAGTCACAGTACAGATCAGAAACCGTTCCATCTGCCAGGGCTGCTGCAGAAAATTCCGGTATCTCCTCCCGGATACCTGCTTCAACATACTCAAACAGCTCCTGGGCACTCCGGTTCATATAGATGATTGCATGGCTCTTATCCAGCACCAGAACACTGGTGGATACATTATCCAGCGCGGTTTGAATACGTAGCGCCTCAAGGCCGATATTGCGATCCCTCTCAATACTCTGCTTGAGCTGGGTCTGCATCCGGTCCAGGGTCTTGAGCAGGGAGCCAACCTCATCATTGCTTCTGGACAGCACCTGATTGGAGAGATCGCCTTGAGCCACATTTGAGCCGATCTCTGCTGCCCGACGCACACCGGCAACTATTCCGCGCGCGGCAAACCAAAGCACCAGGGTTACCACCATCGCCACCAGAATGATAGTTATAAGAAAGCGCCGTTCCACAGCAGCCCTGGCCACAGCGGCAGACTCTTTGTTTCCAGCCTGCATCACCTCGCCCTGAACCCGCAACTCATCCAGCACCGGCGTCAGGGCGCTGGCAATCCTTCGCAGCTTGGCCACGCTTGTGTCGAGTTCGCCAATACCAGCGTAGATCTGGTGAAGGCTATTGCGGTAGCCATCAATCTTGTCGATAAGTATTTTTTTCTTGGATTGATCCAGCTCCAAGATGTCCACCTGTTTCAGCAGCAATTTTTCATCCTGCACCAGCTGTTGAAAGTACTGCTCTTCCTTATAATTAAGGAAGTCCTTCGCATCACTCCGCATCACCTCAACCCGGTAGGCTAACGCCAAGTCACTGCTGACCTTCACCGCACCTTCAACCTCGCCAAAGGCTTTATGCATCCGCCCGATCAGGCCGGCATCCCTATCCAAACCAAGCCTTACCTTCTGATCCACTACCTCAGTAAAGCTCTTACTGTAGCCGCTCAGGGCCTGACTCAGCTTCTTGACTAAAAACCCTTGCGATCTTCTATCAAGTATTGGTCGTAGCTGATCCATGGTGACATAGATCAAATCCATCTTTTCGCTGTGTTCGTCCACCAGACCAAGATCATCCCGTAGTAGAAACTCCTCTTCCGGTTGCCTAACCGCCAGTATGTCGGCCTGGATTTTGTGAATAAGCGCACCTACCTCCCATAGCGCCTGACTTTCTCTTTCTGACTTATCTAAGAATGACAGGCTATGCTGGTACTGTTGCACAATGAAGGCAAATGCCAGCAAGATAAGCACTATAAACACGGCGACCTTACGCGCCAAACTAAGATCTCGCAAATAAGATACTGTTTTTGTAAGCATATTCTATCCAGACCAGCCGCAACGACCGGTCTAACTAAGGTTATAAATAAAGGGTTATGCCACTGCCATAGGGGATATGGCGGCAGAACAGGAAATAACTTTACTTCCTGAGTGTGTGGGAGGGGGGGGTAATCACTTCAAAGAGCCAATCCCACCCAGCATGGATATGATCAGGTCTGGAGCCAGAAGGTTACCGGCCCATCGTTGGTCAGTGACACCTGCATATCGGCGCCAAAAATACCCTTCTCAACCCTGGCATGTTGCTCCCTGGCGCAGGCATAGACATGGTTAAACAGATACTGGCCGTCATCCGGTTGTGCCGCAGTGGAAAAGCCTGGTCGGTTGCCCTTTCTGGTGTCTGCCGCCAGGGTGAATTGCGGCACCAGCAGCACTTCTCCCCCTGTATCCTTAAGACTCAGGTTCATACGGTCAGCAGCATCAGGAAACACCCGGTAGTTCAAAATACGCTCAAGCAGACGCTCGGCCCGGGCCTCATCATCCCCGCGCTCCACCCCCACCAGCACCAAAAGGCCGGGACCAATCTCCGCCACCACCTCGGCATCCACCACCACTCGGGCCTGGGTGACGCGCTGCAACAGACCAATCATTTTTTTAGCCTCTGGAATCAGAAAATAATACAGTCTTCCCGGGACAATATACCCGGACACTTTGGAGCCATATCAATTAATATTATTGATGCTCGCGCAAATACGCAAAGTACGCCAAGAAAACCCCCTGAAATACTTAAGGAAGCTCTGATTAAATCAGAGGTTCCTTAGTAGCATTGTATCTTTGCGTCCTTGGCGTCTCTGTGAGAATTAATTATTACCTGGATCCGTAGGTTCAGGTATTAGCTTGAACTGCCCATAAATATTGCTGAAGAACCACCATATATGACACTACCCCAGCTGCTCCGCAAAGTAGTCGGTGGCCTGCACCAACGCCCTGCCGATTCCAGGCTCATCCGCTGCATGACCAGCATCGGCAATAATCTTCAGCTCACTCTTGGGCCAGGCCTGATGCAACTCCCAGGCGGATTGCAGAGGACAGATAAGATCATAGCGCCCCTGGATAATTATTCCGGGGAGATCGGAGATTATATGAGCGTTATCCAACAGCTGATTCGGCTCGAGAAATGCGTTGTTGATGAAGTAGTGACTCTCGATTCGAGCCAGACTCAAGGCCACGCGGGGATCACTGAAGTGGTTGATAATCTCCTTGGCCGGCAGCAGGCTGGCGGTTCTCGCCTCCCATAGCGACCAGGCCTTGGCCGCCGCCATCCGGGCCAGTTCATCCACTCCAGTGAGACGTCGATGGTAGGCCCGCAGCATATCGCCACGCTCCGACTCTGGCACTATGGAGAGATAGCTCTGCCAGTAATCTGGATATATGCGACTGGCCCCCTCCTGATAAAACCACTCGATCTCTTGTTTGCGGCAGAGAAATATCCCGCGCAGGATCAATCCCAACACCCGGTCGGGGTGGACTTCCGCATAGGCTAGGGCCAGAGTGGAACCCCAGGACCCGCCAAACACCATCCAATCACTTATACCCAGCAACTCGCGAATGCTCTCGATATCCGAGATCAGACGACCGGTGTCGTTTGCCTCCAGTTCGGCATGGGGGGTGGAACGACCACAACCTCGCTGATCGAACAGGATTATGCGGTATCTGTTGGGGTCAAAAAAGCGGCGATGAGAGGGCTGGCATCCTGCGCCCGGACCACCGTGGAGAAACAGTATGGGGATGCCGTCCGGCTCGCCACACTCCTCAATATACAGGGTGTGAACGCCATCCACCCTTAGCTGATGAGTCACATGTGGTTTAATTTCCGGATAAAAGCTACCCATGAGAGAGAGTGTACCGAGGTAACAACCCTAGGTCACCCGAGAGTTTGTAGGAATTTTCCTACAAGGAAAAGAGAGAAGGAGTACGCAAGCTGCAGCACTCCTGTGGCACTCTTTAGGGGTCGCCACCATGGATCAAATAAAAACACCTAGGGAAGAGTCATAGGGACAGGACACACTAAGCCAACCAAGCTCGGCGACATAACCCCGATGGCACGGACCGCCATCGGGGTTTATTTTTCCCTGGTAAAAAGGCTCTAGCCCCCGAGTTTCTCCCGTGACGCCTTCTTGCGCTCATGCTCCTTGAGAAAACGCTTACGGATTCGGATCGCGCTGGGTGTAATCTCTACCAACTCATCCTCCTCGATAAACTCCAACGCCTGTTCCAGGGAGAATTTAACCGGCGTTGTCAGGGCGATGGCGTCATCTTTACCCGAGGCGCGGACGTTGGTGAGCTGCTTGCCCTTCAGCGGGTTGACCACCAGATCATTGTCGCGGGAGTGGATACCCACAATCTGGCCTTCATACACCTGATCACTTGGTGAAGAGAACATCCGACCACGCTCCTGCAAGTTGAACAAGGCAAAGCCCAACACCTTGCCCTGGCCGTTGGAGATCAACACCCCATTCTTACGCGGTGCAATGCCACCATGCTGGGCCGGGCCATAATGATCGAACACATGGTACATAAGACCGGTGCCCGAGGTAGTAGTCATGAACTCGGTCTGAAAACCGATCAGGCCGCGCGAGGGGATGATATAGTCCAGGCGTACCCGGCCCTTGCTATCTGGCACCATATCCTTCAACTCACCCTTGCGGGAACCCAAGGCCTCCATCAAGGCGCCCTGATGCTGCTCTTCAACATCCACCGTGAGCTGTTCGTATGGTTCACACACCTCACCATCAATCTCGCGGAAGATCACCTCGGGGCGGGATACGGCCAACTCAAAGCCCTCACGGCGCATAGTCTCCAGAAGCACTGACAGATGCAGTTCACCACGACCGGAGACCTTGAACTTCTCGGGATCAGTACCCTCCTCCACTCGCAGCGCCACGTTGTGGATCAGCTCTGTCTCCAGGCGCTCCTTGAGCTGGCGTGAAGTGAGGTATTTACCCTCTTTACCGGCAAAGGGGGAGGCATTGACCTGAAAGGTCATGGAGACGGTGGGCTCATCCACACTGAGTGCGGACATGGCTTCAATATGGTTTGGGTCACACAGGGTGTCCGAGACGTTTGGCCCCTCGATACCGGTTATGGCGATGATATCGCCGGCGCTGGCCTGCTTCACTTCGTTGCGTTGCAGTCCCATATATCCGTACACCAGGCCAATCTTGGCCTTGTGCTCTTCACCGTCGTACTTGGCCACCACCACCTGCTGGTTGGGTTTCACGCTACCGCGGGTAACCCGGCCCACGGCGATGGCCCCCACGTAGCTGCTATAATCCAGGTTGGATATCTGCATCTGAAACGGCCCATCTAGATCCACATCAGGTGTCGGGCAGTGCTCCACAATGGCCTCAAACAGCGATGTCATATCACCTTCACGCACATCCCCCTCCGCCCCAGCGTAGCCGTTGATGGCGGAGGCATATATGACGGGGAAATCCAGCTGCTCATCGGTAGCACCAAGGCGGTCAAACAGCTCGAACACCTGATCGATAACCCAGTCGGGACGCGCACCAGGCTTATCGATCTTGTTCACCACCACGATGGGACGCAGACCGTGATCGAAAGCCTTTTGGGTGACAAATCTGGTCTGGGGCATGGGTCCCTCCTGGGCATCCACCAGCAGCAGCACCGAATCCACCATGGAGAGCACCCGCTCCACCTCACCGCCAAAATCGGCATGGCCTGGGGTATCAACGATATTAATCCGATAGTCGTTCCAGGTAATGGCGGTATTCTTGGAGAGGATGGTGATGCCACGCTCCCTCTCCTGGTCATTGGAATCCATAACCCGTTCCACCTCACCAAACCGTTCTCCCAGAGTGCCAGACTGCTTTAGCAGTTCATCCACCAGTGTGGTCTTGCCATGGTCGACATGGGCGATAATGGCGATATTGCGCAGCTTGGTAATCACGGTTAGGGGTTCCTTGGCGAAAAAGCGAGGGATTATAACGGAATATCAGTGCGAATGCAGACGCAGCGACGGATTGGAGATGTTTCTATGGAATAAAGCATAGATCACAGCCCCAGCTTAAACACCATTTATTATGTAAATCATTCACCCACACGGCTATCATCATGTTGTGACAGGGATTATTACCTTATCCACATTTCCTGTGGATAACTCTGTGTAAAAAAGCAGCGCAAAAAGTTGCAACCCGCGTTAACAGTGACGAGCAAACAAATTGTTGAAAAATTGTACAATTAACATATACGCAGAAAATTCAATTAGTTATACACTTTAAGCCAAATAATGGGTTGAATTGTTGCAAAAAACCCATAGCCATATTGTAAACGGCGACCATATGTGAATAACTGCAGCAAACCACAGTTTTCCGTTTGATTTCCACCATTTTTTTACGCTTATAACCTCCACCAGTCCACAGATCGCAAAAACCGCTTGGACATCCCGAATCACTTTTGAAAGAATACCGTCAATCCCAAGGCCGATAACTACCCAAATCCACTGTGAAACGAGCCCTTCCCCTACTGCTTCTGTTAATTGTTGGCTGCCTACATGCGGAGTCGCGCTATATTACCGACCAGACACACATCACCATGCGTGCTGGCGAAGGGACCAACCACAAGATACAGCGCATGCTCCCGGCCGGGGAAGAGGTGGTGCTTGTATCCAGCAACAGCAAAACCGGCTACTCCAAGGTCCGCGACAGCAAGGGCAGACTTGGTTTTGTACTGACCCGACAGTTGATGAAATCCCCCAGCGCCAGAGACCGGGTGGCCGTAGCTGAAAAGCGTTACACTGAAATGAAACAGCGCATGGAAAACGCCACTCGGCCATTTCTGGAGTTACAGCAGAGGCATCGGGGGCTGAAGGAGGAACACAACAAACTGCTGGCCACTAGCGACAATCTGGATACAGAGCTAGAGGAGATAAAGAGTATCTCCTCAGACGCCATCCGCATCGCAGAAGAGCGCAAGGAACTGCGCAAACAGCTCGCCTCCCAGACCTGGGAGCTGGAAAATCTGAAGCAGGAGAATCAGGAGCTGAAAAACGATCAGGCCCAGCACTGGTTCATGGTGGGTGCCGGAGTGATCTTACTGGGGATAATCCTGGGAATGATCCTGCCCCGCCTACAGGCCGGTAACCGCAAGCAGAGCTGGTAACTTTCTGCCGTCAGAACTGGCCATCCCTGGCCAGTCTGCGCACATTATTCCTATTTCAACTGAGACAGATCCCGCACCGCGCCCCGGGCCGCACTGGTGGTCAGGGCCGCATAGGCCTGCAACGCCTGAGATACCACCCGCTCCCGACCCACCGGTTGCCATGGCTCATTACTTGCGTCCATCGCACTACGACGCGCGGCCAGTTCCTCATCAGGAACTGCGATATCAATGCTTCTGGCCGGGATGTCAATCTCGATCGTATCCCCCTCCTGCACCAGACCGATGTTGCCACCTTCGGCCGCTTCGGGTGAACAGTGACCGATGGAGAGCCCCGAGGTGCCACCGGAAAAACGCCCATCTGTGATCAGGGCGCAGGCGGCACCCAGACCCTTGGATTTCAGGTAACTGGTGGGATAGAGCATCTCCTGCATACCCGGCCCGCCCTTTGGACCCTCGTAGCGAATCAGAACCACGTCACCGGAGTTGATCCTGTCCTCCAGAATCGCCTCCACCGCTGCATCCTGGCTTTCGAAGATGCGGGCCGGACCACTAAACTTGAGGATGGACTCATCCACGCCGGCGGTCTTTACGATACAGCCCGCCTCGGCCAGATTGCCGTAGAGCACCGCCAGACCACCGTCCTGGCTGTAGGCGTGTTCCTTATCACGGATACACCCACCAGCACGATCCAGATCCAGATCCGGCCAGTGGCAATCCTGGCTGAAGGCTACCTGAGATGGGATGCCGGCAGGGCCTGCCAGATAACGGGCTCGTGCCTGCTCATCTGCACTGCGCCCGATATCCCACTTGGCCAGGGCTTTACCCAGAGTCCCGCTGTGGACGGAGCCGGCATCGACATGCACCAGCCCGGCCTTCTCCAGCTCACCAAGGATGCTCAGCACGCCACCGGCGCGGTGTACATCCTCCATGTGGTACTTCTGGGTGGATGGGGCCACCTTGCTCAGATGCGGCACCAGGCGGGACAGACGATCGATGTCGGTCATGGTGAAATCCACCTTCGCCTCATGGGCCGCCGCCAGCAGATGCAGCACGGTATTGGTGGAACCGCCCATGGCAATATCCAGGCACATGGCATTCTCGAAGGCGGCAAAGTTGGCCACATTGCGTGGCAGCACCGAGGCGTCATCCTGCTCATAGTAGCGGCGCGCCAGATCCACCACCAGGCGTCCCGCCTCCAGGAACAGCTCCTTGCGATCGGCATGGGTAGCCAGCAGGGAGCCGTTACCAGGCAAGCTCAAGCCCAGGGCCTCGGTGAGACAGTTCATAGAGTTGGCGGTAAACATGCCGGAACAGGAGCCACAGGTGGGACAGGCGGAACGCTCAACGGCAGCCACGTCCTCATCTGACTCTTTGTCATCCACCGCCATCACCATGGCATCCACCAGATCCAACTTCAGATCCTTATTATGCAGCTTGGTCTTGCCCGCCTCCATGGGTCCACCGGAGACAAACACCGTGGGTATGTTGAGACGCAGGGAGGCCATCAACATGCCCGGGGTGATCTTGTCACAGTTGGAGATACACACCATGGCATCGGCACAGTGGGCGTTGACCATGTACTCCACCGAGTCGGCGATGATATCGCGCGACGGCAGGGAGTAGAGCATGCCGCCATGACCCATGGCGATGCCGTCATCGATGGCGATGGTGTTGAACTCCTTGGCCACGCCACCGGCCTGCTCAATCTCTCGCGCCACCATCTGCCCAAGATCCTTCAGATGCACATGCCCCGGCACGAACTGGGTAAAGGAGTTCACCACCGCAATAATGGGCTTCTCAAAATCTTCATCTGTCATACCAGTGGCGCGCCACAGGGCGCGTGCTCCGGCCATGTTGCGGCCCTGGGTGGTGGTACGGGAACGGTATTGGGGCATCTCTCTCTCCACAGCAAATATGATCAACCTGACGCCAACACATCAGGCCTTGAAACCTCTGGTTTATTTCATGACTTTAGCTCAAAACAGCAATTGGTTCATCATTACACTCGGCCCGGCAGAATGGGGGTGCGCATGGGGACTGGGACATCCTCACTAGAGTCATAGGTGACCTGAAGATCGCGCAATATCCCGTCGCGGACACTGTATATCAAACCATGCAGGGACAACTCCTGACCCCGGTCCCAGGCATCTTGCACCATGGTGGTGTGACACAGATTCAGGACCTGCTCAGCCACATTGATCTCACACAACACGTCCACTCTCTCCTCTTCATCCAGGCAGCTGTTAAACCGCTCTTCATGTCGATAGTAGATATCCTTGATGTGTTGCAACCAGTTGTCCACCAGCCCATACCGCTGGTCCTGCACCACGGCAGACACGCCACCGCAGCCATAGTGTCCGCAGACAATGATGTGTTTTACCTTGAGAACATCAATGGCGTACTGCACCACGGAAAGGCAATTGAGATCGGTGTGGATCACCATGTTGGCAATGTTGCGGTGCACAAACAGTTCACCCGGCAGCATCCCCACAATCTCATTGGCCGGGACCCGACTATCGGAGCATCCGATCCACAAATACTCCGGGGACTGCTGCTCGGACAGTTTTTTGAAGAAATGCGGGTCCTGCTCCTTGATCCCTTCCGCCCAGGCAGAATTGTTATCAAACAACCGATCCAGAACTGACATGTGACCTCAAACAGAATGCACTAATTATGACAAATGGTAGCAGCCAGAGTCTGGATTGCCAGTGCCCGCCCCCATTAGCGGCATGGCAGCATCTATTTACAAACCGCCTTGCACTCAGCGCCGCCTGCGGTGCAATCCAAGCCGAGATATCTGCCACTCAGCTTGGCGCCGGGGATCTTGCAGCTCTCACGAGTGCGCAAAATAAGGTTAGTACCACCCTCATAGGAGCAGATTATCTTATCCATTACGCGCTTAGTCCCAAGATTAATTGACAACAGCTTGGCCGCCTTGATCTTCGCTGCTGGCGTATTACAGTTGACATAGCCCATATACTCTCCGTCGGCCGACTCCCACAATGCTGTATTCTTTCGCTGCTTGAACGCCTCAAAACTCTTACACTGTTCAGTAGCGTCCGGATCTTCACCTGGCATTTTCCTCGGGCCACAGGCGGAAGCGAACATACGTATAAGCTCCTCCTCTGATGAACAGTCAGCTACCTGTTTAGCCTGGGAGATATCAGGGCAGGTATACACACTCTCCGCCCACAGCGGCTGGGCCGCAAGGATTGCTATTACGCAAAAAGCAGAGAGTCTGAATTTGTAAATCATAGTGTGCTCCGTACGACTGGTTATGTAGTTATATTTTGGTTGTAAAGAATAAAAAATACGGCCCATATATTCAAGACCGGCACTGACTCTATAGATTATTAAGTAAAACCTATCCGGTCTAGCGTTCTGTTAACTTTAATTCGATGCGGCGATTACGACTAAAGGCCCGAGTGGTTTTGCTTCTGTCCAGGGGATGGAACTCAGCAAAACCGGTTGCTGCCAGGCGTCCCGGCGCTATCCCTTCCACCACCAGAAAATTCACAATAGAGAGGGCGCGGGCAGTGGAGAGTTCCCAGTTGGATGGAAACTGGTCCGTATTGATGGGGTTTCTGTCGGTGTGGCCATCCACCCGCAAAATCCAGTTTATGTCACTTGGAATCTGCGCCGCCACTACTTTCAGGGTTGCCGCAAGTTTTTTCAACTGCACTCTTCCCGGCTCCCCCAGATCTGCCGAGGCGCTGGCAAACAGCAGCTCGGACTGAAACAGGAAGCGGTCGCCAACCACCTGAATATCCGGGTGATCCCCCAGCACTTCCCGCAGACGCCCAAAGAATTCGGAACGGTAACCACTCAGCTCTTTCACCTTACTGGCCAGTTCACGGTTCAGCTCAACGTTGAGCCTGTCTAGCTCAGTCTGCTGCTGCCCTACCTGGGTGCTGGATAGATTCAACTCGGACCTGAGTTTCTCGATCTCCTCACGCTGCATGTTTATGGACGCCTTATTCTTGGCCAGCTGCTTCCACTTCAGCAGCAGTTGCTTATCCTTTTCACTCAGCTGCTTCTGCCCCTGGGCGGTTAGCCGCTTCTCCTCGGCCAAGGCCTGATCCACCTTGGTCAGCAGCTCTCTTAGCTCCTGCAACCGGATATCTTTCTTGTCTATATCCACTTGAGCCAGACGAGTGCGCTCCTCCGCATCCGAAAGCTTTTGTGTCAGCGCCTTGGATCGGTCGCGCACCGCCATCAGGTCATCCCGCTTCAGGGTCAGGCTAGTACTCAACTCGGCCAGCTCACTACGCAACTTGTCACGCAGGGCCTCAAGCTCGGCAATCTCCTGCCCCTTGGAACTTAGCAACAACTTATCCTCTGCGCTCTGCTCCACCACCTGTTGCAGATCCTGCTTCTGCCGCTCCAGCGCCAGGGCCATATCTGCAACCTTGGTCTCCAACTCCTGACGAAAGATACGCAAGGCGGATATGTCCTCTTGCAGGCTGGCAATCTCACGCAGTTTAAGTTGCAGCTCCTGGTCCAGACGATCCCGCTCCAGCAAGGTGGATTGCAGGCTCCGTTTCAGGCGCTCCCGATCCAGCTTGGTTGTGTGCAGGCTCTTATCCAGTTCATCAATACGTTTGCGTTGGGTGGAGGTTTTGTGTTTCTCCACCACCAGTTTACCGCTCAGTACATCCACATCCTGCGCCAGCTGGTACAACTCCTGATTTCGCCCCATGAGAATATCGGTGAGAAAAAACTGCCCCACCACGAAAATCAGCAGCATGAAGATAAACACAAGCAGCACTGAGGCCAGGGCATCGACGAAGCCTGGCCAGACATTCACTGCATTGCGATTACGGCGGGATTGACTGTACATATTCAGTCCGTCTTTTCTCTTCTGTTGATCAGAGACAAGTTACTGTTTCTGCACAATGGCGTGGGATAACAGGCGCAATTCGTCACGCAGCTCATCCATCAGCTGTGTGCGACCAGTGGAAAGCTCGCTCAACACCCGAACAACATGCACATCTACGTTGCGAATGTGCTGACGAATCTCATCATCCCCAGCCCAGCCATCTGCTGCCAGATCCACCAAACGCGCCACCGCAGGTTGCAGGTCCATCTGATTCTTGCTCAGACTCATGATCACCTTCTGCTCGGTGCGAATCTGATCGGTCAGATCAGCGATTCGTTCTGAAAGCTCAGTCTGCTTGGCGATGTTATCCCGCCGCTCCTCCTCTCCCCGCGCCACGGTACGCTGCAACTTATCCAGATTCTCAGCGGTCTTCTCCAACAGTGCCTCGGTAAAACTGGACATGGTGCGCTGATCACTCTCACCGCCAAAGATACCACTGGGTAGATGGGTCAGCTCAGATAGCCACTCTTCCAGGTCGTTAAAGAACCGGTTCTGGGCATGACCAGATTGCAGATCAAGAAACCCCACCACCAGGGCGCCGGCCAGACCGAACAGAGATGAACTGAAGGCGGTAGCCATACCTGACAGTGGCCCCTGCAGATCACGGGTAAGGGCATCGAAGGACTTGCTCAACTCATCGCCGGACCCGGACGACAGATTGGAGATAACATTTGCCACTCCGGTAACCGTGTCCAGCAGGCCCCAGAAGGTTCCCAGCAGACCCAGAAAGATCAGCAGGCCGGTGAAGTAGCGCGAGATGTCCCGGGACTCGTCCAGGCGCATGCGGATACCATCCAGCAGGGAGCGCATAGTCATGGCCGACATCAGAAAACCTTCCTGATTACGCCCGGTGAGCATCTTGGCGATGGGTGACAACATCTTTGGCTCGACCTCAGCCTGTCCGGCACCATCCTCGGATAAGGACTCTATCCAGACGATATCCGGCTTGAGGGCGAACACCTGACGAAAGTTGATGCCGATACCTACCAGCAACACACCGAGGATCATCCCGTTGAACGCCTTGTTGGCGAGAAATGCGGCCTCCAGCGGCTGAAACAGCATCAACCCCAATACAATAACAATCAGGATAAACAGAAACATCCAGATTAAGGCAGGCTTTGTATCATTCACGTTTGGGAACCCTTGTTATTGCCAACACCAAAAAATATGCAGCATACCACCTTGCAACCAAAGGGTGGAGCATGTTTATTATTATGTCTCATCAGAGCATTTGATCCAGACTATGAAGACACCAGACTGCATCGACATGATCGAACAACTGATCGCCATCCCATCGGTCAGCAGCATCAACCCCAAGTGGGACCAGCCAAACCTAGGGGTGGTGGAGCTCCTGGCCGAGTGGCTGGAACCACTTGGCTTCGATGTTGAGATAAGCCCACTGGACGGCCACCCAGGCAAGGCCAATCTGATCGCCACCGCCGGCAGCGGCGACCAGGGCCTGGTGCTGTCCGGCCACACCGATACCGTACCCTATGATGAGGGACGCTGGAACCACGACCCGTTCAAGCTCACCCGACAGGACGGACGACTCTATGGTCTGGGCACCTCGGACATGAAGAGCTTCTTTGCCCTGGTAATCGAGGCCCTGCGTGGTCTGGACCTTGACAGCCTTACCCAACCCCTGAGTATCATCGCCACCGCCGATGAAGAGAGCAGCATGCACGGGGCCAAGGCCCTGGTAACGGAGGGGCGCAGACTGGGACGCCACGCCCTGATCGGCGAACCCACCGGACTCAAGCCGATCCGCATGCACAAGGGCATAGCCATGGAGACCATACGTCTACTGGGGCGCTCCGGTCACTCCAGCGATCCCAGCCTGGGGGTCAGCGCCCTGGAGGGGATGCAGCGGGTGATGGGAGAGATCCTGAAGTGGCGGCAACAGCTGCAACAGAACCACCGCAACCACTTGTTCAAGGTGGACGTACCCACCATCAACCTGGGACGGATCCAGGGCGGAGACAACCCCAACCGCATCTGCGCCGAATGCGAACTACAGATCGACCTGCGCCCGCTACCGGGGATGGATCTAAACCAGCTGCGCTCCGAGCTGAAGCAACGCCTGCAGGATCTGCTGCGGGGCGACGAACTGAAGCTGGAGATGGAGACAAACTTCGAGGGCATACCAGCCATGGAGACCGCCGCCACCGCACCCGTCATCCAGGCGGCAGAGGAGCTGAGTGGGAAATCTGCCATCTCGGCGTCTTTCGGCACCGAAGGGCCATATCTGCATCAATTGGGGATGGAGACAGTGATACTGGGACCGGGTGATATCGACCAGGCCCATCAGCCGGATGAGTATCTGGGTATGGAACGGATTCAGCCCATGATAGGCATCCTGCAGGGCATGGTGCAGCGCTTCTGTCTTACCTGAGGGTTACTCCCCCTTAACCTCATCTGGCAAATACAGTCTGGCGCCAACCCCAATACCATTGCTCTCAAACCAGCCCTGGTTCATCTCCAGGGCATACAGAGCTGGGCGCGGCGCAGTATGGATTTTTACCCCTCCGTCCGGGTCCATGGAAGTAACACCGACCATCATCCCATTGCGGTCAAAAAAACCCACATCCAGTGGCAACTGGGTATTCAACATCCACAGCTTGATTAACTGCTCACCTGGATAGACCAGCAACATTCCCTCATCCCGCCCCATGCTACTGCGTCCCATCAATCCCTGTCTGCGCGACTCACTATCCATAGCAATAACAATACGCACCCCCACCGCACCAACTCGGGCCGGGACCAATTCACCTCCAC
>CAZVME010000072.1:0-16860 GCA_964628835.1 uncultured Gammaproteobacteria bacterium | reverse complement strand
CTTTTTGCGTTATTGTAACGCTAACAGGTGTCTACGATACTAGGGGCTTGCCACACCTGTACTGGTGTTCGGTGGATTGCGGTTTGATTCGGCTGCCCACTCAGTGGAACTGGATGGAAATAGAGTTGAACTGTCTAAACGTGAATATGCGGTTTTACAGTTATTGCTTGAGAATGCAGGACGGGTTCAGTCTCGTGAACGCCTGGAACAGGCACTGTATGGGTGGAGTAGTGACGTTGAGAGTAATACAGTTGAAGTTTATATCCATCACCTACGCAAGAAATTAGGAAAAGAACTGATTCGCACAATTCGCGGCGTGGGATATATGGTGGAGAAGTCTGCGTGAAGAGTTCGTTACGGCTACGTTTGCTCATTATACTTGTGGGGCTTTTTTCTCTGGTATGGATAGTTATCACCACTGCCAGTTATTATTCCAGCAGACACGAAATTGAGGAGCTGTTTGATGCCCAGCTGGCTCAGTATGCGCGCACCCTACAGGGACTTGCACTGCGTCAGCTAAAGGAAGATGGGCGTGATGGTGTTGAGCTCAGCGATAGCTTTTTCGGGCATGCCTACGAACAAAAAGTAGCCTTCCAGATATGGAACGGAAAGGTCCTGGTTATGCACTCGGGGGTAGCCCCAACCACCCGGATGAGCGATGTATCTGGGTTTACTGATCAATTATTCAAAGATGAGGTGTGGCGCGTATTTGTTCTTCCATCAATGGATGGTATAGCCAGTGTTCAAGTGGCGGAGCAGTACGATGTGCGCAATGAGTTAGTGAATGCAATCAGCCTACAGGTTCTGTACCCCCTGTTTATTGCTTTGCCACTACTGGCCGGTATGATCTGGTTTGCCGTTGGTCGAGGTCTTCGACCATTGCAGCGTGTAACCGCTGAAGTAGCTGCACGCTCACCCAAGGTGTTACAGCCTCTACCTTTAGACTTTGCTCCGGCGGAGATTGAACCACTGATTGTCGCTATCAATCAACTGTTGGCACAGCTACGCAGGGCGCTAGAGAGTGAACGTCGCTTCACGGCCGATGCAGCCCACGAACTGCGAACGCCGCTTGCCGCCCTCAAGGTTCAGGCCCAGGTTGCCCAGGCTGCCAGTAATGATGAGGAAAAGGCCAAGGCCATTGCTAATATTCTTAAAGGCGTTGACCGTGCCACCCGTCTGGTGGAGCAACTGCTGACCATGGCGCGGTTGGATCCGGAATCGAACAAAAAGGAGTTTGAATCTGTGGATCTTGTGTCTGTTGCTGTACGGGTGATAAGTGAATATGCTCAGATGGCCTTGAACAAGGATATAGATCTGGGGTTAGAAGATGACTGTGGCGGAAACCTGTATGGGTATCCAGAGGCCCTGGGAGTGCTGTTGCGTAACCTGGTGGATAATGCGCTCAAGCATACACTTGCCGGTGGGTGCGTGGATGTTGCAGTCAGACAGACGGAACAGGGTGTAATGCTCAGCGTGACAGACAGTGGGCCGGGTATTGTACCGGAGTTGCAAGAAAGGGTATTTGACAGATTTTACCGGATTCTAGACAACCAGACGGATGGCTGTGGTCTCGGGCTCTCGATAGTACAGCGTATTGCCGAACTGCATCAGGCGCACATAACTATTGATCAAGCGGAGTTGCCGGGTTTTAGAGTTACAGTGACTTTCCCCTCTTGCCACGGATAGGCAGCACATCCATATGCTACTGGAACCGCTAAATAAATTAGAGATTCCGTACCTTTCTCTCCCCAATAATTGTGACCATTCTGTGATAAATGTGTGATGCTGGCTTGAACTCTTTTGCCCATCCTTAACACTAACTATTGTTAGATTATGTACGGGAGAAGAGAGATGAAGATTAAATGGTTGGTAATCCTTGGGGCATTGTTCCTGATTCCACTGCTACTGGCAGTGTCGGTTTCAATGGCCAAAGATGATACTAAGCCGCAGACAGCGCTGGATGGGCTGGAGGTGGCGACATTTGCCGGTGGTTGTTTCTGGTGTACAGAATCAGATTTTGAAAAGCTGGATGGAGTAAAGGAGGCTATTTCCGGTTATACCGGCGGGCATCTGGATAACCCAACCTACAGACAGGTATCCAACGGCGGCACTGGGCATATTGAGGCGGTACAGGTCTATTATGATCCCAAGGTGGTGTCATACAGTCAGTTGCTGGACCATCTGTGGCGGCATATAAATCCCACTGATAACGGCGGTCAATTTGTAGACCGTGGTGACTCATACCGGCCCGGTATTTTTTATCACAATGACCAACAGCGATTGCAAGCGGAGAGGTCCAAGGTCGCGCTGGGTAAGTCCAGCCAGTTTGATAAGCCGGTAGTAACTGAACTGTTTAAGTTCTCCAGGTTCTGGGTTGCAGAGGAGTATCATCAGGATTACTACAAGAAAAATCCTATTCGCTATAAGTTCTATCGTTACAACTCCGGGCGTGATCAGTACCTGAAGAGTGTGTGGGAAGCTGACTCCAGCAGAAATGACACCAGCAAAGATGGGGCCTTTATAAAGGTCTCAGGAAAGAGAGTGGAGATGAAGATGAAGGCCGGTAAAAAATACAGTGTACCAAACGATAAGATGTTGCGAGAGACCCTGACTCCACTCCAGTACAAGGTGACCCAGGAGGATGGAACAGAGCGGGCTTTCAGTAATGAGTATTGGGATGAAAAGCGTGATGGTATATATGTGGATGTGGTGACTGGAGAACCCCTGTTTTCGTCCCGGGATAAGTATGACTCCAAGACCGGGTGGCCCAGCTTTACCAAACCCATAAGTTCTGAGTTTGTTTCCACCAGTACTGATTTCAAGCTGATCTATCCGCGCACCGAGGCGCGCAGTGTGCATGGTGACTCCCATTTGGGACATGTGTTTAATGATGGCCCCGAGCCCACCGGTAAACGCTACTGTATAAATTCTGCGGCCTTACGCTTCATCCCCAGAGAAGAGATGACCAAACAGGGATACGCTGAACTGGAACAGCAGTTCAAATAGAGCATTAGTTGTAAGCATGACCCTCTCCCAAGGTCTGGGAGGGGGTTATATTTGTTTGCTTAAAAACATGGTATTTTGCACATGCTATTGCTCTTAATGGGTCATTTGCCACACTCTCGGTTTATTACTTTTACTTATTGATGTTTATCAATGCATGGCAGTTCGGTGGCATACTAGATTCTACGTTTCATGTCGTTACAGGCTTTAGTTCACTTCTATGTTGCGAAAATCTGACTCCTTTCTGTTGTATCTGTTTGCATGCCTGGTTTTTCTGGCCGTGACCGTCTATGACTCAATCCTGGTTCAGGAGATGTCTGCTGTTTATCTGCAACAGCGCGCACAGATGGTAAAGGAGTTGGGCCTTACCGATCTGGCCCTGTTCACCGAGGCCAGATACACCCGCCATCTCAGCCAGTCTGATCTACACAGTGCGTTTCAGGACCATCCCATGGCGCTGGAACATTTTCCCAGTGGTTCTTTATATATCCCTCCGCAGGAGTTTGGTCAATGATAGGGTTTATTCGTAGACAGAGGTACCTGATGGATTTCACCCTGGCATCCCTGCTGCGCCGCAAGGGCAAAAATCTGGGGCTGTTGCTGGTGTATAGCATGATCGTATTTCTGCTGGCATCGGTGATGCTGTTTACCAGTTCGTTGCGCAAGGAGGCCGGGATCATCCTGCAGAACTCACCTGAGATCATTTTGCAGCGGATGCAGGCCGGACGCCATGCGCTGGTTCCTGAGGAGTATCTTGCGAAGATTGGGAAGGTGCGCGGTGTAACCAGTAAGCAGGGACGGCTCTGGGGCTACTTCTACGATTCGGCAGTTAAATCCAACTACACCATGATGGTGGACCAGGAGAAACAGCTCAGCACTACTGAGGTGATTATCGGGGCCGGTATTGCCCGTACCCGACATGTGGGAATCGGGGATTACATCAGCTTCCGTTCCTATGACGGCAACACCTACTCCTTTCAGGTGAACGACATACTGGATCAAAACTCAGAGCTGGTAAGTGCCGATCTGGTGTTGATGTCCGAGCGGGTTTATCGCAGCATGTTTGGAGTACCTGCGGGCTATTTTACCGACCTGGTGCTGGCGGTCAGGAATCCGCGTGAAGTGCGCAAGATTGCAGAGAAACTCTCACTTAAACTGCCGGATACCAGACCCATCCTGCGGGAAGAGATCCTGCGTACCTACGACTCCATCTTCTCCTGGCGGCAGGGCATTGTATTTGTGCTGTTGGCCGGTGCGATTCTGGCCTTTGTAATTTTTGCCTGGGACAAGGCCTCCGGCCTCAGTGCTGAGGAGAGGCGTGAGATCGGTATCCTTAAGGCGGTGGGGTGGGAGACCGGTGATGTTTTACGCATGAAGTTTTGGGAGGGGGGGATTATCTCCCTGTCTGCATTCCTTATGGGTTATATCGCGGCCTATGCGCATGTGTTCTATGGTTCGGCCTCTCTGTTTGAGCCGGTATTGAAGGGGTGGTCTGTACTCTATCCCAGCTTTACTCCTATCCCGTTTGTGGATGGTCTACAGGTGGCGACTCTGTTCTTCTTTACCGTGTTTCCATACGTGGTGGCCACCATTATCCCTATCTGGCAGGTGTCGGTCACCGATCCTGATATGGTGATGCGATGAGGTTGCAACTCACCGATGTGAGCAAGGTCTTTAATCAGGGCAGGCCGAATGAGTTCTGGGCGATCCGGGATCTGTCACTGGAGATCCAGCCTAACCAGGTGACCTGTCTTAAGGGTGCCAGCGGTTCCGGCAAGACCACGTTGCTATCCATGATCGGCTGTCTGTCACGTCCAACAACGGGCAGGATTGTTCTGGGTGATAGAACACTCTCCGGTCTGCCGGAGCGTTTTCTAACCGATATCAGACGTCACACCTTCGGCTTTATCTTTCAGCAGTTCAACCTGATTCATGGGCTGACGGTGTTGGAGAATATCATGCTGCCGGCCTATCCTCTGGGGCTGAACCACAAGGATCTGGTACAGAAGGCCACAGGGCTGCTTGATCAGTTTGGTCTGGCTGACAGGGCCATTGATCAGGTGCAGTGGCTCTCCGGTGGCGAGAAGCAGCGGGTGGCTATCTGCCGGGCCCTGATCAATGACCCTGATATCCTGATTGCGGACGAACCCACTGCTAACCTGGATACCAAGCTGTCCGGTGAATTCATGCAACTGATTGCAACTCTACGCACCTCGGAAAAGTCCATCCTAATTACCAGCCATGATCCTGTGGTGTTTGAATCCACAGTAGTGAATCGAGTGGTGGAGATGTGTGATGGCAGGATAGTGGGGGGCTGATCGGTGCTGCTGAATCCCGCAATCATGGCCTTGATCCTGGTCTCCGGGGTGGTGGTCCTGATGTTGTTACTGGCTAGCTGGTTTGGCGTACAGATAGTGCGGCATTGGGACATCAACAGCGGTAGTGAGCATCAGTTGCTGTTGGAACGCCGCACCTATCTGATATCGACCCTGGTTACCTGGGCTTTTGCCGCAGAGTTGGTTTCGCTGCTTCTGTTTGTATATAACGCCGAATCCATGTCCGGTCAGTTTGTGGGCGCCATGTGCGCCACCGGCGTACTCAATGTAAATGAGTGGGGCTGGCCCACCATGCTGGTAAAGATTGCGGTGTTCTTCACCGGAGCGGTGTGGTTGATGCTCAACAGCATGGACAACAAGGGGTATGACTACCCTTTGACCAGGCTGAAGTATCTGCTGCTGCTTTTCATTCTCCCTCTGGTTTTGGCTGAGTCCCTGTTCCAGTTGCGCCATTTCCTTAATATGGACCCGGATGTGATCACCTCCTGTTGTGGAGCGCTGTTCTCCGCCGATGCCGAGGGTGTGGCTGCAGAGATATCCGCAGTAGAACCAGGCACTGCCATGCGTGCCTTCTATGGTTCGGGTGTAGTGGTGTTGGCAACCGGTATCTGGTACGGGTTGACCAGGCGTGGTGGCACCCTGTTTGCCGTCTGTGGTGGTGTGGCCTTTGTGGTGGCCCTGGTGGCCATCATCTCTTTTGTTTCTCTGTACGTATACGAACATCCACACCATCATTGTCCATTCTGCATTCTGAAGTCGGGTCACAACTATATTGGTTATATGCTCTACATCCCCTTGTTTGTGGCGGCTGCTCTGGCCCTGGGTATTGGTGCCGTAGCACCCTGGAGGGTGGTTCCAAGCCTGACCGCTGCGGTGCAGCGGGATACGGGTCGTCTGGCCTGGTTGGCTACCGCTATGTTTGGCCTGTTTTATCTGGTTGCTACCTGGGCGGTTGCCAGTTCGCACCTGCGCATGCCGGAGGTGTGGCAATAGATCATAATCCGGAGCCGGTTTGCGGTAGGGCCCCGGTACAATTTAACAAATCCGCATTCTATGTCTAATAATCTGGAGTGAATAGCATGAGTGAAAACAAGAAAGTTGATCGTCGCGATATGATGAAGATGCTGGCGGCCCTGGGGCTTGGTGGACTGGCATCGTCTGCTACTGCAGGTCCTGGTATTGGCGCCATGATTCCCGGTAAGGGTTGGGTTAAGGCAGATGGTGAGAAGAGGACGACTGATGGTACGCCTCTACAGTTTATTCCCAAGGTTCAGCCGGATGACAATCCGCTGGAAAATGAGCTGCAGAAATATCCCAAATGTCCATACTGCGGCATGAGCCGTACCAAGTGGGACCACAGCCGGCATCTGGTGCAGTATGACGATGGTCTGGTGGATGGAACCTGCTCCATTCACTGTCTGGCCATAAGTCTCAGTCTGAATCTGGATCGTGGCCCCAAGGCGATCTATGCCGCTGATTTTGGCTCAGACGCAAAGATCAAACCGCTGGTGAAAGTGGATGCCGCCACCTATCTGATTGGCGCCAAGTTGAAGGGCACCATGACCATGAAGAGCAAGATGGCATTTGCCTCGGCAGAAGCGGCCAAGTCAGCTCTGGGAAAAGCCGGCGGTTCACTTGGAACATTTGATGACGCCTTGCGTGCCGCCTATGTGAGCATGGCGGATGATACCTCCATGATCCGTAAGAACCGGGCCATGAAGGTCAAGAAGATGATGAAGATGAAGATGAAGAAACACGGCTGATCCATGTGGTGCCTGCCAGGGCGCGATGTCCTGGCAGGCACTGTATCTTTATTAAACTATAAATTGAATAAAAGTTGATGGTTATGTTAAAAAAGCTTTCATACGGCGTTTTGTTTCTACTCCTGATCACACTGCTGTGGACACCTGTGGCGGTTTCAGCACAGCTTGATCTTCCCAAACCGGCACCGACAGATACTTGTCCGGTGTGCGGCATGTTTGTCAGCAAGTATCCGGCCTGGGTGGCCACGGTTCTGTACCGGGATGGTCACAGCCACCACTTCGATGGCGCTAAGGATATGTTCAAATATCTGTTGGATCTTGAAAAATGGGCGCCGGGACACCGGGCCGAAGAGATCAAGTCCATTGGTGTTACTGAGTATTATGCGTTGCAGATGATTGATGCAAAGCAGGCATATTACGTCATAGGTTCTGGGGTCTATGGACCCATGGGACATGAGTTGGTGCCCATGGCAACTGAGAAGGATGCCGCAGAGTTCATGCAGGATCATAAGGGAGTAAAGATCATGCGCTTTGATCAGGTTAAACAGAGCCTGTTGCTCAATCTGGACAATGGGGTCTTTCAGGAGTAATTACGCCGCAGCAACAATCCGCCCGTGGTTAATAACCTACGTATTTGTACGGTATAACTTCGGTCGGATTCAATCCATAGCATTGCAATAATTAATACGGGTATGAGTCGGTATTTTGGGCTGCCAGGTCTATATATCATCTTGTAATATCAAGATAAATATCCTTGATAAGTATTATTTATCTATCCCAATAAATCGCTTGAGCGACCAGTCTGACGGGGGTAAAATTCCCGCCTCTTAATATAGTTCATCCAGGTTAACCACATTATTAATTAGTGATATTCCGCACCGCTTGTTTGTGCACGCTACAATCTATACAGGAATCAGGTTATGACTGCGAAATCGGCCGCAAATGAAAAGATTGTTTCATGGGTTGATCAGATGGCTGAGCTGTGCCAGCCGGATGCGATCCATTGGTGTGATGGCTCCAAGTCAGAGTATGACGAACTGTTTCGGCTGATGGTGGAGTCAGGCACCGCCACCAGACTCAATGATGATATCCGCCCCAACAGCTACCTGATTCGTTCTGATCCCAGCGATGTGGCCCGGGTTGAAGACCGTACCTATATCTGTAGTGAAAAGGAAGAGGATGCAGGCCCCACCAACAATTGGATGGCGCCCGCCGGGATGAGGGCCATCCTGCGGGAGAAATACCGTGGCTGCATGCAGGGACGCACCCTGTATGTCATACCGTTCTCCATGGGGCCGGTGGGATCACCCATTGCCCATATCGGCGTACAGTTGACTGACTCGATCTATGCCGTAGCCAACATGCATATCATGACCCGGGTCGGCACCAAGGTGCTGGAGACCCTGGGCGACGGTGAATTTGTTCCCTGTATGCACAGTGTCGGGGCTCCGCTGCAACCGGGGCAGACTGACGTGCCCTGGCCATGTAACGAAGAGAAGTACATTACCCACTTTCCGGAAACCCGCGAGATCATGTCCTACGGCTCCGGCTATGGCGGGAACTCCCTGTTGGGTAAAAAGTGTTTTGCCCTGCGTATCGCCTCCAGTATGGCGCGTGATCAGGGCTGGCTGGCAGAACATATGCTGATTCAGAAGCTCACCAGTCCCGAGGGGGTGGTCAAATATATTGCCGCTGCCTTCCCCAGCGCCTGCGGCAAGACCAACCTGGCCATGCTGGAACCCACTATCCCTGGCTGGAAGGTGGAGTGTGTGGGGGATGATATCGCCTGGATGAAGTTTGGAGATGATGGCCAGCTCTATGCCATCAACCCCGAGGCCGGCTTCTTCGGCGTGGCCCCCGGCACCAGCTACCACTCCAATCCCAATGCCATGCGTTCGTTGAATGAGAACTGTATCTTCACCAATGTGGCGCTTACCCCGGAGGGTGATGTGTGGTGGGAGAAGATGTCGGATGAGAAACCGGCGAACCTGATCGACTGGAAGGGTAATGAGTGGACCCCGGAGTCTGAGACCCCGGCGGCCCATCCCAACTCCAGGTTTACCACACCGGCTGGACAGTGCCCGGTAATTGCCCCTGAGTTTGAAGACCCGGAGGGTGTACCCATCAGCGCCATCCTGTTTGGCGGACGCCGCGCAACCACCATTCCCCTGGTAAATGAGGCCCTGAGCTGGGAACACGGAACCTTCCTGGGCTCCATCATGGCCAGTGAGAAGACGGCGGCTGCCGCAGGTAAGCTGGGTGGCCTGCGCTATGACCCCATGGCCATGCTGCCATTCTGTGGTTATAACATGGCCGACTACTGGGGGCATTGGCTTGAAATGGGCAACAAGAGCGGTGCAAAGCTGCCCAAGATCTTCTACATCAACTGGTTCCGCAAGGATGAAAATGGCGGATTTATGTGGCCCGGTTTTGGTGAAAACAGCCGAGTATTGAAGTGGATCATCGAACGTTGTGCTGGAACTGCATCTGCGGTAGATACCCCCATTGGCCGTCTGCCGGAGCAGGATGCCCTGGATACTGATGGATTGGATCTGGCCCCAGAGGTGATGGACAAACTGTGTGAGGTGGATGTGGCGGCCTGGTTGTCTGAGATCTCCAGCATCAAAGAACACTACGCCAAGTTTGAGGACAAGATCCCACAGGCCCTGTGGGATGAGGTTGCCGCGTTGGAGCGGCGTCTCAACAACGCCTGACTCAGATGTCATTTGAAATTGACCCTTTCCCCTAACTCCGTGCTAAGCTCTTCAGCTCGTTGGAATAGAGGGGTAACAAATGGCCAAATGTCACTGTAATTCAGACCTGGATTTCGCTAACTGCTGTGGTCCCGTGTTGTCGGGAGAGAAACCGGCGGCGACCGCAGAGGCGCTGATGCGCTCGCGCTACAGTGCATATGTGTGTGGTGAGATAGATTATCTGTCAGAGTCACTGCATCCGGATCATCGTGCTGACCATGATATTGCCGCCACCCGGCGTTGGGCGGAAAGTGCAGACTGGATGGGGCTGGAGATACGTTCCACCCAGGATGGCGCAGAGGGGGACGATGAAGGCCAGGTGGAGTTCGTCGTGAGCTATCGGGATCAGGGTGTGGTGCGCAATCATCATGAGATCAGTCGCTTTAGAAGAGATGCAGGACGCTGGTACTACATGGACGGCGACACCCCAAAGGCAGAGACCTTTGTAAAGGATCAACCCAAGGTGGGCCGGAATGACCCCTGTCCCTGTGGCAGTGGTAAAAAATACAAGAAGTGTTGTGGGTAATAGTCGTTAAATACGAAAACACTGCAAAATTAGACTGTTATGCTTGCAATTTAATGTAAATAGTCTAACTTAAGTAGACAAGCTGAAGCCTGGTGTCTATTTAAATGTGTTTAACTTGCCAACAGATGGCCAAAAAAACGTCATTAATCGCTGCGATGTTGCTGGCATCCATGCCGCTGTATGCTGATTTTTACAAGTATGTAAGTCCTGGCGGTGAGGTGCTTTTTACCGACAAACCGGTGAAGGGCGCATATCAGCTGGTATGGCATAAACAGCAGATTCTGGCGGATATGAAGCCTAGTTGGTCCCCGACAAAATCCTCGGTCAGTCAAACCGTCCGCCTGAATGCGCCGAATGGCATTCATATCACCCAACCACGGCGTTCATCCATTAAGCCGCAACTGGATGTAAAATCCATCCACACCAATCGGGCGCTCTACTCGGATATGATTGATGACGTAGCTCGCAAGTCCAGACTCTATCCAGAACTGCTGCACGCGGTGGTAAAGGCGGAGTCGGCCTATGATCCAAATGCGGTATCCAGGGCCGGGGCCATTGGCCTGATGCAGTTGATGCCACATACAGCCAGTCGTTTTGGTGTGGCTGACAGGCGTGACCCCAAGTCAAACCTGGAAGGTGGAGCGCGCTATCTGCGAAAGCTTCTCACCAAGTACAACAACAATATCAAACTTGCGCTGGCGGCATACAATGCCGGTGAGAAGACGGTTAAGAAATACGGTAACGAGATTCCTCCTTACCCGGAAACCCAGAATTATGTGAAAAAAGTGCTGGGCTTCTTTAAACAAAACCGTAGGCGTTTGGCGCTGGCCAACTAATTTATATCTCTGTATCAAACCGCGTCTTATACTGTAGGTGAGGGGCAGGTGCACAAGAAGCCGGCGAGGGATGGCTGTTTCTGATTTATCCCTTCATCCAATTAAAAGTTTGTACATCAGCGGTGTGTGATCTGATTGTCACTTGCAAGAATAACAGAACCAATTAACGAAACTAATTCTGAACCTACTAGCGCCAAGTACTTTGGGAGAAGCGGTATGCCTGATCTGGAAGAGACCAGAAAACAGTTGCAACAACTGCGCGATGAGTACTCGGCCAAACTGTCTCAGCGCCTGGATGAAGTTGAGACTGGCCTGGAGTCGCTGGCAAACCCCAACTGCAACTCTCAGGATCTCAGCAGCGCATATCACTGTATTCATAAGCTATCTGGTTCTGCTGGAACCTTTGGGTTCAATCACCTGACTAACCGGTCACGTTATATGGAGGAGCTGCTTAAGGGGTATCTGGAAAGCAAAACTGTCCCGGATGCCAAGAATATTTCACTGCTTCTGGAAGTGGTGGAGCAGATTAGGCAACTGGTGGATGCCGGGCCAGATAAGGATTTGCCCAGTATGATCATGGACAGACACCCAACGATTGCCGATTCTAAAATTGAAACGCAGCCGCTAGTGTATATTGTTGAGGATGATCTGGAGCAAGGTAAAGAGATCTCTACCCAGTTGGCCCATTTCGGTTATGAGGCCTCGTTGTTTACTGATGCCACCATGGCGGCTCAGGCTATCCATGACCAAAGGCCGGATATTCTCATTCTGGATATGGTGCTACCAGAGGGCAATATAGCCGGGGCTGAACTGGCTGAAGGAGTAAAACAGATTCTGGCTGACCCACCGCCAATCATCTTTATCTCCAGTCGTAGTGACTGGGAGTCGCGTCTGGCATCAGTTCGTGCTGGTGGCGTGGCCTATATTGAAAAACCACTGGAAATATCCGTGTTGTTGGATCAATTGGAGCGTCTTACCAAGATAGAACAGCAAGAGCCGTTCCGGGTATTGGTGGTGGATGATGAACTGGATTTGGGACAGCATTACTCTCTGGTCCTGAGTCAGGCCGGCATAGATGTCCAGAGCATCACCAGCCCCAACAATATTTTGCAGATACTAAACAGCTTCAGTCCGGAACTTATCATCATGGATCTCTATCTAGGGGAAACAACCGGGGCAGAGGTAGCCCAGGTAATCCGCCAGCATAAACGCTATTTCAGTCTACCCATAGTATTCCTCTCCAGTGAGACCAACCTGGACGTCCAGTCACAGACTCTGGAGCAGGGAGATGATTTTCTGCAGAAGCCCATATCCGATACTCACATGGTTAGTGCAGTCAGGATCAGGATCGAGCGTGCCAGAACCCTGGGCCGTTTGATGTACCACGATAGTTTGACCGGGCTGTTGAATCACATAACACTGAAGCTGCATTTGGAGACCGAACTGGCGCGCTGTAGGCGCCATGGGCAGGAACTGTGCTACGTGATGCTGGATATAGATAAATTCAAACAGGTAAATGACAACTTTGGACACCAGGCGGGCGACTGGGCCCTGAAGTCGTTGGCGCGCCTGCTGCGGGAACGTCTACGCAAGACTGATCAGATCGGTCGCTATGGTGGGGATGAGTTTGGAGTTATCTTGCCGAATACAAATGTGGATACGGCGTTTGAATTAATTGATGAGATGCGGCTGCGCTTCGCCCAACTGCAAAACCTGGAAAAGAATAAAGAGTTTTCTCTGAGCCTAAGTGCAGGTGTTGCTGTCTCCAGGAGTTGCTTGGAGTTGGAGCGTTTGGTGTCTGAGGCGGATGAGGCCCTGTATCAAGCCAAGAGCTGTGGGCGCAATAAAGTCTGTATATTTCAGCCAAAGCCCATATAAAGGGACTTAGTTATGAATTCTGCTCGCCTAATCTTCCTGGTTATTTTTATTGTAGGGTCGTTACTCAGCTTTCTGGCGTTTCATATGACCTTGACCCTACAGGATCGTCATATTCTGGTAGAACAGGAGCGGCTTACACAGCAGACAGGAGATGCCCTGGTCAAGGCCCTGGAAATAAATCAGGAGAACCTGGCAGGCATAGAGCGCCTGTTTCTGGCGTCAACCCATGTAGATCGAGGTGAGTTTAAGGTCTATGTGCAGGATTATCTGAAAAAATACCCGAGTATTCAGGCGCTGGAGTGGATTCCTCGGGTGCCGCTGGCAGAACGTGCTGAGTTTGAGTCCCGGGCAGCTAAAGATGGCTATCGTGATTTTCGCGTTCGTGAGCAGAATGCCGCAGGCAAAATGGTGCCGGTATCCAAGCGTCCGGAGTACTTTCCCGTGTTTTATCTGGAGCCACTGCGAGGAAATGAGTCCGCGTTGGGGTTTGATCTTGGCTCCAATCCAAAACGTCTGGCAAGTCTGGTTAAGGCCAGAGAAACCGGCAGCATGCAGGCTACAGCTAGTATCACCCTGGTGCAGGAGAAGGCAAAGCAGCAGGGCTTTCTTATCTTTGCCCCCATCTTCAAACAGGCGGCATCTGCAACAAACAGTGAAACGACTACTTTATTAGGCTTCTCACTGGGGGTGTTTCGTATAGGTGATCTGGTGGATTCGGTGATTCAACAGGGAGAGAGTGATCTTGGATTGTTATTGATCAAGGTGAGTGATACAACTGACGCTGATAATCGGGTGCAGCTGTATGATAGGAAAAATCTTACATCGGTACAGACGGGAGATAACAGCCACTGGAAGATCTCGCGGGAGATAACCTTTGCCGGGCGTAACTGGACCCTTACCTCAGAAGCTACTCCAGAGTTTCTGGCCAAGCATCGTGATATCACCCACTGGACTACGCTGCTTATCGGTATCATCCTCACCCTGCTGTTAGGCGCCTATCTGTACGTAGTTACCAACGGTGGAAGGCGTGTCAAAGAGTTGGTCAGTTCTCGTACCCATCAACTTCAGACCAGTCAATCACGGATGCAGGCCATCCTGGAAAATGCAGTGAGCGCCATTATCACCATAGATGATAAAGGTGGGATTACCATGTTCAATCCTGCGGCGGAGATTATGTTTGGTTATAGCATGGATGAGGTGATGGGGCAGAATGTGAAAATGTTGATGCCAGAGCCATACCAGTCTGAACATGATGGCTATCTGGACCACCATCTGGCAACTGGAAAAAAGAAAATAATTGGCATGGGACGTGAGGTGGTTGGGCTGCGCAAGGATGGCGCCGTATTTCCTATGATACTGGCGGTGGGTGAGGCGCATACCAGCGATACCAACTCGTTTGTGGGCATTATCACTGATATCACAGAGCGTAAACAGAGTGAGCAAAAACTGATTGAGGCTAAATACCAGGCAGAGGCGGCCAATAGACATAAGTCCGCATTTTTGAATGTGATGAGTCATGAGTTGCGCACACCGCTTACGGTGATACTGGGCTATCTTCCCATGCTGAAGAGCAGGGAGAAGCTGCCGGAGCCGACGAGCATAGTGCAGATCGCAGAGGATATGGACATAACCGGACAGCACCTGCTGGAGCTGATCAACGATCTGCTGGATATATCCAAGATTGAAGCAGGAGAGATGACCCTGCATCCAGAACAGATAGAGGTGCTCCCGATTCTTGCGGAGATGGAGAAGCGGTTCAAGCAGCTTGCATATGATAAAGGGATAGAGCTGCACACTGAATCTGAAGAGTTCAAGTTGACGGTTGATCTGCAACGGCTGCGGCAGGTACTGATTAACCTGATAGGTAATGCGCTAAAGTTTACCCATGCGGGGGAGATTCGCATCACCGCCAGGGAGGAACCTGACAGTGTCATATTTAGCGTAGCGGATACCGGTATCGGCATACCAGAGCATGATCTGCCAAATATCTTTGATGCTTTTCGCCAAGTGGATGATTCATCCACCAGAAAGGCAGGTGGTTCCGGTCTGGGTCTGGCCATCACCAAACGGCTGGTGGAACTGCATGGAGGTGAGGTCAAAGTCGAAAGTGAATATGGTGAATGGACCAGGTTTACCTTCAGCATAAAACAGCAGGAGTAAGGGATGACAAGTATTTTATTGGTTGAGGATGACGAGTTTATCGCTCGTATGATGACTATGCGTCTGGAGTTGCAGGGTCACACCATCGAGCTGGCTGTCAACGGCCAGGAGGCGGTGGATATGGCTATGGTCGGCAATTATGATCTGATCTTGATGGATATGCATATGCCGGTGATGGATGGGCATGAGGCAACCCAGACATTACGTGACAAAGGCTACAGAGGTATCATAGTTGCAGTCACCGCCTCAGTGATGAGTGCGGATAGTGAAAAGGCCATTAAATCCGGCTGCGATGACTGCATCCCCAAACCTGTAGGTGAAGACTTTGAAGATCGCATAAGCACCTTGGTTAAATAGCCTCCAACCAGAGACACTAGAGCCAGAATGGTGTCTATGTATTGAGAATTATATAAACAGATAGCTATTCGTCAGAATGGTATAGTGGTGTCTATGATCAGAATAAATCAATCCAGGGCAGCATGGCTCATGCTGGCGCTCAGTGCACTGGGGCTAGAGTTATCCGCCCTCTATTACCAATACTTTTTACAGCTCGAACCCTGTGTGCTCTGTGTTTACGAGCGCTGTTCTGTAGCCATTATCTTTTTTGCCGGTGTGGTTGGTTATATTAATCCCAACATGTTGTGGCTGCGCCTGAGTGGTTATATGTTGTGGGCAGGCGGTGCGGTCTGGGGACTTTATCTATCCCTCAAGCACTCTGGGATACAGGTGGGAGTGATACGGAATTCAAGTTGTGAATTTGTTGCCAATTTTCCCTCCTGGATGCCGCTGGATCGCTGGGTACCCTGGCTGTTCAATCCCACCGGCTATTGTGAAGATATCCAGTGGCAGTTCCTGGGGCTGAGCATGCCTCAGACCATGGTGATAGCAAATGTCATCTATCTGCTCGTGCTGCTGGTGGTTCTGGTGGCAGAGTTCAGACGGCCACGGAATCTTTTCTAGGGTATTTGCAGGAGAACAGTTATGTCAGAACCAACCCCAGTTGTTGGCCGATGTCTGTGTGGCAAGGTCTCCTACCAAGTGACCGGCAACCTGGGGATATTTCAATACTGTCACTGTTCGCGTTGCAGAAAGTTTACCGGCAGCGCCCATTCTGCCAATCTTCTGGTGACTCCGGATCAGTTTCAATGGCTCAGTGGTGAAGAGCAGGTGGGAAGGTTTGAGCCACAGGAGGCCAAGCACTTCGCTACCTCATTCTGCAACAGCTGCGGTTCGTCGATGCCTTGGATATCCCAGAGCGGAAAGGCGGTGGTTGTTCCTGCTGGAACTCTGGACAGTGACCCTCAGATCAGACCGATGCAAAATATCTTCTGGGGCTCTAGGGCCGGCTGGTACCAGGACGCAAGTGAACTGCCCAGATATGAAGAGCTGCCGGAAAGAAAAAATAGTTAGCTGTAGAGGGCTGGCAGTGTCTCTTGGTCTGTATCGGCTGCGATCTTTGACAGTCATCAATCTGATTGAATCAGGGGCCAGGCTCCAACCGTACCAGCTTGCCGTTGGCGGCATCTGTCAGTATATATAGGTAGCCGTCTGGTCCAGCCCGGACGTCACGTATTCTCCCCAATTTATCCCTGAGCAGGTGCTCCT
>CAZVME010000071.1:0-17544 GCA_964628835.1 uncultured Gammaproteobacteria bacterium | reverse complement strand
ATATTTACATCGATGATCTGGGCACCGTTCTCCACTTGATGCTGACACACCTCGAGGGCCTGCTCGTACTCATCCTCAAGGATCAGGCGTTTGAACTTGGCCGAGCCGGTGACGTTGGCACGCTCGCCTACGTTTACAAATAGAGATTCTGCAGTTATGTTCTGTGGCTCCAGCCCGGCCAGACGGCAGGCAGGTTCAATCTGTGGCAGTTGGCGCGGCTTGCTTTCAGATACGGCATCAGCAATGGCGCGGATGTGATCAGGCGAAGAGCCGCAGCAGCCGCCGATGATGTTGAGAAAGCCACTGCTGGCCCACTCTTCTATCTGTCCAGCCATCTCCTCTGGACCCATATCGTATTGACCAAATTCGTTGGGCAGGCCGGCGTTAGGGTGGGCCGATACTGGGAACTCGGAGATGCGGCTCATCTCTTCGATAAAGGGGCGCAGCTTCTCTGGGCCCATGGCGCAGTTCATACCTATGGATATGGGGCGGGCGTGACGCACCGTGTTATAGAAGGCCTCGATATTCTGGCCCAGGATGGTACCTGACTCATCGGCGATGGTGCCTGAGATCATGATGGGCAGCTCGTATCCTTGCTGCTCGAACACCTCCTGTACCGCAAAGATGGCCGCCTTGGCGTTCAGGGCGTCAAATACCGTTTCTATAAGAATGATGTCGGAGCCACCTTCGATCAGGGCAGTGGTGGCCTCAATGTAGGCGCTAACCAGTTGCTTGAAGGTGATGGGGCGTGCGGCCGGGTCGTCCACATCCACCGACATGGATGCGGTCTTGCTGGTGGGGCCGAGTACCCCGGCCACCAGGCGCGGCTTGGTCGCTCCCGGCTTCCTGCCTCCCGCGACACTAGCACCTCCCTGTGCGTCGTCCGGGGCGCTGAATTTGTCTGCGGCCCGGCGCGCCAGTCTGGCGGATTCCAGGTTGATTTCATACACCAACTCCTCCATGCCGTAGTCGGCCATGGATATGCTGGTGGCGTTGAAGCTGTTGGTCTCCAGGATATCGGCACCGGCCTCCAGATAGGCCTCGTGTATGCCCTGAATCAATTCCGGCTGGGTCAGGCACAGCAGGTCATTGTTGCCCTTGAGGTCACAGGGCCAGTCGGCAAAACGTTCGCCTCGGTAGTCCGCTTCTTCCAGCTTGTGACGCTGGATCATGGTGCCCATGGCCCCATCCAGGATCAGGATGCGCTGCTGCAACAGGTTAAGGATTTGCTCTGACTGGTCTCTGGGGCTGCTCATGGGGAGGGCTCGAAATGGAAAAAAGGCCGCAATTATAAATGGTTTCGCGGATATCTGCCTAATTTTACTCAGGGGTCGAGATAACTCCGACCCCGCACCTGTGCGACCTCACACCCGATTCGACCCCTTGAGTCAAAGTTCCGGTCCCGCCTTGATACGCCCACCCCTCAGAGCCATGACACCGGCCACGGCAATGATTAGGGCACCGGCAATAAAAGTGCTGCTCAGGGTCTCGTCCCAGAGCAGATAGCCATAGGTGGCACCAAAGATAACCGAGAAGTAGGTGAAGGGACTGACGTTGGAGGCGGAGGCCACGGCATAGCCACGGGTGAGCAGGAACTGCCCGCTGACGCCAAACATGCCTATCAGAAGTGCCAGTCCCAGTTCATTCGGCGTGGGGGTCTGCCAGGACCATAACATTGGGATGGCTGAAATAGGGGTGGCGAATAGGGCGAAGTAACAGATCACCCGGATGGACGGCTCGCTGTGTCCCAGCCTTCTCACCGTAACCTTGGCCAGTGCCGCGAAGGCCCCGCCCAGCAGACCGATCAAGGCAATCCAGTTGAACTCACCATCCGGGCTAAGTACCAGCGCTACTCCCACGAAACCCACCGGTATCGCCAGCAGGGTAAGGCGGCGCGCTCGCTCTCCCAGCCACATTATGGCGATCAGTGGCATGAATAGGGGTGCCGTCATCTTCAGTAACATACCGTCGGCCAGTTGCAGATTTCCCAGGGCGTAGAAAAAGCAGTACATGGCGCTGAGCCCGGCGATGGCCCGAAGCAGATGCAGGTGCATGATAGTGGTCTGCAACAGTGCAGTGCGTGAGCGCAGGATGAGGGGGGAGAGCAGGATCAGCCCGAATATGTTGCGCAAAAACACCGTCATCTCGTTGGGAAGTGAGGTGGAAAGTGCTTTTACACAGGCCCCCATGGAAGCAAACATGAGTTCTGAGGCTATAATTAACATTGCCCCAAGCAGAAGGTTTTGGCGGTAAAGCATAGGTAGCGTAATTATCTGTTTAATCTGTGTGTGGTATTGAGTCGCTATGATCGCCGCCCTAAGCTGGTATGGCAATTGTAAATGCCCGTTCTGCTTGGCGCTAATGGTGAGCAACATCAGCCGTTATAGTATCAGTATTGCCATAATGGTCTGCTCTTCCGAAAGTAGTGTGGATTCAGTCAGAAATCATATGAGTAAGATGAATGTGCGCCATCGGCCGGTGGTGGATAACGGCAAGCTGATGGGTATTGTCAGTATTGGCGATGTGCTGAAATATCGCATAGATGAACTTAAGCACGGCGTGGTTCACGTTTTTAATACTGGTTCGAAACTAAGGGTGTACGCCCACTCAGACCTGATCATTAGATAATTTATTCCCCAGCACAGCGGATATTGGTAATGGCCCCGGACTTTACTGTCGCCTGATGTATTCATACATGACAATGGATGCGGCCACGCTTACGTTCAGGCTCTCGATCTGACCGAACTGTGGTATGGAAAGCCCCTTGATATCGGGGAACTTGTTCGGGTCAAAGCTGAGTCCAAACTCCTCATGCCCAAATACAAATGCGCTCTTCTCTGGTAGCTGCGCTTCCGCCAGCCGCTGGCCCCGTTCCGCCTCCAGGGTGAACAGGCTGTACCCACGCCCGCTCAGGTCTGCATAGCACTGGTCGAAGGTGTCGAAGAAGCGGGCCGGTACGTTCTTGAACGCCCCCTTGCTGGCGGCGGGATCGAAGGGGCCGATGTTGATCAGGTGTATCTCACAGGCCCCGAATATCTCAGCGCTACGCAGGATCTTGGGGATGTTGAAGCCAGCCTTGAGGCCGTCGAGCACAATAATGAAGTTATGCACTCCAGGTTGGGCCAGCAGGTTGCGTCTGCGCTGTTTCTCATAGCGCAACAGGGCCTGGGAGTGGGCGCGTTTGCGGTGTTTCTTGCTGGGCATCTGGTGTCGGGTCCTGTCTATACTGGGGCATGATAACCAGATCCAGCCCTCTCGACTACGCCAAGATTGGGTGGAAAGGGCAAATACTGGCTGAATATTTCTCCTCTATCTGCGAGAATTGGCCGCTGTGAGCCTGAACCAATTGGCCAAATTTCCAGGGGGTATCCGCCAGGAGCCCCTTTATGCAATCTGAAGAAAGAGATTTACCTATGACGCAAGCAAAGAGTGGCGACACCGTTAAGGTGCACTATACCGGTACCCTGGATGATGGCAGTCAGTTTGATTCCTCGGTGGGTGGCGAACCGCTGGAGGTTACCCTGGGTGGTGGCCAGGTCATTCCCGGATTTGAGCAGGGGATTGAAGGTATGCAGGTGGGTGAAACCAAACAGATCCATATCCCTGCGACCGAGGCCTATGGCGACCACCAGGCAGAGCTGGTCCAAACGGTGGAGCGGGACCAGTTGCCGGAGGATGTGGATCTCCAGGTGGGCATGCAGTTTCAGGTGGATGGAGGTGAAGCTCCCATGATCCTGACGGTCACCGACGTAACGCCGGACAATGCCACCCTGGATGGAAACCACCCCATGGCGGGCAATAATCTGAATTTTGAACTGGAACTGGTGGAACTGGCTCCCTGAAAAAATTTGAATTTTGTGGTTGGTGGTATAAAGATCAGGAAGTCGTATACAGCCATTTTTCGGCACCATTATTTATAGCAGTGACTGTATATGGTTCTTCCTGATTATAGCGGCGGCAGTATCGTAAATCTTATGTCCTCCATCGAGCAGGCCATGGATTCCGGTTTTGAACTTTACTCACCCGCAAATGCGCTACCGGTGGCCGAGTTGCAGGAGTGCGAAAGTCTGATCTTATTGGTGATTGACGGGCTTGGATATGACTACCTGTCAACTGTTGGTAAAGGCAGCCATCTGCACACGTATCTCAAGGCCAGTCTCACCTCGGTCTGCCCATCTACCACAGCTGCGGCGGTTCCTACTTTTTTGACCGGTGTGGCGCCACAACAGCACGCCTTTACCGGCTGGTTTACCTGGTTTCGCGAGATGGGCACCGTTCTGTCGGTGCTGCCGTTTCAGCCCCGACATGGGGGTTGCAGCCTGGGGCAGCTGGGTTTTACCCCGGGGGCGCTCTCGGACACCGAGACCATGTTCAAGCGGATCAAGGCCAGATCCCATGTGGTGATGCCGGAGCGGATTGCCGAGTCTGAATTCAATCTGGCCTTCCATGAAGGGGCCAGCATCCGTTCGTATCAGGGGTTGGAAGATTTTTTCCCGGTGATCCAGTCGGTGCTGGGTGGCAGTGGTGAGCGCGATTATGTTTATGCCTACTGGCCGGATTTTGATAGCACTGCTCATTTCCAGGGTGTGGACAGTCCAGAGTTGGCGCAGCACTTTGCGCAGTTGGATGAGGCGTTTGGCAGGTTTGTGCACAAGCTGCAGGGGAGTGGTTGTCGGGTTATTGTGACCGCCGATCATGGTTTTACCGATGTGCCCTCCAGTGGGGTAATCCAGATGCGGGATCACCCGGAACTGGCGGACACCCTGGTGCTGCCACTGTGCGGTGAACAGCGTTTTGCTTACAGTTATGTGCACCCGGACAAAAGAGAGCGTTTTTGCCAGTATGTGGAGTCTGAGTTGTCACACGCAGTGGAGCTGTATTCCAGTGCTGAAATAATACAGCAGGGTTGGTTCGGACAGGGTGCGCCCCACCCAGAGCTGGAATCAAGGATTGGACATTATGCGCTGGTCATGCAGCCAGGTTACAAAATATGTGATCGGGTGTTGGGTGAAAAACCCAAACGGCATATTGGGGTGCATGGTGGGGTCACCCGGGAAGAGATGTATGTGCCGCTGGTAGTGGTGGATTGTTAATTAAACTGAATGCAGGTAGAGAATGAATCAACATCAGGAGTTAGTGGCTCTGATAAGGAGCTTTTCAATTATAACCACCGGCGTATGGGCGTTGCTTGCGCTATTGCTGCTGTGGCTGGCTTGGCGCGCGGCGAAACGGCGAGATACACGCATCCATAAACGCTACATGATCATAGTTGTGGCGGTGGCCTGGGTCTCTTTTGAGTTTTGGCTGATGAGCTTTCGTTATCCCCAGCTGGCCCCGCTGGTGCCGGAGGGCATGGCCGGTTGGGTGTTGTTACCAAATCTGCTGGTTATTATCCCTCTGGTTGGCGCTACACTGCTGTTACTGGCGAGATGGCGCAGGTCTGGCCCAACGGAGTTATTGGGGCATTTCAATACCTACCATCGTACCTATGGCAAGGCGTTTATCCTGGTGTGGTGCGTGAGTTATCTGGGTGGATTGCTGAGTACCCTGCTGTTTGGCAAGCTCTGATTCAAGCCGTCCATGGCTTTATCAGAGCAAGTAAATGGAAAATGCGATTTTCCGTTTACTTCATTTTCTATGGCTTATGGCCATAGAAAATGGCAGCACATCATGTGCTACTGGAACTCCTGAATCAATCAGAGTTTCTTTAGTTTAGAGACGCATTTTTCTGCGCATAGGGTTCATCAATCACAAATCCAATCGGTAGCGAGTTCTGGTAGATACCAGAGTGGAGGAAGCATGGAAACTAAGATCTATCACAATCCCCGTTGCAGTAAGAGTCGCGCAACACTTGAGCTTATTTCTGACGCGGGTGTTGAGCCGTCCATAGTCACCTATCTGGAGACGCCGCCATCCCGGGAGGAGCTTGGAGATATTTTGCAACTGCTGGGGGTGGCAGCGCCGGAGATTATCCGCTTTGGTGAGTCGGTGGCCAAGGAGTTGGGCCTGTCACCCCAGGATGAGCGCAGCGATGTGGAGTGGATCGAGCTGATGCTTCAGCACCCGATCTTGATGCAGCGCCCTATTGTGGTGGTGGATGGCAGCAAGGCGATTATCGGGCGTCCGCCTGAGAATGTGTTGACTATTCTCTGACCTGATCTGTGGGTTGGGGGCCGGAGTCAGAACTTGAGTTTGTATGCCAGGCCGGGCCGGTCGATAAACCTGTTCCTGCGTCCCTGGATCTTCTCTATGGCGTCGTTGCGGCGCTGCTCCTCCGCATCCGGTGGGTCCTGCTTATGCCACCGTTTCAGCAGGTCGCCCTGCTTGCGGAAGATGGTAAGGCCATAGGTGTCGTGCATGTAGAACATGGCCCGTGCGATATTGCCCCGGCTTGCGGGTCTGGGCTCCACCCGCCGCCGCCGCTGGTCCAGCTCAAAATCACACTGGCCGAAGCGGCGCTTCTCCCCCTTGAGCAGGGCGAAGGCGTGGCTGCTGCGGCTCTGGTTAATATCCCTGCGTGCTGGATACAGGTTGTGCATGTCCGCTTCGATGCGGTTGAACTCGGGGCTGGTTCTGCGGCAGTGGTTGCGGTTCCGGCAGCTGAATTTTTTCAGCGTCCAGCTCATGGGAAATACATGTTCGATGTTGATGCCCCGACCCTTGTTGGAGCCGAAGCGGCGAGCGCAGTACAGGGTCTCACCGCCACTGGGATAGATCTGGGACCAGAACAGGGGCAGGATGTTGAAGTACTCCCCGTCCGGTTTGCGGTAGGCGCTGGCCGTGCTGCTTAGGCAGAGGCCAAGCAGGGCGACGCCAATGAGGAGCAGTGGTCTATTCATCCGCTTCCTGGTAGTGGGACAGGCCCTGGTCATACTCATTGAATCCAACCACTTCTCGCAGCTCGGCAAAGCTGAGCATTCCAGGCGCCGGATCCCCCCGTTGCAAGGCGGACAGGGCATCGCTCATGGCACGGGCGGCGCTGCTGAGCAGGGTCAGCGGGTAGGCGGCAATCTTGTAGCCAATAGTCTCCAGCTCTGGCGGGGGCAGGGCGGGGGTGTCGCCGCCTTCCACCATATTGGCCATCTTGTAACCGGGTACGGTGCTGCAAAACTGTTCCATCTCCTGCCTACTTGTGGGGGCCTCCAGAAAGATGATGTCCGCCCCCAGATCGGCGAAGGCCTGGCAGCGCCACAGGGCCTCATCCATGCCGTGGCCATGGCGGGCGTCGGTGCGCGCCATGATCAGGATATCGGCGCCGGCCTCCCGCTCATCCACTGCGGCCTTGATCCGGGTTACCGCCTCATCGCGGTCGACTATGGTCTTACCACGGGTGTGGCCACAGCGTTTGGGGCTCTCCTGGTCCTCCAGCATGATGCAGGCAAAACCGGCATTGGCATAGCCGCGTACCGTACGCCGAATATTCATGGGATTGCCGTAGCCGGTGTCGCCGTCCCCAATCACCGGGATAGAGACTGCGTTACAGATGTTGCGCCCCTGATCCAGCATCTCGCCATAGGAGATCAGGCCGGTATCCGGCAACCCCAGATGGGCAGAGGAGACGGCAAACCCGCTCATGAAGGTGAGGGGAAAACCGGCCCTCTCTATCAACCTGGCGCTGAAGGCGTCGAAGCAGCAGGGCATGGTGATCAATCCCGGCTGGGCCAGCAGTTTGCGCAGGGTATGGGCGGGTGAGTGGTTCCGGGTCATAGGGATAGTTTCTACTCCGGTCGCGCTAAAGGCAAGGGTGGTGCGGGGTCGGAGTCGATTGCGCTAAAGATAGCGGAAAATATGTAACCGTTATCCGCAATCGACTCCGACCCCTGAAAGTTAATCTGGAGCTGGGGGAGTGATATTGCGGTCGATAAACTCGCGCACTACATGCAGAGGTTTGGTGCTGTGGAAGCGATCAACCTCCTCGCCATCAATGAACAGTATCACCGTGGGGAAACCGCGCACCCGGTAGTGGCCAGCGATCTTCATATTTTCGTCCGCGTTGATCTTCGCCAATACCACTCTGCCCTGGTACTCGGGAATGACCCTCTCCAGCACTGGGTCCAGCGCCAGGCAGGGACCACACCAGTCGGCGCCAATATCTACCAGGACCGGCTGTTGATGGGAGCCATCAATAACTCCCTCCTGAAACTCTTCCCTTCCGTCAATATCAAATATGTATGGCGAACCATTCATTTCAAATAGGGCTCCTTATTATGGCTCGGGGTCGATTGCGGTGAGACCGTGGAAAAATCCATATATGTTCGCCGCAATCGACTCCGACCTCATGTAGCTAAAGTATGTCTGTTAACTTCGCGCCCTTTGCGCCCCTCGTGATTAATTATTTCCAGATGGATATGCCTGAAGTGTTGAAGCCTGCCTTAGCTAACCCCTGCGGTCGACCTGATGGTCTCCAGGTTGATGGCCGGTTTGTACTCTGGTCTGGGGTCGGCGCGCCGGGTGAATTTCTTGAGAATGCTCTCCAGGTTGGGGCGCTTCTCCGCCGGGGTCTCGCCGCTGCCAATGCCGCCGCCAAACTCGATGAACAGATCGGTGCCGTTGTCCACCAGGCTCTGCATGCAGTCCACCCAGTTCACCGGATGGAACAGCTGGAAGAAGAGACGGGAACGGATACTGTCGGCATCGTCGGCATGGAAATCGCCGGTGAAGTTGGAGGCTACCTTGATCTTGGGGGTGGCGAACTCCACCTGCTTTAGCTCATCGCGGAAGTGGCGCGCGGCGCTAACCATATAATAGGTGTGGAAGGCGCCCTCGGTTTTCAGTCTTACCGCCCGCTTCTTGGGATACAGCTCGGCCATCTCTGCCGCCAGGGCGTCCAGGTCTGAGCCGGCACCGCCCACCACGGTCTGCTCCGGCAGGTTGAGCCCGGCGATGCCGCAGTAGTGTTTGTCGGAGAGTGGCTTGGCGGTGTCCAGGTCCACGGTCAGGGCCAGCATCTCCCCCTCGCCATGGGCACCCATCAGCTCGCCACGCTTGGATACCAGGCGTAGGGCGTCAGCAAAGCTGAGAGATTCTGCGGCCACCAGGGCGGAGTATTCACCTAGACTGTGGCCAGCGGCGGCTACCGGTAGCAGTGGGTTCTCTGCTAGCTCCCGATACAGGGTGAGGCAGGCGATATGGTGGGTGAGCAGCACCGGCTGGGTATAGCGGGTGAGATTCACCTGGTCCTGGGGATCCTTGAAGGAGAGTTCGGCCATGTCATAACCCAGGACATCGCTGGCCTCCTGATAGATCTGTCGCACCGATTCGAATTCGGAGTGCAGGTCGCTGCCAATGCCGGGGTATTGTGAGCCCTGGCCGGGGAAGATGAATACGCTACGTGGTTCTGAGTTGGACATGGGTTTTGCTCTTATATTGATAGACTACTAGGCCGGGGAGCATAGACATTATCCGGTTTAGTAACAAGGCCCAATGCCCATATGGTGTGTTTGTGTAAAGTTGATTCAATTGAGCCTGGTCATGGCGTAAATCACTACGGCATGGGTAGACTGGCAGCGGGTGTCCAGAAATGTCACCGTATGTAGGATTTGATTGAGGAGATGATTATGGCAGAAAGATTGCTGTTATTGCCGAGTGGGGAGAATGGCAAGATTCGTTTGGTAAAAGTCCCAAATGATGTGGATGAAAATGAGGCGTTTCGGCACACCACCGGGATAATCGCCTCTGTGGAAGAGGCCAAGCCAGATCACTCCCTGGAAGATATTGAGGATGCTCTGGAAGAACATGGCTTTCAGCTGGTGAATTTTATCTTGGGTCCTGAGTTGGGCTGAGCCAAGCTGTCACCGTCCCGACTGCAATAGAGCCATGGGGCGGGAAGCAACCGGAGTCGGTGATGTAGTGCATCACCGGCTTTTTTATGTCTGGCATTTGTGTGGGTGATATAGTGGGTCGGTTTTCACGCCATTTCTAAGGGCTGACAAGGTTGAAACTGAATAACAAGAGTGCAGATATGGTGCTGAGGTACCGATGGCAAGTCTGACAGAGCGCCCTGGCTGGCTGGAAACCTTGCGCGCCTACCGCCACCCACGGGTGGTCACCATGCTGTTTCTCGGCTTCTCGGCTGGACTGCCGCTGCTGCTGATTTTCTCCACCCTGTCGCTCTGGTTGCGTGAGGCGGACGTCAGCAGGTCCACCGCCACCTACTTCAGCTGGGCGGCCCTGGGCTACTCCTTCAAATTTGTCTGGGCGCCGATAATCGATAAGCTGCCGCTGCCAGGTTTGACCCGCCTCCTGGGACGCCGCCGCTCCTGGTTGCTGGTGGCGCAGATGGCCATAATTACCGCTATCCTGTGGATGGCATTCACCAACCCGGTGGACAATCTCGCTCCCATGGCCCTGGCGGCGGTGATGCTGGGGTTCTCTTCCGCCACTCAGGATATTGTAATTGACGCCTACCGCATTGAGTCGGCAGAGCGCAGGATGCAGGCCCTGATGTCCTCCTCCTATATCGCCGGTTACCGCATTGGCATGTTGGTATCGGGGGCGGGTGCCCTGAAGTTGTCGGCCTGGTTTGGGGCCGGTGAGGTGTACAACTACGAGGCCTGGCGCGATGCCTATATCTGGATGGCCCTGGCCATGGGGGTGGGGGTTGTAACCACCCTGATGGTAGCGGAACCGGATATTGAAAAAAGAGAGAGCCGCTACCTGAACAGCCTGCTGGACTATCTGCGCTTTCTCTCCCTGTTTTTGATTGCTGTCATCACCCTAGTGGCTGCCTTTGTCTATTCTGCTCCGCTGGTCGAGCAGATAGAGCAGGGTCTGGCTGGTGTCCTGGGTGAGCATGCCCTGATCGGTTTTGCGGCGGAATTGTTGCGGCTGGTCTTGGCCCTGCTGTGTGCTGCTGTTGCCGCACGTGGCGCTATTTTCATGGGAGTTGCCAGACGTGAAGTGTTGCTGGAGACCTATGTGGACCCCATGGCGGACTTCTTCCGTCGGTATGGACGGCTGGCCCTATTGATTTTGGCGTTGGTGGGATTCTACCGGGTGTCGGATATTGTCCTGGGTGTTATCTCCAATGTGTTCTACCAGGATATGGGCTTCAGCAAGCACCAGATTGCGGATATCACCAAGACCTTTGGTCTGGTGATGACCATCCTGGGAGGGTTCTTGGGTGGTGGTCTGGCCCTGCATTATGGGGTAATGCGCATCCTGTTCCTGGGGGCGGTGCTCTCTGCGGCCACTAATCTGTTGTTTATGCTGTTGGCCCAGTCTGGGACCAATGTGTCCGTGCTGATCCTGGTGATTGCCGCTGACAACCTGAGCGCCGGACTGGCCAGTGCCGCGTTTATCGCCTATCTCTCTGGCCTGACCCATATATCTTTCACCGCGTTCCAATATGCCGTGTTCAGCTCGCTCATGACCCTGTTTCCCAAGCTGCTGGGGGGTTATTCGGGAACCATTGTGGACACCATTGGCTACAGTAACTTCTTCTTGATCACGGCGGCTTTGGGGGTGCCAGTGCTGTTACTGGTCTATCTGGCGGGGCGTTACATGCCGGTGGCGGAGAGCAGTGATTGTTGAATTGCATGGCATTTTTATGGGCTGTGCGCAGTTTTTTGTTGCGTTAAGGCATACATAGGGGCAGAATCGTGCGCCCTCCGTGAGTAATGTCAGGGATATGTTGTATAAGGGTTTAATAAAGGCGAGGTAGAGGTCAATGATACGCAACAATATTTTTCGTTCACTGGTGATTTTTGGGCTCCTGTTCTGGGTTCAATCGGCCATGGCTGTGACTGATCCACAGGCACTGGTTAAGAAGACCACTGAACAGGTGTTGGCCGAGATTGCAGCGAAAAAGAAGGAACTGACCGATAATCCGGGACAGATCTATCCCCTGGTCGATGGCATCCTGCTACCGCGCTTCGACTTTAATCAGATTTCGCGACTGGTGTTGGGAAAGCATTGGAAGCAGGCGAGCAAAGAGCAGAAAAAGAGCTTCATAAAAGAGTTTCGTGAACTCCTGGTCAGGACCTATGCCACGGCGCTGTTGCAATACTCTGGGCAGGAGATCAACTATCCTCCCATGCAGGTCAAGCCTGACGCCAAGAAGGTTAAGGTTAAAACCAAGGTCCAGGATAAAGGTGCTGGAGCGGTTCCCATTGATTACAGTCTGTATCTGCGGAAGGACAGTTGGAGGGTCTATGATGTGACCATTGATGGGGTTAGTCTGGTCTCCACATACCGAACCAATTTTAATTCCCAGATCAGACGCCACAAGCTTTCCGGTCTGATATCCAGTATCAAACTGAGAAATTCAAAAAGTCACTGAGATTTTAGTCTGGCTCTGGCTTTGGCTTGGAGCGGGTTGCAACTACAGGGATTTATCCATGGTCTGGGCCTCTGTAATGAAATCTGTTCCTGAATAGACCACAAACCAGCTGAATTACCGCAGGGAAAGCGGTAAATGCGTTTCGTTTGCCTGGGTTTTCTTATATCATACCCCGTTTTTCAATCGCACGATCTCAATTGGGTGGCCCAAGAGGCCATGCGTAAATCTACCTATGGATAAACTAATTATTACTGGCGGCGGTGCCCTAGAGGGCGATGTACGCATCTCTGGCGCCAAAAATGCCGCCCTGCCTATTCTGGCCGCTACCCTGTTGGCTGATGGTGTGGTTACTATCGGTAACCTGCCGCACCTACATGACATAACCACCACCATGGAGCTTCTGGGCCGCATGGGGGTAACCTTAGTCATGGACGATCGCATGCGTATCTCCGCCGACCCGACCACCATAACCGACTACACCGCCCCCTACGATCTGGTGAAGACCATGCGCGCCTCCATCCTGGTGTTGGGGCCACTACTGGCGCGTTACGGTGAGGCCAATGTCTCCCTGCCCGGCGGTTGCGCTATCGGTTCGCGTCCGGTGAATTTGCATATTGATGGTCTGCGCGCCATGGGTGCCGATATCAATGTGGATAGCGGCTATATCCGCGCCAAGGCAGATCGTCTGAAGGGCGCTAAATTAGTGATGGATCTGGTCACGGTGACCGGAACCGAAAACCTGATGATGGCAGCAACCCTGGCCGATGGTGAGACCATAATCGAGAATGCCGCCAGGGAGCCGGAGGTGGTTGATCTGGCGAATTGCCTGAATTCCATGGGGGCCAAGATCAAGGGTGCTGGCACCGATACCATCGTGATCGAGGGTGTGGAGCGTCTGAATGGAACTGAGTACGACGTGTTGCCGGATCGGATCGAGACCGGGACCTTCCTGGTGGCAGGCGCCATCTCTGGTGGATGTGTCAGAGTGCGAGATACCGATGCCGGCCTGATAGATTCGGTGCTGGGCAAGCTGCGGGAAGCCGGTGCCGAGATCGAGATCGGAGAGGACTGGATCGAACTGGATATGAAGGGACGTCGTCCCAAGGCGGTGGATATACATACTGCCCCATATCCGGCCTTTCCCACCGATATGCAGGCCCAGTTTACAGCCATGAACTGCGTGGCCGAGGGTGTGGGCACCATCACCGAGACCCTGTTCGAGAACCGCTTTATGCATGTGCAGGAGATGCAGCGTCTGGGTGCAAAGATTCGCCTGGAGGGCAATACCGCCATCTGTACCGGTGTCAAGAAACTTACTGGCGCCCCGGTGATGGCCACTGATCTGCGGGCCTCCGCCAGCCTGGTGCTGGCCGGTCTGGTGGCGGAGGGCGAGACCATTGTGGACCGCATCTACCACATCGACCGCGGCTATCAGAACATCGAAGAGAAGCTTGCTGGTTTGGGTGCCGGGATACGCCGGGTGCCAAACTAGGGTCGGATGTTTGGTTGCCACAGGTAGCCGGCCTCCTACCCCAATATTGGCCGCTAGATCAAGGTTGGTAACCTCACTATGATATTTGAAAAACCGATTACCATCGCCCTCTCCAAGGGGCGCATCTTCAAGCAGACGCTACCGCTGTTGGCCCATGCCGGCATCGAACCGTTGGATGATCCGGAGACCAGCCGTAAGCTGATCCTGGATACCAATCACCCCCAGGTTAAGCTGGTTACCATCCGCGCCACCGATGTGCCCACCTATGTGCAGTGGGGGGCGGCGGATCTGGGGGTGGCGGGTAAGGATGCGCTGATGGAGCATGGCGGCGAGGGTCTGTACGAGCCGCTGGATCTGCAGATTGCCAAATGTCGCCTGATGGTGGCGGGACATCCAGATGCAGAGCTGCAGGGAAACCGGTTACGGGTTGCCACCAAGTACGTGAACTCCGCCCGCAACTACTTCTCCTCCCGCGGACAACAGGTGGAGATAATCAAGCTGTATGGCTCCATGGAGCTGGCCCCTTTGGTGGGCCTTGCTGATATCATTGTGGATCTGGTGGAGAGTGGCAACACCCTGAAGGCCAATGGACTGGTGCCGCTGGAGCATGTGGCGGACATCAGTTCGCGCCTGGTGGTAAACAAGGCCTCATGGAAGATGAAGCACAGTACGGTAATGCAGCTGTTGGAAGCTATGCGCGAGGCGGTTAATCAACAGGATTCATAAAGGTTGGTGAAGGCAATGGCAGAGATCCGAACACTATCTACGAGCGATTCCGGGTTCGACCAGCAGTTGGATAAACTGCTGGCCTGGGATGCAGTCTCCGATACCCAGGTACAGCAAGTGGTGGCCGAGATCATAGCGGATGTGCGCGCACGTGGTGATGCGGCCCTGCTGGAGTATACCGGTCGCTTTGATGGTTGGGAGGCCAAGAGTGTCGCCGCCATGGAGATAGCTCCCCCCCCGACTGGAACAGGCCTGGGATGACCTGACGGATGAGAAAAGGTCTGCACTGCAACACTCTTCCGAACGTATTCGCAGCTATGCCCAGCGCCAGAAGATGGAGTCCTGGAACTATACCGAGGATGACGGGACCGTTCTGGGTCAACAGGTCACGCCGTTGGATCGGGTGGGTCTGTATGTACCTGGTGGCAAGGCGGCCTACCCCTCATCGGTGTTGATGAATGCAATCCCGGCCAAGGTGGCTGGGGTGCCGGAACTTATCATGGCGGTGCCGACCCCGGGGGCGGTGCTGAATGATCTGGTGCTGGCGGCGGCCCATGTCAGTGGCGTGGACCGGGTATTCACCATGGGCGGAGCTCAAGCGGTGGCGGCACTGGCCTATGGTACCGAGACCATCCCCATGGTGGACAAGGTGGTGGGTCCGGGCAATATCTACGTGGCCACCGCCAAGCGGGCGGTATTCGGTCAAGTGGGCATAGATATGGTGGCCGGACCATCTGAGATCCTGGTGATCTGTGATGGCAAGACCAACCCCGACTGGGTGGCCATGGACCTATTCTCCCAGGCTGAACATGATGAGGATGCCCAGTCCATTCTGATCTGCCCGGACGCGGATTTTTTGCGCGAGGTGCACGAGAGTATCGAACGCCTGCTGCCCAGTATGGAGCGCGAGGCCATTATCACCACCGCCCTGCGCGAACGTGGTGCCCTGATCTCCTGCCGAGACCTGGATGAGGCCTGCGACCTGGCCAACCATATTGCGCCAGAGCATCTGGAGCTGTCGGTGGCAGACCCCATGACCATGGCACAGCAGATCCGCCACGCCGGGGCCATCTTCATGGGGCGTTACACCTCAGAGCCCCTGGGGGACTACTGCGCCGGTACCAATCACGTGCTGCCCACCTCCCGTACTGCGCGCTTCTCGTCACCGCTGGGGGTATACGATTTCCAGAAACGCTCCAGCCTGATTATGGCCTCGGAGCAGGGCGCGGACACCCTGGGGCGTACCGCATCGGTAATGGCGCGCGGTGAGGGGCTAACCGCCCATGCGCGTGCCGCTGAGTACCGGCTGAAGTCCTGATGCGAGTTAATGTTTAGATAGAAGTAACTGTAAAATTTGCTGAAGAACGATTGGGAGGCGGAGTCGCTTGCAGTGAGATAGTGGAAAAAAGCGTAACTATTGGCAGCAATCGACACCGACCCCAAGATAACTTGTAACAGTTCATTTAATTTTGCGCGCTCTGCGGCTTGGCGCGAGTTAATAATGAGATTGAAATACCGTAACACTTTGCTGAAGAGCAAGATGTATGAAGAGGGACTCCATGGATAAACAACAGATTGATGTCTTGGTGGAACGCTGGGTACGGCCCGAGATCCGGGAGCTGTCAGCCTATCATGTGCCGGATGCCTCTGGGCTGATCAAGCTCGACGCCATGGAGAATCCCTACACCTGGCCTGAGGAGCTGCGCAGTGAATGGCTGGAGCTGCTGCAGACAGTGGATGTAAACCGTTACCCCGATCCACAGGCAGCGGCAGTGACCGCGCGGCTGCACCGGGTGATGGGTGTGCCTGCGGGAGCCAGGCTGTTGCTGGGCAACGGTTCCGATGAGTTGATTCAGATGTTGGCCATGACTCTGGGTGGGCCGGGGCGGGCCATACTGTCGGTGGAACCGGGCTTTGTCATGTACAGCATGATCGCCAGGTTTGTGGGCATGGAGTATGTGGGGGTGCCACTGCGCCCGGATGACTTCAGCCTGGATATGCCTGCCCTGCTACAGGCCATCGACCAGCATCAGCCTGCACTGGTGTTTTTGGCCTATCCCAACAATCCCAGCGGCAACCTGTTTGTAGAGCAGGAGTTGCTACAGATCATTGCGGCCTCTCCCGGAGTGGTGGTGATCGATGAGGCCTATGCCCCGTTCACCGATGCTAGTTTCATGGCGCGGGTGGAGGAGTTCCCTAATCTGCTGGTGATGCGCACTGTATCCAAGATGGGGCTGGCCGGCCTGCGTCTGGGCCTGTTGGCGGGTGCGCCGGAGTGGATCGGGCAGATAGACAAGACTCGTCTGCCCTATAACATCAACGTACTGACCCAGGTGTCGGCCGAGTTTGCCCTGCGTCATCAAGAGCTGTTTGATAACCAGACCGGCGAGATAAGACAGCAGCGTTCGGTGCTGTTTGCTGCGCTACAAGCAGTGGATGGGGTTACTCCCTTTCCCAGCGACGCCAACTTTATCCTGGTGCGTATGCCACAGGGCCGGGCGCAGGAGATCCACTCTGCCCTGCGCGAGCGTGGTGTACTGGTGAAGTGCCTGCATGGTGCGCACCCGCTGTTAAGCGACTGTCTGCGGATAACGGTGGGTACGCCGGAAGAGAATGGTTCTTTTATGGCGGCGCTTGCCGATGTGCTTTAATCTGTGGACGCTCCGTCACGGTAACTTCGACCTGGAAGGTTTTGTTACCGCGCCAGCCCGAGACCTTAACCTTGCTGCCAGGCGTCAGGGTGGCGATGTAGTTCAGGATCTCATTGGCGTTGTGTGGTCCCTGGCCATTGATGCGGGAGATGATGTCGCCAGGTTTTATCCCAGCCTGGTCGGCCGGTCCACTACCCAGCACCCCGGAGATAAGAACCCCGTCGGTCTGTTTCAGGTTGAATGATGCCGCCAGCTCCGGTGTCATATCCTGTCCGGCCAGACCCAGCCAGCCGCGCACTACCCGGCCATGTTTGAGTATTTGCTGCATCACCCCCTCTGCCAGCCGCACCGGGATGGCAAAGCCGATGCCGTGAGAGGCGCCGGTCTTGCTGAAG
>CAZVME010000070.1:0-17664 GCA_964628835.1 uncultured Gammaproteobacteria bacterium | reverse complement strand
CAGAACGGGCACACTGACGCCCTTCGCGTATGGGTTATGGGCGGTGATTTGAATTATTCAATACTGTGTATTGAATTTCAGAGTGGCCGTGCCCTGTATTGGTGTAGGCTTGCCCGGTTTTGGGGCAGTGTATTGCAGCACCTCCGGGTTGATATCCACTAACCTCCCAAGAGTCGATTACATGGAGTATGGCTGACTACGGTGCCGAGCCGGCATGTCTGCAGTTGCCCGGCGGCGGGTATTTGTGCGGTGTGGAATTCAAGCAGACCGCAAGATCCTGTTTCTGCCCAGGTGGAAACCTTAATAATAATTTAACTAACATTATAAAGAGTACTGACATGAAAAAAATATTAACTGTGGCCATGCTGTTTCTGGCTAGCTTGGGCCTGGCCCAGGCTGAGACCGGATTCAGCTGGGGAGGGGACGTCAGATTTCGAATCACCAGCCTGAATGAGATCCCGTTGAGTGCAGGTGGACCGGTACTGCCTGATTTTCTGTTTAATCGCAACCGGGTCAGGGTATGGGGTCAATATGATCCTAACGAGGATATGACCTTTCGACTGCGCTTCACCAATGAGTGGCGTTATTACGACGACAGCAAAACCGACAGTGATTCCTGGGATCCATCTGCAGAGACCATACCAGACCATCTGTATGCCGAGTTCCGCAATCTGTGGGATGGAAAACTGTCACTGCGTGTTGGTCGCCAGGACATGATCTACGGCACTGGCAAGATTATGCTGGACGGCACCCCTGGCGACGGTTCCAGGACTATCTTTTTTGATGCTGTCAAGGCGTCTATCAAACTGCAAGAAAACCAGATCGATCTGTTTGCCATATACAATCATGATGTTGATGATCTGGCTATAGATGATGACTCCAAGCGTTCTCTAATCAACATCGATCCTACTGTTGAGCAGGATGAGGCGGCCCTGGGTTTTTACGTCAAAAACAAGAGCTTTGAGCAGGTCCCGCTGGAGTACTATTACATCCATAAGAAAGAGTACATCGACATGGGTAATGCCGATGTGGATCTGAATACCGCCGGTTTCCGGGTTATGCCCAAGTTTGGCAATGGCCTCAGCGGTAATCTGGAAGTGGCCCACCAGTGGGGCGACAAGGGTGGTGATGATATCGGCGGTAATATGGTGGATGCCTCCCTTACCTTCAAGCCTGCAATCCTCCCCAGCATCAAGCCAAGTTTTGTGGCCGGTTACTACTATCTATCTGGTGACGAAAGCAATGCAGCTGGCAGTGACAACGATGAGTGGCATCAGGTGTTTGCCCGCTGGCCGCAGATCAGTGAGCTCTACGTCTACTCCTATATCGGTTCCAATAACAGCATTGGTGGCTGGACCAACCTGCAGACCGCCTACGTGGGTATGAACCTGACCCCATTTGCCGGAAGTAGCTTCCAGCTCCGTTACTATGATCTGAAGGCGGATGAGAATGATGGCATGGGCGGTGGCAGCGGCAAAGATCGAGGCGATCTGGTAACTGCCATGTTGAAATTCAAGGTTACCGATAATCTGACCGGGCACCTGCGTGGTGAGTGGCTCGATCCAGGTAACTATCATGCGGCAGGCATTAAGGACTCTACCTTTGCCCGCTTTAATCTCGAATACAAATTCTGATTCAACCTGCTGGCCCGGTGTACGTAGATGTACCGGGCCGGTTGATTAGGGAGATACCTATGTCTATTAGAAAACCGATGGCCGCTTCTGTGGCGGCTCTCTGTCTGACGCTGGCAACCGGCTTGGCCCAGGCTGGGGACACCATCAAGATCGGCAGTTTCCTGGCCGTCACTGGCCCGGCCTCATTTCTGGGTGACCCGGAGCTGAAAACGCTACAGATGTATGTGCAGGAGATCAACGCCAAGGGTGGAGTGAATGGCAAGCAGTTGGAGCTGATCCACTACGACACCAGTGGTAAGGCCAAAGAGGCGGTGAACTTTGCTAAACGCCTGGTAAAAAAGGACCGGGTGGACCTGATTGTTGGTGGCTCCACCTCCGGCACCACCATGGCTGCCATACCCATTGTGGAGAAGAGTCGGGTGCCGTTTATCTCTCTGGCCGGTTCGGTGAAGATTATTGATCCGGTCAAAAAGTGGGTGTTCAAGATGCCGCATACCGATCGCATGGCAGCAGCCAAGATCTTTGCCGACATGCAGAAGCGAGGCTTGAAGAAGCTGGCGCTGATCAGCGGTGATGGCGGTTTCGGCAAGTCCGGGCGCGCCCAGACCATGGCCCTGGCCCCTGAGTATGGGGTTGAGATCGTGGCCGATGAGTCCTACGGCAAGAAAGATACTGATATGACGGCCCAGCTCACCAAGATCCGCGACACCAATGCCCAGGCTATCCTCAACTTCGGGTTTGGCGCCGGTCCGGCCATTGTCACCAAGAACGTGCGCCAGCTCGGCATCAAGCTGCCGCTGTATCAGTCCCACGGCGTTGCCTCCAAGAAGTATATCGCCCTGGCTGGAGCTGCAGCCGAAGGTGTGCGTCTACCGGCCTCTGCCCTGTTAGTGGCGGACAAGCTGGCGGATAGCGAGCAACAAAAGCCGGTGCTGATGGCCTACAAGTCTGCATTTGAGGCCAAGCACGGCGCTGTATCCACCTTTGGTGGACACGCCTATGATGGCTTGATGATTGCGGTGGAGGCGCTCAAGCGCGCCGGTTCTGCCGACAAGGCCAAGGTACGGGCCGAGATTGAGAAGACCCAGGGCTTTGTGGGTACCGGCGGGGTGTTCAATATCAACGCCAAGGACCATCTGGGACTGGGGCTGGATGCCTTCAAGATGCTGGAGATCAAGAATGGCGACTGGGTGGTTGTGAAGTGACCACCGCTGTTGCTGGGCGGTAATTGCGGAATGAGAGAGCTTTAGCTGTATGTGGGATCAGATCCTGCAATTTCTGTTTACCGGGGTCACCGTGGGCGCAACTTACGCCCTGGTGGCCCTTGGTTTTGCCATCATCTACAACGCCTCTGATGTGGTGAACTTCGCTCAGGGTGAGTTTGTGATGATGGGCGCCATGTGCGCCATCTTTCTCTACTCCGGTAATGGTCTGCCGCTACCGGTCGCCCTGCTGCTGGCGGTGGCACTGACGGTACTGCTGGGCATGTTGTTCCAGCGTTTTGCCATTGCGCGTGCGCGCGGGGCCTCGGTGGTAAGCACCATCATTATCACCATCGGCGCCTCTATTTTCTTGCGCGGCGTGGCCCTGCTGCTGTGGGGTAAAGACATCTTCGCCATGCCCCATTTTTCCGGTGAGGACCCAATCCAACTGGGGCGTGCAACCCTGTTGCCACAGAGCCTGTGGGTGATGGGTGGCACCGGGGTGATGGTGCTGGCCGTGCACTACTTCTTCCACCATACCACCCTGGGCAAGGCGATAATCGCCTGTTCCTGCAATCGTACTGCCGCACATCTGGTGGGGATAAATGTGGGGTTGATGATGTTGATCGCCTACGGCCTGTCGGCATTCCTGGGGGCCATGGCCGGGGTGCTTGTTACCCCCATAACATTTACCTCCTATGACGCCGGGGTGATGCTGGGGCTCAAGGGGTTTTCCGCCGCCATCCTGGGCGGTATGGGCAATCCCATGGGCGCGGTGGCAGGTGGTTTGCTGTTGGGCCTGATCGAATCCATGTCAGCGGGTCTGATCTCATCCGGCTATAAAGATGCCATCGGTTTTGTAGTGCTGCTGTTGGTGCTGTTCCTACGCCCTAGCGGGCTGTTTGGCAAGGCGTCTTCGGAGCGGGTATGAATCGGCAAATGGGTTTTTATCTGCTGGCGCTGCTGGTGGTTGTGCTGCCAATAGTGTTTCCCGATAACTATTTTGTGACCGTGGTGGCGGTCTCTGCCGGGCTGCATGCCATCCTGGCGGTGAGCCTGAATCTGCTGATGGGATATGCCGGGCAGATCTCCCTCGGGCATGCGGCGTTCTTCGGCATGGGGGCCTATGCCTCGGCCATCCTTACCGCCAAGTTTGGCTGGAGCCCGTGGCCGGCCATGCTGGCGGGTATGCTCCTGACCGGGGTGGTCGCGTTTGTTATAGCGCGCCCGGTGCTGAAGCTGAAGGGGCACTACCTGGCCATGGCCACTCTGGGCTTTGGCATTATTGTCAATATTGTTCTGGTGCAGACGGTGGGCCTGACCGGTGGACCAGACGGCCTGGGGGAGATACCGACCCTCTCCATCTTCGGCTGGCAGGTGGACAGCGATTTGCGCTGGTATATGGTGATCGGCGCCTGCATGCTGCTGGTGGTGTGGCTAGCCCTGAATCTGATCAACTCGCGTAGTGGCCGCGCCCTGCGCGCCCTGCATGGTTCTGAGGTGGCGGCAGAGATGATGGGGATAGATACTACCGCCACCAAGACCAGCGTGTTTGTGATGGCGGCACTGATTGCCTCTCTGGCCGGCAGCCTGTTTGCCCATCAGCAGTCGTTTGTCAGCCCTGACTCTTTTAATTTTTTCTTCTCTATCGAACTGGTGACCATGGTGGTGCTGGGTGGTATGGCCTCCACCTATGGGGCGGTGTTCGGCGCCATTATCCTCACCTTTCTGCCTGAGCTGCTGGTGGTGTTTGAAGATTTTGAGGTGATGATATTTGGTGCCATCCTGATGCTGATGATGATCTTCATGCCGCAGGGGCTGTTTGTTGGGGCGCAGGATCTGCTGCAACGCATACGCGCTCGACGTAGTGCCAGGCCCAGTGAGGAGAGTCATGAGCCTGCTTGAGGTACAGGGGCTGGAGAAGTCGTTTGGCGGCGTTACCGCCATATCGGACCTGCACTTCGAGGTGCCACAGGGCTTGGTGTATTCGGTCATCGGTCCCAATGGTGCCGGTAAGACCACCCTGTTCAATATGCTCTCTGGCATCTACACCCCGGATGAGGGGACAGTACGCTTTGATGAGCATGATCTGAAGGGGTTGCTGCCCCACCAAGTGGCGCAACTGGGTGTCTCCCGTACCTTTCAGAATCTACAGCTGTTCTTCAACATGAGCGTGTTGGACAACGTGATGGTGGGTTGTCACCTGCGTACCCGCAGTGGCGCGGTGAGTGGCGCCCTGCGCCTGCCAAGCGTACGCCGGGAAGAGAAGTTGGCAGAGCACTGGGGGCGCGAGGCCCTGGAGTTTTGCGGTCTGAATGATCTGGTTGGGCGTGAGGCCTCGGCCCTGCCCTATGGCGCACTGAAGCGCCTGGAGATTGCGCGCGCCCTGGCCTCCCGACCCCGGCTATTGATGATGGATGAGCCTGCTGCGGGTCTGAACGATACCGAGACCCTGGAGCTGTGCGCCCTGATCCGGCGCATCTGTGACGCCGGAATCACCGTGCTGCTGGTTGAACACAACATGGGTCTGGTGATGCAGGTATCCGATCGCATCCTGGTTCTGGACTACGGCAGCCGTCTGGCAGAGGGCAGCCCGGAGCAGATTCGTAACGACTCCAGGGTGGTAGAGGCCTACCTCGGTGGCGAGGTGCAGTATGCCGTCTGACCCCCTGCTGAAGGTGAGTGGCCTCACTACCCATTACGGCCCGGTTCAGGCCCTGCATGGAATATCCATGGAGGTGTTTCCAGGGGAGCTGGTAGCCATGGTGGGGGCCAACGGTGCTGGCAAGACCACCCTGCTGCACACCCTGTCACGGGTACAGAAGTCCAGTGTCGGAGAGGTGTGGTTCGATGGTACTGAGATCACCCGTATGCCGCCGCATCGCATAGTTGCCGCCGGGGTGTGTCAGGTGCCGGAGGGGCGACAGGTGTTTGCTCCGCTGAGTGTGGATGACAATCTGCGCCTGGGTGGGTTCACCCAACGCCAGGACCATAACTGGTTCGAGCAGGAGCTGGAGCGGGTGTATGACCTGTTTCCCATCCTGAAGGAGAAGTGGCAGCAGGCGGCAGGCACCCTGTCTGGAGGTCAGCAACAGATGCTGGCCATTGGCCGCGCCCTGCTGGGGCGACCGCGTCTGCTACTGTTGGATGAGCCATCCATGGGGCTGGCCCCGCTGCTGGTGGAGGAGATCTTTCGGATTATCCTGCAGTTGAATCAGCAGGGGGTGACCATCCTGCTGGTGGAACAGAATGCCCGCGCCGCCCTGGGCATTGCCGACCGTGGTTACGTATTGGAGACCGGCAGGGTGGTGCTGGCGGCCAAGGCGGACGAACTGCTGGAAGATGAGGCGGTTCGGCGCGCCTATCTGGGCTATTGAGTTTGGAGGTATAAGGCTATGTATGTTGAACAGATCATGACCCGCAGGATGGATACCGTCAGTGCTGAGATGAAGCTGAGTCAGGCCTCGCAGTTGATGCATGAGAAGGAGCGCCGCTTCCTGCCGGTGGTGGATGACGCCATGTGGCTGGTGGGGCTGCTGACCCACCGCGAGCTGGCCCAATCCGAACCCTCCAGCATAACCACCCTGTCGGTGGGAGAGGTGAACTACCTCACCTCCAAGATTACCGTATCCCAGATCATGCAGAAAGCGCCGCTAACCTGTACCCCAAATACCCTGGTGGAGGAGGCGGGCCACATGATGCGGCAGAAAAAGATCGGCTGCCTGCCGGTGCTTGAGGGAGGGCATCTGGTGGGTGTGATCACCGAGGAGGATATCCTGGATTTTCTGCTGGATATTACCGGCTGCGGCCTGCATGACACCACCCGACTGGCGCTGCACCTGCCAGATGTAAAAGGCGCGTTGGGGACCCTGTTAGACCAGATCAATGACCTGGGTGGCTATATCGCCACCGTGGTCTCACCCGTGACCCGCGACGCGACCGGGATGCGGGTGGTGATAGTACGGTTTCGGGCCGAGGAGCCGCGCCAGATAGATGATCAGCTGCGGGAGCTGGGCTATGACCTGATCACCGAAGAGCTGCCGGAAGCGCCACGTGGATAAGTCGCAGCAACAACCATCGGCGGCACAGATCGGTAGCTGGATGGAACGTAATGACCGCTTTGCTCGCATGCTGGGGGTGCAGCTGGAGGCGGCCGAAGAGGGCTATGCCAGGGCCTCGCTGGAGGTCACTGCCGAGATGCAAAATGCGGTGGGGATTACCCAGGGCGGAGTCACCTTCACCCTGGCAGACTTCGCCTTTGCCGTGGCCTCCAACTCCCATGGCACGGTGGCGGTGAGTCTGAACGCCCAGATCACCTATACGGCGGCCAGCCAGGTGGGTGACCGGCTCATTGCCAGCGCCAGCGAAGTGAGCCTGACCCGCAGCACCGGGCTGTATCAGATCGAGGTACACAACGGTGCAGGCCAGTTGATCGCGCACTTTACTGGCACCGTCTATCGGCGCAAAGATGGGCTGGAACAGTGGATGAAAACAGAACCAAGTGAGGGGAAACAACAATGATTTTGCACACCGATGTCGAGACCATGCCGCGAGAGGATCTGGAGGCGCTGCAACTGCGTCGCCTCAAGGCCACAGTGGAACGCTGTTATGCCACAGTTGGTTTTTACCGTGACGCCATGGATGAGCTGGGCTTCAGGCCGCACCATCTAAAGAGTCTGGATGATGTGCGCAATCTCCCCTACACTAAGAAGGAGCATCTGCGTCAGAACTACCCCTTTGGCATGTTCGCCGTGCCCAACGATCAGGTGGTGCGGGTACACGTATCCTCCGGCACCACCGGCAAGCCCACGGTGGTGGGCTACACCAAGCGCGATATCCAGACCTGGTCCAAATTGATGGCGCGTTCTCTGGCCGCCGCCGGTATGCGCCCGGGAGACCGCCTGCACAACGCCTACGGCTATGGCCTGTTTACCGGCGGCCTGGGCTTTCATTATGGTGCCGAAAAGTTGGGGGCCATGGTCACACCCATCTCCGGTGGTCAGACCCAGAAGCAGATCATGCTGCTGCAGGACTTCGAACCCACCGCCCTGGGTTGTACTCCATCCTACGCCCTGAACATTGCAGAAGAGGCCGATGCCATGGGGGTGGATATACGCAAACTATCTCTCAAGTTGGGTGTTTTTGGAGCCGAGCCCTGGACCGAGGAGATGCGTTTTGAGATCGAATCGCGTCTGGGGATAGATGCGGTGGATGTGTACGGCCTGTCCGAAGTGATTGGTCCCGGCGTGGGCATTGAGTGCGTGAATGCCAAAGATGGTCTGCACATCTGGGAGGATCACTTCCTGGTGGAGTGTGTGGATGTGGACACCGGCAAGCCGCTGCCGTACGGCGAGGAGGGTGAGATTGTGTTCACCTCTCTCACCAAAGAGGCGTTCCCCATTATCCGCTACCGGACTCGGGATATATCCGTACTCAACCCAGCGCCCTGTAAGTGTGGCCGCACCCATGTGCGCATGGCCCGGGTAACCGGGCGTAGTGATGACATGTTGATCATTCGCGGGGTGAACGTGTTCCCCTCCCAGGTGGAGTCAGTCTTGATGAGGACTGAAAACCTGTCGCCCTTCTATCAGATTGAGGTGTTCCGTGAGGGCAACATGGATAGCATGGAGGTCAATGTAGAGGCCAGCCCGCCGTTGATGGAACAGGGGCAGGAGGCGATGGAGCGGGTTGCGGCCAAGGTGAGCAAAGATATCAAGGACTTCATTGGGGTCTCATGCAAAATCAATATCAAGAATGTGGGCGAAGTGCCACGTTCTCAGGGTAAGGCGGTGCGGGTTATAGACCACCGTAATTAGTTTTATGTGCCGGAGTGTTCCGGTGTAAAAGAGGTAATCAAGTTGAACCAGGTAACAGCAAAACCAGCCGCAGAGCGGCGTTTCATGTCGGGTAACGAGGCCGTGGCCAGAGGCGCATGGGAGGCCGGTTGTCAGGTGATCACCGCCTATCCGGGAACCCCCGCCACCGAGATCCTGGAGTACGCCGGCCAGTATGAAGATATGTACAGCGAGTGGTCGGTAAATGAGAAGGTATCGTTAGAGGTGGCCATCGGCGCCTCCCTGGCCGGGAGTCGCTCCCTGTGCGCCATGAAGCATGTGGGTCTGAATGTGGCCTCCGATGCCCTCATGACCCAGACCCTGGTGGGGGCCAAGGGTGGCCTGGTGATTGCGGTGGCGGACGATGTTGGTCTCTCCTCATCCCAGAACGAGCAGGACTCCCGCAACTGGGGGCGTTTTGCCAATGTACCCATTTTGGAGCCATCCGATGCCCAGGAGGCCTACCAGATGGTGCAGCAGGCATTCGAGCTTTCAGAACAGTTCGACGTGCCGGTGATCCTGCGTCTTACCACCCGTATCTGTCACGTGAAGGCGGTGGTAGCGCCCGGCGAGAGACAGGAGAACCATGTGGTCGGGTTTGAAAAGGATATGTCAAAATATGTAATGGTGCCGGGCAACGCCAAGGCCCGCATCCCCATGATGTTCGAGCGCCTGGAGCGGTTGCGCCAGCACAGTGAGGAGAGCGAGCTCAACTACCTGCACGAAGGCAGCGACAAGCGGGTGGGTTTTATCACCTCCGGCCCCACCTTCCTGCACGCCCTGGAGGCCTACCCCAATGCCCCGGCCCTGAAGCTGGGCCTCAGCCATCCGCTGCCCATGGAAAAGATCCGCGCCCTGTCCGAGCAGGTGGAAAAGCTGGTGGTGGTGGAAGAGGTGGACCCACTGCTGGAGAAGGAGATCAAGGTCGCTGGTATTGAGGTGTATGGCAAGGATGTACTGCCGCGTATGGGAGAGTTGGCACCCCATGTGCTGCGCCCGGCCATTGAACGTCTGCTGGGCAATGAGATCCCAATCGAGACCAAGGTGGCGGCACCGGTCCTGGTAGAACAGAAACCTGAGGCCAAAACAGTGAGTCTCCCCGGTGGCGATCTGTTCCCACGTCCCCCCACCATGTGTGTGGCCTGTCCGCACCTGGGCATCTATTACTGCCTGTCTCATATCAAGAACACCTATATCTCGGGTGATATCGGCTGTTACACCCTGGGGGCCGGACACCCCTGGAATGCCCTGGACACCTGTATCTGCATGGGGGCCTCCATGGGCGTGGCTCTGGGTCTGGACAAGGGGCGCAGCAAGGATGACGCCAAAAAGAATGTCATTGCCGTAATCGGCGACTCCACCTTCCTGCACATGGGTATGCAGGGTCTGCTGGACATCACCTACAATAAGGGCAATGTCACCGTGCTGCTGCTGGACAACCGCGCCGTGGGTATGACCGGTGGCCAGGATGGGCCCAGCACCGGGCGCAGTTTGCAGGGCGAAGAGACCATACGCGTGGACTTCCGCAAGCTGTGTGAGGCCCTGGGTGTGAACCCGGAGCGTATCCAGGAGGTAAACCCCTACGAGTTGCCGAGCCTGTTCACCGCCCTGCGCCAGGAGACCAAGATTAACGAGCCATCGGTGATTATCACCAATCAGCCCTGCGTGCTGGTGGACTTCTATGGTCCCAAGCCGCCGCTGACGGTGGAAGAGAAAGACTGCACTGGCTGCGGCAACTGCCTGGATATCGGCTGTCCTGCTATCTATGTCACCCGGCGCGAGACCGAGGTCAAGACCAGTGGCAAGGAGAAGGAGCTGGCATTCGTACAGATCGACTCCGCTGCCTGTACCGGCTGCGACCTCTGTCCCAAGACCTGTGCCCCGGATGCTATTGTGCCGATGCAGTTTCCCCAGCAGTAACAAATTGAAGAGATACTATTGTGAGTGAAAACAACATAACCAACATCCTGGTGGCCGGTATCGGTGGTCAGGGTGTGATGACCGCAGCCGAGGTGCTGTCCCAGGCCGCCCTGACCCAGGGTTTTGACGTAAAGAAGACCGAGGTGGCGGGTATGGCTCAGCGCGGTGGTGTGGTCACCTCCCATGTGCGTTTCGGCGAGAGGGTGCTCTCCCCGGCCATCGCTCCGGGTGAGGCCGATATTCTGATTGGCTTTGAGCCGGCCGAGGCCCTGCGTTGGTGCAAACACCTGCGGCCAAATGGTGTGGCCATGGTCAACGTGTTGCGCCAGAAACCACCGGTGGTGCACACCGGGTTGTTTGAGTATCCGGATGATCCGGTGGCGGAGATCCGGGAGGCCGGTATTGATGTGCACGCCTTTGATGCCGGGGCCATTGCCCGGGAGCTGGGTAACCTGAAGCTGGTAAACACCGTGATGCTGGGCGCCATATCTGAATACCTGCCGTTTCCGGCCGAGGTGCTGAAAAATGAGATCCTGGACCGCTTCCGGCAGTACAAGCCCAAGTTGGTTGAGATCAACAAGCTGGCCTTCGAGGCCGGGCAAAAGGCCGAGGCTTCCTGCTAGTTGGTGCCTGTTCCATTTGCGGCCGGGGCCTGGCATCTAACTGATCCAGGCCCCGGCCGCTGGCCGTTGACTGTTACCAATGAGACATGCGGCTTTTCCGTGTACAATCCCCCTAATAAATTCAAATCTTAAGTATTAGCAAGAAGGAAACCCATCTGTGGGAGAATTAAAAAACGATCGTTTTTTGCGCGCCCTGCTGCGTGAGCCTGTTGATATGACGCCGGTGTGGATGATGCGCCAGGCCGGACGCTACCTCCCAGAGTACCGGGCCACCCGCGCCAAGGCCGGGGATTTCATGAGCCTGTGCCAGAACCCGGAGTTGGCCTGCGAGGTAACCATCCAGCCCCTGGAGCGTTTCCCGCTGGACGCGGCGATCCTGTTCTCGGACATCCTAACCATTCCAGACGCCATGGGCCTGGGGCTCTACTTCAGCGAGGGCGAAGGCCCCTGCTTTGAACGTCCGATCCAGGATGAAGCCGCGGTGCAGGCTCTGGGTGTCCCCGATCCCGAAGATGAACTGGGATATGTGATGGATGCGGTGCGCACCATTCGGCGCGAACTGGATGGCAGAGTGCCACTGATCGGATTCTCTGGCAGCCCCTGGACCCTGGCCACCTACATGGTGGAGGGTGGTACCACCAAGAACTTTGCCAAGGTCAAAGGCATGATGTTCGACCGTCCTGATCTGATGCATGCCCTGCTGGGCAAGCTGGTTGAGTCTGTCACCAGTTACCTCAACGCACAGATCGCAGCCGGCGCCCAGGCGGTAATGATCTTCGATACCTGGGGTGGCGTGCTCAGCCCACGGGATTATGAGGCCTTCTCTCTGACCTATATGGAAAAAATTATCAGCGGCCTGACGCGGGAGAATGAAGGTCGCAAGGTTCCGGTGATCATGTTCACCAAGGGTGGCGGCCAGTGGCTGGGACGTATGGCCCAGAGTGGTTGTGACGCCCTGGGCGTGGACTGGACCACGGATCTGGCTGATGCCAGGGTGCAGGTAAAAGACCGGGTGGCGCTACAGGGTAACCTGGATCCATGCATCCTCTACTCCTCACCGGAACGTATCCGCGAAGAGGTGGGCCAAGTGCTCAACAGCTACGGACATGGACCTGGGCATGTGTTCAACCTGGGCCACGGCATTCATCCCAACGTGGATCCTGAACGTTCCGGCGTTATGATAGATGCGGTACACGAACTGAGTGTTCCCTATCATAAATAACACTCGGTAATCCCCCAAGCTACTGGTAGCGCTGATACCCAATAATGTACCTGGGTACGGCAGCGCCTACTGGTGCCTCACAGCCAGAGGCGATGGTATCGGAATATCTAAATGCGTACTCTAAATCACTACTGCCCCGTTAACTTTTGATGGATTTGGTTAGAAGCTTTATTGATAAAAGCCAGAAGGATGCATAGAAGCCTGGGAGACAGGAAAATCAAAAAAGAGCCCCGTCATTCCGGACAGCGTTTTTTGCTGATCCGGAATCCAGGTTTTTTAAAGACTTACTGGATACCGGGTCAAGCCCGGTATGACGGATTTTAGTTAACGGGACAGCAATGACTCTAAATGGATTGTTTCAAACCATGTTGGCAGAGAGCAAACTACCCAATGGGCTGATTACAGCCGAGCCCCCTCTATTTAGTGCGTGCGTATAGATTTGGGTGGTACGCACATCGGCATGCCCAAGCTGCTCCTGGACTGTACGAATATCCATGCCACGTTCCAACAGATGTGTAGCAAAGGAGTGGCGCAAGGTATGACATGAAGCCTGCTTGTGGATATCAGCCTTTCGAACCGCATGTTTTATGGCTTTTTGTATGGCAGTTCCGTCTAAATGGTGACGTCGGTGCTCATCGGAGCGGGGGTCGCGACTGATGCTGGTTGCAGGAAACACGTATTGCCAAGCCCACTCCGTGGGTGCGCTTTTATATTTTTTTGCCAGTGAGTAGGACATATACACTGAGCCGAAACCATTAGCCAAGTCTCTTTCATGGGTTGTTTTTACCGTTGCTAAATGTCTTTCCAACGGAACTATCAACTCATCAGCCAACGTAACGATCCGATCTTTTTTGCCTTTACCACCGCGCACATATACCGCACGCCGGGGAAAATCCAAATCCTTAACCCTGAGTCGCAGTGCCTCCATTAGGCGTAAACCAGACCCATACAATAAGCAGCCTACCAGCCAGTGCTGACCATTCAAGTGGGTCAGTAGTCGAAAAACCTCTGGCTGTGTTAACACTACCGGCGGCCTTGGGTGGCGCTTTGACCGTACAATACCCTGAATCTCACCCAATGGATTTTGCAACACGTGTCTATACATGAATATTAGAGCATTGAGGGCAGTAGATTGGGTGCTGGGAGATACATTACGGTTGACCGCCAAGTGAGTAAGGTAAGAGGCGACTTCCGGTTCCCGCATCTCCTGAGGGTGGCGCTTTTTATGGAAGAATATGAATGACTTAATCCAGTGGATACAGGTATCCTCTGTTTTAATGCTGTAGTTCATAACCCTTATTTTGTTACAGACATCGTTCAAAAAAGGTGATTTGTACTTTTCTTGACTCATCCTTGTTCTCCTTTTGTACTCCCTTATGTGTAATTTAGTGCATGCAATTTGTAATTGCAATGCGACTTTGAGGTTGGCTTCGGACATATACGGCAAGTTGCCGTATTTCCGCTTATTTAGATAGCTGCATAAAACACGGTTCCCGTGTGGTATTAAGTCTGGTAGTCTGTTGATTCAATGGAAATAAAAATAAAAAGGAGCAGATTGTTGGTTTCTCAAATGAATAAAAATCCCCGCATATCAATAGCACATGGCCGCGTTAGTAACACGGCCATGTGCTATTGATTTAACTGTTAGGGCACAACAAATCTGCATATTAAGGAGAGAGTATTGGATCCAGTAGCTTACTTATTCTCGGCATATTTAAACTCAGTACAAACTGCTACCTATGACCACCTTACAGATTCCATAGGTACAGATATAAAGGCAGTAGTCATAGAGTACGAGGGAGTGAATATTCCATTTCAACACCAACTGTGGAGAATTAGAAATAGTAGTGTTTGTGGAAATCTAAGCCAGAATATGGGGGCCTATTCTAAATGTACAATTAAGGCTTCTAAATTATTTAGCGAGCTCTGCTCCGGGTTAAAAGCAAAACGTGGCAAAGATTGGCGCTATAAGAAAGCTAAAAATATGTACTGTAATGCAGCAGTTTCATATAAACCAACAATTGCTCATATTAGTGCAGCAATTGAAGAGTCAGATATTCAGTTGGCTAAGAAAGAGTGTAATTCAGCAACAATTGAAGCAATGGGTAGTGGTGATCCTGGTGTTGTTAAAAAAAGAGATGCTAGCTGTAAAAGGTACCGTGAACTTAAACAACAGCCCTAACAAGCGGGTCAAACCGCTCGTTACTCTCGCTAGGACGCTTCGCAGCTATGCTGCTCAGCGCCGTTTACCCTGAACGTTAAGTTTAAAAATGCGTCGTACTTAGACAAGGACCTAATCCATGGAAATTCCACAAATTGAAGAAAACGAAATAATCTATGTGGACGGGATTAAATGTATAGTCCGCAGGCTGTATAAAAGTGAAAGCACTCTTGGAATTGGTGAGGTTGTTTTTGATCAGGGGAAACCAACAAGTCATGATTTTGATTGGAAAGAAGGCAAATGGTACTTTCCTGACAGGCCAGATTATGGTGGCTATGTGTCGGAAAGTGACCCATTTCTAAACAGACTTAGACAGTCATGAAAAATGACCCAGTTCAACAAGCAATGGACGAATGGCTTATGGGAAATCACATTAAAGCAAAGGATATGCTGCTAAAAGAGGCCAAAAAAGGAAATGGTCATGCTGCACACAATTTAGCTACCATTTTTGTTACCGGTGGCAATGGTATCCAATCAGACACTGATGAAGCTAAACGTTGGTACGAAGTAGCTTTGGCATCTGGCTTTGAGGAAACCATCGCAACAGATCCCACATGGTTCAGAAATAAAACTTAACAAGCGCAGCCACGCGGACAAAATGCTCACAAGCTCGCATTTTGCCGGTGCTGCTAAACGTTATGTGACAAAATAATGGAGAAAATATGCAAAAAAGAATACTGTCGATCATTATAATTAGCGTATTAACGTTTAATTTATGCGGTTGTTTGACGACAGGAGCCCGAGGGACTACTAATCAAAAAATAATTTCTAAATTCCTTATGGACGAAGTATTTAATGTTCCTGTTAAATCACTTTTTGTTGGTGCCAACCCCACAAAGGATGGCAAAGGTATTATTGCCTTTAAGAAATTACCTGAGCAAGTAGCTGTGCAGTTGGGCCGAAATAGCGATGATATGAATCCATCACAATGCTCAAATCTTGTTGATCATATACCCGTATTAAAAATCACCAAAAGACCCAATCCTATCGACAAGGAAAAGAGTTTGATAGATATGTCCATGGGCTTTCAAAGATATCAATACAAAAGAAATCGAAGTGGACAATATACCTGCATTGCCGACGAAAAGTTATTTAGACTATTCCCTGATAGATATCATTATATTGAGTTTGATTACGTCAGCAATATGATGCAGGAATTGTTGGCCCATGGTTTTCCTATTATTGACTTTGGAAAACAGTGCTCCACAGAGAGTGATACCTACGGAACATATCCAATAACTATTCGTCGATGTTCGATTGATGGAATTAATATGCCACGAGTATCGTACGGAAACAAAGTAATTTTACCAAGCTTGGAACTTGCAAGTGAAAGATGGATGTTAACTAAAGTTGAAATTAAAGATTTGAATATATCGAAGGATGAAGATTCAAAATCTTTGGTTGGTATTTATAAGGATAGATTGAAGGACAGAGAATATTTTAACAAGGTTGTTGGGTATCACAAAACGATTGTCAGTGAGCGAAAAGCATTAAATGCCAGGAGGGATCAGAGGTATAGTGAAAGTGCCGCCGAAACTCGCGCTTGGGAAAGAGCAAGAAATACACGCTTAGTCCGAGAACGTGCTCAAGATGAGGTGGAATCTGGGTATGGCCGTCATTCTGGAAACATGGATAATATTGAGGCGATGAAGCAAAGGGCCATGCAAGAGATATATAAAAACAAAGTCATCTTACATCAAGAAAGTTCAAGTGGTGGTCGAGTCGCTGTTCCTGAAAACTTTGTAAGTTACCTTGAACAATGCCGTCTTAAAGGAAGGGACTGGAATTGGAGTGCAGGCGCTTGCATTCATAAGAGCCTTGGGAATTACGATCATTTGGATGAAAAAACTAGAGAAGTTGGCAACGGTGGAACTACAGCAAAAGGGAAATAGGTAAAACTATAGGGGGAGGCTCTCTTGTTACTTTTCTCGCAAACACATAACGAATAAGGATATGTCGCGCGACAGCCGCGACCTATCCTATTGTTTCCAGAAATATCTCGGCCTGGATGTGACTGAGGGATGGTCATGGAACAATTGCGAATCAGTCATGGCGAGGAAAGAATTAAACAAACTTGCTAAAAAGCGAGGTGATATTGCGCATCGTTCAGGGCGTCCATTGTAAGGTGAAGCACAACCCAGTCCGCATGCAGTAACACGCGATGACCTCAGGAAGCACATCCACTTTGTTAAACAGATAGCACAGACAACGGACGCATTTCTTGACAAAGAACTCTAACAAAATGCTAAACATCGTTCGCTATCGCTCACTCGGACGCTCCGCAGCTCCGTCCCGGTTAGCATGGCGTTATATTTCCTTGAGGTCCAGTTAACAGGTGCTATAATTAGGTCTATTATCGCCCCACAAAAGAGGCCTTTTCTCATGCAAATCAAGTTTTCAGAAGACATAATTCCTCTCTCAGACCTCAAAATTAATCCTGGGAAAATTGTAAACCGAGCCAAAGATACCCATAGGCCCATTTTGCTTACTAGCCGTGGTAGAGGTATCGCGGTTGTGCAAGGCCTTGAAGAATATGAAAAAAATGAGGAAGAAAAAGAATTTATGAAAGCAGTTACCCAAGGATTAATGGAAATAAAAGAGGGAGCAGAGCAAGATTTAGATGAGGTTAAAAAGAGGCTAGGAATAGGCTAAATGAAAATTTTAGTATCTAATTCTGCCTTTTCTGATTTAGAGGATATTAAAGGGTATTACGAAAGTGAGGGTGTTCCCGAGGTAGGTTTGAAATTTGTTGCTTCGATTATTGAGCATATCCAAACTTTGAAGGGTAACCCGGAGATTGGGAGAATTGTTCCAGAATTTGGTGAAACTAAAATAAGGGAGCTTATCCATCCACCTTTTCGGGTTGTCTATTTGAGAGAGCAGCGATCTGTTCATGTCGTAAGGGTATGGCGTAGTGAGAGGTTACTTGAGTTGCCTAAAGAATAAAAAATATCACTGCTGTCCCGTTAACTAAAATCAGTCATACCGGGCTTGACCCGGTATCCAGT
>CAZVME010000069.1:0-17666 GCA_964628835.1 uncultured Gammaproteobacteria bacterium | reverse complement strand
TCCCTGGGCTGGCCCCTCACCATCATCGCCTCCCTGTTCCTGGTATATACCTTTGCCGGACCCTGGCTGCCGGATGTCATGGCCCATAAGGGGGCCTCATTGCATCGGGTCGCCTCCCATCAGTGGCTTACTACAGAGGGGGTGTTCGGGGTCCCGGTGGGGGTATCGGCGGGATTCGTGTTTCTATTTGTGCTGTTTGGCAGCATGCTGGAACGGGCTGGTGGTGGGGCCTACTTCATTCGCGTGGCCTTCTCACTGGTGGGACATATGCGTGGTGGTCCGGCTAAGGCGGGCATCCTCGCTTCCGGCCTGACCGGCATGATCTCCGGCTCTTCCATCGCCAATGTGGTGACCACCGGCACCTTCACCATCCCGCTGATGAAAAAGGTAGGGTTCCCCGATTACCGGGCCGGGGCAATTGAGGTCGCCGCATCCACCAACGGCCAGATCATGCCCCCGGTGATGGGAGCTGCAGCCTTCCTGATGGTGGAGTACCTCAACATCTCCTATGTGGAGGTGATAAAGCACGCCTTCCTACCCGCCGTGCTCAGCTATCTGGCCCTGATGTATCTGGTGCATCTGGAGGCCATCAAGGCCGATATGCAGGGGTTGAAGCGGCCCGACCTGGCGCCCTTGAAGCTACGCCTGATGCGCTGGGGCCTTGGGCTGTCCGGCATTGTCATCTGTATCTTTCTGACCTGGCAGATCCTGGAGGCCACCACTAGGCTGTTTGGGGATCTATCCCTATATGTGAATGGCGCCCTGCTAGCCGGCATCTATCTGGGGCTACTGGCCTGGGAGGCGCACCACCCATTACCAGACGGCTTTGACCCAGAGCACATACCTAATGCCAGCGAGGCCCTGCGTGGTGGGCTGCACTTCCTGCTGCCCATCGTGGTTCTGGTGTGGTGTCTCATGGTGTTGCGACTCTCCCCCGCCCTATCCGTATTCTATGCCACGCTGCTGATGATAGTGATCCTGCTCACCCAGAAACCCCTACGCCGGATTTTTTCCCGGCAAGCGGTAGACGACACCTGGAGCGAGGGTTGGAGAGATCTGCTGCTCAGCCTGCAAAATGGCGCCCGCAATATGATTGGCATTGGTGTGGCGACAGCCACCGCGGGTATTGTGGTGGGAACCGTCAGCCTGACCGGAATTGGACAGGTACTGGGAGAGTTGATTGAGGTGCTCTCCATGGGATCGGTGATCATGATGTTCCTGCTCACCGCACTGGTGTGCATGGTGCTGGGAATGGGGCTGCCCACCACCGCAAACTACATCGTGGTCTCCACCCTGATGGCCCCGGTGATAGTGCAGTTCTCCTCCGCCCATGGGGTGGAGATCCCCTTGGTGGCGGTACATCTATTTGTGTTCTATTTCGGCATCCTGGCCGATGACACCCCACCGGTGGGTCTGGCCGCCTATGCCGCCTCCGGCATATCCGGCGCCGACCCGATCAAGACCGGTATCCAGTCGTTCTATTACGACATACGCACCGCCATCCTGCCCTTTATGTTCATCTTCAACACCGAGCTGCTGCTGATCGGCGTGGAGAGCTTTGGCCACTTTCTCCTGGTGGCGCTGACCGGCCTGGCGGCCATGCTTATGTTTGCCTCCGCCACCCAGGGTTGGTTTGTTACGCGCAATCGCTGGTGGGAAAGCCTGCTGTTATTGCTCGCCGCATTCTCCCTGTTCCGCCCCGATTTCTGGCGGGATCAGGTCTACCCACCCTACCAGCTACGCCCAGCCATAGAGCTAAGCACCAGCATTGGTCAGATGCGCCCGGGAGAACCGTTGCGGCTGCTGGTCGAAGTGGAGGACGATACCGGCAAGCCGTCCAGCAGAGAGATGGTCATGACCATACCGGACACCAAACCCGCAGATCGCCTCAGAGAGCTGGGCTTTATCACTCAAGTGAGTGGTGATGCACTGAAAATTCTCGATATCGGTTTCATGAGCCCGGCCGAAAACGCCGGCCTGGAACCGGGCTTCGCCACCCGCATCACCGGGTATCAATTAACCCAGGAACAACCGACAAAGAGGTGGTTTATACTGCCCTCCATCCTGCTCGCGCTACTACTTGGCCTGTGGCAAAGACGCAGAAAGGCCACAGCCTCGCTATAATCTGTAAAAGTCTCCCGGATGATCCAATTATTAACCCGGCCCCATGATATGAGACGTAAAGGAAACACACTAAAAGCCTATTTCATTGCCAGCCTCATCCTGGCCGCAGGCGCTCTGACCAGCATAGGTCAGGGTGACTGGTCCTGGTTTTCCCGCTGCGGCTCGCTGGTGGTTGTTATCGGCATAATCCTTACGTCCAGCCAGATTCTGGAGCACATACGAATGCTCAAGGTGCGCCAGATTAATACCCATGGTGACTTTAACCGCGACTGGGCGCAACAGGAGCGGCAGCAGACACTCCAGAATTCACGTTTCCACGAAGAGCTTACCTGGGCTAACGAGAGATCAGGTCTGCTGATGCTCATTAGCGGCACCTTGATCTGGGGCTTTGGCGACCTGGTAGAGGGGTTGTTTTAATCCCTATTGAGCTGGAGCACCACGGCAGATACAGGACAAGGCCAGCGATACCAACGGCAGGCAACATATACTAGTATTGTGATTGGCGTTAATATGGAAATACGTGATAACTGCAAGCAGCGGCTGGAATAACAGATCACATACAAGGGGCCTTTAATGATGCATGTAAAAGTTCATGGAAAAATCCTAATCACTCTAACCGTGACTGCCTGCCTGTTGTTTCTATCTGGCTGCGGTGGCGGCTACACATCACCAAGGGCTGTAAGATCAGAGATGGAGTTGAACACTGACCGTCCAGGCTCAGATATTCAAACCATTCGCCTGGAAAAGGCCAAGCCCCAGCTCTGCGTGGATGCATGTTTTTCCACTGATAGCTGCAAAGCCTGGACCTATGTAAAGCCAGGACTCCTGGGACCAAATGCCTACTGCCGTCTTAAAAGCCTGGCTCCCGCTCCAAAACGCAGTAGCTGCTGCATATCCGGGGTAAGATAGATTGGCAGTGCAGCAACAGCCTGAATTTATCCATTGAGAGAGGCAAACAAGAATTACTATAGAGCGCCTATAGCGCCTATACCGAAGTAATAATGGGAGAGTGTTGTGTCTAAAAACGATAAACAGAAAACGGATACCAAGAAGAGATCCACGGTAACCAATTCTATCCAGGATGGATTCGTAAAAAGCCCCACAGTTAAAAAGATAAAAAACAGCGTCTATGAGCAAGAGCTGTTCAGGATGCAACTGGAGTTGGTAAAACTCCATGAGTGGATAAAGCAGAAAGGACTCAAGGTGGTGGTGGTGTTTGAAGGACGCGATGCCGCAGGCAAGGGCGGTGTAATCAAGCGTATAACCCAACATCTCAACTCACGCATCTGTCGGGTGGTGGCCCTGCCTGCACCAACCGAGCGGGAAACCAGCCAGTGGTATTTTCAACGCTATGTACCACATCTTCCGGCAGTAGGTGAGATGGTGCTGTTTGACCGCAGTTGGTATAACCGCGCCGGGGTGGAACGGGTGATGGGGTTCTGCACCGATGATGAGTACAGCGAATTTCTGCGCTCCTGTCCTGAGTTCGAACGCATGCTGGTTCGTTCCGGCATCATCCTGATCAAATACTGGTTTTCAGTTTCAGATGAAGAGCAGGAGAAGCGATTTCAGAGCAGGTTGGAAGAGCCGCATAAGCGTTGGAAGCTAAGCCCGATGGATCTTGAGTCAAGATCACGTTGGATCGAGTACTCCAAGGCGAAGGACCGGATGTTTGCCCATACTGATATAAAACAGGCGCCCTGGTATGTGGTGAAGTCAGATATTAAGAAGCATGCGCGTCTAAACTGTATTGCCCATCTGCTGAGCATGATCCCCTATGAGGATCTGACGCCAGAGCCGATCGAACTGCCGCATCGGGAAGACAGCGCCGGATACGTGCGGCCTCCATTTACCGATCAGACCTTTGTGCCGGACAAATATCCTTAGGGCCCGTCAACACTAATCCGCCGGGTTATCCAGAAAGTTACCCAGACGCAGCATCACCAGGGTACAGGCCTCAAGCCAGGGAATACCTGCGGCATCGAGCCGCTCCTGAAGTTCCTTGGACTCGGTGCCTGGGTTGCAGATAACGCGTCCCGGCGCCAACGTCAGGATCTCATCTATCATGGGACGGATGCGGTCAGGCCCCACATACAGGGTGAGGGTATCCACCGGACCGTGGATATCCTGGAGTGACGGGGCCATCTGCAAGCCTTCGATCTGCTCAAATTTGGGGTGCACCGGGGTTACCTTGTATCCATGTTCCAGTAGCAGACACACCGCCTGGTTGGAGTAACGTGCTGGTTTGGTGTGGGCACCCAGCACCGCCACATGGTGTTCTTCTGGCCTACTCTGTTTTTCACTGTTCATATTTCACAACCCTAATTAAGAAAACATCATGGAGACTATGCCCGCTCCATGGGAAATGCCAGAACATCCTGAATATGACTGACCCCAGTCAACCGCATCAGCAGCCGATCGATCCCGAGGGCCACGCCGGAACACTCCGGCAGTCCAGCATGCAACGCCGCCAACAGCAACTCATCCATTGGTACATCCATAACCCCATTGACCCGACGTTGATCTAGATCCGCATTAAAGCGGCTCCTCTGCTCTGGCTCCGAGGTTAATTCATGAAAGCCATTAGCCAGCTCAATCCCTTCCATGTAGAGTTCAAATCTTTCAGCCAGTGGCGGGTTGCCAGGTCGTACCCTGGCCAATGAGGCCTGGGTTGCCGGATAGTCGTAGACAAAGCAAAGGTTACCCTGCCCCAGATGGGGTTCGATGCAGTGAGTCAGCAACAGATCCAGCCAGCCATCGACACTCTGAAGATCCAAGGATTCAGCACCAGGCACTCCGGCCTTAACCGCATAGCCACGCAACTCCTCCACTGACCCCTGGCGCGGATCAAAACTTAGATGCCTCTGGAACAGCTCTGCATAACTGACCCGCTCAACCGGCAGAGGGGCCGGAAGCAGACCATTGATCAGCCCCGCCACCTCATCCATCAGCTGATGGTGATCATAACCCGGTTGGTACCACTCCAGCAGGGTGAACTCAGGGTTGTGCATCCGCCCGCACTCACCGTTACGAAACACCTTGCACATCTGGTAGATGGGGCCCGTTCCAGCGGCCAGAAGCCGCTTCATTGGGAACTCAGGTGAGGTGTGGAGGAACAGCTCCTTGGCTTTCGGTACACCAGGGCCGGTGAAGCTGGTGGTAAAACTCTCCAACATGGGGTCGGTAGAGGCACTGCCGGAACAGATGGGGGTCTCCACCTCCATGACGCCCAAGCCCTGAAAAAAGCTGCGTATATTGGCCAGCAATTCAGCCCTGGACCTGAGCATGTCAGGGTCTGCAACCGGCGCCCAGGGCAAGCAATCACTCACGTCTGCGCAGGGTCACTCTTTGACGCGGGACACATATTCACCGGAGCGGGTATCCACCTTAATGGCATCTTCAATCTGCACAAACAGTGGAACCCGTACCACAGCCCCGGTCTCCAAGGTGGCGGGTTTGCCACCACTGCCAGAGGTATCACCCTTCAGGCCCGGATCGGTGTCAGTAACGGTCAGCACCACAAAATTGGGTGACTCAACAATAATCGGGTTGTTATTCCACAGGGTGACGGTGCATACATCCTGTTCCTTGAGCCACTTGATATTGTCGCCTACAGCCTTGTCATCTGCTGTAGTTTGCTCAAATGTCTCAGGATCCATAAAATGCCAGAATTCGCCATCGCTGTAGAGATATTGCATCTCCATTTCGATGACATCCGCAGCTTCGACCGACTCTCCAGACTTAAAGGTGCGCTCAATTACCCGTCCATTCTTAAGATTACGGATTTTTACCCGGTTGAACGCCTGGCCCTTGCCGGGCTTTACAAATTCGTTTTCTATAATCGAGCAGGGGTCTCCATCCAGCATGATCTTAAGACCACCCTTGAACTCATTGGTACTGTAACTTGCCATGTCATCCTCAAGAAGCAAAGAATATAATCAGGACATGATAACCCGAACCGTGCCTGCTTGGCACCAATCGCTGACAAATGCCTTCAGGGAACCGGATGAGCTTGCCGGTTTTCTGCAGATTGATCCGGCCACACTCTATTCAGGTCCGGTGCCGGACACCGGATTCTCCATGCTGGTGCCCCGTGGCTTTGCCGAGAGGATGGAAAAACAGAACCCCAAAGACCCTCTACTGCTCCAGGTGATTCCCCGCCGTGATGAGTTGCACAGCAGACCGGGGTTTTGCCTGGACCCGGTGGGAGACACCGCAGCCACCATGACGCCGGGGCTACTACATAAATACTCCGGACGTGCCCTGTTTATAACCACCGGCGCCTGCTCCATCCACTGCCGATACTGTTTCCGGCGGCACTTTGACTACTCCGGGTCAAATACCTGTGGCGTCAATATGGAACAAGCCATGGAGTACCTTAAAAATAACCAGGATATCGAAGAGGTGATCCTGAGTGGTGGCGACCCACTGATGTTGAGCGATACCGCACTAAAAGAGCTGATACAGGGCCTGGAGCAGATAGAACGGATTCAGCGCCTACGCATCCATAGCCGCATACCGGTAACCCTGCCGGAGAGAATCACCCCGGAGTTGGTAACCATATTGGCCAGCAACCGATTTCAAACCATAATGGTTGTGCACAGCAATCATGCCAATGAATTGGATCAGAGTGTGGCCATGGCAATGAAGGAGCTATCACAGCAAGGTGTCACCCTGCTTAACCAGTCCGTGCTGTTGCGGGATATTAACGACAGTGCTGAGGTACTGCACCAACTCTGCACCAGGCTGTTCTCCCTGGGCATACTACCCTACTATCTGCACATGCTGGACCGGGTACAAGGGGCCATGCACTTTGAGGTTGTAACCAATGAGGCCATCTCCATCCACAACCAGCTACAGACTCTGTTGCCGGGATATCTTGTTCCAAAACTGGTGTATGAGAAGGCCGGGGCAAAATCAAAGCTACCGGTATCTTTATAGAATTAGCCGGATTCTGAAGCATTTAAAACCAGCCCCGTACTTATTTAATGGCATCAGAGGCATATTTAGTGACATATAGATCCGAAAAAAAATATATAATCAGCAGAGACGGCGTCCTACATAATAATAATTAGTGGAGATATCCTGGGATTATGATCAACACTTTTCATCTCAAGCTGAATCTACCTGAGAGAACAGCAGCCCCGACAGAATCAATCCTCCTGGATATCAAGGAGGTAAAAGCGTTGGTAACCAACCTTCCCATAGCCAACACCAGGGAGTCATCAAAGCGTATCTTCCAGACACTGGTTGAGTTCAATCGTATTGAGCTGCCGAACCTGAAGCGCATCAAGATCATCAATATCTTCCGCCCAATAGTGAAACATGTTGCTGCAAACCTGAGAAAGTACTACCTGGGTTCCCAACTGCCCCTCGCAGCAAAGAATCAAAAGGTGGTTGTGCTATGCCGCGAACTTAACTCTGAAGTGGCCAACTCCTATAAGATCATTATAGAAAAAATGGCCTTTGGCCAAAGGGAGAAGTTTGAGCGAAAATTGATGATCATCGCCCTGCATCAGGCGATCCATTATCTGTCCAAGGTACTCTACTACTCTGCAATCGTCTATAACCCATATCCCGCAGATGTCTGGCGCGAGATACACCAGCTGTTTGTCTTCGCCGAGCAAAACAACCTCGCCAAAATCAAGATCAACGGAGGTAATGGCGGCAATGGTTCAGCATCCACCATTGAAGCGGTTTACAAGAACACTATTCTACTGGCCCTGGCCTCACCATACCGGCTGCGTCAGCAGGAGATAGAGCACCTGTACCAGAAACTGCCTGAGTGGTCCGGACATATAAAAATTTTTTCCCCACAACCTAAAGAGAAGCGCGAAGACCATTTTTTTGTTAGAACAGGAAGTGATGACCCACCCATGCACATATCCATGCAAACCAGAAAACTCAACAGCCGTTGCCGGCTGATAGATACCCGTCAACTTGCCCAGTATCTGCGCAGAGAGTTAAATACCATTTTCACCAAAAAGAGGAAAAGCACCATCTTCACCAAGGAGATGCAGGTGACTGTACCCATGATGCGTAAAGTCATTAAATCCATAACCTACGCACCAAACAGAGGGTTTATACGAACCAAACTGAATTTTGGACTGGAAACCACAGTTGGTATTAATTCCATCCATTCGCAAATAACCGCATACAAGATTAAAAACCAGGAAAGCAAAATAGAGGAGCAGGATAAGACCATCCCTGATGAGGACGAGGTAGAGCTCAAGGACTCCTCTTTTCTGACCAGCTATTTCACCGCCGACAACGATAGCCTACAGATAGTTCCCCTTGACCACCCAGTGGAAGAGGCCATTCCTATCTTTAAAGAGGCAGACAGTTCCTGGATAGTGGACGATGGCGCTCCCACCTGGGCCATCAGGACACAGCAGCAAGAGGAAGACACCTTCTCCTGCAAGACCTTCAATGAGAGCGCCGGCGGTTACTGCATCAACTGGAACGGCGTTAACGCACCTAAAATACTGGTTGGGGAGCTGGTTGGGATCCAGTCAGCAAGTGACCACTCCCAATTCAGCATAGGTGTTGCGCGCTGGCTTAAACATCTGCCGGGAGTCGGCCTGCAACTGGGAATAGAGATAATATCACCCACCGCCGTTGCCATCAGAGTTCACATCCCTGGTGATAGCGCCCACGGAGAATCCAGCCAAAAATGCATCCTATTACCGGAAATTACTGCATCAAATTATCCGGCCTGTCTGGTTCTCCCCATCCTCAATATGCATAGTGGTGACACCATCAGCATCGAAGATGATGGTGAGATAAGGCCGGTAAAACTGATTCGACTACTAGAGTCCACCGGCACATTCAGCCAATTCGAATTCGTATACCTGGATGAGGGTAATTAACTAGGCGGTTACAACCAGTTGGGGCTATGACCAGACAACAGTGACGAAATCAAACCTCCGCTATTGTAACCTTAGGCCAACTCTATGTAATATCCACCTGGATAGTGTTACTAGGTCACCCACGCACCCCAAAAGTCGTAATATATGTTGCTTAGTTATGTGTATTTTATCTAATATGGATATTCAACGCCCTTGGCATCGAGCATGGAATCAATGAATAACAAGTTGCGTCCTGAGAATACAATAACTCTCCTGATTCTGGATGAATCTCCAAATGATACCCAAGCATACGTAAGCGCCCTGCGCAATACTGGGATGGCAGTTCACTACAACCGTCTGGATAGAGAAGACAAGTTGATTGAGACCCTGGACTCCGATGAACTGGACATGGTCCTGTACACTTGCGGAGCGGCAAACATCGCACCCGGTCACGCTATGTCACTCTGCAACAGCAGACGGCCCGGCACTCCGGTAATCATCATCTACCCAGAAGAACAGGAACCGGAACCCCTGCTGGATGCCATGCGGGACGGCGCCCGTGATGTGGTCTCCAAGGGCGACATGGACCACCTGCAGCTTGTGGTCGCCAGGGAGTATGCCGATCTACAGACCCGCAGAGAATTGGAACAGATCAAAAGCAGACTGAATGAATCTGAAGAGCGCTGCAACACCCTGGTGGAAAATTCCCGGGACGCCATCGCCTACGTGCATGAAGGCATGTACATACAGGCTAACAAAGGCTATCTAGACATGTTTGGTTATGTGGAAATGGATGACCTTGAGGGTATGCCAATAATGGACATGATCGCCCCCCAAGACCAGCAGTCATTCAAAGAGTTTCTGCGTTCCCTGGACAGCAGCACAAAAACCACAACTCTCGAAAGTAACTGCCAAAGCAGTGATGGCAAGGTGTTCGAGGCGCAACTGAAGTTCTCCCCAGCCAGCATTGGTAAGGAGCCGTGTACCCAGATCATAATACGTGACCAATCAATGGACACTGAGCTGGAAGAAAAAATTCAATTGCTCGCGACCCAGGACACTCAAACCAAACTTTTCAACCGACGCTACCTGATGGAGAGACTCAACCAAGTAACATCTGATGAAGAGATCGCCCATAGCAACTACGCCTTGCACTACATTCAGATCGACAATTTTCAAAAGATAAGATCTACACTAGGGGTAGCCGGCGGTGACACCCTGATCAAGGAGGCGGCAAATATCCTCAGGGATACTATTGACCCGAGCGATCTAATATCCAGATTTGGCGACCACGCATTTGTAATTCTAAGCAAAAAACACAAGCAACTTGAAGCTGAACCCTTTGCTGAGCACATAAGGTCAACCATCGAAAAACACACTTTTCGGCTTAAGGATGACCGCGTACAGCCCACGTGCAGCATCGGGATAAGTTACCTCTCAGCTGGCAACCAAAATAGCCAGGAGCTTATCAACCAGGCATACAATGCTTGCGAGGCAGCCCGTGGAGAGGGCGGCAACATCTTCTTCTCCTACAATGATGAAGAGATGCAGCAACGCTACGGCGATGACGCAGAAGGCTCTGGCAGCACCGAGCCCCTGGCAGAGCAAAAGCCCACCGTTGAGGATGACGCATCAAGGATCAGACAGCTTATTGAGCAGGCCCTAAAGAACGACGGCTTCAAACTGGTCTATCAGCCCATTGTAAGCCTCCAGGGTGACACTCGTGAACACTATGCAGTATTGACCAGACTAATGGATGAGAATGAAGCTGAGATACTTCCAGACGATTTTCTGGATCACGCAAAATACCTGGAACTCATGTCAGAGATTGACCGCTGGGTGATCAGGCACTCTCTGGCAGAACTTGCCCAGCAGAGAAACCAGGGTCACAAAACAAAATTCTTTATCAATATATCTGTGGATGAATCACTGCTGCTATGGATATGCGACTGCCTGCGGGAGCTGAATGTCAAGGGCACCTGGGTTATATTTCAGCTTCGCGAAGCAGATATTCGCGCCCATACACAAAATGCAAAAAAACTGATTGAAGGGCTCAGGAAGATACGCTGCCAGATCGCCATTGACCGCTTCGGCCTCACTCCCAACAATGAACTCCTGTTAAAACATATGCCAATCGACTATATAAAGATGGACCAGTCATTGACCAATGGATTATGTCAAAGCCAGGAAAAACAGGATAAGTTAGGAGAAATAAACCGGGTAGTACAGTCGTTCAATATAAAGAGTATTGCCACGGGTGTGGAGGACGCTAACAGTCTGGCGGTGTTATGGACTATAGGCATAAATTATATCCAGGGTTATTTTATGCAGAGACCATCTGAATCGATCACCTACGATTCAACCGTGGTCTAACCGCACCCTAACTGTTTGCCACACCATGCGGCACGTGTCCGGTTGGAACATGCTGCCTGGCTGATTCACAGTGCCCGGCCTGATCATCAAAGAAAATATCCGCATTAAATGATCGCAGGAACTCACTCTTGTTCATCCCCCCAAGAAAAAAGGCTTCATCAATGCGGATGTTCCACGCCCGGAGCGTCCGAATAACACGCTCATGAGCTGGCGCCGCGCGGGCGGTAACCAGGGCCGTTCTGATGGGGGGGGCCTCGGGTGGAGCGGCGATCTGCATTTCGTGCAGAGCGGACAAAAACACCTTGAAGGGACCACCCGACAACGGCTTATGCGCTGCGGCCTTCTCACTTGCGGTAAATGCCGCCAACCCCTGACTCTTAAAGACACGTTCCGCTTCATCAGAAAAAATAACCGCATCCCCATCAAATGCTATTCTAAGCTGGTCGGTTGAGGCCTGCGCTTGATCCGTGTTGGAGGGCAGGATGGTTGCCGCCGCAATACCTGAATCCAGGGCCTTGCGTACATCATCATGGTCAGAAGACAGAAACAGATGTGCCCCCATAGCCGAGATATACTCATAGGGGTTTGCGCCGCCACTAAAGGCTGCCCTGGATATGGCAAGCCCATGGTGATCAATGGAGTTGAATATGCGCAAACCAGTATCCGCGCTGTTTCTCGATAACAGAATCACTTCCACTGCCGCATTGCCAGAGAACATGCTGTTCATCGCCAACAGCTTTTTCACCAGAGAGAAGGCAACTCCCGGTTGCAGAATCTCGTCCTCGTGCTCAATCTGGTATTTACAATACGCATCGATTCCTTCTGCTTCAAACACCTTATGCGAAGAGTCCATATCGAACAGGGCGCGGGACGAAATTGCCACCACCAGCTTAAAAGGTTCAATTGGATCAGCCATGAAATAAATACTCCTCAACCTATTCGTACCCTCTTGCATCGGCGCATGAGGATGATGCTATTTACGACCATAGCACTATCAGCATATAACAGGAGTGTTGAAATTACATCGGCGGTTAGAGCCTATCCAGGCTCAATATACAGCAGCACATAACTCGAAATTGATATTGGAACAGTTGCAACTAGTGGCAGAATCACCTACAACCGGGACGCCAGGGCCTCAAGTTCTACACAGTTACCCAAAAACTTATCTTCGATCAGGCCAAGTGCATCGACTCCCAAACCGGGTATTTCCGCTGGCCCGAATCCGTCACTTAACCTGTGCTCCCCATCCACTACACACGGATAACCTTTCATCCACTGAATTGCAGCGCGAATCAGAGTTACATCGTACTTATCCTGGGGAGCATAACTGCGGTCGGCAACAGCCCCCATAACATCACTGACAAAATCCGGCAAGTGCCAGCGGTTCACCAACCACTCACCGGCAGATATCCAGTCGACACCAATATGTTCCTGTTGCAGAGCAACCAGGTCAGCATCCGGATCCCGTTGTACAATCTTATACACGCGTGACAGTTTGGATGGAAACATATGTGCCAGGACCAGACACCCAAGATTGTGTAACAAGCCACTTAAATACACCTTCTCAGGGTCTGGCCGCTCCCCTGTTGGTATTCGAAGCGCCATCATCCTGGACATATTCGCGCAGCCTATCGCATTAAACCAATACTGTTTTGTACTAAAATCAGTGCAACCGTCTGCCTTGAATGCCCCACTTACAGAGATGCTAATGGCCAGGCTTTTGACCATGTTTATCCCAAGAACACGGACTATGGCATCGTGCACAGTAGTTATAGCAATTGCCTGCCCAAAGTAGGCTGCGTTGGCCAAACCGATAATACGCGCCATCAAGCCAGGGTCCTGGCTGATGATATATGACAGTTCAGCGATCTCCACATCAGGGTTGGCCACCGTCTCCAGTAGACGACTGGCCGTCACCGACAACGGTGGCAGATGCTTTATATCGAGAATCTCTTGCCTTACATCTATTACGGGTGTCTCAGACATGGTGGAGCCCCTGCATGCGTTGGTATACAGGTATCCAGCCTGCACAGATTACTAAATCACTCATGGACGCCAGCCTCCCTATCCCCATGAAACAACACTAATAAATGTTTAGCGTCCAAGGTAGCAGTTTCTTTAGCCTCTATCACTAGTTAGGTGGATTATTCCACCCAGAAACGACCTGGCCGGCCGGTACATCCATATATTATTTTAATTAGTGTTAATACTACACTATATGGCAACATGGTTAACACTATGACCCAAGAGTACCACTACAGATACCCACGCCCGGCAGTCACCACTGACATTGTGCTGTTTACCATCTCCTGCGGGATACTGAAGCTACTATTGATTAAACGCGGGCAGGGGCCACACGAAGGTTCATGGGCGCTCCCCGGCGGCTTCCTGGAACCTGATGAAGATCTAAGTGAATGCGCCCGACGGGAACTGCAAGAAGAGACCGGACTTCAAGGTATATACCTGGAGCAGTTATATACCTTTGGGAAACCCGGACGGGATCTGCGGGAACGAGTGGTTAGCGTGGCCTATCTCGCCTTGACGCCACCTCTAGAGCAACCCCCAGAGGCCGCCAGTGATGCAGTAGCTACACATTGGTATTCAGCGGAGAACCTGCCACCCCTAGCCTTCGACCATGCCGACATCATAGCCCTGGCCAGGGGACGTCTGTTATCCAAACTGGATTACTCCGGCATTGCCCTACAGTTTCTGCCAGAGACATTCACCCTGAGTGAGATACAAAAAGTCTATGAGATTGTACGCAGTGAACAGCTGGATAAACGCAACTTTAGAAAGCAGATAACCGGCATGGATCTGATTGAGGAGACCGGCGACCAACGGCGCAATGGAAGCCATAGACCTGCACGCCTGTATCGGGCAGTATGTCGCAACCAGACACAGTGTAACCAATAGTTACGGCAGTATTAAGAGAACCACTATGAGCCAAAAACCTATAGCTGAAGAGATAAACATAGCCGCAGTAGATGTGCCGCCACATCCAGAGTGGCCGGTCCTGTCCGCGAGTGAAAAACAGGCCCTCAAGGACCGCATTAAGGCCATGCTCAAGGAGCAGAACGCCGTACTGGTTGCACACTACTACACCGACTCCGACTTGCAGGAGCTGGCCGAGGAGACCGGTGGCTGCGTCTCAGACTCCCTGGAGATGGCGCGCTTTGGCTCGGAACAGGAGGCCCAGACCCTGGTGGTGTGTGGCGTGAGATTCATGGGCGAAACCGCCAAGATCCTCAACCCGGAAAAACGCGTCCTGATGCCAGACCTGAATGCCACCTGCTCCCTGGATGAGGGTTGCCCGGCAGACCGGTTCTCTGAATTCTGTGACACCCATCCAGACCACACCGTGGTAGTATACGCCAACACCAGCGCCGAGGTAAAGGCCCGATCCGACTGGGTGGTAACCTCAGGTATAGCTCTACCTATCGTTCAGCACCTGGCCGCCAAGGGAGAAAAGGTGTTATGGGGACCGGACCAGCACCTGGGGCGTTATGTGCAGAAGATCACCGGAGTGGAGATGCTACTCTGGCCCGGTTCATGTGTGGTGCATGAGGAGTTCAAGTCAGTTGCCCTGGAACGCATGCACCGGCTACACCCGGATGCGGCGGTACTGGTCCACCCGGAATCACCCGAAAACATCATTGAGCAGGCGGATGTTGTTGGCTCAACCACGGCGCTCATCAACGCAGTCGTCACCATGGAGAATAAAGAGTTCATCGTGGCAACGGATGGCGGCATCTTCCACAAGATGAAACAGCTGGCCCCGGACAAACAATTGATTGAAGCACCAACCGCAGGCGAAGGCGCAACCTGTGTCAGCTGCGCCCACTGCCCCTGGATGGGGATGAACTCACTGCATAATCTGGCCCAGGTACTGGAAACTGGCGGCCAGGAGATCCAAATCCAGCCTGAGCTGTGTGAACAGGCGGTAAAGCCAATCCAGAGGATGCTGGATTTCGCCAAAGAGCATGCGGTGGCTACTCACGGCAAGGGTAACGCTTGATGTGATATCCCTATGATAATTTCATGTCTATGAAAATAAAAATACAGTCCGTATTTACGCATTAAACGAGTGTATTCCTCACGCTACCGATGATAATTCCCCCTAATGCAATATAGGAAAGTGTCTCTGAGGGTACTGCGTAAAGCGAAGCAAAAAACAGGATGCTGAATCCGGCAAACCAAGCAAGTAAGAAACCGTTTCTGTGAACTTTATAAGATCGGTATTGTATTGCACAGATCGCTAGCACAATTATCTGAGCACCCCATAAGAAGTAAATTTCAAATGGCGCGAGGATGCTGAGACCAAACAATGCTCCTATTGCAGCCAACTTCGGGAAACAGATCGGACAGGCAGCTGCTATTAAGGCATCTGCCGATCCGAATGACTGCGCTTTTTTCACCATTAGAGCGGCGTACCTAAACCTGCTGCTTTCAGTATGGATAGGTCTACGCTTCTATTGGCACAGCAGTCGGCAAGTTTACCGTTAACAGCAACTGCAGGCACGGAATTCACTCCAAGAGATTTCGCACGAGATGCCACTTGATCATCATGCATATCAAGTACGGTAATCTCACAGTAAGAGCATGCAATATTCTTGATCTGTGCAACGACATCATCGCATGTAGTGCAGCCCGCACTAAATATTTCAATTTTTCTCTTAGCCGCCATAACTGTACCTCCTACTATATTTAGCCTAGAACACCAGTTTTATTTAGGCTCAGCTCGGTCAAATGAGTCTAATATGGGGCATTCACTTAACGGACCTTCGCCACTGCATTTGGCAAGTAGTGCCGACAGAGTTTCGCGCATCTCAGTAAGATCTCGAATCTTTGTTTCTAGCTCAGATCGTTTTTTCTGAGCATGCGCATAAACAGATTTACAGGTTTCCTGAGGATTGTCTTTTAGTGTCAACAACTGGCTAATATCATCCAAAGAAAATCCGGCAGACTTAGCACGGGAAATAAATTTGAGCCGATCTAATACATCAGCGCTGTAGAGTCTATAGCCCGCTTGAGACCTTTCGTTGGGGCAAACCAGTCCACATTTCTCATAAAAACGAATGGTGTCGGTGGTTACCCCAGAGGCTGCTGAAACCTTGCCAATAGTTAAATCATTCATAACTAATCCACCCGCCTGATAGTAGAGTAGACCTTTGAGTATACTCCAAGGTCAAGCCATAAATGACATTTCCGTAAAGACCATGTAGTGATTAACCTTGAAGAGAGAACCTAGACATCTAACACTCCATGAAACCCAATATGAAGGTTCTGAAATAGATGGAAATAAGGTGCAAAAAAAACGGCCAGTGGGGTGCCCCAAAGGCCGTTTCCTCAAAGTTGGAATTGCGTCAGTAAAGTACGCGACTCTACAGACAGTTCCTGCAGACTCTCACTTGCCTTTTTGACAGCAACACCACCTTCAGCAGTCTCTTTGGCTACCTGGCTAATGTTGATGATGCTCAGGCTCATCTCCTCAGAGACTGCTGTCTGCTCCTCAGCGGCACTGGCAATATGACTATTCATATCATTAATTTGATTAACAGCTTGATTGATAGCGGTGAGCGAGTCACCGGCTTGCGCCGCTTTTTCCACTCCAGACTCCACCTGAGTACGTCCACGCCCCATCACCGAGACCGCATTGTGTGAGCGTTGCTGCAAGTTTTCGATCATGCCCTGGATCTCTTGAGTGGACTCTTGTGTACGGCTGGCCAAGGTGCGTACCTCATCGGCCACAACAGCAAAACCACGCCCCTGTTCACCGGCTCTGGCAGCCTCAATGGCGGCATTGAGAGCCAGGAGATTAGTCTGATCTGCAATACCCCGAATCACGTCCAGAATGCTGCTGATATTCTCAACATCCAACTCCAGCTGCTTGATTACCTCTGCGGCTTCATCAATATCTTGTGCCAACTCGTTGATACAGTTAATAGTGCTACATACAATCTGCTGTCCATCATCGGCGGCATGAATCGCATCGGCTGCAGCATCGGCTGCCCTGGTGGCACTGTTAGCAACCTCCTGGGCTATGGCGGTCATCTCAGTCATAGCGGTGGCCAGCTGTTCAGTTTCCTCACTCTGGCGCTCCAACCCTACGCTGGTCTGAATACTCACGGCGCTCATCTCATTGCTGGTGTCACCCTGCTGTGTTACGGCTTTGGTTATATGCCCCAGGATCTGCTAAAACTGACTGAGCATGCCATTGAGAGCCTGGCTCATATGTGTCAGTTCATCCCGTCCATTAAGTTCAGCGCGATAAGCGAGTCTTTGATCTCGTGATGCCTTTTGGGACATCCAAGTCCCCAAAAG
>CAZVME010000068.1:0-18230 GCA_964628835.1 uncultured Gammaproteobacteria bacterium | reverse complement strand
CTGACTCTGATCTACAGCACATCCATGGCCGGTGAAAGATTCAGACCTCGCGCAACAACTCCCTGCATATGCTCCGGTAACTGCGCCAGCACCTCCTGCGCTTGCACTTCTTTGTCAAAGGCCGCGAAAACAGCGGCGCCGGTACCGGTCAATCTTGCATCCCCGTGGCCAGCTAGCCAATCAATGGCTTCCGCCACCTCTGGATGCCTTCTGGAAACAACTGGCACACAGTCATTCTCTCTGCTGCCCGCAAAGAAGTCGGCTATTGTGATGCGGGCGGAGTCCCGTGTCAATTCAGGATCGGAAAATATTTCTGCTGTGGAAACATGGCAAGAGGGAAACAGTATCAGATACCACACTGCCGACAGATCAACCGGCTCTATACGCTCACCCACACCCTCAGCCCAAGCGGCAACTCCATGGATAAATACCGGCACATCGGCGCCCAACCGCAACCCAAGTTCTGCAAGTCTCTTGGTGGATAGACCAACATTCCAAAGCTGATTCAGAGCCAGCAGGGTTGTTGCGGCATCGGAACTGCCGCCACCCAAGCCAGCACCGATGGGCAGGTTTTTCTCAAGCTCTATATCTGCGCCAGCCACTATCCCAGCCTCTGACTGCAGTAGGCGCGCCGCCCGCACCGTCAGATCGGATTCTTCCGGGACGCCCTCTATTGCTGGCGTTCGGCATATCACCCCATCACCCCGCAACCGAAACCGGAGCTGGTCTGCAATATCGATAAACTGGAATACCGTCTGCAACAAGTGGTAGCCATCCGTTCTGCGCCCAACTATGCGCAGCATCAGATTTAACTTGGCCGGAGCTGGCCATGTTTCTCCCCAAGACACGACTGCTCCCCTTTATATGCCCAAACGCTTGATGGCCTGTTGCAGATACTTGTTGTCCGGGCTCTTTTTCAGTGCGCCCTGGAGTATTTTCTGCGCCTCCTGTTTCTGCCCGGTCACCCACAACAGTTCACCCAGATGCGCTGCGATCTCAACATCCTGCAACTTCTTAAAGGCGCGACGCAGATATTGCAGCGCCTGTTCATTGTTGCCCATGCGATACTGAACCCAGCCCATACTGTCCAGAATTGCCGGAGAGTCCGGCTTGATGGCCAGGGCCTTCTTGATATAGTCCAGGGCCTCCTGATAACGATCGGTCTGATCCGCCAGGGTATAGCCCAGGGCATTCAACGCATCCGCATGGTCCGGTTTGCGCTCTAGAATAATCAGAATATCCTGCTCCAGGATATCCACCCGACCATCTACCGACGCGGACAGGGCCCTGGCGTAGAGAAGATCCAGATCATCAGGGTGCTGCTTGAGTGCGGCGCTATATAGCGCCACCACCAGGTCATTGCTGGAGTGCTTGCGCAGGATCTCACCCTCAAGCATGAACAGGTCCACTGAGCGTTTGGGCATTTTTGCCCGCAGATCGCCCAGCATAGATCGCGCCTGTGGCACATCACCCTTGGCCGCCACCAATCCCGCTGTGCGGGCCTGGGCATCAAATAGGTAGTTCCCGCGCTTAACCTTGGCGTACCAGACCATGGCTGCATCGGACCGGCCTTCACTCTCCTCAATTCGCCCCATATAGAAGGAGGCGCCAACCACCCTCTTCTTGGCCTTGATCAGGGCGGAAAAATGCTCTGCGGCCTGAGTGCGCCGGTCAAGCTGCAAGGAGATAATCCCCAGAGAGAACTGAACATCGGCATCATCCGGCGCAAGACTGCGGAGCTTTTGAAATTGCTCATAGGCCAGTTCTGGTTTATTCATGTCCACCAGCAGACGCGCATAAGCACTTCGTAATACCATGCTGTCAGGCGAAATACCAAGCGCTTGCTGCATAGCCTGCATTGCCCCTGCAGTATCTTTTCGTTCCATGTGGATACGGCCCAGCAACACATGAGCCCGATCCATATCTGACTTCTGCCGGATGGCCTGGCGCGCTGCATGCTCCGCCACGGCAAGATTGCGCGCCATGACCGCACTCATGGCAACTGCGTAACTGGCCCGTGGATTATCCGGATAGTCGGCGGCCAATGACTGTATAAGCCTCAGAGCCAACTGTCTGTTCTGCCCGGATGCTACGGCGGCAACGGCATAAACAAATCCATCCTGCTCCTGTTGCTCATGCAGTTGCACCAGGGATCTGAGATGTTGCAGCGCCTCTTCATGGGAACCTGACTGAATGCCGAGCATGACGGCCATCTGCCGCGCCTGCGCATCTTCAGGGGCATACTCAATCCATCGTTTTACCGCCACCAACGCCCTGACCTGATCCTTCTGATGCAAGGCGATTCGCGCCGCACGCTCGGCCGCAACTGCATCCTGCGCCAGATCCGCACCCTTCAGCTGGTGGGTATATGCCTGATCAAGATCACGCCGCTGCAGCGCAATCTCCCCCACCAGGATGTTGTAGATAATATCTGGACTTAGGGACTGTACCACCCCAGTTTTAACAGCAACCGCATTCGATGTAAGACCACTTTTATTCACACTGGATGGCCCTTGTTCTTGCGCCATACTACTGCAAGAAGCGAGGGCAACGACAAGAGTCACAGGTGTAAACTTGTTAAATAGAGTGGTGATCTTCATATTACATACAACTCAAATACTGCCCCAAACTCATCATAGTAAACGTCATGAGCTCCGGTGGGAAATTGATTCAAACGCGCCGATAGCTATCCAATCCGACCACATTTAATGGAAAAAGTTAACTCTTAAAAGTGTGAACACTATCAAATCGGCAAGTTTGGGTTCTCCTATAATTGAACTCAGCGCTTACAAAGGACTACTCTTACCACTGTTTTCAATTCCAACTGGGTTAAGCGGGAACCTCACATCCTGGGTTCTCTGAAGTTTAGCAAACATGGAGAGTGAGCCCTTATGTGGACTAGTGACCAATGGATCAGGAATAACCAAGTGGAAGAAACCACTCAGACAATATTAGTCGATAGCATTCTCAGCGACAAATTGGATCGCGGGCCTGTAAGCGCATGTCTGGTGGTGATCTCAGGGGCAAATATTGGGCATCAGTACCAGATAGCCATCAGTCAGACCATGATCGGACGCTCCATGAATGCAGACATCCAGATAGATGACGAATCTGCATCCAGAGACCACGCCTTCATCATACGCGACCATGGCGGCTGTCGGGTACAGGATAACGCCTCAAAAAACGGCTGCTTTATCAATGACCACAGGGTGGATGATGACTACCTCCAGGATGGAGATCTCCTGCGCATTGGCGGGACCATATTTAAATTCCTATCCGGCAACAATATAGAACAGGCCTATCACGAAGAGCTGTTTAACCTGGCCAAAGTGGATGGACTGACCAATATATTCAACCGACGCCATTTTACATCCTCTCTGGAGAATGAGACCGATCGGGCACGCAGATATAACCGCGAGCTATCCCTGTTGATGATAGATATTGACCACTTCAAAAGCGTCAATGATACACTGGGGCACCGGGCTGGAGACTATATCCTCAAGGAGCTGGTCAATATTATTGTAAACCGCTCCCGCCGGGTGGATTGCGTGTGTCGCTTTGGCGGAGAGGAGTTTGCCGTAATCCTGCCGGAGGTGGACAGCATGGGCGCATTCAAATTCGCCATAATGCTTAAAGATGCCGTCTCAGAGCATATGTTCCGGTTCGAGCAGAATGAGATACACATAACGGTATCGATCGGAGTAGCGGATAATATGGAGTGTGACCAAACTCCAGAAGAACTGATTGAAACCGCCGATCGTCGCTTGTACCTGGCCAAAGATAGGGGGCGAAACCGCGTTGTCTCCGCTGACTGAACCGCAGAATAAACCACCATTCTGCACCATCCAGTCATAACACCACTTGAATTTATCTCCTTGATAATTCAGAATTTGCGGTTTGGAAGTAAAAGAAACCATACACATGTCACTGCTCGCCCTGGGTTTGAACCATAAAACAGCACCGGTAGACATCCGCGAACGCATCACGTTTGGCCCGGATATCATCGTCGGGGCGCTACGCAGTCTGCTGGAACTGCCCAGTGTGGAAGAGGTTGTAATCCTCTCCACCTGCAATCGTACCGAGATCTATTGCAGACTGGCGGAAACCGGGCCGGAAGAGATCAGCCAGTGGCTAAGCAACTTCCACGGACTTGAGCTGGAGACCATCTCCCCTTATCTCTACTGCCACGAAGGCAAAGACGCCATCCAACACCTGTTACAGGTAGCCTGCGGCCTGGACTCCATGGTGCTGGGAGAACCTCAGATCCTGGGCCAGGTTAAGGCTGCCTATCAGACCGCAAACGACGCCAAGGCCACCGGCAAACTCCTGGGGAGACTGTTTCAACACACCTTTTCAGTTGCCAAACAGGTACGCACCGATACCGCAATTGGCTGTAGCCCGGTCTCAGTGGCATTTGCCGCCGTCAGCCTGGCGCGCCAGATCTTCAGCGATCTATCCCAGCAGACCGCCATGCTTATCGGCGCGGGTGAAACCATTGAGCTTGCGGCCCGGCATCTGCATCAACACGGAATCGGGCGCATTATTGTGGCCAACCGCACCCTGGAGCGCGCCCACTCCCTGGCCAATCAGTTCGACGGTTACGCCATCTCCCTGACGGAGATCTCCACCCACCTCTCCGAGGCCGACATCATCATCTCCTCCACCGCCAGTCCATTGCCGATTCTGGGCAAGGGTGCGGTAGAGAGCGCCCTGCAGAAGCGCCGCCACCAGCCGGTGTTCATGGTGGACATCGCCGTACCGCGCGACATTGAGGCCGAGGTGGGCAACCTGAACGACGTCTACCTCTACACCGTGGACGATCTGGACGAGGTGATTCAGGAGAACATGCGCTCACGCCAGGAGGCGGCCCAGCAGGCCATGGAGATCATCGAACAACACACCGAAGAGTTCATGGGTTGGCTGCGCTCCCTGGATGCGGTGAGCATCATCCAGGACTATCGCGGCCAGGCCGAAACCATCCGCGACGAGGTGCTGGAACGCTCCCTGCGCCACCTGAAGAACGGCAAGGACCCAGAAGAGATTCTGCGCTACCTGGCGCACACCCTCACCAACAAGATCCTGCACACCCCCAGCACCCAGATCCGCCAGGCCGGTTTTCAGGGCCAGCAGTCACTGCTCAAGGCGGCAGATACCCTGCTCAAAATGAAAGCGATCAACCACAAGAAATGAAGTCCTCAATCCGTAGCAAACTGGAACAGATCAGTGAGCGCTTTGAGGAGATAACCGCCCTCCTGGCCGAGCCTGAAGTACAGGGCGATCAGAACCGTTTCCGCAGCCTGAGTCAGGAGTACTCCCAGCTGGACCCTGTAGTGGGGTGTTATAACCGCTACCGGGAGCTGGAGCAGGAGATAGATAGCACCCGGGAGATGCTGGAAGACCCGGAGATGGCAGACCTGGCCAAGGATGAACTGGAGCAGGCTGAGCAACAACGCTCTGAGCTGGAGCCGGAACTGCAACTGCTGCTGATCCCACCCGACCCCAACGACCAGCGCAACATATTTCTGGAGGTACGGGCCGGCACCGGCGGCTCAGAGGCGGCGCTGTTTGCCGGGAATCTGCATCGCATGTATTCACGTTATGCCGAACTCCAGGGTTGGAAGGTGGAGATAATAAGCGAAAGCCTGGGTGAACAGGGCGGCTACAAAGAGGTGGTTTCCCGCATCAGCGGACGCAATGTCTACTCCAAGCTGAAGTTTGAATCCGGCACCCACCGGGTGCAGCGCGTCCCCGAGACCGAGTCGCAAGGGCGTATTCACACCTCGGCCTGCACCGTGGCCATACTGGCCGAGGCAGAAGGCATTGACCACATCGACATCAACAACAACGATCTGCGCATCGACACCTACCGCGCCTCAGGCGCCGGTGGCCAGCATGTTAACAAGACCGATTCTGCGGTACGCATTACCCACCTCCCCAGCGGTATTGTGGTGGAGTGTCAGGACGAGCGTTCTCAGCACAAAAACAAGGCCCGGGCCATGTCGCTGTTGCAGGCCAGGCTCCTCTCCGGCGCCCAGCAGGAGCAGGCCAACGAACAGGCTGAGAAGCGCAAACTCCAGGTTGGCAGTGGTGACCGTTCCGAACGCATTCGCACCTACAACTTCCCCCAGAACCGTCTGACCGACCACCGGATCAATCTAACCCTGTACAAACTGGATGAGATAATCCAGGGCGATCTGACCCAGGTGGTGGACCCGCTGGTGCGTGAGCATCAGGCAGAGCAGCTCACCTCCCTGGCATCAGGGGAGTATTGATATACTTAGGGGAGTTCTGATTAAAGCCATCCATGGCTTTATCAGGGCGCGTAAATGGAAAATGTTATTTCCCATTTCCCTCATTTTCAATAGCTTATAGCCATTGAAAATGGCAGCACATCCATGCGCTGCTGGAACCTCTAAAATTAATCAGGAGTTCCTTAGCTGTACCTGTGGCAGATCTGCAGCATCTTCCGCATCCAGCATGGGTCAGGAAAGAGACTTTGCCTGATCCACGACATACATACCTCTGAACCAGCATGGTTTAATACCACATATGCAGCAAGCACAAACCACCACAATAGCCCGGGCCCTGGAACTGGCGATCGAAAAGCTGGCGGATATCCCGAACACCATCCCCCGGCTTGAGGCCGAGGTGCTGCTCTCATCCCTGCTGGATAAACCACGCACCTATCTGATGGCCTGGCCCGAGATGCAGCTATCTCCAGAACAGACCCAGAGCTTCCACAGCATGATTGAGCGTCGCACCACCCAAGAGCCCATCGCCTATATAACCGGCTGCCGTGAGTTCTGGTCACTCAATCTGGAAGTGACGCCAGACACCCTGATCCCCCGGCCTGAAACTGAAATTCTGGTGGAAACAGCGCTGGAGCACATCCCCAAACAGAGCCCCCTGAACATTGCCGATCTTGGCACCGGCAGCGGTGCCATCGCGGCGGCAATAGCCAATGAACGCCCCATGTGCAATGTACTGGCCACCGACTTCTCGCCCAATACCCTGAGGGTGGCCGAGCGCAATTTCCACCGCCTGGGACTCAACAATATTCGGACATCCCTAGGTGAATGGTGCAACGCTCTCCCACCGGGGGAACAGTTTGACATCATCATCAGCAATCCACCGTACGTAGCGGAAGGTGATGGGCACCTAGCCCATGACGGTCTACCCTGGGAACCGCAGAGAGCCCTGCGTTCAGGTGAGGACGGCCTGGATGATCTCAGCCAGATTATCACTGGCGCCCCCGACCACATTGCACCAGGAGGCTGGCTGTTTCTGGAACACGGCTTTGACCAAGGCGACCGGGTCAGATCCCTGTTGAAACAGGCCGGGTTTTCCGCCATTCACACCAGTCAGGACCTCTCTGGTCATGACCGGGTGAGCACTGGCCGCAGACAATAATAGATCTGCAGCGCGAAACACATGCCACCACAAAAACTCCCAATCCAGATTCTATTCGCCAGAACGACAAGTGGAACTCTACCCAAAACATAAGATTAACGATGAAAAAAACCCGACTCTATGCCAAACTCGCACATTCGTTTTTTTAGATAATAGTCCTGGCACAAACCCTCATAGCCAGATCCACCAAACCAGAGTCACAACGCGCCCTAACAGAACCACATGGATCATACAGACAACCCTGTCCACAAGCCGATGATTATTCGATTCCTCTTTATAGTGGGAGTGGCACTCTGCCTGGGACTAGCCTGGAAGGTGATGCAGCAACCTGCGCCCGCCGGTTTTCTGCTTAGCCCCAAGTTCCCAAGCAGCAACGCACCGAGATATACAGAGTCCTTTGCATCCAGCGGGGTTACCAGCGAGGTGCATAGCGCCGGAGTGGTTGAGTTATCTAACGGCAATATGCGTTCCGTGTGGTACGGGGGTACCCGTGAGGGCCATAAGGATGTGGCCATATATACCAGCGTGTGGGACGCATCCAATAACAAGTGGGGACAGGAACACATTGCACTGGATATACAGACAACCCGCCACGGCACCCGCCGCTACACCCGCAAACTGGGCAACCCGATCATCACCCATGGTCCAGACAACAGCCTGTGGCTATTTTATGTCGGCGCCGTTGGTGGCTGGGCCACCAGCAGCATAAACCTCACCATCTCCAGAGATGATGGCGAGACCTGGGATAGGCCAAAGCGTCTGATCGCCTCCCCTTTCCTCAACTTCAGTACCCTGGTCAAAGGCAACCCGATACACTTTACCGACGGCAGCATAGGTCTGCCGGTATACCACGAGTTTCTGGCCAAATTTGGCGAGCTGTTACGCCTTGACACAACAGGCAACATCATCGACAAAACCAGATTGGCCTGGGGACGGGATTCACTGCAGCCGGTCATATTTCCCTACTCAGAAAGCAACGCCATCTCCCTGCTACGTTATGCCGGTGATCCACCCAACCGCATTCTGACCCAATCTACAGACAACGCAGGACTGAGCTGGCCCGAGCCGGTGAAGACCGCACTGCCAAACCCCAACGCCGCCATCACCGGGATAGGGATAAATCAGGGAAAACAACTTCTGCTGGTGTTTAACAATGACCCTGAAGAGAGAGACCATCTAAGTCTAGCTATATCCAAGGACCATGGCTCAAGCTGGAACATTATCCACACCTTCGAGCGCTGGAACCATGAGCAAAAGATACATAATCAGGGATACTCCTACCCCAGCCTGATTCAGGCCAAAAATGGCGACTTTCACCTAGTCTACTCCTGGAATATTCGCAAGATTAAGCACATCCATTTCAATCAAGCCTGGCTGGATTCAAGACTCCCATGACTATTTCAACCATCATTGGAACCGGCGGCCACGCCCTGCTGCTATCAGCGATATTTCTACGCCTGACTAACGGACTACACCTGACAAAAAAGCAGTTCCGTATCCTCGCCATGGTGCTGCTTATCCTGACACTGACCCCCATCGGCCCCCTCTCTGCCGCCCAGTTCAATCGTGGACTATTTGGCGACATGAGTATAATCGGCACGCTCCTGCTGGGACGTTTCCTGCTCCTGCCACAGGCCTCACAGGTGGAATCCAGACAGCTGTTTATTCTGCTCTGCATTATCGGAATACTGTTCTATCCCGCCGCACTGGGGCTAGGTATGATAGACCCATATCAGTGGGGCTATCTCAACAGTTATCGCGGAATTGAAATACCTCTGCTATTTCTGGGCGGCCTGATACTCCTCATGATTATTGCCGGACACATGGAAAACACTCTTATAATGTTGTGTATTACTATGGTACTAGCGGGATTCATGCTGGAGGTGATGGAATCAAGGAATATCTGGGATTACCTTATTGATCCGATGATCTTTATCTATGGCCTATTCAGCCTTGGCATTTACCTTATCAAGCGTACGTGGGAAAAACACAGTGCAAGAAAACATATCTACAGTTGAAAAAACCGTAATCGGATTTATCTTTGTCACCACCCTTGGGAGTATGGCAGTAAGCTATATCGACGACAATTTCTTTATGTCAACTTTAGCCACTGAGGACGGAGTGATCGAATGGCTGACGGTACTGGCACTAGCAACAACTTCCATGGTCTGCATATACCGGGCAGTAACCCTCCGCAAGGAAAAATCTGTACTGTTTCTCGCTATGACCATCCTCCTGGGAGTGGTATTTCTATTTGGAGCTGGTGAAGAGATCTCATGGGGACAACGCATATTCAATACGGAGAGTTCTGAATTTTTCCAACAACACAACGCCCAGGGCGAGACCAATCTGCACAACCTGGTGGTGGGAGGCAAAAAGCTCAATAAAATAATTTTTGGGGTCGGCCTGCATCTGGTACTGCTGATCTATCTGCTGGCGCTGGTACCACTATATAAACGCAAACCTGGCATGAAACTGTTTTTAGACCGGTTTGCCGTTCCTATCGCCAAACCCTATCAAGTAATAAGCTATCTACTGGTGATTGTGCTGACACAGGTAATAATGGCATCCTCCAAAAGAGGCGAACTGGCAGAGTTTGCCGGCTCTTTTCTGTTTCTCCTGAACATTGCTTTTCCATATAACCGGGAGCTGTTCCATGCCAGAAACCAGCGCTGCACCTAGCCGTTGCACCACCTCCAGATAACTTAACAACCAGGCAAAAAAACGCCCCGCCCACTGAGGCAGGCAGGGCGTTTCCAGTCAAGTAGCTTTAATCAATCACGCTCATCAATCGGCACCCAATCCCTCTCGGCAGAACCGGAATAGAGCTGACGGGGACGCCCAATGGACAGATGACTATCATCAATCATCTCGATCCACTGACTAATCCAACCCACGGAGCGGGCCACGGCAAAGATCACGGTAAACATGTTTGGCGGGAAGCCGATGGCGCGCAGGATAATGCCTGAGTAAAAATCAACATTTGGATAGAGCTTCTTCTTGATGAAGTATTCATCTTCCAGGGCGATCTTCTCCAGCTCCATGGCAATCTTGAACAACGGATCATCCATACACCCGGTCTCCTCCAGAACCCCGCGCGCTGCATCACGCAGTACCTTGGCCCTTGGGTCGTAGTTTTTATATACGCGATGACCAAAACCCATCAGACGGAAGGAGTCATTGGGATCATGGGCCCGCGCCACAAACTCAGGCACTCGATCCGGAGTGCCAATCTCAGCTAACATACGTAAAACCGCCTCGTTGGCACCACCATGAGCAGGCCCCCAAAGGGCGCTAATACCTGCGGAGATACAGGCAAAAGGGTTAGCCTGACTGGAGCCGGCCAGACGCACGGTTGCGGTGGATGCGTTCTGCTCATGGTCCGCGTGCAAGATAAAGATCTTGTCCATTGCGTCGACAATCACCGGTGAGAGCTTATACTCCTCACACGGAGTGGAGAACGTCATATTCAGGAAGTTAGCTGCAAAAGAGAGATCGTTTTGCGGATAGATGAACGGCTGGCCGGTATAATATTTATAGGAAGCCGCTGCGATTGTTGGCAGTTTTGCCAGAACCCGGATAGCCGAGATTTCGCGGTGCTTCGGATTATTGATATCCAGTGAGTCATGATAGAAGGCAGACAAGGCGCCAACCACACCCACCATAATCGCCATTGGATGCGCATCACGGCGAAAGCCTTTGTAAAACTGCAGCAGCTGCTCATGCACCATAGTGTGTTCAGTAACCAGGCGACTGAACGACGCATACTGGGACTTGGTTGGCAGCTCTCCATACATGAGAAGATAACAGGTCTCAATATAACTGCTTTTCTCTGCCAGCTGTTCAATCGGGTATCCGCGATGTTCAAGAATACCCTTCTCACCATCAATGAATGTTATCTTACTGTCGCAAGAAGCGGTAGAACGAAAACCTGGATCCAGCATAAACATACCGAAATCGCTGTAGAATTTGGTGCAGTCCACAACAGACGGTCCGGTGGTACCATCTATTATTGGCAGCTCCACCTCTTTGCCAGTGCGATTATCACGAAAAGTCATTGAATTTTTTGACATCTTTGCCTCTCTCTACTAACTTATACCGCCAAGCGGTGAATGGAATGATTAAATTTTGTTTTACCTTCTCTTCACCCAGTTCAGCCTAAACAGGGCTAAAACCAGATAGTCGCCACAAACCCGCCAGGTTGTACCTGACATAGCAACCGGAACACACTACAACCAAGATATCGGATCAACCTGCATTCAACAGCGAAACAGCTATCCCCTACGGATGTAAGGGCACCCGCCACCGCGAGTTAAGGGTGGCGGCTCTGCTCAATTTGAGTGCCAATTTATTCAGAAAACACCCTTAATAAAGGCAACGCCTACCATTGGGCATAATAATAGTACCTTATTGCCTCATAAACAACTCACAGTGGAAAAACTGACCACAAAGGGCCATCTTAAAAATAGGCCGATTTTCTAAATGCAGAAAACATAGGTGGTATTTATGGTAATACGTGGATATTTGCCGACATCCTCCTGTTTCTCGCTTTTTCTCTACTGGCCACTCATATGCGTAAGCCTTTAACGTTTTCCCATGAAGCAGTTTTAGGTTAGGATGCGCGATCATTAAAGCCTTAAATAAAGCGTAGCCCCAATGGAAGATAACCAGTTGTTGCGTTTCAGCCGCCAGATAATGCTACCGTCCATCGGCATCGAAGGGCAGGAGAAGCTCCTGGGCTCCAGGGTATTGATAGTCGGACTGGGAGGACTGGGTTCTCCGGTGGCCATGTATCTGGCCGCCGCAGGCGTGGGTGAACTGGTACTGGTGGACTTCGACAAGGTCGATCTTACGAATCTGCAGCGACAGATCGTTCACACCACAGACCGAATAGGGATAAAGAAGGTTGAATCAGCCAAACAGGCCCTCCAGGCCCTTAACCCAGAGTGCCGAATCACCACCATCGACCGGCTGCTGGAAACAGATGAGATTGCAGAGCAGGTAGCCGGTGTGGATCTGGTAATCGATGGTACTGACAACTTCTCCACCCGCTTCGCCATCAACAACGCCTGTGTTGCCAGTCGCACCCCCCTGGTCTCTGGCGCCGCAATTCGCATGGAGGGACAAGTTTCGGTATTTACCGGCCAACCAGGCGACCCATGCTATCACTGCCTCTACGGCAGCGGCAGTGAAGTAAACGAGACCTGCTCTGAGAATGGCGTACTCGCACCGGTTGTGGGCATAATTGGCAGCATACAGGCCACCGAGGCCATCAAGGTCCTGACCGGCATAGGTACTACGCTTAATGGCAAGCTGATGCTGTTGGATGCCCTGCACATGCAGTGGAGGACACTAAAACTGAAGGCGGACCCAGACTGCCCAGTGTGCAGCGGCCGAACCAAATAGCAACCTCTAAAACATAACTCCTTACAATCAAATATGAACACAAAAGCACTGAACCGACCCACCAGAGATTACCTGGACAAGCTACGCCAGGATATAGTTTTCAGCGAAACCATGTGCGGCCATACCCTGCAATTCCACACCACCTGGGGACTATTCTCCCCCAAGAACGTGGATGAAGGCAGCCGTCTGCTACTGGATCATATGGAGGTAAATCCTGACGACAACACCCTGGACCTCGGCTGCGGTTACGGCCCCCTGGGACTGACTCTGGCCAAACTGGCGCCGGAAGGAAAAAGTGTGCTGGTGGACAAGGATTTTGTAGCGGTGGAATATAGCAAGAAGAACGCTGAAGTAAACCAGATCAATAACGCCGACATCTTTCTAAGCAACGGCTTTAACCAGATTGGTGACAGCCGCTTTGATCTGATTGTATCCAACCTCCCGGCAAAAACAGGGAAGGAACTTTACTACCTCTATTTCTATGACGCCCTGGCCCGGCTAAATCCAGGCGGCCGCTTCTACGTGGTGACCATATCTGGACTACGCAAATTTGTAGCCAGGGCCTTTGGCGAAGTATTCGGGAATTACAAAAAGGTCAAGCAGGGGAAAACCTATACCGTAGCTATGGCCCGCATTGAATAACAACAGCCACAATCCGACACATACCAGACCGCAGGAGTTCCTCTGAAATAACTGGGGTGCCGATTAATCAGTGCGGACAGTCAACAGAATATCAAACGACAGCTGCCCCAGACGGTAACTTACCCTGGGAACAGCCGTCGTCTTGGCCGGTAATCCGGCCTATGAATCGACAGTAAACCCGGCCACGCCTCGGCCGGATAGAAACCTACTATTTCTTAGCAACTGCCTTTTTCTTGGCACGGCGCTTACGCTTCTTAGGAGCAACCACAACGCCATACTGCTTAACTGCATCTTTAACACGACCGGCAAGAAACTTTCCAGAAGCTGCCTGGGTAGTCTCCAGAAGCTTGAGCAGAGCCCGCACACGACGCTCACTTTCGCGCACCTGTGCTTTTGCTTCATTCGCATCGGCTTTTGCTGCCTTAAGACTTTCACGCAACTTGGCAACAGCCTCAGCTTGACGATTCACAACTGCAACCTTCTTCTTAGCCGCAACCTTCTTCTTAGCGACTCTCTTCTTTGTGGCTCTTTTCTTAACTACCATCAGACACCCCTTATTTTGTTGGTGGGAAGTGAAAATTACTTAACCTAAGTATGGATCACAACGGGTATTATAGTATTTTTTTTATCCAAGATGGTACCCAAAGAATATTTTCATCTTTGGCTCATCTATTTTCTCTTCTAGACAGCATGTCAAAATCCAAACAAAAAACATCTTACAGATCGTCATATATACTCTGAATTAAGCGCAGGCAACAAGCCGGATATTCAAATCAATTTCGCATACTCAAGCGGAAACACTTCGTATCCTGTAAATCATCAAGGGGCCACAGTGAAACAACCAAGAACAACTACCCCACCACTCCTGACAACACTGGCTTCAGTCCGCAGTAAATTTACGGCGATGGTTGCCATAGCGACTACTGCACTATTAACTCCAGGGACATCAGATGCTGGCGGCGTTTGCGCTGTTGCAAAAGAGCTTGGCAACTCACTTGCCATTGAGTGGGTGGCAGAGGAAGGAGCAACTGTGGCCAGCGCCACCAAAAAGGCCAAAAGCCTGTTACATGAAAGGGGCTTTACCAAAAAAAAACTACAGGGCCTGTACGTGCAGACCAGCACCGCACTACCCCATGGATATATGATTATTATCAGATCCAGCTACACAACCAGGATAGGAAAGGACCGTACCAGCTACGGCTGTGGCTTCAGTCAGCGCTCATCGGCAGAGGCAGAACAGGTCGCGCTGAAAAATCTGCGCAGCTTCTCCTGGGGTTGGAAACCGGAGTTCGGATATGATCTGCACGCCAGACACAGCTTCTAACCATCCTACAACCAACCCTGAACAGCCAGTAAAATATTTTATTCTGGCTAGAGCTTCTGCTTTAGTAGTTCATTCACCTGCTGCGGATTGGCCTTGCCCTTGGAGGCCTTCATCACCTGACCCACAAAAAAGCCTAGCATCTTGCCCCGCTTCTGCTCTTCAGCACTGCGGTAGTTTTCCACCTGCTGCGGGTTCACTGCAATCACCTCATCCACTATCTGCTCGATCGCGCCGCTATCGGTAATCTGCTTCAATCCTTTGGCTTCGATAATATCATCCACACTGCCTTCACCATTCCACATGGCCTCAAACACCTGCTTGGCGATCTTGCCCGAGATGGTGTTGTCCAGGATGCGCTGAATTAAATCGCCCAACATCTCTGCTGCTACCGGCGACTCGGCAATACTCTTGTTATCCTTATTCAGGGCGCCAGAGAGATCCCCCATCACCCAGTTGGCAGAGAGCTTGGCATCACCTGAGGTCTTGGCAACCGCCTCAAAATAGTCCGCCAGTTCGCGACTGGAAATCAATGCCACCGCATCCTTTATCCCCAGCCCATACTGCTCACAGAAGCGCTTGCATTTGGCCTCCGGCAGTTCCGGCATATCGGCCGTTACCGCAGCAATATAGGCGTCATCAAACTCCACCGGCAACAGATCCGGGTCGGGAAAATAGCGGTAGTCATTGGCCTCTTCCTTGGAACGCATGGAGCGGGTCTCATCCCGGTCGGCATCATACAGCCGAGTCTCCTGCACCACTGCACCACCCGCCTCGATCACATCGATCTGACGTTCCACCTCAATGTTGATGGCCTTCTCGATAAAGCGAAAGGAATTGATGTTCTTTAGCTCGGCCCGGGTTCCAAACGCCTCCTGTCCCTTGGGACGCACCGACACATTGGCGTCCACCCGGAACGAACCCTCCTGCATATTGCCATCACAGATGCCGATGTACTGAACTATCTGGTGTATCAACTTGGCGTAGGCCACCGCCTCCTTGGCCGAGCGCATGTCCGGTTCAGACACGATCTCCAGCAGCGGGGTGCCGGCGCGGTTCAGATCAATCCCGGTCATGCCGTGAAAATCCTCATGCAGGGATTTTCCCGCATCCTCTTCCAGATGAGCGCGGGTTACGCCAATCGGTTTTACACTGCCGTCATCCAGTACGATATCCACCTGCCCCAATCCCACGATGGGCAGCTCAAACTGGCTGATCTGATACCCCTTGGGAAGATCGGGATAGAAGTAGTTCTTGCGTGCAAACACTGAACGCTTTTCCAGCTCCGCACCTATGGCGGCTCCAAACTTCACCGCCATGCGCACCACCTCTTGGTTTAACACCGGCAACACGCCCGGCATCCCCAGATCCACATTACAGGCCTGGGTATTGGGCTCAGCCCCAAAGGCGATGGAGGCCCCAGAGAAGATCTTGGAGTTGGTGGCAAGCTGGGCATGGATCTCAAGCCCAATAACTGTTTCCCATTGCATCTTTAGATTCCAGTCTTAATTTATCTATGCTCTAACACAGCAAATTGAATAGCGCTTAACGGTTACTAGAAACCGTTCGGCACTGCCAGGTGCCAGTCCGTAGCCTGTTGCAGACGATGCGCCACATTCAACAGCTTGGCCTCGGCAAAGTAGTTACCAATAATCTGCAACCCCACCGGGCGTCCAGCCACCGGTTGTGCCGGTATGGACATCCCGGGCAGTCCCGCCAGATTCACCGCAATAGTGTAGATGTCAGACAGATACATGGTTACCGGGTCGCCAGCCTTTTCCCCAAGGCCAAAGGCGGTACTGGGGGCGGTTGGACCCATAATCACATCCACCTGTTCAAAGGCGCGCTTGAAGTCATCCGAGATCAGATGTCTGATCTGCTGTGCCTTGAGATAATAGGCGTCATAGTAACCGGCCGAGAGCGCATAGGTTCCGATCAGGATGCGACGCTTAACCTCGGCCCCGAACCCCTCACTACGGGAACGCTTGTACAGATCCTCAAGATCTTGGGGATCTTCACAGCGACGGCCGTAACGTACGCCGTCAAACCGGGCCAGGTTGGAAGAACACTCCGCCGGGGCCACCACATAGTAGGTCGGTACCGCCAGCGCGGTATTAGGCAGACTGATATCCACCACCTCAGCACCCAGTTTTTTATACTCGGCAATGGCCTGATGAACGGAGGCCGCAACCTCACCATCCAGACCTGAATCAAAATACTCCTTGGGTAGTCCAATCTTTAGCCCAGTCAGATCATCTCCCAGAGTAGCGGAGTAATCCGGCACCGGCTGATCCACACTGGTGGAGTCTCTGTTATCTGCACCAGCCATGGCCTGCAATACCAGCGCGGCATCCTCAGCACTCCTGGTCATGGGACCGGCCTGATCCAGACTGGAGGCAAAAGCGATCATGCCATAACGCGATACCCGGCCGTAGGTAGGCTTGAGGCCGGTAATACCACAGAAGGCTGCGGGCTGACGGATAGAACCACCAGTATCGGTTCCGGTGGCGGCAGCACACAATCTGGCGGCCACGGCTGCAGCCGATCCGCCGGAAGAACCACCTGGAACCTTATCGGTATCCCAAGGATTTTTCACCGGGCCATACCAGCTTGTTTCATTCGATGAGCCCATGGCAAACTCATCCATATTGGCCTTGCCCATAGTTACGGCGCCTGCCGCTTTCAACTTGGAAACCACGGTCGCATCGTAGGGGGAGATGAAGTTATCCAGCATGCGGGAACCGCAACTGGTCTTGATCCCCTGGGTACAGAAGATATCCTTCTGCACTATAGGGATCCCACTCAATGGACCGGCTGAACCCGAGGCATACTGCTCATCCGCCGTCCTGGCCTGGGCCAGAGCACTCTCTTTGCATACTGTAATTAGGCTATTCAACCCTGGATCCAGGGAATCGATCCGCTCCAGATAGTGGCTGACCAGCTCGACACTGGAGAACTTGCCGGCACGCAGCCCTGACACCAGTTCTGAAATACTCTTGTCATGCATATTATTCAATCACCTTTGGAACCAGATACAGACCATCCTCGGTCTGTGGGGCTATGGACTGAAAAAGCTCACGCTGGTTTTCCTCTGTCACCTGATCCGGCCTCAGCGGCTGAGTCATATGTAGCGGATGCGCCATGGGAGTCACTCCCGTGGTATCCACAGAGCCCATCTGCTCCACCATCTGGAGAATATTGGAGAGGCCTTCGGCCACAGAATCCAGCTCATCCCCGTCCACTGCCAGACGGGCCAGATGGGCGATCTTCTCCACATCATCTCGTGCTAATGACATAAGTCCCTCGAAAAACAAGTAAAGGCAAAGCGGGTAAAATTACCATATTTGGTGGAATACTGCAGGTAAAACTGTGATAAATTACGATTTTTACGGGATCGCTCCTTGCTCATCTCAGCGCCCATTGTTAAATTATGTCAGTTCACCGGGGGCCT
>CAZVME010000067.1:0-18354 GCA_964628835.1 uncultured Gammaproteobacteria bacterium | reverse complement strand
TGTGATAAAGAGAACGGCATCGATCTGGTGAAAAAACCTGAGGGTCATGACGATGCAATGTGGGAAGAGCAACGTCCACAGTGGATTCGCAAGGTAAAACTGAAAGATACTCAGACCGGCGTGGTGAGTAACCTGCCGCTGATGTGTCAGCACTGTGAAAACCCACCATGTGTGGATGTGTGTCCCACCGGCGCCTCATTCAAGCGGGCTGATGGCATTGTGATGGTTGATCGTCACATCTGCATCGGCTGTCGCTACTGCATGATGGCATGCCCATACAAGGCGCGCTCTTTCATTCATGCCGATGTGACCGAACAGGTGGTCGGATCACCGCGTGGCAAGGGTTGTGTGGAGTCATGTAACCTCTGTGCCAACCGCCTGGATGCCGGTAAGGGCACTACTGCCTGCGCCGAGGCCTGCACCAAAGAGGGCCATAACGCCATCGTATTTGGCGATCTCAAGGATCCAAACAGCGCCGTATCCAAGGCATTGAAATCGCAGCCAAGTCGTCAGCTGCGTGAGGATCTGATGTTGAACACTGGTGTTCGGTATACGAACGTCTAGCCGTATAGGGGCCTACTCGATGGAAAAAATTAACTATCGCGAATTAGGGTGTGCATCACCCCGTTTCTGGAGTGGTATGGGCGTCATGGCCCTTCTGATCATGCTGGCGTTGATGGCGGTATACCATATGGAACACAACGGCCACTATGTGACCGGCATGACCAATCAGATAGTCTGGGGTCTGCCCCATGTAGTTGCCATCTTCTTGATTGTGGCCGCCTCCGGCGCCCTCAATGTGGCTTCCATCGGCTCGGTGTTTGGCGGGCCTATGTACAAGCCGCTGGGACGTTTTTCCAGTGTGCTGGCTATTGCACTGCTGGCTGGTGGCCTGATGGTGCTGGTGCTGGATCTGGGACGTCCTGATCGTTTGATTGTCGCCATGACCAAGTACAACTTCAAGTCCATCTTTGCCTGGAATATCTATCTGTATACCGGTTTCTTCGTCATCGTTGGCATCTATCTGTGGGCCATGATCGACCGCAAGGGCAAGGCTCTGTACCGGCCGCTTGGCATTACCGCATTTCTGTGGCGTTTGGCGCTCACCACTGGTACCGGTTCCATCTTTGGTTTTCTGGTGGCACGTGAGGCATATGATGCTGCCATCATGGCGCCCATGTTCATCATCATGTCATTCAGCTATGGTTTGGCATTTTTTATCATTACCCTGATGGCTGCCTACTGGTGGGATGATCGTAAGATTGGTGATCTGCGCATTGCTAAGCTGAAAAACCTGCTGGGGGTATTTGTTGCGGCGGTACTCTACTTTGCACTGGTTTATCATTTGAGCAATCTTTACATCACCCAACACCACGGGATTGAGAATTTTGTCCTGCTGGAAGGTGGCATCTATACCAAGATGTTCTGGATTGGACAGGTGCTGATTGGCGGTGTTATTCCGCTGATTTTGATCTACTCTCCAGCTTTTTCCAGTTCACGTTTTTCCATTCTTGCTGCAGCGTTCATGGTGCTAATTGGTGGCTTCTTCCAGGTCTATGTGATCGTGATTGGAGGCCAGGCCTTCCCTATGACCCTGTTCCCTGGTAAAGAGGTAATCGAGAGCAGCTTCTTTGATGGGATGGTTAACAGTTATGTGCCTAGCTTGCCAGAGGCCATGTTGGGCATCGGCGGGGTGATCGTGGCTATGACCATTGTTGCGGTTATTGCCCGTATGTTCCCGATGCTGCCTGATAGCCTGGAAGACCCGGATAGTATCTGATTCTGAACCATCAGGATTGTATAGAGGCACATTTAAAAAAACCCAATGCACTCGCATTGGGTTTTTTTGTCTATGCTGAAGTAATGGTTTTTTTAATTGCCGCTTATATTTCGTACAATCTATCGTAACTATGTCGCACTTCTTTATCTCCGCTGCCCATAAGTCATCTGGCAAAACCACTCTGTCCATAGGTCTGAGTGCTGCTCTGTGTGACAAGGGTCTGGCCGTACAGCCGTTTAAGAAGGGGCCGGATTACATTGACCCTCTGTGGTTGTCCGCCACCTGTGGCCGTTCCTGTCTGAATCTGGATTTCTTTACCATGCAGCGCCAGGAGATTGAGCAGGGTTTTGCCGCTGGCATGGCCACGGCAGATATCGGGGTGATTGAAGGCAATAAAGGACTGTATGACGGGCTGGACCTGGATGGCAGTAATAGTAATGCAGCCCTGGCTAATCTTCTGGGGTCGCCGGTTATCCTGGTGATAGATGCCCGCGGTATGACCCGTGGTATCGCCCCCATGATTCTTGGCTATCAGGCCTTCGACCGGGATCTGAATATTGCTGGCGTCATCCTGAATAAGGTGGGCGGCAGTCGTCATGAAGCCAAGCTGTGCAATGTAATTCGGCACTACACCGATGTGCCGGTGGTGGGCGCGGTACACAATAATCCTGATCTGGTGATTGAAGAACGGCACTTGGGTCTGATGCCGAGCAATGAGGTCGACCGGGCCAAGAAAAAGATTGATCTGCTGGGAGAGGCAGTGGCCAACCAGGTGGATCTGCAAAGGGTGTTAGATATAGCCGCTACCGCGACTCCCGCCATCAGCCGGCAACCAGAAACAGCGGTCAGGCCCGATCTGGGACAACCGGTACGAATTGGCTATGCCAGGGACAAGGCCTTTGGCTTCTACTATCCGGGTGACCTACAGGCGTTGCGCGATGCTGGTGCGGAACTGTTGCCCATAGATACCCTGAACGATCAGGCGCTGCCAGTGTTAGATGGCATCTTCCTGGGTGGAGGATTCCCAGAGGTGGTTATGCGGGAACTGGAGGCCAATGCCAGCCTGCGCACCGATCTGCATGAGTATATCGAGGCCGGTGGGCCGGTATATGCTGAGTGTGGTGGTTTGATGTATCTGGCGCGCACTTTGACCTGGAAGGGGCAGACCTGCTCCATGGTGGGCACGTTGCCAGGAGATGTGGTGATGTATGACAGGCCCCAAGGCCGTGGCTATGTGCGACTGCGTGAAACCGATAAAGCTCCTTGGCCAGCAGAGTCCGATGAGCCGGTTGAAATCGCTGCCCACGAATTTCACTACTCTGCGCTGGAGAACCTGGATGATGATATGGAGTATGCGTACGAGGTACTGCGTGGCACCGGGATAGATGGTAGCTATGACGGAATCGTGTATAAAAACCTACTGGCAAACTACACCCATATTCGGGATGTGGCCGGTAATCACTGGACTAAACGTTTTCTTGCCCATGTGCGCAGGGTAAAGAGTAGTCAGACAAATTCAATCAGAGGTGAGAATGCTTAAACTTACAGATGCAGCAATTGAGCAGGTAAAGATATCGGCGGAGTCCAATGACTCTGTGGGCGACCCACTGCGTTTGGCTGCAGAGATGAAAGAGGACGGCTCCATAGTCTATCTGATTGGATTTGATGCGGCTAAGGATGATGATGTGCGCGTCCAGGCCGGTGATGTGGAGATTGTGATAGAGCCAAAGTATGTGCGCCTGTTGGAAGGGGCCACCATGGATTATCTGGCTGTTTCGGAAGATGAGTTCAGGTTTATCTTTATGAATCCGAATGACGAGACCTACATACCGCCAATGGAGGATTAATCAACGCCGTGGTTTCCCAGATACTCCTGCCAGTACTTCTCCTGGTTTAGGCCCAGATCATATAAATAACGCCAGTCGTAGATCCCGGTGTTGTGGCCGTCATCAAAGATCAGCTTGATGGCGTAGTTGCCGATGGGCTTTATCTCGTTGATTCTAACCGACTGCTTGTTGATGACCTGTTTGCGCTCATGCTTCACTCTTGAGCGTACTTCTGCGGATGGTGAATAGACCCGCAGATACTCCCAAGTCATTTCAAACCGATCGCCGTTATCGAATACCACTTCCAGTGTCTGTGGCTCCGTGTGCAGAATAAACTTGACGGGTATCGGGTGGTCGTCCATGTCTGTAACTATAAGCCATTTCCCGGCAGTTGTGTGGTCCATATCCTTGCAGTGGCTTGCCTTTGGTTAGAGTGCAATAGTATGCCAGTTGTACTGGACAACTCCACGCTAAAGGGCGTATATAATAGAGGCAAAGATAAGGCTGGACGGTCGATATAAATGGGGAGAGCAGCATGAAACTTACCGCTCATTTACCACACCCGAAACACTGCTACTGCAATATCTCGATGGAGCTACTGAGAAAGTGGTTTGTTAAGCGCCACATAGAGGCGATTCCAACTGTGGAACTGCTGGAAATGGTTGATAACTACGCGGACAAGGAGGCCATATGCGCCGTGGCCACGTTCGATATTGATGAAGAGTCCATGCTTGAAATGATGGGCGACATAAACCTTCCAGAACACCATATAGTGCACTGCCGAGCCAAGGTACAGCAGGAGCTTGAACAAGAGTTATCATCCGGTCATGGTTCTACTGTCTGACCCTGTTGTGATCTCCGTGGCTGCGTAGCCGTAAAATCTTGCCTGGTTCTGACCAGGGTAGGGCCAGGAGCCAGGCGGATCACTCATCCTTGCCGGTAAAACGATGTATCTGTCTGCGGTCGCGTTTGGTGGGGCGCCCCTTGTCTGAGTGTGGTGCATGGGCTCGGAGACGCCGCTGTTCCTCTGACAGCTGTTCCCGGCGTTTGCTGCTCTCTTCGGTCTCCTGGTAGAAGTGGATGCTCTCAGAGGCGGGACGTCGTTGTTTGGGGGTGACCAGTACCGTGATATCCCAGGCGAATGGGCCCTTGTGGATCTCCAGTTTTGAACCGGGTTTGATCTCCCGTCCAGGCTTGGCCCGTTTGCCGTTGAGATGAACCTTGCCGCCATTCACGGCTTCCACGGCCAGTTTGCGGGTCTTGAAGAAACGGGCTGCCCAGAGCCATTTGTCCAGACGCATACCTCCCTGTGTCCCGTTTTCCGGCTGCATCATGTGACCTCGTCTGTCTCCTGGGGCTCAATTCCCAGCAGCTGGTCCAGCTTGCCTGCCGCATCCAGTTCCGCCATATCGTCATAGCCGCCAACATGGTAGTCATCGATGAAGATCTGGGGTACAGAGCGGCGCTGACTCTTCTCTACCATCTGCTCCATGAGGGAGAAATCCTGATCAATATTCAACTCTTCATACTCGACCCCCTTGCGCTGCAACAGGGACTTTGCGCGTACGCAATAGGGACATACGTTGGTGCTGTATACGACAACTTTTGGCATGGGAATCTCATTAAATTACGAATATAGCCGTCTATCGTATCAATCAGCTTGGGGCTGGTCCAGAGTGCGGGTAACATGTAGTGTGGACAGGATGATATTGGCTTTTTCAACCAAGAGGTGTGGCAGTGTTACGTGATAATCCCCAAACGATCTATCTGAAAGATTACCTGCCACCTGAGTACCTGATCGACCAGGTCAATCTGCATGTCACCCTGGATGAAAACGCCACACGGGTGGTGTCAAAGCTGAGTATGCGCAGAAATCCTCAGGCCGTGGTGCAACCTGAAGGCCTGCATCTGGATGGTGAGGAGCTGGAATCGGTAGCTATCGAACTGGATGGCGTCAGGTTGCTGGAGCAGGAGTATGAGATTACTTCCACCGGGCTGACTATTCACCAGGTCCCGGAGCAGTTTCTACTTGAGACCGAGGTGTTGATATATCCTCAGAACAATAGTGCCTTGGAGGGGTTGTACAAGTCAGGTGACATGTACTGCACCCAGTGCGAAGCGGAGGGGTTTCGTAAGATCACCTGGTATCTGGACCGCCCTGATGTGATGTCCAAATTTACCACCACTATTAAGGCCGGGAAGCAGGGGTACCCAGTACTTCTGTCTAATGGAAATCCTGCCGATAGTGGCGAACTGGATGCAGGCCGTCACTACGTGACCTGGGAAGATCCGATCCCTAAGCCGGCCTATCTGTTTGCCCTGGTGGCGGGGAATCTGCTGGACATCAGAGACAGTTACACCACCGTCTCTGGCCGCTGTGTGGACCTGCGAATCTATGTGGAGTCGGAGAATATAGACAAGTGTGACCATGCCATGGCTTCCCTAAAACACGCCATGCGCTGGGAGGAGAAGAACTACGGGCGTGAATATGATCTGGATATATTCATGATCGTGGCCGTGAACGATTTCAATATGGGGGCCATGGAGAACAAGGGGCTGAATATCTTCAACTCCAAGTATGTACTGGCGCGCCCGGATTCCGCAACGGATAGTGACTTTCAGGGGATCGAAGGGGTGGTCGCCCATGAGTACTTCCACAACTGGACCGGCAACCGCATTACCTGCCGTGACTGGTTTCAACTCAGCCTGAAGGAGGGGTTGACGGTATTTCGTGATCAGGAGTTTTCCGCTGATATGGGATCGCGCGGGGTGAAGCGGATAGAGGATGTGCGCATGTTACGGGCCCATCAGTTTGCCGAAGATGCAGGTCCCATGGCCCATGCGGTACGTCCTGATTCATACATGGAGATCAATAATTTCTACACCCTTACCGTGTATGAGAAGGGTGCCGAGGTGGTGCGGATGCAACACAGCCTACTCGGTCCTGAAGGGTATAGAAAAGCTACCGACCTCTACTTTGAGCGCCATGATGGGCAGGCGGTTACCACGGATGATTTTGTCAAGTGCATGGAAGATGCCAGTGGTAGAGGTCTGGAGCAGTTTCGTCGCTGGTACAGTCAGGCTGGAACCCCAGAGCTGCAGTGCAGTGGTGAGTACCATGCGGCGGATAACAGCTACACCCTTACGTTGGAGCAGTCCTGCCCGGATACACCAGGCCAGACCCAGAAGAAACCATTTCATATCCCTTTTGCCATAGGTTTGTTGGCTAGGGATGGAACCGACCTGCCCCTGCGACTGCAGGGTGAGGACAGTGCGGCAGGAACCACCCGGGTACTGGAGTTGACCGGGGAGAGGGAGCAGTTTCATTTTGTTGATCTGCCACTGGCCCCGGTCCCATCTCTGCTGCGAGGTTTTTCTGCTCCGGTGAAGGTCGATTTTGATTTCACCGGTGATGAGCTACTGTTTCTCATGGCCCATGATAGTGACGGATTCAATCGCTGGGATGCGGCCCAGCGGGTCAGTCTGGGAATATTGATGAACATGATCGGCGACCAGGATTATACCCCGGCACCCGGCTTTATTGATGCTTGCAGGCAGGCGCTGACCGATACAGAGTCGGATCAGGCCCTGCTGGCGGAGATCCTTACCCTGCCCGGTGAATCATACCTGGGTGATCAGATGGATACCGTGGATGTTACGGCCATACACAACTCCAGAGAGTCGTTGAAGCTGCTGTTGGCTCGGGAGCTGAAGGATGATCTGTACCGGGTCTACCAGCAGGGTGTTGAGCAGGGTGCCTATGATATCTCCCCCCCATCTATAGCCCGACGCAGATTACGTAATCTCGCGCTTGACTATCTGATGCAGCTTAATGATGACACAGCTACTGCACTCTGTATTGAGCAGTATCGGGCTGGGCATAATATGACCGATGTGATCACTGCCCTGGGTCTGATTGCCAACAGCAACGCACCACAGCGGGAAGAGTTGCTGAGTGATTTTTACCAGCGCTGGGAGCATGATCCACTGGTACTGGATAAATGGTTTACGGTGCAGGCGGTCTCGAAGCGGAAAGACACTATCTCGTATGTAAGGCGGCTGATGCAGCACCCTGGATTTAGTATGCATAACCCCAACAAGGTACGTGCATTGATCGGGGCCTTTTGCAGTGCGAACCCGATCAATTTTCATGCGTCAGACGGTTCTGGTTATCTACTGCTGGGAGAGACAGTGCAACAGCTGGATGCGATCAATCCACAGATTGCTGCACGCATGTTACGAATCATGGCGCGCTGGAGGCGCTATGATGCAGAACGTCAGCAGTTGATGAAACAGCAACTGGAAACGATACTGGGAGTCGAAGGTATCTCTAAGGATGTGTTTGAGGTGGCGACTAAGTGCCTGGCCTAGTTGTGATCTAGTTAGCAGAATAATCTGATGTGGAATAATCTAGACTTGAACTTACAGCACACAACGGCCATTTAGGGTTTGCTAATAGACTTCTGAGTGCCATAAGGAGCCATTTGAGTGTTTACATTTCAAGTCAGGCACCCTTAACACCGTCCTGTACCTGATATCGCTTGAGCTATTTCCTGCCCAGGCAGGTCGGGTTGTTGTCCTGGGGCGTCAGTGAGAGTTGAAAATGGTAGAAAATTAGGGGATTATAGCGCTGTGGATTCAAAATAGAAAAAATGGCGATTACGGATAACTGGGGTTATGTTAAACAGGCAACAATTGGTCTCTTGGGCCTGCTGATGGTGCAAAACGCTACATCTGCTGAAAACAAATTCCTATCCCTTACTATCATCCTATTATCTTAATCTGTTCATGGGGTGTAATAGTGACAGGGAACATCGAGTATTTGTCAACTAATAAACATATTTTCTGGAGGCTTGTATGAAAAAAATCTTTACTCCTTTGGCAGTGATCTTTGTCTTGTTCATTTGTAATGCTCCAACAGTCAAAGCAGCTGAAAAGATCGACCTGGCTGAGTTTGCTTCAAAAGCATCTGATTCTATTCTACGGCTGTACGGCGCTGGCGGTCCCGGCCTTAAAGCACCACTAAAAGAATCTGCCAAACTGTTTAAACAGGAGCAGAATATTGAAGTGGAATTTCATCTTGGCCCTGAAAAAAAATGGATGGAACTTGCCAAAGTTAATGCTGACCTCTTCTTTCCCGGTACTGAATCGCGAATGTCCTTCTATATGGTACGCGATAAGGATCTTACAGATAAATCGTCACGTACGTTGCTTTATACCCGGGGGGCCGTCATTATCGTAAGAAAGGGAAATCCCAAAAATATTAAAACCCTTGAGGACCTGGCAAAACCGGGCATTAAAATCGTTGATGTGGTTGGACCCGGTCTGTTTTCATTGGGGGAAGATACAGCAAGCCTGAAAGGGCTTCTTGATGGGATCCAGAAGAATACTGTTTTCAGTGGAAAAAATGGTGGCGCTGCCGCTAAAAAGTTCAAAAAATCTCCAGACATTGATGCATGGATAACCCTTGAACCCTGGCTTATGGGGGTGAAGGATGCCGGGCAGATCGTCTGGATCCCTGAGCCAATCAGGATTTATCGCCATAGCAGTATAGCTATCGCTAAACACTCCAAGAAAAAAGAACTAGCAAGAAAGTTTATTGATTTTCTTAAGACTGAAAAAGCACATGCGGTGTTTCAAAAGTATGGCTGGAAGTAGTGCATGGGCTGAGTTTATAAAGAATCCACCCCGTCTGGCGGTGGATTCTTCTATTTCAAATAAACTCATATAAGTACACTGCTGTCCAATTACATCTGTGAATCATGCAAGCAGTTTTTGCTGTGGAAGACGCAAGTTGCGAATGTCATCATTCTGAAGGCTGAGGATAACGAAGTGCCCATGAGGAAGACAAGATCTAAAGGTAAGTACTTTAACAGCCAAATCCCGCTCACCTACCACCCAGTACCTGATATCGCTCGAGCTATTTCCTGCCCGGGCAGGTCGGGTTGTTGTCCTGGGGCGTCAGTGAGAGTTGAAAACGGTAGAAAATCACAAGCGTGTCTTTGACCTCGTGAAAGATTTTGGGGCGTCCCAGTCACCAAAATCAACTCGGCCTTCGACAACCTATTAGTGCCCTGGCCGTCCCGGTCACTGGCGCGGAGCGACAACATCGCAAGCTCGTTACCGCTCTGTTGTCAGCTCCCGAATGACTGGACGCCGTGTTCAGATGCCTGCTTTGCTCTCCATGGCTGGCAGCGATTGATGACCTGGTAGGTCTACATTGTGGTGGAATAGAGAATATTTCATCTAGCTATCAATGGTGGCTTTGTGTCGGTTCCTGCCATTAAAACCAAGCACCAGCAAAGCGATTTAACCAATGTGTTGCATCGACCGGTTGAAACCGCATCACATTTGAGACCCTACGCTCAATACTAACTGCCAGGTCACGTTAGAACTACTGCATCAGATCTGTTGTGGTGACTACCCTTACGCACCCTCCTCATCAAGAAGTTTATCGGTAAACAGCTTCTTCATGCGTTTTTCAAATAGGTGGGCTGCCACCGGTTTGCTGAAATAGAACCCCTGCGCCAGGTGGCAATCCAGTGAACGCAGATGCTCAAGCTGTCTTTTAGACTCAACCCCTTCTGCCACAATCTCCAGGCCAAGTCCATGTGCCATGTTTATTATGGTATTAACCAGGGTGGTGTCATCTTTGCTATCTGGTAGTCCTTTGATAAAGGTGTGATTGATTTTTAGTACATCAAACGGGAACTGCTTAAGATAACTCAGGGATGAATAACCGGTTCCAAAATCATCGATTGCAAGACGCACCCCCATATCATTCAGCTGTTTCAGGATATAGTTGTTCTCCTGGTTTTCCTCTAGCAAAATATTTTCAACTATCTCCAGTTCCAGACACTCAGGCTCCAGGCCACTGCTTTCCAGGGCATTTTGAATGACGCTTAGCAGATCGTCTCTGAACTGTCGTCCTGATATGTTTATACACACTCTTTGCAGGTCAAGGCCACTGTCCCGCCAGCGCATTATATGACAGCATGCCAGCTCCAGCAGCCACCTGCCTATGGGAACGATCAGGCCGGTGGCCTCGGCCACTGGTATAAAGTCGTCTGGTTGCAGTATTCCAAGTTTGGGATGCTTCCACCTTAACAGGGCCTCGGCGCCAACCAGTTCGCCCGAATCCAGATCTATCATCGGCTGGAAATATGGTATCAGTTCACCCCTTTGCAGAGCGCGGTGCAGGTCATTTTCCAGTCGCAACATCTCCTTGGCATGATGATTCATTTCGTGGGTAAAAAAGCAGAAGGTATTTCTGCCGTTGTCCTTGGCCCGATACATGGCATTGTCGGCATTGGTCATGAGTGTTGGCAGATCGGTGGCGTCATTCGGATAAATGGTGACGCCAATGCTAATGGAGATGAATAGCTCGTGCCGGTCGAGATGAAATGGTTGCGACACCTCGTTTAATATTCGTTGCGCCATATGTTCAACTTCATTCAGGCCCTCAATATTCGGCAGGATGATAGTAAACTCATCCCCACCTAAACGTGCCACCATGTCTGTTTCGCGTACATGAGTGGTGAGCCGTTTAGAAACCTCCCACAGTAGTTGGTCACCGACGCTGTGGCCGTAGGTGTCGTTGACCGGTTTGAACCGGTCCAGATCTATAAACATCAGGGCAACCAGGGTGTTCTCGCGCTTGGCCCGCTGTAACTCAAACCCCAGGCGTTCCATCAGCAGGTGTCTGTTGGGGAGTTCGGTCAAGGCGTCATAGTTGGCCTGAAAGCGGATCAGGTCCTCATCTTCCTTGCGCTTGGTTATGTCGCTGAAAACAGATATATAGCGATCTACCTTGTTATCGGAACTGTTGAGGGTTGCAATGGAGAGCCATTCCGGGAATATTGCACCATCCTTTTTTCGGTTCCAGATCTCGCCCTGCCATACCCCGGTGGTGCTTAGATCTTTCCACATCTTGTGGTAGAAGTTCTGGTCGTGTTTGCCAGAGCTGAGTATCCTGGGGTTCTTGCCAAGCACCTCTTGTTCGGTATACCCGGTTATGTTGCTAAAGGCCTGGTTGACCGCGACAATCTTATTCTTACGGTCACATATCATTACGGCCTCAGAGACAGTTTCAAATACCATCGAACCCTGTTGCAGCTGCTCCTCGGCAATTTTACGTTCGCTTATATCTGTTTGCGTTCCAACTATGCGTATGGCTTTCTGTTCCTGGTCTCTTTCAACCACCTTGCCACAAACCAGGGTCCAGACCCAGGTTCCATCCTTCTTTCTGAATCTGTGTTCGCTCTCAAATATAGCTGAGTTGCCCTTAAGGTGCTCCCGAAGCCTGTTTCTCACCAGATCTATCTCCTTCGGGTGGATGAGGGTCTTTAGGTCGGTTATTGTGGGTACAATCTCACCTGGGTCATACCCCAGCATTATTTCAAAACGTGGGCTCAGGTATAGTGTGTCGCTTTTGATATTCCAGTCCCACAGGCCATTGTTGGCGCCTTCCAATGCATGCATCAGCCGCTCTTCATTTTGACGCAGGGTAATCTTGGAAGATTTGATCCGGCTTATGAAGTAGGCGATACCTGCTATCAGGATTAAGATGATCAGGTTTTGCAGATAACGCAGCTGCTTGGCGCTATCAATGGTGTGAATCTGATGGGTGGCGTAGCGTGTGGATAGCCGGTCCAGAATCCGTTCTGTGGGTATGCTGAACAGAGCACGAATATCTCCAGACACTTGCTCTCTGGCGGTAATGATCGTCTCGGTATGGGTCTGGATTGACTGGCGTAGCTGCTGTGTTGTATCCGGTATAACCAGTCCCTCAAGTTGTGCTAGATTTGAGTTTATTGACAGCTTTCTGTTGTCGCTGGGATCCCTGTTGAACTGTATGATCTCCATGGTAAGTTGTCGCACTAGGGAGTTCCACTTGTTGTCAGTCTGGATAGTGAACTCATCAACCAGTATGGGGAGAAAGTGCAGGGATTTATTCAGCGCTGCAAAATTGGACACCACCTTTTCCGATGCCTGTATCTTCCGCTCCAATTCATGATCCATCTGTTCCAGCAGTACTTCGACTCCAGCTATGCCGCTTACCTCCTGTTCCAGTAGAGAGCTTTTCAGAGTACGGATGTTACGGATAGATACAGTGATGCTGTCAAAGTGCTGGGAGGGAGAAAAGCCGATGTGTAGTAGTTCTCTGTCAATATTTGAGTTTAACCGCTTGAGCTGGTTAAGATCCTCGACAACTGCCTGATGTCTGGCGGTGTCAAGCTGCAGTGGATTCAGTGTCAGTAGGGTGATGCCTAATCCCAGAAGCAGCAGGTAGCAGAATATATTGCTATGACTGGGCTTCATGCTCTAGAGGCCATGTACTCACCATACGTGGTTTGCAGACCAGATATTTTTATTTTAATCACATCCGTCCAGGCATTGGGCGGCAGCATGGCAGTATAGATGCCAAAAATCTGTGGTTTGATTATCCCCACCGAAACGCTTGCTATTGGATTATTAGACACAATGCTCCCTGCAAAATGGTATATATATGGGTCGGTGCCGAGTTTGGAAACCGAAACTTACAGTTGATAACCCCCTGTACCGCAACACCGCTAAGAATTATAGTCATTAAAACTTGATCAGGTGGCGATAAAAATCAAAATCCTGTTCAATTGGCCCTGAGACTTTCAGGGCTACCGGATTTCTTGATAATCACGTATAAGAGTAGAACAGCTTTAAGCATGTTGCTTTTTCGCTGATCACACCACAGCCTCTTACGCAAGATTTGCCCTATGTTTCTGGTGGCGGCTACTGCACGGAGTAATATGACCAAACAACAGGAAGTGCGCCTTTCCATACCGGGTGAAATGCATCTGGATGAGGTAATGGCCGCCATTCACAAGCATCACAGCCTGCTGGAGGAACCCACCCGTATAGTCACTCACACCTTTCTGGACAGTTTTGACTGGCGTCTCTACTCCCGTGGGATAACTCTCTGGACCGAACAGGGAGATGGGGTCACCCGGTTGCATCAGAGTGGCATTCCCAAACTGGCCCCCAGCGTACGGGCTGTACTAACTGGGGCCAGCCCCAAGTTTTCTGCCGATATTCCCCCGGGCCCGATTCAGGATTCGGTTGCGCGGTTGCTGGGTGTCAGGTCCTTGTTGCCACAGGTGGAGACAAAAAGTCGGGTGCGTTCATTGCGTCTACTGGACAGCGCCGAGAAGACGGTTCTGCGTGTCTTGGTGGAACAAAACAGCAGCCGGGCTCCTGGAAGTGGGAAGTACTGGTTTTGCGGCTACAGTGTCAGACTGCTGCCGGTGCGGGGTTACCCAAAGCCACTGATCTGCATGCAGAAGTTGTTGCGAGATAAATTCAGTCTCACCGTTGCCAAAGTCAGTATCATGGACGAGTCGTTACAGGCCATTGGAAGAGAGGCTGGCGACTATAGCTCCAAACTCAGTTTCAGCTTCGACCCGAAGCTGCGCTCTGATCTGGCGGCCAAGCAGATCCATCTCCATCTGCTGGATATCATCGAGACAAACATACCGGGGATGAAGGCCGACCTGGATTCGGAATTTCTGCATGACCTGCGGGTGGCGGTGCGTCGAACCCGCTCGGGCTTGACCCAGATAAAGGGTGTATTCAGTGATGCAGAGCTGGATAGATTCAAGTCACGTCTGGCCTGGGTGGGGCAGGTTACTGGCCCCACCCGGGATATGGATGTATTTCTTCTGGGGTTTGATAACTACCGGGACAGCCTGCCACAGAGGTTTCGGGACGACCTTAATCCTCTGCATGATTTTCTGGAAAAACACCAGAAGATGGAGCAACGTATTTTGGTGCAGAAGATCAACTCACCGCACTTTCGCAAACTGCTGAAAGAGTGGCGTGACTTCCTTGAGACGACCGCATCTGATGATCAGGCCGATAACCCACCCGATGCGGCAACGCCGATTGTGCAACTGGCAAATCGGCGCATCCACAAGATGTACCGGCGGGTGCTGAAACATGGTTCGGAGATCAATGATGAATCTCCGGCTGAGAGCCTGCATGATCTGCGCAAGGAGTGTAAAAAACTGCGTTATCTTATGGAATTTTTCCGGCACCTGTATCCAAACAAAAAGATCTCCAGCCTGATCAAGGCATTGAAAGAGTTGCTGGACAATCTTGGCGACTTTCAGGACCTTGAGGTGCAGGCAGACAAGCTGCGCGAGTATGCGCGGCAGATGGTGGAGGAGAGAGAGACGCCACATGACACCCTGCTGGCCATGGGCATGCTGGTGGATGGCCTGTTGCGGCGGCAGCAACAGGTGCACTTGAAGTTTGCACAGCGCTTCACCAGTTTTTCCTGTCCGCAAAACCAGCGTATGTTTCGCAGCCTGCTTGCATCGGGAACCAAGAGGGGCAAACGGTGATGCGCATCCTCGGGGTCTACAACATCAAGGGGGGAGTGGGTAAGACGGCCACAGCGGTAAATCTAGCCTACCTCGCGGCCAGACAGGGGTATAGAACCCTGGTATGGGATTTGGACCCCCAGGGGGCGGCCAGCTTCTATTTTCGTATTAAGCCCAAGGTCAAGGGTGGTAGTAAGAAGCTGTTGCGGGGCAAGATAGATCTGGATGATCTGATCAAGGGAACTGACTTTGAAAACCTGGATCTGTTACCGGCAGATTTCTCCTATCGCAATATGGATCTGTTACTGGATGAGGCAAAGAAACCGGCGTTGCGGCTGTTGAAGCTGTTGCGTCCCCTCTCCTATGAGTACGACCTGATCTTTCTCGACTGCCCACCCAGCATCTCCTTGGTATCGGAGAACATCTTTCAGGCCACCGATGCACTGCTGGTCCCCACTATTCCCACCACCCTGTCACTGCGCACCTACCGCCAGCTGCTGGATTTTGTGGCCGCCAACGGCCTGGGTGATCTGAAAATCATGCCGTTTTTCTCCATGGTAGACCGACGAAAACGTATGCATATTGAGATGCTGGAACAGCTGCCGTATCACTATGATGAACTGCTCACATCCCATATCCCTTACGCCAGTGACGTGGAGCGCATGGGGGTATTTCGTCAGCCGTTGATGGAGTATGCCGCCAGAGGACCAGCCAGTGCTGCCTATGAGGCGCTATGGGCAGAGGTCAGAGCCGGAATCTCTATTTAGGGTCTGAGTGTTGATCCAGGGTCTGATCATTAACTCTCGCCAAGACGCCAAGAACGCAAAGTAACGAAATCTCATGTATTGATCTTTTTTGATTCTCTTGGCGTGCCTTGCGTCTTTGCGCGAGAGATTTTTATCGTTTGGCCAACAACCGATAAAAAGATGGCACCAACAGCAGGCTCACCAGACTGGAGAACAGCAGGCCGGAGACGATGGTAACTGCCAGCGGTTGCAGCATCTCCGAGCCCTCGCCCAGGGCCATGGCCAGTGGCAGCATTCCCACTACCGTAGTAAGTGTGGTCATCAGGATCGGACGCAGCCGCAGGTGGGCCGCTGCAATGATGGCCGGGATCAGTTCCATACCCCGGCTGCGCTCTATCTCGATATACTCCACCAGTACGATGGAGTTGTTCACCACAATCCCTGCCAGCATGATCAGACCCAGCCACACCGGCATGGAGATCGGTAGTCCGGTCCACTCCAGACCCAGTATCACACCGATGGAGGCGAAGGGTACGCTGAGTATGATCACCAGCGGATTGCGCAGAGATTCGTACTGTACTGCCATCACCACAAACACCAAAAACAGTGCCAGCATCAGTAGCTGCATACTCAGGTCCTGTCCCTCTTGCAGGGTCTCCAGACTGCCCGCGTCGTACAGGCTGTAGCCGGCAGGAATCTCCAATCCTTCCAGTTGGTTCCGTGCGTCATTCAAGGCCTGTGACAAAGTCACTCCAGCCGCCATACCGGCGGTTACCTCTACGATCCGCTGCTGCTGATCGCGCATGATGGCAGCCGGGGCCGCCACCAGATTGACCTGGGCGATATCCGACAGGCGCACCGGTACCCGGGGCTCTGTGTTGCTGAACAGGATGATGTTCTCTACATCTGATGGATTGGACATGCCACTGCGGTCCAGCCGCAACAGCACATCGATGGAGCGGTCATCGGTGATGAAGTCGGTAACGTTGCTGCCCTCCAGGGCGAAGCGCACCACCTTGCCGATATCCTCCACCGCCAATCCATAGGCTGCAGCGCGTTCCCGGTCCACCTGAACCGACAGCTCCTGATTCCGGTCTTCAGATGAGTGTTGCACGTTGCGCAGGCCGGCCACCCCGTCCAGACGTTCAGTTACCCGGTGGGCGATCTCCTCTAGTACATGTAGTTCTGGGCCCTTGATACGAAAGGCCAGGTCATCGTCACTGCGGTTCAGACGGATACCCCGGATGCTGCGCATACGCATATGCACCTTTACTCCGGCCAGTTGCATGGCTGCCACCTGTTGGCGCATGCGCTGGATCCACTGCATGCTGCTGCCGCCACGTTCTGGCCCGGGCCGCAGTTGCACCTTGATACTGGCGCGGTTGGGTGACTCATGCTGGGAGCGGCCAAAGACGCTACCGCCCACTATGGTGAAGATGCCCTCCACCTCCGGCTGTACTGCCATTAGCTTTTCCAGCCTGGAGGTCACCAAGTTCATACTGGAGAGATTAATGCCACGGTCGGCGGTGATATATATGCTGACCCTGCCTTCGTCCAGATTGGGCAGAAAGATTTGTTTGGTATCGGAAAAGTGGTTGAGAGAGGTTACCAGCCCCCCTATGAACAGGATAATAATCAACCAGTACACCTTGAGCAGATGTCCCAGGAGAAACGTATAGCCGTCGCGTAGACGGTCCATGACCAGGTTTACTCCACGCCGTAACACTCCTTCGCTTTTGGCCTGGATGCGCCCGGCCAGAGCCGGAACCAGGGTCAGGGCCACCAGCATGGAGGCGGCGATGGCGGCCGAGATGGTGAAGATCAGCTCCCGAAACAGCAGCCCCACCAGACCGGTGATAAACAGGAATGGCAGCACTGCCGCCAGATTGGTGGAGGTGGAGGCCACAATGGCGCTATTAACTTCGGCTGCGGCCTCCACAGAGGCGGTGGTGTCGAATCGACTGTCCTGACCATTTCCTGTTTCGCGCTGGTGCCGGTAGATGTTCTCCAGCATAACGATGGTGCTGTCCACCAGCATGCCGATGCCCAGAGCCAGCCCGCCCAGGGTCATGATGTTCAGGGTGAGGTTGCCACTGGCCATCAGGGTAAAGGTGACCAGGATGGCGATAGGGATGGCGCTACCTATGATCAGGGTGCGGCGCAGGCTACCCAGAAACAGGTACACCACACCCATGGCCAGGATAGCACCGCTGGAGGCGGCGGTGACGGCGTTGTTCAGGGCACGGCGTACATACAGGGCCTGGTCGTCCACCGTGTCTATCTGGATATCCTGGGGGATCAGCTTGTCCGCCTGCAGCTGGGCCAGACGTGCGTTTACAGCGTCCACCACCGAGACCGTATTGGCCTGGGGCTGTTTCTGGATGGAGAGCTTGATCCCGGGCAGGCCGTTATGGCGCACCCGCAGGCGCTCCTCTTCGGCCCCGTCGATCACCTGAGCCACCTCTCCCAGATACACCATGCGGGATTTTCCATCCTTGCCGGGCAGGGTGATGGGCAGATTGATGATCTCCTGCACGTTGCGAAAACGTCCGGCGGTGCGGCCACTGATCTCGCCCCGTTCCATCAGCAGGCGGCCGGCGGCAGTATCGCGGTTACCCTGCTTCAGGGCCTCGGAGATATCCAGC
>CAZVME010000066.1:0-18515 GCA_964628835.1 uncultured Gammaproteobacteria bacterium | reverse complement strand
CGCTTCGCTCCCCATGGCTGGCAGCGGGGGAGATATCCACTGCAGTTTAATGATGCCCAGGGTGCCGTCAGGTATATCCGTTTCTAGCTAGTGTCTATCCGGAAACAAAATATTAACCACGAACAATGCAAAGAGCGCGAAGTTAATATATTGATTAACAATGCGTTTTCTTTGCGATCTTTGCGGTTTGAACCAGTGTTTCTGGACCGGCTCTAGCTAAGCCTTACCCGTGGGTCCACTAGGGTGTAGGAGATATCAGTCAGCAACAGTCCGAATATGTAGAGTACCGAACCCAGAAACACCATGGAGCGCACTATGGCAAAGTCCTGACGACTGATTGCATCAATGGTGTAACTGCCCAGGCCGGGAATACCAAAGAAGGACTCGGTTATCAGGCTGCCCATAAACAGCAGTGGCAACACCACCACCACGCCGGTGAGAATGGGGATCATGGCGTTCTTCAGTACATGCCGAAACAGCACCAAGGTTTCAGACAGCCCCTTGGCCCGCGCCGTACGCACATAATCCTTGTTGATCTCTTCCAGAAACAGGGTGCGATACCAGCGGGTACCTGAACCTATGCCACCTATCACCCCGATGATCACCGGCAGGATCAGAAATTTTGCCGCCCCCATCCCGGTGGCATAGCCGGATATGGGCACCAGGTGCAGCAGTTTACTCACCAGGTACTGGCCTCCAATGATGTAGAACAGCCCGGAGATGGACATCAGCACCACGCACAGCACTACGCTCCAGATATCTATGTAGGTGGCGCGAAAGAAGGCGATCAGTAGTGCGTAGCTTATATTTACCAACAACCCTACCAATAGAACCGGGATGGCGATGGCCAGACTGGGCCACATACGTTGGGAGATGTCGTAGCCGATATCCCGCCCACTGTCTGAAGAGCCAAAATCAAACCGGAACAGCTTTACCGATTTCTGAAAGAATATGGTGTCGGTTATCTTGTCCGTTCCCGCGACCTCGGAGTTATACAACAGCGGGCGGTTGTAACCACGTTCCTGTTTCCAGTTCTCTACCGCTTCGGATGTTACCCGCTTCATCCCCAGATGCATGCGCGCCATGTCATCCGGGGTGTTCACCACAAAGAACAGCACGAAGGTAAAAATATTCACCCCAATCAGGATGGGGATGGCGTAGAGGATACGCCGGATGATATAGGCCATCATTGGGCGACACTCCTCTCATGGCGACGGTAGACCACCACAGCGGGTATTGCTGTAGCTATCAGTAGCAAGACAAAACCCCATATCGGCCAGAAGATGGGGCGGTTCCACTCCCGCTGCAACCTGCTGCGTATCTGCGGGTCTACCCGTTTGTACTTGAGGGTATTGTTGGCCATCAGATTGGGTTTCACATTACTGTACCAGGAGTGGAACAGGGAGAACGCCTTAGGGTGAAAACCCCAGGACCAGGGGGCGTCCCAGCGCAGGATCTCCAGCATCTCGTCAATTATCTGTTGGCGCTCCGTTCCATTGCTCATGTTCTTCATCCGATCGAACAGGGCATTAAACTTGGGGTTGTTGTAGTTGGCCGCATTCTCCCCCCCATGTTCCAGCTTGCTGTTGGGGCCATATAGTAGAAACATGAAGTTCTCCGGGTCAGGATAGTCGGCGTTCCAACCCCACATAAATATCTGCGCCTTGCCCTTGCGCATCTTGTCCTGAAACCGATTGTAATCCGTAGCGCGGATCACCAGTTGAACACCCAGTTTGGTAAACTGCTTTCGCATCCAGTTGAGCCTGGCCTTTCCATCCGGCCCGGCAGATGCAGTATCAAAGTACAGGGTCAGGGCCTGTCCTGTCTTGGCATCACGCCCATTCGGATAGCCCGCCTTATTTAGTAGCTCCTTGGCCACAGTGATGGACTTACGTTTCGGTTTTCCATCCACTGCATCATAGACATATCGGTTTATGCCAGCCTCGCCTGATCTGAAACCAAATATCCCCGGCGGAATGGGACCCTGGGCCGCAATTCCCCTGCCGTTGGAGAAGATAGATATATTCTCTTCATAATCCACCGCAATGGAGATGGCGCGGCGCAAAAGTCTGGCCCGTTCCGACCCCCCACCGATCACCGGATCGGCCATGTTGAAACCCATATAGAAGATAGAGGTGGTGACTGCGGTGAGCAAATCAATCCCCTTCTGCCGCATGGAATTGGTTAGCCCCACCTCCCCCTGGTCAGAAAACTGCACCGCCTGATCAAAGCTGTCTGAAGAGACCCCTGAGGTGTCGTAGTAGCCCTGCAGGAACTTATTCCAATAGGGGATGCTCTCTTTCTCCAGGCTATAGATCGCCTTGTCGATAAACGGCATGGTCTTTCCCGCGTCCCGCAGCAGCCCGGTTTTTCTGTCAGCCTCTTCGCCAGTCTCAGGATATATCTCGCCATGGAAATTTGGATTACGCTCCAGCACCATGCGCAGGTTCGGATTGTTCTCAGACAACATAAATGGACCGCTACCCACCGGATACCAGTTAAGGTTTATGTTGCGCTTGTCCATACCCGGCTGGGAGTAGAACAGGTCAGCCTCCCAGGGCATGGGGGAGAAAAATGGCATCGCCATCCAATACACCAGTTGCGGGTACTTGCCCCGCACCCGAATCTTGAAACTGTAGCGTCCGGTATGCTCCAGACCAGTCAAGGGTATCTGACGCAGATCCACGAAGGGTTTTTCTTCACCACTGGCCTGCTGCTGTTGCTTTGCAGCCGACTCCACCTGTTGACCAAACTCCTTGAAGCCAATGATGTACTGTCCAATCAGGCCGGCAATAGGAGAGTGCAGCCGGGGATTGGCCAGACGCTTAATCTGGTAGATATAGTCAGCCGCCGTCATCTCTCTACTGCCAGTCTCAGGGAAATCAGACAGCTTGTTGGCGGCGGCAATCCGCTCCGGGTTCAGGTCATGGTAGATATGACTTCCATCCTTGTCACTGGCAAAGGCCGGGTGGGGCTGATAGCGTACTCCCTTTTGCAGTCTGATCTCATATTCGCTGATGGCAATATCCTTCTCAGCGGCATCTTTGGGAAGTTCGGATCCGGCAGAGTCCAGATAGCGCGGTACTGGCACCTGCTCTGCCACCAGTGGTACCAACTGGTAGGGGCGCTTCAAATAGTGATACTGCAACAGCGGCTCATAGATCTGCCCGATGAAGGCGTACTCATTGGAGCTGTAGGAGCGTACCGGGTCCAGGTGCTTGGGTCGCTCCGAGAAGGAGCTGTAGATCACATTCTGTTCGGATTCAGCACGGGAATATGGACTATTCAGGGCGGTCTGATCACAGCCTGAGAGCAGCACGGTGAGAAAAATGGCCATAAACCACACCACCGGCAGCCATCCACTTCCATTTCCACCCATCGTCTGTTTAGAGTTCTTTTCCAAAGTGTCGTTTTCCGGTACTGTACCCAATTAAGTTACGGCAATCTGTACAGAGTGAATCATCGCATTCTGTAGCGCCGTTGTCAGCCAAAAACCAGACTAGAGCATTAAGGCATTCCTATGGGTTTCTTACAAGATAAGCGCATCCTTATTACTGGCGTAGCCAGCAACCGTTCAATCGCCTATGGCATCGCCAAGGCCATGCATCGTGAAGGGGCTGAACTTGCCTTCACCTATCAATCAGACAAGCTGAAGGGACGGGTGGAGAAATTCGCTGCGGAATTCGACTCCAACCTCACCCTGCCCCTGGACGTCACCAGTGACGAGGAGATCGAGAACGTATTTACCGAGCTGGGTAAATCCTGGGATGGCCTGGACAGCATAGTCCACTCCATTGGCTTCGCACCTCGCGATCAACTGGAAGGCAGCTATATCGATGCAGTTACCAGAGAGGGCTTTGCCGTGGCCCATGACATCAGCGCTTATAGCTTTGCCGCCCTGGCCAAGGCCGGGCGGGAGATGATGGCGGGCAGAAACGGTTCCCTCATTACCCTGAGCTATCTGGGTGCAGTGCGCACCATCCCTAACTACAATGTAATGGGTATCGCCAAGGCCAGCCTGGAGGCCAACGTGCGCTATCTCGCCGACTCCATGGGCCCGGAAGGGGTCAGGGTCAACGCCATATCTGCCGGTCCTATCCGCACCCTCGCCGCCTCTGGCATCAAAGGCTTCAAAAGCATGCTGGACGAGGCGGAGAAGCATGTACCACTCAGACGCAATGTAACCATCGATGAAGTGGGCAACGCCGCTGCGTTTCTCAGCTCTGATCTGGCATCTGGCATCACCGGTGATGTTCTGTATGTAGACTCCGGCTACCACATAGTGGGCATGGTAACGGGCTAAGTCTGATACTCACGAAATAAAAAGGGCGGGCGCTATGCACCTGCCCTTTTTTATTCTTAATACTATTAACCGAGCAACCTTACTAGATGATGTCCAGCCTGTTCACGGCAAGGCATCACTGCGCCACTATAGTAATACTACAGCAAGTACTGATAATGCAGCTCGTGGGCCAGCGTAAACCGGCCTATCTTTGATTATTTAATGCGTCAAGGTCTTCAAGAAAACGCCAGCAGATTATTTTTTCTCTTCTGAAATTAATATCTCTGAACCATCCCGCACGTTTCTAATCATATGGTCAAAATTGCTCTGGCCAAGCATGCGTTCCAGAGATTTTTTAAGTTTACTCTGATCCGCTTCTCCCAGAGTATCAATCGAGCCGTCGGTCACCTGATACAGGGTAATCACCGCATGGTCGCCGTTACGCAATGTGGTTTTTCCATACGCCGGTTTTTCGCCATCCGGCTTGGACATGGTAAACAGAGTGTTCAGTATCTGCAGCGGAATCTCCTTGGCGGCACGCCCGATTACTCCAGCCTGATGCAGCTTGACACTATGTTCACCGGCTAGTTGCTCGATGTCGGCCCCGGCAGTCAGTGCAGCCATCAGCTCCTGGCCCTTCTGCTCGGCCAACTGTGCTGCGCCGCGCTGCTTGAGTATAGACTCAATCTCTCCTCGCACCTTATCCAGTGACTGCGGCCGTGACTCCTCATGCTCAACCACCCGCAGTACCAGGACCTGTTCAGCTCCCAGCTCCAGCAGTTCGCTATTGTGGCGCTGCACCAGAACATCTTCGCTGAACGCGGTGGTGATAACACGACCTGCGGCCAAAACACCGGTACCACCCTCACGCCCGATCCAGTCGCTGGTCTGGACCTTCAGGCCCAAAGCATCTGCCGCAGGCTCCAGGCTATCCGGGTCTTCATAGGCCAGATCTCCCAGGCGCTCTGCATACTCATAGAATAGACGCCCTGCCTGCTCTTTCTGATAAGCCTCAGACAGATCAGCTCGCGCCTGCTCAAATGATTTACCAGCTGCCGGTCGGATATCTGTAAGTTTGATGATATGAAAACCAAACGGGGTCTGAACCAATCCACTCAGGACACCCTTATCCAGTGCAAAGACCACCTTTTCAAATACTGGGTCCATAACCCCCTTGCCAAAGAAACCAAGATCTCCACCACTCTCAGCAGAACCTGGATCCTGTGACACCTCCTTGGCGACCAGGGCAAAATCCTCACCTGCGTTCACCCTGGCAAGGGTGGCCTCTGCCGTAGCGCGGGCCTTGGCCAGTGCGGCCTGGTCTTTCTGGTCTTCGGCCAGGATCAGGATATGGCTGGCCCGGCGTCCTTCCGGCACCACATAGTTGCTCTTGTTCTGATCGTAATAGCCCAGAAGCTCCTCTTCGCCCACCTTGACCGTCTTGGAAATATTGTTGATGTCAAGTTGCAGGTACTCAAGTTTTACCCGCTCTGGTGATATGAAGGCCTGTTGCTTGCTGTTGAAGTAGGACTCCACCTCTTCTTGCTTCAGCTCTACCTTGGAGACATAGTCGGAGGCTGGAATGATCAGGTAATCCAGTTTGCGGCGTTGATCCACCAGACGCAGGCTCTGTTCCAATTCTGCCGGAGTTACAATCTCCGAGCCACTGACGCCCCTGATCAGTTGATCAGATGTAATCAGACGGCGCATCTGTAATTCATAGCCTTCGGTGGTCATTCCCTGCCTGCGGGCGCCATTCTCGTAGGCGACCTGACTAAATGATCCACCCACCTGGAACGAAGGGCTGCTCTTGATTATCTCACGCAGCACATCATCGCTGGTGCGCATCCCCAGCTCAACTGTCTGCTGATGAATCAGTTCGCTATTGATAATGGATTCGAGTACTTCTTTTCGCAGCAGTTTGTCGTCCACCAGTTCCGGGCGGTACTCCTTGCCCATGCGTTGACGTAACTGCTCACGAAACTGGCGATAGCTGTTGTCGAACTCGCGCTCTGAAATCTCACGGTCGTTGACCGATACCTTCACAGCAGAGGAACCAACACCCAGGTACTCCTGAATACCCCACAGGGCAAAGGGAACGCTGATTAGAATGACGATTACCCAGGCGATCCAACCCTGAGCTTTTTCTCTGATTAATTGGAGCATGAAGTTTATCCCGTGATCAGAAGATGCTTTCTTCGGTGGGAAAAGAGAAACGGGGCATCCTATGGACACCCCGCTTAGCTCTCAGTTATTGGCGGAGTGGACGGGACTCGAACCCGCGACCACCGGCGTGACAGGCCGGTATTCTAACCAACCTGCGACCCTCGCCTTGTAAGGGCGATGCTCTCCCAGCTGAGCTAAGCACCCTGAGAAAGCGCGCTAGTTTACGGCATCCTTAAGAGCTTTACCAGCCTTAAATGCAGGATTTTTTGATGCCTTGATATTTATGGTTGCACCGGTCTGAGGGTTGCGTCCAGTACGGGCCGCACGCTCACGTACGGTGAAGGATCCAAAACCGACCAGGGACACTTGATCACCCTTTTTAAGGGCATCAGTTACTGCGCTTACAAAGCCATCCAGTGCTCGGGCTGCGGCTGCTTTGGATATGTCTGCAGACTCCGCAATTGCATCAATTAAATCGGTCTTGTTCATGGAATTTTTTCTCCCTTCAGGTGGTTCCATCACCCAATAGTGAGCGTGGAATAAGTAGTTGTTATCGATGATTCTATCATGCGCGAAAACGGGGTCAATTTATACCAAGCGTGAGAAACAACTGTCAAGCGCGGCAAGAGACAAAAGCGTGTTTTTTATGCATTGAACCAACATGGTTCCTATTTTGTATAACTGCACGGTTGCAGAACCAACACAGACCATTATTTCAAAAACACGTGGCCCGCTCTGTGGGCATGATCACAATTTTGATACGCCCAGTAAACAACTGCGTGTGGGTATCATAATAGCTGACGCCCACTCTATCCGATACAGCGATATTCAAATAAATAATGGCTAGTTCAGGTAAGCCCTGAATAAATCAGAGATTCCCTAATGATGAGTAAGGTCTTTCGCACCTTCATCATCCTCTGCTTTGGCAGCAGCCTCCTTGGAATCACCCTCCGTCGGCCCATTATTTTTTGCCGTAGATAGAGCCACAGGCATCTGGATCAGGGCTATATCCAGGACCTCATCAATCCAACGCACCGGCTTAATCTCCAGATTCTGTTTTATATTCTCCGGTATCTCCACCAGATCACGCTCATTTTCATTCGGAATGATAACCGTCTTTATTCCACCACGATGTGCGGCCAACAGTTTCTCCTTCAATCCACCGATGGGCAGTACCTCACCCCGCAAGGTGATTTCTCCGGTCATGGCAACATCGGCACGCACCGGTATATTGGTAAGGGCCGAGACTAGACTGGTGCACATTCCGATGCCAGCACTGGGGCCGTCCTTGGGTGTGGCTCCTTCAGGAACATGGATATGCACATCATTCTTCTGATAGAAATCATTCTTCAGGCCAAATACATTGGCACGGCTTCGCACCACGGTCATAGCGGCCTGAATCGACTCCTGCATCACATCACCCAGCTGCCCGGTATGACTGAGTATGCCCTTGCCTGGCATCAGGGCCGCTTCTATGGTGAGGAGTTCACCACCAACCTCGGTCCATGCCAAACCGGTAACCTGCCCGACCTGATCTTTCTCATCGGCCAGACCATGCCGGAATTTCTTAACCCCTAGATATTTGCTTAAACCCTTGGTGGTTACGCTGATTTTTTCTTCTATATGGTTAAGCTGGATATCCTTTACCACCTTGCGACATATCTTGGATATTTCACGTTCCAGATTTCGCACTCCAGCCTCTCTGGTGTAGTAACGAATGATGTCGCGGATGGTATCGTCATCAATTCCCAGCTCATCATCTTTTAACCCATGATGCTCCATCTGCTTGGGCACCAGGTAACGGATGGCAATATTCACCTTCTCATCTTCGGTGTAGCCTGAGAGGTGAATCACCTCCATGCGATCCAGTAGTGGCGCCGGAATATTCAGTGAGTTGGCAGTGGCAACAAACATCACCTCTGACAGATCAAAATCCACCTCCAGATAGTGGTCACCGAAGGTATTGTTCTGCTCCGGATCCAGTACCTCCAGCAGTGCCGAAGCGGGGTCGCCACGGAAGTCCATAGCCATTTTGTCTATCTCATCCAGAAGAAACAGTGGATTACGAGTCTTGATCTTGGACAGGTTCTGGATGATCTTTCCGGGCATGGCCCCAATATAGGTGCGACGATGCCCGCGTATCTCTGCCTCGTCCCGTACCCCACCCAGGGACATGCGTACAAACTTACGGCTGGTGGCGCGCGCAATGGATTGTCCCACCGAGGTCTTACCTACGCCCGGAGGGCCTACCAGACACAGGATTGGACCTTTCAGCTTACGTACCCGCTGCTGCACAGCAAGATACTCTGTAATACGCTCTTTGACCTTTTCCAGGCCATAGTGATCCGCCTCAAGCACATCTTCGGCCATCTTCAGATCGTGTCGTATCTTGGAACGTTTCTTCCAGGGTACACTTACCAGGGTATCGATGTAATTTCTTACAACCGTGGCCTCCGCTGACATAGGGGACATCAGCTTGAGCTTGTTAAGTTCAGCCTGAGCCTTGGTTTTTGCCTCCTTACTCATGCCGGATTTTTCTATTCTATTTTCCAGATCCTCAATCTCGTTGGGCACATCATCCATATCACCCAGCTCTTTCTGAATCGCCTTCATCTGCTCATTCAGATAGTACTCACGCTGATTCTTCTCCATCTGGCGTTTGACCCGACCGCGAATCTTCTTTTCCATCTGTAGCAGATCACTCTCTGACTCCATCAGAGTCATCAGGTGCTCCAGCCGCTGCTGTATGTCATGCATCTCCAGCACCAACTGTTTCTCCCCCAGTTTCAACGACATGTGGGCAGCCATGGTATCGGCCAGTCGGCTGGGGTCATCAATATTGGAGAGAGAGGTCAGGACCTCAGGCGGGACTTTTTTGTTCAGTTTTACATATTGATCAAACAGGTCGAAGGAGGAGCGCATCAGCACCTCCATCTCCCGCTCTTGAAGGATATTTTCGTCCTGCAGGGTTATGTACTCAGCGGTAAAGAACTCACCTTCATCTGCAGGCAGGTGGACCAGCTGCACTCTTTTCTCGCCCTCCACCAGTACTTTCACGGTTCCGTCCGGAAGTTTTAACAGCTGCAATATATTGGCCAGGGTGCCAACCGCATGCATATCCTCCACGGTGGGCTCATCTGTTTCAGCGCTTTTTTGTGCCACCAGCAGTATCTGCTTATTGGCATCCATGGCTGCGTCCAGAGCCTTGATGGATTTCTCCCTACCCACAAACAGTGGGATAACCATATGTGGATACACCACCACATCCCGCAATGGCAGTACCGGTATGACGGTCACAACGTCTACAGTTTCTGGGTTGCTCTTATCTTCTTGACCCATAGTAGTTATCCTCAGGCGAAGTGGTGGTCGAAACTCATTTACCAACCAGCCTTTCAGTTATTGATACGATCATGGAAAACCGATTTGACACCAGCCCCGCCAAGCAGGGCCAAAACGCTACCGGTACTGATCTAACGGTGTGGGTTGATGTGGCAGTTTTCAAGCCCATCCCCCACATTTCCGTCAATTAATTGAAGTGAGTGATCCCTTTTGGGGCCAGGATTGATTGCATTAATCAGAAGCGGCCAACTGCTTGTCACCGCCATCAAAAATGATGTATGGGGAGTTTTCACCATCAATCACTGACCCATCGATAACCACCTTGCTTACGTCATCCATCGATGGCAGGTCATACATGGTGTCCAGGAGCACTTTTTCCATAATGGTGCGAAGGCCACGGGCTCCGGTTTTCCGCTCCATGGCCTTGAGCGCTATGGCACGCAGCGCGTCCTGGCGGAATTCCAGCTCGCAATCTTCCATTTCAAACAGACGGGCATACTGTTTGGTTAGGGCATTTTTTGGTTCAGTAAGGATCTGGACCAGGGCATCCTCATCCAACTCTTCCAGGGTCGCAACCACTGGCAGACGCCCCACAAATTCCGGGATCAGTCCATACTTGATCAGGTCTTCCGGCTCCACCTCAAGTAAAACCTCGCCTATTTTACGGCTATCGTCCTTACTGTGAACCTCGGCAGAGAAACCGATACCACCCTTCTCAGAGCGGCTGCGGATCACCTTGTCCAAGCCGGCAAAGGCACCGCCGACGATAAACAGGATCCTAGAGGTATCCACCTGCAGGAACTCCTGCTGCGGATGCTTGCGTCCACCCTGGGGTGGTACCGAGGCCACGGTCCCCTCAATCAGTTTCAGCAAGGCCTGCTGAACGCCTTCACCGGAGACATCACGGGTAATGGATGGGTTATCTGATTTGCGGGAAATTTTGTCGATTTCGTCTATATAGACGATGCCATGCTGCGCCTTTTCCACATCGTAGTCACATTTTTGCAGCAGTTTCTGAATAATGTTCTCAACATCTTCACCCACGTAACCGGCTTCGGTCAGGGTGGTGGCATCGGCGATAGTAAACGGGACATCAAGCATGCGTGCCAGGGTCTCTGCCAGCAGGGTCTTGCCTGACCCGGTGGGGCCGATAAGCAGCACATTGCTCTTGGCAATCTCCACTTCATCTTTGTTCGCGCCGGTTTCCAGTCGTTTGTAGTGGTTATACACCGCCACAGAGAGGACTTTCTTGGCTGTAGGCTGGCCGATTACGTACTGATCTAGAAGCGCATAAAGCTCTTTTGGTTTCAACAACTTGTTAGATGATTCATCCTTGCTGTCATGCATCTCTTCACGGATGATATCGTTGCATAGTTCAACGCACTCGTCACACACGAACACCGATGGACCTGCTATCAGTTTTCGCACCTCGTGCTGGCTCTTGCCGCAGAAAGAGCAGTAGAGTAACTTTCCGTCGTCACCTGAGCCCTTCTTGTCATCACTCATACAAATTCCTCACAAATCGCAACCAAAGTCACTTCCCACATAATAAACATTTGCCAATTGAGCGCAAGACCTGGAGCGTCAACCAACCACTAATAAACCATGTATTCTCCAGGTCATTAAATCAACTCACACACTACTCTTCCGCACCCCCTGTGCGTTCTGACAGCACCTGGTCGATGAGGCCATATTCTACCGCCTCTGCCGCATCCATGAAGTTATCCCGCTCTGTGTCCTGTTCGATGGTGGCAAAATCCTGCCCGGTGTGTGTAGCCATAATTTTGTTCAAACGATCGCGCAATGTCAGGATCTCCTTGGCGTGGATGGCAATATCCGAGGCCTGGCCCTGAAACCCGCCCAAAGGTTGATGAATCATCATTCTGGAGTTTGGCAGACAGTATCTTTTTCCAGCCTCACCACCGGTCAACAACAGGGCCCCCATGCTTGCCGCCTGCCCGATACAGGTGGTGCTTATGTGGGGACGGATAAACTGCATGGTGTCGTAAATGGCCAGACCGGCACTAACCGAGCCACCGGGCGAGTTGATATATATGTTGATATCCTTATCCGGGTTTTCCGACTCCAGAAACAGCAGTTGGGCAACGATCAGGTTTGCCATGTGATCCTCAACTGGACCCACCACAAACACCACTCGCTCCTTCAGCAGACGGGAGTAGATATCGTAGGAGCGCTCACCGCGTGCGGTCTGCTCCACCACCATTGGGACCAAGCCCAGGCTAGTTGTATCCAATGCGCTCATACCTGCTTTATCGGTCATCTGGAAAAATCCTTTAGTCGGCTAACGTGCAACCCTATCCTGCAGCCTGTTGCTGGGAAGCAGTAATCTCTTCGAAACCTGACTCCACATCCTCAACCTTTGCCTGCTCCATAACCCACTCTACCACCTGCTCTTCCAGGACAATATTCTGCACCAGGGCCATCTGCTCCTGGTTAGAGGCGTAATAGTCGATTACTTCCTGTGGCTTCTCATAGGTCTGAGCAAACGTTTCAATCTTTCCCCGGACCTTCTCTTCATCCAGCTTGATATTGTTTGCCTTAATCACCTCGGCAACGATCAGGCCCAAAGATACTCGGCGTTTTGCCTGATCTTCAAATAGGTCCAGCGGTAGATCCATGCTGCTCTGTTGGCCATACTGCTCCATATTCTGCTTGGTCTGCTCCTTCAGTGCCTGCGCTTCCTGCTTGACCATAGCTTTAGGAAGGGCAATCTCATTGGCCGCAATCAGGGCATCCATGGCCCGCTCTTTAACCAGGGAGCCGATCTTGTCTTCCAACTCCCGCTCCATGTTTGACCGTATCTCGCTGTGCAAGGTTTCAACTTTCCCGTCTTCCATACCGAAGGCCTTGATGAATTCCTCATCCAGCTCAGGAATTACAGCCTCAGCAACCTTTATCACCTCCACCTCAAACACCACATCCTTTCCTTTCAGGTTCTCAACGTGATATTCCTCTGGGAAGGTGAGCTCCAGTGTACGATTTTCACCCGCTTTTGCACCTACCAGCCCCGGCTCAAAACCCTCAATCATGGAGTTGGATCCAAGTTCCAGAGGGACGTTATCCGCATTACCGCCCTCGAACACCTCGCCGTTTATCATGCCTTTGAAGCTGATGGTCACCTGGTCGCCATCTTTGGACTCACGCTCAACATCGTTCCAGGTGGTGCGCTGCTTGCGCAGCTTCTCAATCATCTGTTCCACATCCTGATCAGAGACCTCAGCCACCGGGCGTTTGATGGTCTGCTCAGATATATTGCCCAGCTCAATCTCCGGCATCACCTCAAACACGGCGGTGTAGCCAAAGCCTTCACCCGGCGCTTTCTGCACCGGCTCAATCATCGGATCTCCGGCTGGCTGCAACTTCTCCTGCCCCAGGGCCTCGAAATAGGTGGATTGAATCAGCTCTTGGTGAACCTCCATCAGAACCTGATCGAGGTAGCGCTTGCGAATAACTGAAAGCGGGACCTTTCCAGGACGGAAGCCATCGACTTTGGCGCTGCGAGAGATGGTCTTGAGGCGCTTCTCGACCTCCTGAGTTACCTGCTCTGCGGGCAATTCAACGGTCATCCGGCGCTCGAGTCCTTCACTAGATTCAACTGAAACTTGCATGGGCCACATCTGGGCAACGGATGTTGCCCCTCCTATCTATTGAGTAATAAAAAGTTAACAGCATGCCAATCTTCGGGCATTGCTAGATTAAATGGTGCGAAAGGAGAGACTCGAACTCTCACGGGTTACCCCACAGGAACCTAAATCCAGCGCGTCTACCAATTCCGCCACTTTCGCATGGGCTACAGCTTTTGGAACCTCCTACGTATACAGAGTTTCCCCAACAAAACAAAAAACCTACTGACTATTGTACATCCAGCCAGCAGGCTATTCTAATACCACCGCAATAATACCCATGCAGTGGCTGGTAAGCTTAAATTTTCAGGGTCTTGCGTCTGTCTCAGCGCCCTCTTTCTGTACCGGCATCAGGTCCGCCTTGCTGATACCCAGACTGAGGACTGCGGTACTGGCTACATATATAGATGAGTAGGTACCTATTATCACACCCACAATCAGCGCCAGCGCAAAGCCGTGAATAATCTCTCCACCAAACAGGAACAGCGCGATCAACACCACCAGTGTGGTGATAGAGGTAACCAGTGTTCTGGAGAGGGTCTGATTCAGCGAGGCATTGATGATCTCTTGCGGAGAGCCTTTACGCATACGTCGGAAGTTTTCCCTGATGCGATCATACACCACGATGGTATCGTTCAGAGAGTAACCAATAACCGCTAGGATGGCTGCCAACACCGGCAGATCAAACTCTATCTGAAACAGCGAAAACACTCCGATGGTGACCAATACGTCATGCACTATGGCGATGACCGAACCCACGGCAAAGCGGTATTCAAACCGCAGCGCCACATAGATCAGGATGCCGATCAGGGCATAGAGCATGGCCAACCCGCCATCTTCGGTCAGCTCATCACCAACCTGGGGGCCGACAAACTCCACCCGGCGTAGTTCCGCCCCACCGGCCAGATCCTTGATCGCGCTAAAGGCGCGATTACTCAGGTCAGCACTACTTAAATCATCTCTAGGCGCAAGTCGCACCAGCACATCACGGGGCGAACCAAAGTGCTGAACCGTGGCATCGCCGAAGTCGCTCTCTGTGAGCACCTGTCGTACCTGTTTCAACTCAGCCGCCTGTTGATAACCCACTTCCACCAGGGTGCCACCGGTAAAATCAATCCCCAGGCTCATGCCCTGGATGATAACCGAAAAAATGGAGGTAAGAATAACCACAGTGGAGAAAATCAGCGCCCACTTGCTCTTACCCATGAAATCAATATTCAGCTTGGATGTTAAGATCTGCATTACAGTTCTTGTTCCGATAAATTTGTCTCAAATATGGCGCTGATATAAATCCGCATCAGATCGCCAGCCTCTTTACCCGCTTGCTGCCATAGATTAGATTAACCACCGCCCTGGTACCAATGATTGCGGTGAACATGGAGGTCAGGATGCCGATAAACAAGGTCACAGCAAATCCCTTGATCGGTCCGGTACCAAAACTGAACAACACCACCGCCGCAATCAGGGTGGTAATATTCGCGTCCACAATGGTGGATAGCGCCTTGGAATAACCGGCGTGGATGCTGGCCTGGGGCGTACTGCCCACGCCAATCTCCTCCCGGATACGTTCAAAGATAAGCACATTCGCATCCACCGCCATACCCACGGTAAGCACAATACCGGCAATACCGGGCAAGGTCAGGGTGGCCTGCAGGGCCGACAGAATCGACACGATCAGAACCAGGTTCATCATCAGGGCCAGGTTCGCCACTAGGCCAAACACCCGGTAGTAGACGGCCATGAAGATCATCACCATCACCAGACCAATCATCACCGAGCGGAACCCCTGGTCGATATTATCCTGTCCCAGGCTGGGGCCGATGGTGCGCTCTTCCACGATCTCGATAGGCGCCGCCAGGGCGCCGGACCTGAGCAGGAGAGCCAGATCATGGGCCTCGCCTGAGCTGTCCAGACCGGTGGTCTGAAAACGACTACCGAAGGGCTCGAGGATATTGGCGACGCTAATAACCTCCTCCACTATCATCTTGCGTTTTTTCAGCTTGCCATCCACCTCGCGGGTCTCGGTCCTGTTTTCGATAAACACCACGGCCATGGGTTTACCTACATTTTCAAAGGTCACATTACGCATGCGGCGCCCACCGGCCCCGTCCAGTTGCACCACCACGGAGGGGGAACCGGAATTTTGATCGAACCCGGATCTGGCATCCGTGATCTGATTGCCGGTGACGATCAACCGTTTCTTTAGCAGAATCGGGCGTCCATCCCGCGTCTTGTAGAGTTTGGAACCGACCGGGATCTTACCGGCGAGAGCATCCTGCAGATTGCCTTCGGTGTCTTCCAGACGATACTCCAGGGTGGCCGTGGCCCCCAGAAGCTCCTTGATCTTACTTGGATCCTGCGCCCCCGGCAGCTGCACCACAATCCGGCGTTCACCCTGCTGTTGGATGATGGGTTCGGCCACGCCCAGGGCATTCACCCGATTGCGCAGGGTGGTGATATTCTGTTGCAGGGCAAACCTGCGTGCCTCTTTCTGCTCGGCCTGGTCCATGGCGGCTGTAACAAAGAAGGCTCCGGCATCGTCTACACTATCCAGCTTCAGAGTCTGGAACTGCTTTTCCAGCACATCCAGCGCCTTGTCGCGTAGCGCCATATCCCGAAACTTCACCAATACCGCATTATCCTTCCTGGCCACGGTTACGTAGCGCAGCTTGTTTTCGCGCAACTGGGTGCGGATATCGCCCTGATAGCGCTCCAGGGCCTGTTTTACCGCCGCATCAATGTCCACGTCGATCAAGACATGGATACCACCGCGCAGATCCAAACCCAGATACATGGGCTGGGCGCCCACCGTCTCCAGCCACCAGGGCAGATCCGGCAGCAGGGTGAGTGCTGTCACGTAGTCAGAACCCAAGGCAGTAGCCAGTTTGTCCTGGGCCAGTAGCTGCGATTCAGAGTCGTTAAACCTGATCAGCAGCTTGTCATTGCCTGGCTCCACCGCTTTGAAGGCGATACCAGCTGACTCCAGGGCCGTTTTGACCTTGGATTCAGTACCAGTGTCCACCTTGGCACGACGGGTACCAGAGACTTCTATAGATGGGTCCTGATCAAAGGCGTTGGGCAGGGCGAAAAATAGCCCGATTAAGACCACCACCGCCACCAGGAGATTCTTCCAGAGAGGATATCGATTCATTGCTGTTCTTCTTGAACTCAGTAAACCGGTTCAGGTATTGATATAACCTGAAACGGGGCCACTGTGACAAATTGGATTACAGTTCCTTTAGTGTGCCTTTTGGCATCACAGTCGACACTGACTGACGGCGGATCTTCACCTCAACCCCTTCAGCAATCTCCAGCAGGATAAAGTTATCACCCATGTTGGTGATCTTTCCCATCATGCCACCTTCGGTCTGCACCTCGTCACCCTTGGCCAGGGCATCCACCATCTTTTTCTGCTCTTTTTGGCGCTTAACCTGGGGCCGGATCATAAAAAAGTAGAGTATGACGATCAAGCCAATCGGCAGGACCAATCCACCAAGACCACCAGTCAGATCAGCTGCCGGTGCAGTTTGAGCCATAGCATCAGAAATCAAGAAACTCATAGTTATTTAACCTGATTCAAAGTTATTGAAGCGGCGTATTATGCCACAGTTGTAGCGGACAAAGGAAAGGGAAAACTCCCAATAATGGGCCGCAACAGGTAAAAAACCGCTGATAGCGTCAAAATTCAATCGGTCACCAGGTCGCCTTGCTCTGGCAACTGATCCAGTTCCACCTTTTCGATCTGCCCAAAGCGGTTGCTGATCTTGCGCGCAGATACATTCACTTCATCCACATCTTTCTGAGCCATATTGATGTGCTTGGAGAGGCGCTCCATCCGTTCCTGGAAACGGCCAAAGTCCTGGGACAGGGAGTTAAGATGTAGTTGAATCACATGCACCTGCTCCCTGGTGGCGGCATCCTTGAGTACTGCACTGGCGGTGGTGAGAATGGCCATCATAGTGGTGGGTGACACCAACCACACCCGCTGCCGGTGGGACTCCTCCACCAGATCAGGATAGTGGCCGTGGATCTCGGCGAATATAGACTCAGATGGAATAAACATCACCGCCCCATCTGAGGTCTCATCGGCAATGATGTACTTAGCGGCAATATCGTTTATGTGCTTGCGGATATCCTGGCGAAACTGGCTGGAAGCCCGCTCCCGCTCCATATCCGGCAGCTGGGGGTCGGTCATACGCCGAAAGCTCTCCAGGGGAAATTTGGCATCGATGGCGATATGGCCGCTGGGCTCAGGTAGAAACAGCATGCAGTCGGCCCGCACCCCGGTACTCAAGGTGTGTTGCAACGAGAACGCCCGCTCCGGCAACAGACTGCGAATCAGCGCCGCCAACTGCACCTCACCAAAGGCGCCTCGGGAACGTTTGTCCGCCAGCACCTCCTGCAGACTCACCACGTTGCTGGAGAGTTCGGTGATGCGCTTTTGCGCCTCATCGATGCGAGAGAGGTGCTCCAGCACCCGGGTGAAGGTCTCTGTGGTGCGCTTGAAACCCTCATCCAGACGCTTCTCTACCTGACCACTGATCTCCCGCAGGCGCTGATCGGTGGAATCGGTGAGATGGTCGAAACGCTTGCCCAGCTCTTCCCGATTGAGTTGCAGGGTCTCACTAAGCTGCCGATTGACCGCCTCAAAGCCAAGCCCCAGAGACTCAGAGGCGCCACTCTGCATCTCACCAAAACGTTTCTCCAGCAGCTGATTCAGGCGCGACAGCTGCAACAACAGGTGGCGTTGCAACTGGTGCGACTCCTTCTCCCCGGAACTGCGGTATTCGGCCATCTGCCGTTGTAGCACCCGCTCCTGCTCCCGAAACAACCCCTGCAGCCTATTACGCTCCTCATCCTGTCCCTGGCGACTGCGCTGCAACTCTCGCAACAAACGCGCCTGCCGCAGCCAGAGAGACACCGCCAGCAACAGCAGCAGGGCCACACTGGCCAAGATGATCAATTGTGAATGCGCAGTGATCTCAGCCATCTAGTGTACTGTAACGTATAAAGGGCACATATCAGAGGCCCACAAATGACTCAAGACAAGGCGCAGTCCGCAGTTAATGGTTGCTCCCTTAATA
>CAZVME010000065.1:0-18679 GCA_964628835.1 uncultured Gammaproteobacteria bacterium | reverse complement strand
TCGCAATCTACTCCGAGTCCTGTAGGTTACATCTGTGCTTGCAGATAGTTTTCCATATATCCAACTAGGATAATAGGCATATCAGATGAAGTTTCAAGACAAAGGTCAAAAAACAGCGCAAAATTAATCTAAATCCTGCGGTTAAATGAGGTACGACAAATAAACATTAACTAATATTATTAATTTAAAAATACTATTCAAGTCATTCAATGGCGCACATAGCATCCAAGCTAACTGACCTACCACCACATTAATGCTTATTCTTGTTTCTCACAATCTGGCATCATGCTGACGAAGCAAGCCCAAGGATAACCCTGCATGTCCAAGAACCTTCGCGCCATGAGCGCCAGATCTCCTGAAGAAAAAACCCTGTTCACAGCACTCTCAGTTGCCGCCTCTGAGCATGGTTCACTGACTGAATCACAGATCCGTTCCATCGCCCAGGAGCGACTGATAGCTCCAGGCATCATTCTGGGTGCCAGCTCTTTTTATGATTTTCTCAAGGCCTCAAATTCGGGCAAACGGGCCTATCGTTGCACAGGCACCGCCTGCATGCTCTCCCGGGAAACGCATCAGGCCCAGGCCCAGCTCTCAAATCACTACCCAGACACAGAGGTGGGAGAGATGGCCTGCGTGGGACGCTGCTATCATGGCGGCGGCATGCAGGCTGCGGGCAAGACCTTTGACCGACAGAGCCAAGACGACCTACAGCGGGCAGCAGCAGGCAACAGCATAACCAGGGAACAGGTGCCATTTTTCAGTGCCGCCTCGGTGAGTGTATTTGGTCATGCCGTCACCGATGTTAATGCTTTCTACCACGCACTGATCGGGCAGATCGACAGCCTCACCCAGGAGTTGGAGCACTCCCGCCTCAGGGGGCGAGGTGGCGCCGGCTTCCCATTTGCCATGAAGCTCAAGGCCTGCGCCGGTATATCTGCTGATAAAAAGTACATCGTATGCAATGGTGATGAGGGCGACCCCGGGGCCTTCAGTGACCGCTACCTATTGGAGCAGCAACCACATCGCGTACTGGGAGGGATGCTGGCCGCAGGGCTGGCCTGTGGCGCCAGCCATGGGTTTCTCTATATCCGCGCTGAATACCCCGAGGCATTGGAGGTGATGGAGCAGGCAATAGAGCAGTATCGCCACACCGCCACCTATGCAGAGTGTGGCTTTGAGTTCCACAGCGTGAAAGGGGCAGGCTCCTATGTGTGCGGCGAGGAGACCGCCCTGCTTAACTCCATAGAGGGGCTACGCCCGGAGGTGCGGGTACGCCCACCCTACCCAGCCCAAGATGGTCTGTTCGGCCAGCCCACCCTGTTGAGCAACGTAGAGACCTTCGCCACCATCCCCTGGATCATTAAACATGGCGGAGAGGCCTTTGCAGCCGTAGGCACTGAACGCAGCACCGGCACCAAGCTGGTCTCCCTGGACCACAGCTTTAACCAACCCGGCGTCTATGAAGTGGATATGGGGCTACCCCTGGACGACCTGATCCATAAGCTTGCCGGTGGTTTCCGCCACGGGGTGAAGGCCTTGCAGGTAGGTGGGCCTCTGGGTGGGGTGCTACCCATAGCCAAGAGTGCCGAACTGTCCCTGGATTTTGAATCATTTGCCGAAGCCGGATTTCTCCTGGGACATGCCGGGATCATCGCTATTCCAGAATCTTTTCCCATGCTGGATTTTCTGCGCCATCTGTTTGAGTACATGGCCGACGAGTCCTGCGGCAAATGTATACCCTGCCGCATGGGGACCCACAAGGGCGCACAGATGTTGCAACAGGCAACACCGCAACAACAACTGGATGGCGACAGCTTCAACGATCTGCTGGAGACGCTGGAGCTAGGCTCGCTCTGCGCTCTGGGGGGCGGACTGCCGCTTCCCACCCGCAACATCCTGCAGCACTTTGCCCATGAGCTGGCCCCCTATCTTCAGGGGGGCAACCCCTGATGCCGGAGAGACACGCCTATATCGATGGCCGCGCCTACCAGTTCGACACCGGGGAGACCGTCTACAACTTTGTATCCCGGCATCTGGGAGATGAGACCATCCCAGTGCTGTGCCACGACCCGGCGCTGGAGCCCTTTGGCTCCTGCCGTCTGTGCAGCGTGGAGCTATCCTCCAGTGAGGATAGCGCACGTCGGGTGGTTGCGGCCTGCCACACCCCGATCACACCTGATCTATATGTCTGGCCCAACAGCAGGCGGATCGAACGTCTGCGGGGTAATATCGTGGAACTGCTGCTGAGCGACTACCCGGATGACAGACTGCAACCACTGCCGGGAGAACGACCGACACCTTTTCAAAAGCTGTTGCAGCGCTATGGTTCGGACGAGGTGCGCTTTCCGAAAGGCGGCTCCAGTGAACCACTGGATCACGACCACCCCTATATCCGCTTTGATGCCACCGAGTGCATCAACTGCTACCGCTGCATCCGAGCCTGCGACGAAGTACAGGGGGAGTTTGTCCTCTCCATGCATGGACGGGGCTATACGAGCCGTATCATCCGCTCCCTGGACCAGAGCTTTAACAACTCTGAGTGTGTCTCCTGCGGCCGCTGTGTCCAGACCTGTCCCAGCAACGCTCTGAGTGATCGCTACCGGGCCAAGACCAGAGAGGCTGAGAGAACAGTACGCACCGTCTGCACCTACTGTGGAGTAGGTTGTAATCTGGAGGTGTTGGTAAGCAATGGAGAGGTGCAGGCGATCAACGCCCCGGAGGATGCAGCAGTCAACTCCGGTCACACCTGTGTAAAGGGACGCTACGCCTTCTCCTACTACAATCACCCCGAGCGTCTGCGCCAGCCACTGATTCGCCGTGACGATGAACTGCAACCGGCGAGTTGGGACGAGGCACTGGAGCATATCGCACAGCGCCTCCAGGAGATTGGCGCCACCCACGGCCCAGACGCCATTGCCGGTATCTCCTCCGCCCGCTGTACCAATGAAGAGAACTACCTGATGCAGAAGTTCATGCGCCTGGTGGTTGGGACCAACAACATCGATGGCTGCGCCCGGGTGTGCCATGCCCCCACCGCCTACGGCATGCAACAGACCTATGGTACCGGAGCCGCTACCAACTCCATCGACGAGATCGAGCTGGCCAACTGCCTGCTGGTGATAGGGGCCAACCCTGGTGCTGCCCATCCGGTAACCGGGAGTAAACTGCGCCAGCGCGCCCTCAAGGGTATACCGCTGATTGTCATCGACCCCAGGGTGACTGACCTGGCCCGCATCGCCACCATCCATCTGCAACTGCGTCCCGGTTCCAACGTAGCCATGCTCAACATGCTGCTCTACTACATCCTCCAAGAGGGGCTGCAAAATAACGCATTTATCGCCGAGCGCACCGATGGTTTTGCGGCATTTCGCCAGCAGCTACTGGAGGCAGACCTGGACCATCTGGAGTCGATCACCGGGGTGGACCAGGCGCAAGTGCGCCGGGCGGCCCTGCTGTACGCACAAGCCGACCGGGCCATGGAGTTTCATGGTCTGGGGGTGACCGAACACTTTCAGGGCAGCAAGACGGTGATGCTGATTACCGCCCTGGCCATGCTGACCGGAAACATCGGTCGACCCGGCGTCGGGATCAACCCCCTACGCGGACAGAACAATGTGCAGGGCGCTGCCGACATGGGGGTGCAACCCAACCTGGGGGCGGGTTACCTGGACTACACCCAGAGTGATATTCGCGCCCACTATCTGGAAACATATGGCAAGGAAGTGCCGGAAACAGTTGGTTACAAGATCCCTGAGATGTTTCGCGCCGCCCGCGATGGCAAGCTCAAGGCGCTGTGGGTAATGGGTGAGGATATGCTACAGACCGACCCCAACTCCTGCGAGGTAAAGTTCTCCCTCAAGCAGTTGGATTTCCTAGTGGTGCAGGAGCTGTTCATGACCGAGACCGCCGCCATGGCCGACGTGGTGTTGCCCGCCTCCTCCCACTTTGAGAAGAGCGGCACCTTCACCAATGGTGAACGCCGCATCCAGCGGGTGAACCGGGTGGTGAAACCCCTGGATGGGACCAGACCAGATGGACAGATCATTGTGGATATCATGAATCGCATGGGATTCAAACAGCCGGGGTATGATCCGGCCCTGCACCTGCAAGAGATCTCCCTGGTAGTGCCATTCTTTGCTGGTGTGACCTGGAATAACCTTGGAAAGAATGGCAAACAGTGGCCGGTACTGGCCGACGGCAGTGACACCCGGATCCTGCACCGGGAGAGTTTCAATCTGGGCCTGGGCCGCTTTAAGTTTTTTGCCTTTGAAGAGAGCCCGGAACTGGAGCCCAAACCAGAACCCTATCCCTACATCCTAACCACCGGGCGGATCCTGGAACACTATAACTGCGGCAGTATGACCCGACGCACCCCCAACCGAGAACTGGTGGAACGGGACTGGCTGTTGATCAATCCAGCCGATGCCTCTGCGCATGGCATTACAGATGGCGACAGGGTGGAGATAAGCTCACGCCAGGGCACCACACATATCCAGGCGCGGCTCTCGGACCAGGTGAAGCCAGGTATACTCTTTACCACCTTCCACTATCCCGAGATTGCCATCAACCATATTACCAGCGGCGTGATGGATGAATTCAGCATGACCCCGGAGTACAAAGTGGTGGCGGTGGCAATCCACAGAGACGTTGAAACAACAGATCAGCAGCCTGTACGCACTGGCCATGGAAGCCCCGATTAAATACAGATCTCACCAATACGCCGCAGGTTTGTACAGTGATTCAGCAGATCACCGGGCGTGACAAAGTCCGCCTCCTCCACCAGAAGACGCCGCAACCCCAGCGTTGTCATATGCTGTTTATTTACATATTCCAACTCATCATGCGCAACCCTGATCCCGGTCTCAGCCGTATACATAGCCTGACTGAATTCATGCACTGCAACTATTAGTTCCTTATCCAATGCCACTCCCTGGCAAACCGGTTCATCCCGCAACCTGGCCAATAAATCGCCAGCTAACTCTTCGTCACTTTGGCCTATTTCATCTCCAAATTCGGTGGCCGAACCCCTGCCGATAAAATTGCGAAACTCACCGCTGGCATCATTCTTAATTCTACTGATTACCTGACGGAGTAGGCTGTGTCCGCTTACCTCACCAGTATCTTCATACTCGTTCTTACGGTTACTTATACTTAACCGGTAGTTATCACCTGCCTCTTGGTAGCAGCGGCAAATAAGCTGGGAACAGACCATGGGCGCCTTGCCCGGATAGGTATATTGATTGATGTATATCAACAGTTCCGAGGCAAGCTTCTTGAAGATCCGAACCATTACCTTCTGAGTCTGGATACCGGGGATAAATTTTTTATACACCAACAGCATCCCCAAGGTGTAGAGACTCTCGTTGGTATATGGTTGGTTGTTGTTTAGGTGACCGTTGGCGGCATCCAGCACCGGTAGATAACTGTGCTGAGATGGAAACTGCCGCATTACCGAAATAATTCTACGCTCAAACCTATCCCAGGCGTTGTTGATCCGCACCGCCGGCGGGGCCTCCTCAACGATATCTGAGGAACTGGTATACGTCATCGCTGCATGACTGACCGGGGACTCAGTCAGGTACATGATCGCTTCTGAAATCATGCTGCCTTTTTTACCGGAAAACAGCAACACATCTCCAGGCTGAAGGTCCTGTATATCCACTTACCAGACTCTCTCCATCAACAACATCGGTCAAGACCGGACTCGGAACACGGAATCCATTTTAACCACAGGTTAGTAAAGTCTAGCTCAGGTGCAAGCTATTTCAAGTTGGACATGCAAGTCTGGAAGATAGGTATGCAATCAGAAAAAAAGTGCTTCAACGCCCTTAGCATCTGCCGCCACATCTTCGTCCCTGGTTGCCTCCGGGGTGATTCCAAGACGTTCAAATGCCCCCACCTGTTCCCGTTCCACATGCGCAAGCCGGTGCTGCTTACCCGCATAGGCCAGGATATTTGCCACCTGGACCAGGTCCACATAATCGGGGGTATTATCCTGTGGCTTACGCTGCAGGTCCTCATGCTGCGCCGCCACAGCCACCAGCGCTGGATCAAACCCCCAGAGTTTAAGTATGGCTTTTCCCAAACCCGTATGCAGCTTTTCCAACAGGCGATCCAGATACTCTCCTTTGCTGAGCAGAGCCTCATAGTCACAGGCCTTGATCAGTAGCGGTATCTTGCCGATATCATGTACCAACCCTGCCACCAGGGCCGTATCAGGATCAAGCTCGGCCTGTAGTTTTGCCTGCGTAGCCGCATTGGCCGCCACCTTTACCGAGTGCGCCCACAACTCATCCATACGATCCTGGATAGCCACATGCGGGGTCCTGAATACCTCCTGCATGGAGACGGCATAGATTGCATTCTTGACCTTCTGAAAACCGATACAGGTTATGGCAGGCTTGATTGATGTCACTGTATAAGCGCCGCTATACAGCGGACTATTGGCATACCTGATCAGACGTACGGTAAGTGATGTATCTTTGGATATCACCTTTACCAGTTCATCTGTGGAGCTGTCACAGTCATTTATCACCATCAATGCTTCAATGGCTACTGTTGGCAGAGTGGGAAGTTTCAGACGGTCATGACGCAGGTCATCTTCCAGCTGTTTAACAAACTCCCTAACCGAAAAACCACCGACCTCCCTCTGCTCCCGTTCATCTTTAGACTCACTGGTTATCTTGGTGCCGTCGGAGATGGTAAACACTGCTTTTGCCATAATTACATCCTGAATCTATTTCTCATCATGTGGGTGCAGGAATGCCCCAATCTTCACATCATCTTCCATGATGTGGTCACGAATCCAGCAAAACATAAACTGTTTGAAGCCGTAGAGGTCTATTTTACCCTGATCATAATCTCTCTTATATGACCACAATATTTTGGACAGCTTCTTGTGTGTACTTTTATGTTCATCAATATCTGGATAAGCATTCTTTTCCATGTGACGCTCTTCCGCAGCGAAATGGTATGACGCGTAATCAATAGCCGCCATCAACACAGCATCATCTTTTGAGTCATCGAATTCAGAAATAGCACCAATAAGCTCAATCAGCATTTTGTGTTGCGAATCAATCAGTTTATTTCCTATGGAAAGTGACTCGTTCCACCCTATCTTATACGTGTCCATGCAACCCCCAACAGTTGACTGTTATCCAAAGAGGCCAAGGTTTATTCCACATAGTACTTTATAAAATAGTAAATACTCAGAATCATACCAACAGTTATCACTAATCGTTTTAACCAAACATCCGGTATCAGCCGCGCAACTGATACGCCTAAAATACCGCCGAGCACCGCCCCGAAAAACGCAAACATGGTGTGAGGCCAGGACACCAGGCCTGACATGCTCAGCACCAGAACGGAGGCCGCTGTGACAATGGCCCCAAGGAGGTTTTTCAGGGCATTGTTGGCGTGGACATCATGCACCCCCAGCATAAGCAGGCCACCCATCAGCACAATGCCAAGACCAGCGCCAAAGAACCCTCCATAGACCGCAATACAAAATTCGACTCCTCTTGTTAGCAACCCGGGCTTTTCTATAGACACCGCAGAGGTGTGACCACCAATCCACCTATTAATCCCTTTACCCAGAGCAAATAGAAGTGTGGCAAACAGGATCAGAAAAGGAATCAGCATGGAGAACACCATGTTCCCCAGGTGGGCAAGCAACAGCGCCCCGGCCATCCCACCCACCACGGCTATTGCAATCGATCCTTTTATAGCGTGAGAAATATTACGCAGCTCACGTCGATATCCAAAGGCAGCCAAAGCGTGCCCCGGCCAGACAGCAACAGCATTTGAGGCGTTGGCAACAACCGGTGGAATACCGGCACTGAGAAATATCGGGAAGGTAAAAAATGTTCCGCCACCGGCCACCGCATTGCTGACCCCAGCCAGGACCCCGGCCAGGAACAGCAGCAACATTAATGACGGTTCAGGCATTGCGAAAGACCATACCGGTGGCGGATTTGTTGGGAACAGACGGCGGACGTACTCTCTCTACCATGCAGGAACTAAGCGGTCTTGGCCTGAGATCTTGGAACCTCTAATTATCTTGCTGATGCAATCAGCTATAGTGATCGTCGAGATTCGCCCGACAGAGAACTGTGCGCATGGTTCCAATCAGCTTTAACAGTTCATCATTACGCACACTATAGAAGATCCTGTTGGCATCACGTCTGGACACCACGATATTCTTGTTTCGCAGCTGCTCAAGATGCTGCGAAATATTGCTCTGAGAGGTGCCGACATTCTCTACAATCTCGCCCACTGAAAGTTCTTTATCTCCCAGGGAGCACAATATCTTCCAACGCAGAGGATGCGCCATGGCCTTGAGCACATTGGCTGTCAGGGTTACATCCTCTCCTGGAATTTCAGGATCATCATGGTTCTGCATAGTTTAAAATCTCCAATCTAATTCTATCAATCTTGGAAGCCTCTGATTAATTTGCTGACAGCTACAACCCCACCCTGGCACCTGTAACTGAAAGGTGTTCGCGCGCACCAATGAACTAATCAGATACGCCTAAGTCAGCGGCGCTTTCCTGTTCTTTTTTTACATATCCTGTCATATCTTTAGCAATACATATGATGCCGCAGATCTCCCCATCATCATCCCGAAGCGCAGTACGGGAAAACAGTATTGGAACCCGGCGCCCGTCTCTGGCAATAAAACTGGCATCAATCCGTTTCAGAGCGCCGGCCATGATCAGGGCTTCCAACCAGGTGCCAAAGAAGGCTTGAGCCTGTTCTGGCTCCTCCTCTTCAAATACGTCGCCGATATTCATGCCAATCAACGCATCGCTAGTGTAGTTGAGCATGCGGCAGGCTGCGGGGTTTGCTAAGGTAACCAACCCTTCCATATCCAGCATCAACAGGGCTTCTCCCATGTGCTGATAGATATTTTCGATACGTCTTTTCTCACTGGCGAGTTCTGCGGTACGCTCCGCCACCTTGGCTTCCAGAATTCGGTTTAACTCCCGCTCTTTTTCTATTAATCTGAAACTCGAGCTGATCTTGTTGATCAGCTGGTTGTCGTCAATCGGTTTCAGCAGATAATCCACCGCCCCCACGTCATAGCCCTTTTTCTGAAACTCTTCGGTCTTGAAGGCTGCGGTTAGAAAGACAATAGGAATATCCTGAGTTTTTTTGCGTATCTTTAGCATGGATGCGGTCTGGAACCCGTCCATAACAGGCATCTGCACATCCAGTATGATTAGGTCTATCTCTGGCTCACTCAGGGCAATATCCAGGGCCGCCTGCCCGGATGAGGCTTCAAAAACCTCAGCCGCTATATGCTTCTCTATCAGAGTTCGCAGGCTAAAAAGATTGTGCTCATTATCATCAACGACAAGTAGTTTAAAGTCGGAATATTTCTTTATCATATAGTTTTCAGGTAACGAATAAGCATCTGCTGCAGTTCTGCAGCCTGAATTGGCTTTGCTATAAGGTCATTGACGCCAGAGTCTCTGGCTTGCTTGCGCTTCTCAGCAGACGGCTCTGACATCATTGCTATTACCGGGACTCCCCGTAACTCTTTTATTCCTCGTATGCGATTGATCGTACCATAGCCGTGTGCTTCCAGCATCATGGGGTCCATTAGCACCAGGGCACAGGAACCCATATCATTCAGCGTATCAATTGCCTCTTCTGCGTCTGCTGCGGCCATCACCCGCAGTCCCCAACTCTCCAACAGTGGCACAAGGGTCAACAGGTTATGCATTTCACTATCCATTATCATGACGCAATAGGGTTCAAAGGTGGGACTGTATGCACCATCCACCACCTCTATATTGGCCAGATTATCCTCCCGTGGCGACTCATCTATGCGCTCAATTGTACTACCAGCCTGATCAAATTCCTGCGGCAGCAGCACGGTAAATTCCGACCCCTCACCCTCCTTACTCCGCAACACGATACGCCCACCAATCAATTCGGCCAGATTGCGGCTGATGCTTAACCCCAGGCCGGTTCCACCAAATCTCCTGCTGGTTGAACCATCTGCCTGTTTAAAGGCGCCAAAGACCACACTTAGCTTATGCACCGGGATACCAATACCCGAGTCGATCACCGAGATTGCCACCGGACGGACCGTGGCGTCATCCAGGTCATTGCGACGCAGTCGGATAACCACGTTTCCCGCTGCAGTGAATTTCAGTGCATTTGAGAGGAAGTTCTTCAGTACCTGGCCGAGCTTCTCCCGGTCTGAAATCATTATCTCCGGAGCATCACTCTCCTGTTCAAATAGCAGCCCAATACCCTTGGCATCAAACTGTGGCAGCATCAGGCCGATCAGCTCATTGATCAGTTTTGGTATATCAAACTGGCGCAGATGGAAACTGATCTCCTGCGCCTCAATGCGTGACAGGTCGAGGATATTATCGATGAGTGAGCGCAGGTCCACTCCGGCCTCATGGATAACCCGGACCTTTTCCGCCTGTTGTGGCGTCAGTTCTGCCTCAGGGTCGTTCAGCAGTTTTGACAACAGCAGGATCGAGTTCAGCGGCGTTCTCAGTTCATGGCTGACATTAGCCAAAAACTCTGATTTGTAACGGTTGGACTCCTCCAGTTTGGAGGCATGCTCTCGGGACCCCTGCACATTACTGGCATACACCTGAGCCAGACGACTCAGGTTACGGCCAAGCTGATGTAGTTCCTGGGGACCACTCCATTCAAATACCACATTCTCTTCATTCTTCAGCAGCCGCCCGATGCCATCGGTCAGCTCATGCCCAAATCCATGGATTCGTCTGGCATACCAGTTCGCCACCAGCAGCACAAAAATTACCAGTACAAAAATAATACTCAACACCCGTAGCGACACCGCATTGCGAAACTTCGACATAGGCGAAGGATCCACCTCCCTTCCAACCCATAGTCGGCCAGATCTGTCGGTCTCAAACAGGGGCACCCAGATCATGCGTATCTGTCCTCCCTTCCATAACGCCAGCTTTGATTCCGAGAAAACACTCTCCAGACCCGGAAAATCCTCAAACGCTGATCTGGTGCTCCTCCCTGGCAGGGCATGGGAGATATAGCTACCATTACTATTCACCCATAGCGTATCTTTATAACCTCCGGCCATATCCCCCACATCTATATTCAACACCATCACACCACTGGGGGTATTTTGCCCGTCCGCTCCTCCCATGACCGGGCTGAACAAGTGCATGGTCATCAGACGTTTCGGGTCCTCCATGGAGGTGCGCACATGCAGCATTACCGGGCTCATCATCACGGCGCCTGACCCCATGTGCGCAGCCTTCTGACTCATCTCGAGTGGTGGCACCGTAGGGCTTTTCACTAAGGTGCCCCATTCGCGACTTTCGGTGTCACGATTCAGCCAGAATCTGGCGGTGCCATTCGCATCAAGATACAACACCTGGAATATGTCCGGCTTATCCCGCAGAATCTGATCCAGCAACTCAGCAAAATCGCCCTTAAGTCCGTTGAACATTGCCGCCTGCTCCCGGCCAAGATCAAACTGCCTTCCAGACTCCATCAACTTAGCCAGGATACGGACCACCTCCTGACGGCTGGCCAGATGCTGATCAATCTCCTGAAAATCCGCACGCAGGTTCTGCACATGGGCCTTCTGGTAAAACATTTCCAGCTTGTTCATCACGAACGGCAGGTTGATCCCTACCGCCGTCAGCAGCGGAGCCATCCCGAACAGGAATAGAAACAGAAAGAAATGGGTGCGAAGTCTCATCTATTGCCCGATAAATTCATTATTGGTGCCAGCCTGGCATAGATAACCACATACCAGACTACCTATACCGCCTAATCATAACCTACTGTCACAACAAATAAATTCCAAATGATTTTATCCATCAGTTGCCAAACCACCTCAGTGTTGCCTGGAACTGGATTCAATCTATATAAACATGTATGTTTCAGTGCTGTATTATTAACCCGGTATATTCGGCAGATCTACAACACATATTTGAGAGGTAATAATGATTAATTGGAAGGCACTTATGGCAGGTATCCTAGCCATTGCAGTAATAGGCCTGATTTCGCAGTTTGCATTTCTTGTGACCGCCACCTGGTTGACCGTGGTCAAAAACCGCCAGGAGATTGAACCACAGAGTATTCAGACCCTGATGTACTCCGCCGGTTTTATATTTGCCCTGATCACCACGATCCCAAGCGGATATATCACCGCCTACGTCAGTAAGACAAAGGTGGTTATTCACTGTGCTATTGTCGGAATCCTGGCCACTGCTGTCTCCCTGGCCACTTCACCGGGGGCAGAACACGCCACCAGCAAGGGCCTGGTATTTGTGGTTCTGGGCACGGGCATGGTTATGCTGGGCGGCCTATTGTGGCAATGGCGCTCGAAAGCAGCCAACAACTCCCTGGATACATCTAGCACATAACGAGCCAGAATGCCCCACCGGGCTGGTTATCCAGCCCAAGAGCCATTGGCTATACTCTGAACTGTATGTAAAGATATAACCATACAAACTCAGGCATAATATGCCGCAATTCACAAAGACAGATCCGGGAAAAGTCATAATGAATACCCCCGAAATAAAAGAAGATGAAATGTATCAGCTACTTCGGTGCGGAGATATTTTAAAATTCAATGAAATTCGATCTCAAGGCAAAAAGTGCGATCTGCGCAATGCCGACCTACGCGGTCTGGACCTGAGAGAGATAGATGTGAAAGGCCTGGACATGTCCAATAGCTATCTGCGCCAATCTGATCTACGCGGAGTGGATTTTTCTGAAACCGTGCTCAATGGGGTGAGCATTAGCGGGTCGAAGATTTCCGGCACGCTGTTCCCGATTGAACTAAGCGCGGAGGAGATCAACCTCTCCCTGCTCCACGGCACCCGCATGCGGTATCGTTGAGGCTAATAACTACAGTTGGCACCCAAGCCAGCCCCCATGTTTCAGCCTAGCGGCTAGGCTGATTCGTCCTCACCATCATCTTGGTCTTCACTCGCCAGTTCACTATCTGCTGCGGCCTCTTTGGCGGCGGCAATGATCACACCAATCTCTGCAACCATAGCCATGGCGGCCACTTCTTGTTCTGAGTTGCCATGATTCATGACGTCATTTAACAGATCGCGGGATGCAACCGTCTCCTCCTCATCCACCAGGGTTCGCGCCTGCTGTAGCTTTTCATTCAACAGCTCTTCGAATTCACCCGCGTCATCATCCTCACCCAAGCCGCAATCTTCATCGTCATCAAGCATCTTTATCTACCTTATCAGTTTCTCCTGGCTCTGCATCTTCATTACCAAGCTCAACATCCAGCTCTTCTTCCGTCAATGGAGTAAAGCGGCCATCTTCAAACATTTTGTCTCCATCCAGCGACAGCATATCGTCTGCAGGTCCGGTGATGATCTCCTCTTCATCTGCAGATGAAGCACTCACCTGCGGATCAAGCTCAGCCATCTCTGCCGCTGCAATCCCGGCGGTCTGGGGCTGTCTCCTGGGCCTTTTCTCTGGCTTTGCATCCTCAACATCTTCACTTGCAGATTCGGCCTGTGGACCGGAATCATCTGGATCAGTGGGTAACTCCTCGCCATCGCAGTCTTCCCGCTCTTCCTTGTTGCGCTGGATGATCCGCGAAAAAATCAGTCCCAGTTCGAACAGAATCAACATGGGCAAGGCTAGAAGGGTCTGAGAGATAACATCCGGCGGCGTAAGCAACATTCCAAGACAGAAGGCCCCCACGACTATATATGGGCGCTTCTCAGCCAGACTTTCCGGTGTAGTTATCCCCATGGAGACCAGGATAATAGTAGCGATCGGCACCTCAAACGCCATACCGAAGGCAAAGAACAGGGTCAGAACGAAATCCAGGTATTTACCAATATCCGTGGCAACCGTTACCCCGTCCGGCACCGTACCGGTGAGAAAACCAAATACCAGCGGGAACACCACGTAGTAGGCGAAGATCATTCCGGTATAGAACAGGATGGTGCTGGACACCACCAACGGCACCATCATCCGCTTTTCGTGCTTATACAGACCTGGCGCAATAAACGACCACAGCTGGTAGAGCGAGAACGGCATGGAGATAAATACCGCTGCCACCAGACTGAGTTTGAACGGCGTCAGAAAGGGCGATGCCACCTCAGTGGCGATCATGCTGGTGCCTTCTGGCAGATGCGCCATCAGGGGACTCGCCACCATGATGTAGATATCGTTTGCGAATGGAAACAGACAGAAGAAAATCAGCAGCACAACTACAACGATCCGAATAAGTCGATCCCGCAGTTCCACCAGATGGGCGACGAAGGGTTGCTCCTTCAGCTTGTCATATGCCTGATCAGTATCTTGGGTCATTCTGGATGGGGGCTATTTGGCTGATTCACTGCGGCTGGGGTCAGAGTCGTCGTCCAACTCCCGGTCTTTCTGTTGCTCACTATCGGTTTCGGCGTCGGTCTGTTCCTTGAACTCATCAAACTCATTAAACCCATCAAACTCATCAAACTCTTTCATGGCACCTTCAGTCTCTTCCATGATCTCTTCCAGCGGGTCCATGAGTTTCTTCTGTTCTTCTACAATCCGCTTCAGTTCTTCCGTCTTCATTTCGCGGTCGATCTCGGTCTTTATAGAGCCGATCATGGCACGGCCCTTACCCAGCCATTTGCCCGCAGTATAGGCCAGCTTCGGCAGACGCTCTGGCCCTACCACCAGTAACGCCACCAGGCCCATAATCATTATCTCCCAGAAACCAATATCAAACATAACGCAGATACAAACTCGATTGCAAAAAACGACCAGCTAGCGCTGGAAATCAGGAATTGTTCTTGTCTTCAGAGACTTCCTTTTCGGTTACCTCACCTTCGATAACGCTCTCTTCATCACTCTTTTCCAGCTTCTCCTTCTCGGCCTCTTTTTCGCTATCTGTGATCGCGCCCTTGAAACCCTTGACCGCATTACCCAGATCAGAACCGATATTCTTCAAACGCTTGGTGCCGAATAACAACAATACGATTACCAAAACAATCAATAACTGCCAGACACCTATTCCACCAAAACCCATTGCATTCTCCACTCTTTGAACCTGGCCCGGATGCCATTGAAGCAACCGACCCACAAGCTACAGCCCATGCGGGCCACCTAGATTGTCATAATTGACCGATAATAACCGAAATTTAGCCTCGGCGCAGAATTTGTTATTCATCACCAGAGGCCAGAGTAGATTTTGCTAGAATTGTGGAAAAATGAACATATAGTTGCCAAAACCAACTCCGACCCTCCGTAATACAGGCCCCTAGCCTGATTCACGCCGGCTCTTCTCATCTAGACCAGACAGCCCAAAGCGCCGATCCAGCTCCGCTAGCACGTCCTGAGCACTCAGTCCCTCGCGCGCCAATAACACCATGGTATGAAACCACAGATCCGCCACCTCGTAGACTATCTTCTCCTTGACCCCATCCTTGGCCGCCATCACCGTCTCGGTGGCCTCTTCGCCGATCTTTTTCAGTATGGCATCCAACCCCTTGTGATACAGGCCGGAGACATAGGAGGAGTCAGGATCCGCCGCCTTACGCTGCTCCAGCACTTCAGTCAGTTGGGATAGTATCTTGCTCATAATATGCTACCTGATATACCTATGTAAGATGTCACGCAACCTATGGGCGGACGCAGGTGCGGTGATTCTATCTCCGCGCAGTACCTGAGTCGGCCGCAGTGATCGGTTGCGGTAATAGCTGGCGTTATCCTTTCGCTCTATCTTCAGCTTGGCCCCATCCAGGGTGATACCGGCAAACAGACCCCGACTGCGCGAGTAGGAGTATATCTCCGACTTCATCTTGATATCAGTAGCCGCCGACGCCTTGCGCCCAATCGGACCCGCGGCAATGGAGGCATCCGCCCCCAGAGTAAACTTGCCAGTGAGAATATCGTCGATGCTCTTGCGGCTCTTGAACACCAGTATGACATCCGTGGACTGCGCCCCTATCTGCCAGCCTATACTACCGCCGGACACGGAGAGGAACAGCGGGTTGCTCCATTTACCATTGGCCCTGCGTACACTCACCACGCCCTTACCATATCTGCCGCCGATCACCAGCCCCACCTTCACCACAGAGGGGATGATGGCAATGCCCTTGGCGTTACGCAGCAGGGCCGGGGGGATACTGTTTTCCGGGATCCTGCTGATAGTCTGCAGCACATCAATCACCTCGCGCATCTTGGCATCCTGATCCCCGATGGCGACTGCATCTTGCAGCGGAAAAATGGCCAGCATCAGAAGTGATAGAAAAAATACGGCAATTCGTTGCATTGTGTCACTCTCATACTTTAACTGCGTAAACTGTGGATTAGAGCCGCACCTCGACCCCGCGCTCTGCCATATACTGTTTAGCCTCGCCGATACTGTACTCGGCAAAGTGAAAAATACTGGCGGCCAGCACCGCATCGGCCCCGCCCTGATCCACCCCATCTACCAGATGTTGCAGATCTCCCACGCCGCCTGAGGCAATGACGGGGATCGACACCGCATCGCTGATGGCCCGAGTCAGGTCCAGATCAAAACCGATCTTGGTGCCGTCTCGGTCCATGCTGGTGAGCAGGATCTCACCTGCACCGTACTCCACCATACGCTCTGCCCACTCGATGGCATCCAGCCCGGTGGGCTTGCGTCCGCCATGGGTAAAGATCTCCCACTTCAGCGGCTCACCGTCAGCGCTTACCTTCTTGGCATCTATGGCCACCACAATGCACTGGGAACCAAAACGGCTGGTGGCCTCTTTCACAAACTCGGGGTTGAACACTGCCGCCGTATTGATGGCCACCTTGTCGGCCCCGGCATTGAGCATGCGCCGCACATCGTCACAACTGCGGATACCACCACCCACGGTCAGGGGGATAAACACCTCACTGGCCACCTGTTCTACCACATGCACAATGGTGTCGCGGTCATCTGAGCTGGCGGTAATATCCAGAAAGGTGATCTCGTCTGCGCCCTCTTCGTTGTAGCGTCGGGCCACCTCCACCGGGTCACCGGCGTCACGGATCTCAACGAACTTGACCCCCTTGACCACACGGCCGGCATCTACATCGAGACAGGGTATGATCCGCTTAGCTAGCATAATTCTGATACCTATATTTTTGGCTCTTCAGCAAAACCAGTGGGCAGCTCAAGTTAATAATTCACTCTCGTAGAGACGCCAAGAACGCAAAGTCACAAGCAGTGGCTCTTTTAGCGTACTTCGCGTCTTTGCGCAAAAAACTAGTGCGCGCCTGAGCCTGTAATGTTATTTGCGAGCAACATCAAACACTCAACTCATCGGCCAGCTTCTGCCCTGCGGCAAAATCCAGGGTCCCTTCATAGATGGCGCGCCCAGTGATGGCGCCCACGATGTTATCGGTATCCGCCGCGCACAGGGCGCTGATGTCGCTGATATCGGTGATGCCGCCCGACGCCACCACCGGGATGCTTATGGCGTTGGCCAGGGCTGCGGTGGCCTCCACATTGGGGCCGCTCAGCATGCCGTCGCGACCGATATCGGTATAGACGATGGCCGAAACCCCAGCGTCCTCAAACTGTTTGGCAAGATCGGTCACATTATGTTCCGTTACGGTGGCCCAGCCATCGATGGCCACCATGCCATCTTTGGCGTCTAGCCCCACGATCACATGGCCTGGAAACTCCTTGCAGGCGCGACCCACAAAGGCGGGATCTTTTACCGCCTGGGTGCCGATGATGGCAAAATCCACCCCGGCCTTGAGGTAGGCCTCAATGGTCTTTTCGTCCCGAATGCCGCCACCCACCTGAATCGGCAGATCGGGATAGGCGGCGCCTATGGCCTGGATCACACCACCATTTACCGGCTCACCGGCAAAGGCACCATTCAGATCCACCAGATGCAGACGGCGTCCACCAGCGTCTACCCAGCGTTTGGCCACATCCACCGGATCATCGGAGAAGATGGTTTCATCGTCCATGCGGCCCTGACGCAGTCGAACACAGCGCCCATCCTTCAGATCAATGGCTGGTATCAATAACACGTTTTATGTCCTCAGATATTCCAATTGATAAAATTACGCAGCAGACGCAGACCGGCGTCTGCACTCTTCTCCGGGTGGAACTGGGTGGCAAACAGATTATCCCGGGCGATCACGCTGGCAAAGCTGGTGCTGTAGTCGGTGGTACCTGCGGTGAGGTCGTTCTCTGCCGGGTCCACATAGTAACTGTGCACAAAGTAGAAACGGCTCTCCTGCTCAATGCCGTCCCACAGCGGATGTGGATGCAGCTGACGCACCCGGTTCCAGCCCATGTGTGGGATCTTCATGCGCTGGCCGTGATCATCCACTCCCTCCGGGAAGTGGCGTACCTTGCCGGGAAACAACCCCAGTAGATCGGTTCCATCGTTCTCGTCACTAAACCCCATCAACACCTGTAGTCCCATGCAGATCCCCAGAAACGGCTTGCTGTTGGCTGCATCCAACACCGCCCGGTTCAAGTGGTGATCGGAGATGGCGGCCATACAGTCCCGGGCCGCCCCCTGGCCGGGGAATACCACCCGGTCTGCGGACAGAATCAGTTCCGGGTCATCGGTCACCAGCACTCGGTCGCCTGCATCCGCCACATGTTCTATGGCCTTGGACACGGAACGCAGGTTGCCCATGCCATAGTCAATGACTGCTATTGTGACCGATATCCGAGGGGTGGCAGGCCTGATTGCAACCCTGTCCAATGAGA
>CAZVME010000064.1:0-18721 GCA_964628835.1 uncultured Gammaproteobacteria bacterium | reverse complement strand
GTGGTGGAAACGCCGAAGGGCCCGCGTCATATGGATATTCTGGAAGTTAGATACGAGTAAATTAGGTTGTGCTTATCCCTGTATGCGATCTGGATTCAGTTGTGGGGAATTGTACTTGACCTTGCAAACACCTAAATCAGTTCAGAAGTAACCCTACAGTTGTTTAGTAGAGGCCTACTTTCAATACTCTCTAAAAGCAGCCATTCAGAGCCATTCAGAGCTTTGTTACAAATTTCCGAATAAGTACCAGAAGCGGTCAAATGGCAGCTAAAGAAAAACTCCGCTACTAAGGACGCGGCCTGTTGCAATTCAGGGGTCTAAGCCAGGGTCTGGGTCGGAGTCAAACCAACCACCATTTTCCGCATTACCAAAAGCAGTGGCCTGGATTGACTCCGACCCCTAGCATCTGCGACCCCTCACCCACACTTAACTGTCAGTAGCGCTATTTCCAATCTTGGCTATTCTAAGGCTGTGGTTCACAAGGGAAAGCTGAAAGTTAGCTGGTTGCTATGTTCAGTTTGAATTCAGGTTGGCTGCCTATACTTTTTTAACATGATAGCACTCATCTATCCTGGTTAATGTTCGTGGCGGGTGTTATCGGCAGCATCAGCTATTAATCGGAATATATTAGGGAGATACCATGAAAACAATTTTGACCAAAAGCGTTATGGTGATAACACTGAGTGTGGTCTTTTTTACCGGCCTCGGCATGGCGATTCCGGGTACGGCGTCAGCCCTTGGTTGCGCGTTTCCACGGGGTGCTGGAGTTCCCCCACAATGTAAAAATTTTGCGGATGTGCGTCACCCGGACCCGGCAGCACTTTGCATACGCCAGGGGGGGAAGCCATTTTGGGGGACGGGTTGTACGGATCCGATAATTCAGGGCTCTGCGCGTTACGTCAAATTTCAGGCGATGCTCAAAAAAGCCCTGGTCAAGACCAAGGTCAAAAAAGCCGCAGCAGTAAAGAACAGAGCCATGGAAGAGTGAGTGGTGAATTTCGCCGAATATTAAGACCTATATTCGTAGCCAGTGGCCCAGGTTCTACGGAAGCGCTACTGACCAATAGATATCTTCGGTTTTTTTGGGTGTCTGCGATATAGTGCTGCAATATGTCCAATGGAGTGGATGAACTCTGCATCGGTTTGTTCGCAGATGCTCTCTATCATCTCTTGTCTGTTGTCCCGATCTCCGCTACTCAACTTGATCTTGATGAGCTCGTGTGAGTCCAGGGCGATATCGATCTCGTTTAGTACATTCTCGCTGAGACCTTTTTGGCCGATCATGACAACCGGTTTGAGGTGGTGAACCAGTTTTTTCAGCTTGCGGCGTTGTTGTTCAGTAATGGGCATCTATGTATCTCTGGGAAAAGTGGCGGATTATAGCGCAGTTTTACCAATGTTATTTGAAAAAAGTTGTCAGGACCCATCGGTCTATTTTAGAGTTTCAGTGGCAGGGTTCATGGTGTGGCATATAGTCTGTGGCTGTCCTGCGGCTCACTGTATTGGGGCAGGCAATACTGATTGGCGTAAATAGATGTAGTTACTTACTCTTGTTGAGCTCATCCATGTCCAGATCAATATCAAATGTGTCCTGGTCGTCCTGATCTATCCTGAACAGTTCATCCTCAGGCCTTTGAATATCACCAATAATCAGTTCATCTACCAGCTTGTCTGTTTCAAGATCAATTTGGTTGGCGTTGGGAGACGTGTCTGAGTCAGCTACAGGCTGCTCGTCCGTCTGGCTGCTGTGCATGTCGGCAACGTATGCATGATCTGGTATCAGTTGCACAGCTAGGGACAGGATGTTTTTCCACAGTTTTGGCGCCTTGGTTGTCAGCTCCTCCTGATAACGTTCCAGGTAGCGTGTAAACAGATCTGCGTCCTTTTTAAAGGCGTAAATCTCCAACAGTTTGGCCTTGAGTTCTGGTAGCTCAGGATGTTGTTCAATGGAGTTATGCAGAATTGACTCCGCCTCCGTAAGACGCCGGTAGGCAAGATATACATCTACAGTAGTGATGATGGAGTCTAGGTCCTGGTCATCTTCGTTCTGGCTGGACTCAAACAGTATGGTATTGGGGGTCGGTATATCATCATCCTGTTCATCGGGGTGTGGTTCAGGCTTGTCACTGGCCGGTGCATCAAAATGACTGGATAGCATGGTTGGATGTTCGTTTTGTGATATGACCTCTTCAGCGTCGCTATGTGTCGCATCAAACGGCATTTCCTGTCGCACCTCCAAGGCCGTGTCTTCACTCTCCCGTGCCCTGATTGCTGGGTTTGTTGGTATGTCGGTGGAATAGGATGACTGCTTTGACCTGCCTAGATATGGTTTCTGTGGGTGCCTTTTTGCTACTGGGCGGTTTCTCCTGTTATTGATGATCACCATGGCTAAGGCAACGAGAAATGCAATGGCCAGAACCATGACCAGATACTTGAACACCTGCAGCATCTGACCCTGAGATTTCAACGCCTCTATCTCCTCCTCAAGTTTTTTGATCCTTGCGATTTCTGCCAGATCGGTATTGATCTGTGTTCCGGCAGATTCTTTAATCTCCGGCCGGCTGATCTGTGATATTACACTTGGGCTAACCTGTCCAGATCTCTCGGTGGTTATCTCTGCCTCAGCGGTATCGTTCAATGTGGTTTCAGGTTCAATCAGGGCCGGTATCGACACTGGTTCCTGTTCCTGTTCCTGTTCTGGGGTTGGAGCTGGTGTCGCAGTCAGATCGGTCTTGGGTTCAGCCCTCTCGTTGCTGTCCATCTTTCCGGAGACAATGGCAATGGCCTGGTTGGTCTTAACCAACTCTTGCTGCACCAGCGCAATTTTGGCCTGTAGGGCAGTGCGCAGCTTAATCAGGTCCTGGTTTATCGCACCCAGAGCAGTAATGTCCTGCTCAGTATCGGCTATGGATTCATGTAGCTGTTCGACCTCCCCTTGGGGGTAAACCTTACTGTCCAGGGTTTGCTGGATCTCTTCTAACTGCCCCTCCGGTGTTGCCACCACCTTCAGCTTGGCATCCTCAACCGCTTCGTCTGTTTCTGTGGCAGGCTGCATCTCTGTGCTGGTATCGGCTTCCGGAGTTACCATATGCTCTGGCGGTTCCATTACTGGCGCAGCTGTTATTTCCGTGTCTGGCTTGATGGTCTTAGTCGGGAGGGCTTCCTTGGCTATGTCAGGTGTTTTCTCTTTTGGTTCAGGCGCATACTTCTGGATTACAGTGGTTGTGGTCTGCTGGTCTCTCCAGGCCTGCTCCTGTTCCTGGTAAAGCCTTTTGGCACTGCCAGGGCTAAGGCGGTTTATCGCCCTGACGCCGGGTATGTTTAGAGTTGCACCCTGTTTCAGCAGGTTGATATTGCCTCGCACAAAGGCGTTGGGGTTGTCGCGATGGATTGCCATTATCATCTGTTTGATCGGGATAGATCTGTCCGGTCTGGTCCTTTGGGCGATAACCCATAAGGTCTCAGCTTTTTTTACCGGGCCATAGGTCTGTTTTTTCTCTGCTGGAGGTGTAGGGGATTTCTGTTTTGGTGTTCTCTTCTTTATTGGTGTTACAGTTGCCTGCCGCATGGTGACAGGATCAAGCAGGATGGCATACTCCTTTATAAGAGAGCCCCCACGCCAGCTTATTTCAAGTAAAAAGTCTAGATACGGCTCACGTACAATATCTCTGGATATGACCTGGATGTGGCCAGTTCCATCCGCTTTTACGATGGTCTCAAACTTGAGACGGGTAAGAAAATATGGTCTACCAATTCCAGCTTTTTCGAATTTCTCGGGTGCGGCCAGACGAACCCGAATGTCCTGGGGGTCCAGGTCTTTGATTGAAACCAGAGCTATTCTGGCTTTTAAAGGTTGATTTAGAGCAGAGAACACCTTGATGTCCTTTACTCCAAGCGCATTGGCGCAGAGAGGAAAAAACAGGGGTAACAAGATCCATATTGTTTTTCGTTCAAACTTCATATCTATGTGGTGCCCTCTAAATATTGCACCCACCTGTGTCTCAATGGGTTTATCTGATTATTATCCACCGCTACAAGGCAGCGGGGTGCTTGCACTGTAGGCAGCCTTGAACCACCTGCTGCAGTGTACTTTGATTATTGCTGATGAAAGATGTTTGTAATAACACCATGAAGTGTGATTATGTCCCTTGTCCCCTGGACTGATAGCGCATGTTTGTTAAAATAATTCTCCGCTCTATTAAAGAGTTATAGCACAATATTCGAGTGTTTTTCATTTTGTGGGCGTGCAATACCTACTTGAGGTTTAGATACGAAACGATTGATAATAGCCATCCGTCGCTATCCCCGGCCATGGCTGGAACATCCTTTCCGCCAGTGCCCTGCGTGTCTAATGCTGACTATTGTGCGGAACGGCTTTGGATGAAATCTGTGGCCTGGGATTTATCTACTGCAACCTGGGAATTAATAACATGGTTGGCGCTTAAAATATGAAACGAAGCAAGAGTAGCCGGAGTTGGCTTGACCGCCATTTCAAAGATGAGTTTGTGCTTAAATCTCAAAAGGAAGGTTTTCGTTCCCGTGCGGTATACAAACTGCAGGAGATCCAGGAGCGGGACCGGCTGATCAAGCCGGGACAGGTGATAGTGGACCTGGGGGCAGCGCCAGGTGGCTGGTCCCAGTATGTGGGTAAGATTGTTGGCTCTAAAGGCAGAGTAGTGGCGCTGGACATCCTGCCAATGGACCCGATTAAGGATGTGGATTTTATCCAGGGTGATTTCCGTGAAGAGGCCGTGCTGGGGCAGATGCAGCAGCTACTTGAGGGATCTCAGGTTGACCTTGTTATTTCAGATATGGCCCCCAATGTAACTGGTATGGCGGTTGTGGATCAGCCCCGCGCCATGTATTTGTGTGAATTGGCGCTGGATTTTGCCAAGGAGGTTTTGAAACCTGGTGGCGGAATTGTGGTCAAATTGTTCCAGGGAGAGGGGTTTGATCAGTATATACGTGATCTGCGCGCCAACTTTGGAAAGGTGGTGACCCGAAAACCCAAGGCGTCCAGGCCCAAGAGTAGGGAAGTATATCTGGTAGCGACCGGTTTTAATGTGTAGTAGTCTGCCTGAGTCCTGTAGTTACCCGATAATAGGTAGGTCTTTGGTTTAGCTGATACTATTTTAGTTAGACTGGGCAGTTGTTAAGTATGATTTTTATTGGTTTTAGCTGACGTTCAGAGATGTCTGCTGAGGATTAAACATTGAATGACATGGTAAAAAATCTGATCTTGTGGGTAATCATTGCGATTGTCCTGATGTCAGTATTCAATAATTTCACTGCGCAAAAAGTGAGTTCCAATAACCTGAGCTACTCAGATTTTATCGCGCAGGTCAAAGACGGATCGGTTGAATCGGTAAAGATTACCGGACGCACGATTGATGGCAGACTTCGTTCTGGCACTACCTTCGTCACCGAGAGCCCTGGCGACGATGGACTGGTGGGAGATCTGTTGAATAACAATGTTCAGATTGAGGCGGTGCCACCGGAGAAGCCGTCCATCCTGATGTCGATCCTCATCAACTGGTTTCCGCTGTTTATCCTGATTGGTCTGTGGATCTTCTTCATGCGTCAGATGCAGGGCGGCGGCGGTGGTCGTGGCGCCATGTCCTTCGGCAAGAGTAAGGCACGCATGCTGACCGAAGATCAGGTCAAGGTGACCTTTGCCGATGTGGCCGGGATAGAAGAGGCCAAGGAAGAGGTCTCGGAGATGGTGGAGTTCCTGCGTGATCCGGGCAAGTTCCAGAAGCTGGGCGGCAAGATTCCCCAGGGTGTGCTGATGGTTGGTTCCCCCGGTACCGGTAAGACCCTGCTGGCCAGAGCTATCGCTGGTGAGGCCAAGGTTCCGTTTTTCACCATATCCGGTTCTGACTTTGTTGAGATGTTCGTGGGTGTGGGTGCTTCCCGGGTTCGCGACATGTTCGAGCAGGCCAAGAAACATGCACCATGCATCATCTTTATCGACGAAATTGACGCTGTCGGCCGCCATCGCGGTGCCGGACTGGGTGGTGGGCATGACGAGCGCGAGCAGACCCTGAACCAACTGCTGGTGGAGATGGATGGTTTTGAAGGCAACGAAGGCGTAATCGTAATCGCTGCCACCAACCGTCCCGATGTACTAGATCCAGCACTGCTGCGTCCTGGACGTTTTGATCGCCAGGTGGTGGTGCCACTGCCGGATATCCGTGGCCGTGAACACATCCTTAAAGTGCACATGCGCAAGGTGCCGGTATCGGATGATGTAAAGCCGGCCCTGATCGCCCGCGGTACACCTGGATTTTCTGGTGCCGATCTGGCTAATTTGGTAAACGAGGCCGCCCTGTTTGCTGCCCGTGCCAACAAGCGCCTGGTAGATATGAGCGATATGGAGAGCGCAAAGGACAAGATCCTGATGGGTACCGAACGTCGCTCCATGGTTATGAGTGATGAAGAGAAGAAGCTGACCGCCTATCATGAGGCGGGTCATGCCATCGTTGGGCGTCTGGTGCCATCCCACGATCCTGTATACAAGGTGAGCATCATTCCTCGTGGTCGGGCCCTAGGTGTAACCATGTTCCTGCCGGAAGAGGATCGCTACAGCATGAGTAAGGAGCGCCTGGAGAGCCAGATCTCCAGCCTGTTTGGTGGGCGTGTTGCGGAGGAACTAACCTTCGGTCGGGATCAGATCACCACCGGTGCCTCTAATGATATCAAGCGGGCCACTGATATTGCCCGCAGCATGGTGACCAAGTGGGGGCTTTCAGAAAAGCTGGGTCCATTGTCATATGGTGAGGAAGAGGAAGAGGTATTCCTGGGACGTTCTGTTACCCAGCACAAGAATGTGTCGGACGATACCGCCTACTCCATAGATGGCGAGATCAGGACGTTTATTGATCGCAACTATGACCGTGCTGAGAGCATAATTAAGGAAAACATGGATAAGCTCAAGGTAATGGCCGAGGCCCTGATCAAGTACGAGACCATCGACTGTAGCCAGATAGATGACATCATGGCGGGCAACCTCCCCAAAGATCCTGAAGGATGGAATGACTCTGAACCAAAATCCGGCGGTGGTGTTGAGGTAGAGTCTGAAGTAGATAAGAAAGGGTCGCAGGGTGAGATCGGCGGGACCGCCGGGCAGCACTGAATGGTCTTAGCCAGAAGCAGTTACTAAAAACGTCCATACCCATAAATACGGATTGGCATGATTCTGGATTGTGCAGGTAAACAGCTGGACCTCTCACGCCCCAGGGTTATGGGGATTCTCAACGTCACCCCCGATTCTTTCTCGGACGGGGGTGATTTCATTTCTCCTGCTAGCGCAGTCTCCCACGCAGAACAGATGCTTCGGCAGGGTGCCGATATTATCGACGTGGGCGGAGAGTCCACCCGTCCCGGGGCGGGAGCCGTATCTGAACAGGAAGAGCTGGACCGGGTAATTCCGGTTATCGAAGCAATCAGCAGGCGCCTGTCAGTTCTGGTATCCATAGATACCAGCAAACCGGTTGTGATGCGCGAGGCGATTGCCGCCGGTGCCGGCCTGATCAATGATGTAATGGCCTTGCAGGCCCCGGGGGCGATAACAACGGCACAGGAACTGGCAGTTCCAACCTGTCTCATGCATATGCAGGGCAGGCCGCGCACCATGCAGAAAGATCCTATATATGCTGATGTGGTCTCCGATATCGCAGAATTTTTCCAACAGCGTATTGCTAGGTGCCTGGCTGCCGGTATCTCGCGGGAACGCCTGATCCTGGATCCTGGATTTGGTTTTGGTAAAACCCTGGAGCATAATCTTACGCTACTGGCTGGTCTGGACGAGTTTGGGAAATTGGGGTTGCCGCTGTTGGTTGGGATATCCCGGAAATCCATGATAGGAGCGATTCTGAACCATGCGCCCGCAGATAAACGGCTGTATGGAAGTGTAGCGGCAGCGGTTATGGCAATGGAGCGTGGAGCGTCCATTTTGCGGGTGCATGACGTAAAACCCACGGTCGATGCACTGGCTGTATTTAGCGCCGTGAAGTATGGGCCCGTGGGTAACTGTTTTCCTACATAGGAAGAAATGTGGGTATATTCAGACGCAATGCGCTAAATGGGTTTGTATCATTAATACTTGCGCAGAGACGCAAAGTACGCCAAGAGAAGTAGTTATCAACCCGGACCCATATTATGGGGCCTGGTTAATAAAACGGTTTCGTTGTAGCTTCGCGTTTTTGCCGCCTTTGCGAGAGTGAAAAATTAGTTTGAACTGCCTACAAATATTGCTGAATAGTCGATTATGTGTAGGTTGAGAATTACATGTACGCAAGGTTCGCAGTGACATCAGAGGCCGATCATTGACGGCTGGGGGAATAGAGTTGAACAGAAAGTATTTTGGTACCGATGGCATCAGAGGGCGTGTAGGCGAGGGTAGGATTACCCCAGAGTTTCTACTCAAGCTGGGCTGGGCCACAGGACGGGTGTTCGGCAAGCAGGCCGGAAGCCGAGTGCTGGTGGGAAAGGATACGCGCATATCCGGCTATATGCTGGAGTCGGCTCTAGAGGCCGGGCTGGCGGCAGCCGGAGTGGATACCCACCTATTGGGCCCCATGCCCACTCCAGGTATTGCCTATCTAACCCGTACCCTGCGGGCGCAGGCAGGTATAGTGGTCAGCGCCTCCCACAATCCTCACTATGATAACGGCATCAAATTCTTCTCCAGCACCGGTAAAAAACTACCGGATGAGGTGGAGATGGAGATAGAGCAGGCCCTGGACCAGGATATGACCACGGTGGAGTCTGAGCAGTTGGGCAAGGCGTTTCGGGTGAACGATGCTGCCGGTCGTTATATTGAATTCTGTAAGGGCACCACCCCCTGGGAGATTGGCTTTCATGGTCTGAAGATCGTAGTGGACTGTGCCAACGGCGCCACTTACCATATCGCACCCTATGTGCTGGAAGAGCTGGGCGCCGAGGTAATAGCCATCGGTGATAAGCCGGATGGATTGAATATCAATGCCGGGGTTGGATCGACCCATATTGAAACACTGCAGAAAGAGGTGCTGGCCCAGGGAGCAGATGTGGGTGTGGCCCTGGATGGCGATGGTGACCGTCTGATCATGGTGGATGCAGACGGCAAGGTGGTGGATGGGGACGATATCCTCTACGTCATCGCCAGCGCCAGGCAGTCTAATGGTGGCCTGACAGGCTCCGTGGTTGGCACTGTAATGACCAATCTGGGTCTGGAGCACGCCCTGGCTGGGCTGGGTATTGGGCTGGAGCGGGTCCAGGTTGGTGACCGCTGTATCATGGAAAGATTGGAACAGAAGGGCTGGGTGCTGGGTGGAGAGCCGTCCGGCCATATTATCTGTTTGGACCGTACCACCACTGGTGACGGCATCGTCTCCGCATTACAGGTTTTATCTGAAATGGTGCGTACTGACAAAAGCCTGGGGGATCTGTGTAAGGCAGTGGTGAAGTATCCTCAGGAACTGATCAATGTGCGTCTGGGGAATGGAGTGGATGTGATGGCATCCACGGTGATGCAGCAGGCGGTCAGGGATGCTGAGTCTGAGCTATCCGACCAGGGACGTGTATTGTTGCGACCCTCCGGCACTGAACCGCTGATACGGGTGATGGTTGAGGGCAGTGATCAGACCCAGGTCAGGCAGCTTTCCGAACGTCTGGCGGCGGTGGCGCGTGATCTGGTGGTGGCCGGCTAGTCAGAGAACAGCCTGGGATTCCTGGAAAAGAACCGGGCTAGGCGTTTTCTTTATTGTGCTCGATCAGGGCGTAGGCAGAATGGTTGTGGATGGACTCAAAGTTTTCTGATTCCACTATATAGGAGCTGATGCGGTCATCCTCATTCAGGCGCATGGCCACGTCCCGCACCATATCCTCAACAAATTTTGGGTTGTCATAGGCGCGTTCGGTAACATGTTTCTCGTCCGGACGTTTCAGCAGTCCGAACAGTTCACATGAGGCCTCTGATTCCACTAGATCGATGATCTCCTCAATCCAGACAAACCCCCTAACCTTGGCCTGAACGGTCACATGGGAACGTTGGTTGTGGGCTCCGCGCTCGGAGATCTTTTTGGAGCAGGGGCAGAGGCTGGTTACCGGCACCACAACCCGGATGTACATGATTGAGATACCCTGGTTGATCTCTCCGATGAGAGTTACATCGTAGTCCAGCAGGCTTTGAACCTCTGAAACCGGGGCCTGTTTGTTGGTGAAGTAGGGGAAGTTCATCTCGATATGGCCAGCATCTGCCTCCAGGCGGTCAGCCATTTCCTGCAACATCTCATTGAAGGATTCGACCCCGATCTCTTTCTCATAGCTGTTGAGGATCTCCACAAAGCGAGACATGTGGGTGCCCTTGAAGTTATGCGGAAGATTCACGTACATGTTGAAGTTGGCAACGGTATGCTGCTCGCCACCGGTACGGTCCTTAATCTTGACCGGGTGCCGTATGTCCTTGATGCCTACTTTGTTTATTGCAATCTGGCGCGTGTCCATGCTGCTCTGAACATCTGCAATCTCACTCTTTGTTACGGCATCTTGCGTCAAGGTCTGAATCCTCTGAATCTGTGTGTTTTCTGAGGTATGTCACTCAGAATGTTGGCTAACTTATTATTATGGGCCTAGCAAAGGGGCGGTGCAACCCAAGATAAATATGTGAATTAACAAAATATTTGGATGGGTCGCATGGGGATATAGTGCTACGGATGCGCCTGAGGGCTTGGTGGCGGTGAATCTCAGTTGTTACGCACAACTATATAGTCGGCAAGCCAGCGCAATGGGTCAGCACGCTGGTCGAAGACAGACAGGCCTTCCAGTGCCTCCTGATGCAGTTGTCTGGCCAGACTGCGTGCCCCTTCCAATCCGAGCAGGGAGGGGTAGGTAGGCTTGGAATTGGCCTGGTCCTTGCCTTGGGTCTTACCCAGGGTTTCAGTGTCACCTTCAACATCCAGGATGTCATCCTTGACCTGGAAGGCCAACCCGATCCGTTTGGCATACTGGTTCAGGCCGGCAATCTGTTTGGGATCGGCCTCTGGTTGCGCCAGATAGCCCATGCGCACGCTGGCCAGGATCAGGGCGCCAGTCTTGTGTATGTGCATATTCTCCAACTGTACCAGGGACAACTCCTCACCCACCGAGTCCAGGTCCATGGTTTGGCCTCCGGCCATTCCCCTGGAGCCGCTGGCAATGGCTAGATTGTCCATCATTTGCACTCTGGTGTCGCAAGCAACCCCCATGCTCTGGTCGTGGCACAGAACCCGGAAAGCCAGTGTTTGCAGGGCGTCACCAGTGAGTATGGCGGTGGCCTCATCGAACTCCTTATGGCAGGTGGGCTGGCCCCGTCGCAGGTCATCATCATCCATGGCTGGAAGGTCGTCATGGACTAGGGAGTAGGCGTGGATCAGTTCTACAGCACAGGCAGGACCGTTCAGCTGGTCAAGTTCAATATCCAGGGCCTGGCCAGTGGCGTACACCAGTACCGGGCGTACCCTTTTACCTCCACCTAAAACTGCGTAGCGCATGGCCCGGTGCAGCCTTTGTGGCTGGGTGCTGGTGGCCGGTAGCCACTGTTGTAGAGCGCTCTCCACCCTGGCCTGAGACTCGCTAAGGAACTGTTTCAGTCCTGGTTCATTCTTTGTTTTCAAACGATTCCAGCTCTGCGTCAGGGGTGTTGTTGGAGAGTATCTGTATCTTCTGCTCGGCCTCTTTTAATGCCTGCTGGCAGGTGCGGGTAAGCAGCACTCCGCGTTCAAACGATTTTAGTGACTCTTCCAGGGAAAGATCACCTTGTTCCATGGTTTCCACCAGAGATTCCAGCTCGGCCATGGCCTGCTCAAATGAGGGTGTTTTATTGCTTGCTTTGGGCACGATTATCACTTGTCTGATTTAGATGAGACAAAATTACTCTGATGCGGGGCTAGGGTCAATCTTTCCAGCGCGACGCTCTTTTGCCATCTCGCTTGATGGCTGCGGTGGGTGTAAACTCTACTGGTTTTTAGTCGATGGAATTTTCCTGGTAATGAGTAACAGCGCATACGATGCCTCTGCGATTGAGGTCCTTAGTGGTCTGGATCCGGTACGCAAACGCCCTGGCATGTACACCGATACCAGTCGCCCCAACCACATGGCCCAGGAGGTTATCGATAACAGTATCGATGAAGCGGTTGCGGGCTTCGCTTCCACTATAGATGTCTCCCTGTATCAGGACGGCTCTCTGGAGGTCACGGATGATGGGCGCGGCATGCCGGTGGATATGCATCCGCAGGAGGGAAAGCCGGGTGTGGAGGTGATCCTGACCAAGCTGCACGCCGGAGGTAAATTTTCCAACAAGAACTACCGCTTCTCTGGCGGTCTGCACGGGGTGGGTGTGTCGGTGGTAAATGCGCTATCCAAACACCTTGAGGTGTGGGTCAAGCGCGGCGGGCAGCAGTACAACATGGCCTTCGCCGATGGTGAGAAGATATCTGAGTTGGAGGTTGTAGATAAGGTTGGCAGGAACAATACCGGCACCACGGTGCGGTTTTGGCCCGATCCAAAATATTTCGATTCTGATAAATTCTCCCTGCGCCAGCTGCTGCATCTACTGCGGGCCAAGGCGGTACTCTGTCCCGGGCTACGGGTACGCTTCTGGGATGAAAAGAGTGGGGATGAGCAGGAGTGGCAGTACCAGGATGGTCTGCGGGACTATCTGCTGGATGAACTCGAATCGGCCGTCACCTTGCCGGAGGAGCCATTCGTGGGCTCCATGTCGGGTAACTATGAGGCGGCGGATTGGGCGGTGGTGTGGCTGCCGGAGCCGGGTGATGCCATTACCGAAAGCTATGTAAACCTGATTCCAACGCCGCAGGGCGGCACCCATGTCAATGGACTGCGTACCGGGCTGACCGAGGCGGTGCGGGAGTTTTGTGAGTTCCGTAATCTATTGCCACGGGGGGTGAAACTGGCACCGGATGATGTATGGAACCGATGCAGTTATATCCTGTCTGTGAAGTTGGCAGACCCGCAGTTTTCCGGTCAGACCAAGGAGCGGCTATCCTCCCGTGAGTGTGCGGCGTTTGTCACCGGGGTGGTGAAGGACTCCTTCGGTCTGTGGCTGAATCAGCACACCGAAATGGGTGAGGCCATAGCGGATCTGGCCATCAATGCCGCCCAGGCGCGTATGCGTTCCGGGCGCAAGGTGAAACGCAAGAAGGTAACCCAGGGACCGGCGCTTCCCGGTAAACTGGCGGATTGCAGCGTGCCAGACCCTCAGCGCAGCGAGCTGTTTCTGGTGGAGGGTGATTCGGCTGGTGGCTCGGCCAAGCAGGCGCGGGATCGTGAGTTTCAGGCGGTGATGCCGTTGCGCGGTAAAATTCTGAATACCTGGGAGGTGGATTCGGCCGAGGTACTGGCTTCACAAGAGGTGCATGACATCTCTGTGGCCATAGGCGTGGAGCCAGGATCGGATGATCTATCCGCCCTGCGCTTTAACAAGGTCTGTATCCTGGCGGATGCGGATTCGGATGGGTTGCATATCGCAACCCTGTTGTGCGCCCTGTTCATGCGGCACTTTCGCAAGCTGGTGCAGGAGGGTCATGTCTACGTGGCCATGCCCCCGCTATATCGGATCGATGTGGGTAAGCAGGTGTTTTATGCCTTGGACGACGCCGAGAAACAGGGGGTGCTGGATCGTATTGCAGCGGAAAAGATTAAGGGCAAGGTGAGCGTGCAGCGGTTCAAGGGTCTGGGCGAGATGAACCCCATGCAGTTGCGCGAAACCACCATCCTACCGGATACCAGACGCCTGGTGCAGTTGACCATTGGCGCTGGGGATGACACCAACTGTATGTTGGATATGTTATTGGCAAAGAAACGTGCGCCGGATCGCAAGCAGTGGTTACAGAAGAAAGGTGATCTGGCCGAGGTTTAGTGATGGTATATGATCAAACATGTGGAGCTAAGTGCATTATGAAGAATTATCCGTTGACAATTTTGTTGGGCCTTTGTCTGTTATTACAGTTTTCTGCTGCCAATGCACGTGAAGAAAACACTATATATGAGGATGCAGGAACCCTGGATGAACAGAATAATCCGTTTGTGGAGGGGCCAAAGTGGAAGGAGAGTGAGCTGAAGTTACCTCCATACCCCAAAGATGGTGATCTGTTAGATATGGAGTTGGATGACCCGGATAATAAATTCACCTATTACCTGGATGAGAAGTCGCTCTCGGTATCAAAGAAGGATTATGTGGTGCGTTACACCATGGTGATTAAGTCTCGCAGTGGCTCCAGGAATATCTTCTATGAAGGCATAAGGTGTGATACTGAAGAGTATAGGACCTACGCATTTGGTGTGGGCAAGGGCAAGTTTCGGGCCAGGAAAAAATCGGAGTGGAAGCCGCTTCATGAGGCTGGATATAGCAAGTTCAGGACGCAAATGATGCAGTACTATTTCTGTGAATGGAAATTGCCCAAACAGCGGAATATTATCGTCAACAACATAAAGTATGCCTCGCCAGGTGGCAATCTGTATTGATGCTGATTATTCCACTCCCGCATCTTTTGTTTCAGGCAGGATATTCACCACCACTGCTGTAGCTTTACACCTTCGATTCGAGTATAGAGAACCAGATAATATGTCCAACGATATCGACCACAGCCTGGAGGGCATCGAACAGATGCCGCTGAAGGTTTTTACCGAGAAGGCGTACCTGGATTATGCCATGTACGTAATCCTGGACCGCGCCCTGCCCCATGTGGGGGATGGTCTGAAGCCGGTGCAGCGTCGTATCGTTTATGCCATGTCTGAGCTTGGATTGTCAGCCAGCGCAAAGTTTAAAAAATCTGCCCGTACCGTGGGTGATGTTTTGGGTAAATTTCATCCCCATGGCGATAGTGCCTGCTATGAAGCGATGGTGCTGATGGCCCAGGATTTCTCCTATCGCTACCCGTTGGTCGATGGTCAGGGCAACTGGGGCTCGCCAGATGATCCTAAGTCGTTCGCCGCCATGCGGTATACCGAATCACGCCTCACCGCATACTCCCAGGTGTTGCTGGCGGAACTGGGCCAGGGCACGGTGGATTGGACTCCAAATTTTGATGGGACCCTGGATGAGCCAACGGTGCTGCCGGCGCGTCTGCCCAACCTGTTGTTGAATGGTACTGCGGGCATTGCCGTGGGCATGGCCACCGATATACCGCCGCACAACCTGCGCGAAGTGGCCACCGCCTGTATCCGTCTCCTGGAGTACCCGAAGAGCAGTGTGGATGAGCTGTGCGAGCATATACTGGGGCCGGACTATCCCACCGAGGCGGAGATCATTACCCCCAAGGCGGATCTGTTGAAGCTGTATCACACCGGTACAGGCAGTGTGCGTCTGCGTGCGAGTTTCGAACTGGATCGAGGGGATATCGTTATCACCGCCCTGCCACACCAGGTATCTGGCGCCAAGATTCTGGAGCAGATTGCCCAGCAGATGCAGGCCAAGAAACTGCCTATGGTGGAGGATCTGCGCGATGAGTCAGATCATGAGAATCCAACCCGGCTGGTGATTGTGCCGCGCTCCAATCGAGTGGATGTGGAACGCCTCATGTCACACCTGTTTGCCAGTACCGATCTAGAGCGCAGCTACCGGGTGAATATGAATGTCATCGGTCTCAATGGTCGGCCCCAGGTCAAGGACCTGCGCGGCATGCTGAAGGAGTGGCTGGAGTTCCGCTTCGAGACGGTGCGACGGCGTTTGGACTATCGTCTGGGCAAGGTGCGCGATCGCCTGCACTTGTTGGATGGTCTGCTGGTTGCCTTTCTGAATATCGATGAGGTGATTCACATTATCCGCACCGAGGATGAGCCTAAGGCTAAGCTAATGGCGCGCTTTGGTCTCACGGTGATTCAGGCCGACTATGTACTGGATACCAAGCTGCGCCAGTTGGCGCGCCTGGAAGAGGTGAAGATCAGGGCCGAGCAGGAACAGCTGGAACAGGAGCGGCAGCAGTTGGAGACCACCCTGGGTTCCAAACAGCGCATGAAGACCATGATTCGCAAGGAGCTGGAGGCGGATGCTGAAAAGTATGGCGATGCGCGGCGTTCACCCATTATGGAACGGGAGGCGGCCACGGCCTTGGACGAAACCGAGCTTACCCCCAGTGAACCGGTAACCGTTGTCCTGTCTGAGAAGGGATGGGCCAGATCGGCCAAGGGGCATGAGATAGATCCCGCCGGATTGAGTTTCAAATCGGGAGACAGCTACCTGGGGTTTGCCAAGCTGCGCAGCAACCAGTCAGTGATGTTTCTGGATAGCGCCGGGCGTTGCTACTCCATACCCGCACATACCTTGCCATCAGCGCGTAGTCAGGGCGAACCCCTGACTGGACGCCTGGCTCCAGCCAGTGGTGCATCCTTTTGCGCCGTGATTGGCGGTGACCCAGAGCAGTGGTGTCTTATGGCTTCAGATGCCGGTTACGGCTTTCTGATTCAGCTCAAGGAGTTGCAGGTAAAAAACAAGGCGGGCAAGGCGCTGTTGTCGCTACCAAAGGGTGCCCGGGTGTTGCAGCCGTCAGCGGTAACAGACAAAGAGACAGATCGTGTGGTGGCCATTACCAATGAAGGGCGCATGTTGGTGTTCCAGGCAGTGGATCTGCCGGTATTGAGTCGTGGTAAGGGAAACAAGATTATCGCTATCCCATCCAAACGTGTGGCTAGCGGTGAGGAGTTTGTAGTTGCGGTTGCCTGTGTGCCGGCCTCAGGAAAACTGACAGCGTATTCGGGTAAACGTTATATCACATTGAAGGCATCGGACCTGGACCACTATCAAGGTGAACGGGGACGCCGGGGTAATAAGCTGCCACGGGGTTTTCAGAAGGTGGACAGTGTATCTGTAGAGTAGGATGGAGGAAGCATGAAAGAGAGTGTAAAAGAGTATTACGGCAAGATATTGAATGGTTCATCAGACTTGCAGACCAACGCCTGTTGTACCGATACAGATATCCCTAATCATCTAAAACAGGCCATGTCCAACATCCATCCTGAGGTGTCAGCCCGCTACTACGGCTGCGGATTGATTGCCCCGCAGGAGCTTACCGGCACCAGGATTCTGGATCTGGGCAGTGGCTCGGGCCGGGACTGTTATCTGCTGGCGCAGTTAGTGGGAGAGCAGGGTTCGGTGGTCGGTGTGGATATGACCGAAGAGCAACTTGAAGTCGCCAACAAACATGTTGAGTGGCATCGGGACCAGTTCGGTTACAGCAGATCCAATGTTGAATTTAAACTAGGACATATTGAACGCCTGCATGAGCTGGGTCTGGAAGATAACAGTTTCGATATCATCGTCTCAAACTGTGTAATCAACCTTTCACCTGATAAGGATGCGGTGCTGCGAGAGGCTTACCGTTTGCTGAAGCCGGGTGGTGAACTATACTTTTCAGATGTGTATTCAGATCGGCGTGTTCCCCAGGAACTACTGGAAGATCCGCTGCTGTATGGAGAGTGTCTGAGCGGCGCGCTGTATTGGAATGATTTTCTACGATTGGCAACCGCTGCTGGCTTTGCCGATCCCAGGCTGGTGGAGGATCGTCCCCTCAGCATAGACAATGCCACCATCGAACAACGCATAGGCCACATCAACTTCTATTCCGCCACCTACCGACTGTTCAAAATTGATGGCTTGGAATCGGCCTGTGAGGATTATGGCCAGGCCGTAGTCTATAAGGGGGAAGTTCAGGATAGTGAGCAGGTGTTTATTCTGGATGAGCATCATGTAATCGAAAAGGGGCGCCAGTTTCCCGTATGTGGAAATACCTATCGAATGTTGAATGAGTCACGTTTTCAAGCCTTCTTTGAATATTATGGGAGCTGGGATACTCACTTCGGGATATTCAAGGGTTGTGGGACTGCCATGCCTTTTAAATCGGATGAGAAAGCCGATGACGATGCAGGTGCATGCTGTTGAGATAGGCTCTGATTGATTCAGAGATCGTTGTGGCCTGATTCCTTTGGGGTAGCAATAGACCGGGTCGTTGCATGTAGAGTTATTTAGTATCTGTCCAGAAACACCGGTTCAAACCGCAAAGGTCGCAAAGAGCGCAAAGAAAACGCTAGTTAATCAATATATTAACCTCGCGCTCTTTGCGTTCTTCGTGGTTAATGTTTTGTTTCTGGACGGATACTATTTAGACGGGCCTTCAAGATATGAACAGAGGTGACAACCAGGATGCGCCACCTACCATTGATGCCACTGTGCATGATGGTTTGCGTGATCTTATGGGTGATGGCTTTGTACTATTGATTGACGCTTATCTGGAGGACACGGCACTGTTTGTACAGCAGATGAAGGATGCCTGTGTCCGGGGCGACATGGATGCCATGCAGATGCCGGCACATAGCATGAAATCAAGCAGCGCCAATATCGGTGCGATGGGACTCTCCACCCTTGCAGGGGAGCTGGAGGAGCAGATCAGGTTTGGTAACCAGGTGTAGGTGGATGCTCAGGTCGCGGCACTAGTTGAAGAGTTTGAACAGGTAAGTCGGGAGTTGAGTCGATAATCCTAGAATCCTCAGTTGGACTCAGGATTTACTTCAGCTTTCGGAGTGTGCCAATAACGGCCGTTGATGTAATCACAGATTTAGCTTAGATGCTTATTAATACCTGCGGGATGAAGGTGCAATAGTATATATTGTGTCTGTATTCACTACTGTCCCGTTAACTTCCGATGAATTTGGTTAGAAGCCTTAGTGATAAAAGCCAGAAGAATGC
>CAZVME010000063.1:0-19678 GCA_964628835.1 uncultured Gammaproteobacteria bacterium | reverse complement strand
CTTTTGGGGACTTGGATGTCCCAAAAGGCATCACGAGATCAAAGACTCGCTTATAGTCTTTTTTGAAACTGATGCCTCGTTTTATCTGAATTGATGTTATTTATCTTATCAATTACCTCTCGAATCAGCTCCTTTGCTTATGGTGTTTTTTTATCTCTTAACTTGCATACAGCTAGAAGGCTAGATGCTTCTAGATATAGCCGTGTACCTTCTGAAGCAAGTTTTCTTACACCAATAAACCCACGTTCAGCATAACTTAATTTGTTTGCATCCAAGCATGCTTCAAAGACCCATAGTTTAGCCCTAAGTAGTCTGTGATGAGTTCTGTCATTTTGAAAAAGGGCCTGAATCTGTCCTGCAATTTCGATTGCCCTCTCAGGTGAAGCTGAACGTACCGCATTTTTAAGCTCTGCTTCAAGTGGGCTAATATTGTGTTACACAGCCAAATGTTCTGTTTGTGTTCTTTACGTAGAGGGTCCACATTTGGGCAAAGATGATGTGATTTTTATCAGCATCTTGCCAGCGGGTACTCCCTGTTCCCTTAGAGATTACCAGAGATTTCTATAATCCGGTACTGCATCAGATATCTTTGTTTTGCTACCAATATTGGGATCAGACTTTTAGCTCGCACACATCCGGTTTATCTGTACTAGTATTGGTATACGGTTGGTTTGGCCGGGGTGCGGGTCGTGCCTGTTATCCCCAAATTTCTTGCATTGACAAGCAGGTGAAATAGCATGATCTACCCTAAGGTCCTGGCTTTTGTGCTGGCTGGAGGAGAGGGCACTCGCCTTTACCCACTTACCGACATGCGCTGCAAGCCAGCGATTCCCTTTGGTGGTCGTTATCGACTGGTGGATTTTGTCCTGAGCAATCTGGTTAACTCCCAAATCTTCTCTATCTATCTGTTAGTTCAGTATAAATCCCAAGCTTTGATAGAGCATTTGCACAAGGCCTGGGAGATGTCACCCATGCTGGTGGAGCAGTTTATTACCGAGGTTCCACCCCAGAGGTGTGATGGGGGTAGTGAGTGGTTTCAGGGTACGGCCGATGCGGTGTACCAGAACCGTTCTCTGATAGATCAGCACCAGGCTGATGTGGTGGTGGTATTCGGTTCTGACCATATCTATCGCATGGATATCCGTCAGATGCTGGATTTCCATTTTTCCAATCAGGCGGATGTTACAGTTGCGACCAAATCAGCACCAATTATCGATGCGTCTAGGTATGGGAATATCGAGGTTGATGAGTCGTCTCGTATAATTGCCTTCCATGAGAAGCCTAATCACCCGGTGTCTATTCCAAATATGCCAGAACAGGTAATGGCATCCATGGGTAATTACATATTCCGTGCAGATATCCTGCAACAGGGGCTGGATGCAGTGCATAGTGAGGGCGGGACCGATTTTGGTAAGGATGTGTTGCCCTGGCTGATCTCAAGGCACAAGGTGATGACCTATGACCTGACACTGAACGAGGTGCCTGGAATCAAGCCTTATGAAGAGAAAGGCTACTGGTGTGATGTGGGTACCATCGACTCCTACTGGCGGGCTCATGAGGACATACTGGGGCGACAGCCGCGTTTTGATATGTTCAATCCAAAGTGGCCAATCCGCACCTATAGGTACGATGGACCTGCCACCAAGATCGCTTCCCTGGATATTGATAACAGCCTACTTGGGGCAGGTTGCCTGATCGATGCGGCCAGGATCAAAAACAGTGTGGTGGGGCTGGAAGTGATGTTGGAGCAGGACGTGGAGATCGAGAACTGCATTATTCTCGACTACGTGAAGATAGAACGCGGTTGCAGAATACGCAATGCCATAATCGACCGCTATAACGTTATACCGGCGGGAACCAAAATAGGTTATGACAGCGAAAAGGATAAAGAGAACTACCATATGGATGAGTCCGGGATAGTGGTTGTGCCTTGTGGCAACCGAATAGTGTCGCGGGTTTACTAGGGCCTGTACACAATCTTCCAGGCGTGAAACCATATACCTGAACTTAACAGGCAATATTATAATCAGGTGTGTCACCGCCATGCTCAAGATCTCTAACAACGTATCTTTACCATTGGATGAAGTGGAGTTTAGTGCTATCCGGGCCCAGGGTGCAGGTGGACAGAATGTAAACAAGGTTTCCTCTGCAGTGCATCTACGCTTTAACATTAGGGCATCCTCATTACCTGATTTCCATAAGCAACGGCTATTGGCATTGAAAGACCAGAGATTAACCAAGGATGGAGTAATCGTGATCAAGGCACAACGTTACCGAACCCAGGACAAGAACCGTGATGAGGCGCTGAGCAGGTTAGCGGAGATTATCAAGGGCGCAATCGTGGTACAGAAAAAGCGCAAACCATCTAAACCGACCAAGGCCTCGCAGAGACGGCGTATGGATGGCAAAACCAAGCGAGGTCGGATAAAAAATCTCAGGGGACGGGTGCAGGATGATTAATAGAACCTCTCTATAGGCTGTTAAAGATCGAACGAATTTTGGGGGCTTGGATGTCCCAAAATGCACCACGAGATCGAAGACTCGCTTTTAAATACGCTGAAGATAGACCGCTCCTTTATTAAAGATATTCCACATGATGCTTATGATGAGACCATTGCAAAGGCCGTCATAGCCCTAAGTAAGAGTATGCAGTTACGTGTCATAGCCGAAGGTGTGGAAACCGAGGAGCAGAATAAGTTTGTAAGCATGGAAGGGTGTGATGAGGTTCAAGGCTATTATTACAGCCGTCCGCTGCCTGAAACAGATCTTGTCGAACTCCTGAAAAGTTCAGTGTAAAATTATATGGTTGTATTGAGGTATCAGATCAGCGAAGCCAGCAGCGAGGTCTGTTCCAGCCGGTTGGCCAGGATGGTTAGCAGCACCTTGTTGAATGAGGTCTGCAGCTGATTGGAGGCGGTCTGGATGGCATCGGACTGGATCTTGATAATAACCACGTCTGTATTGCTGATAACGCTGGCGCTTCGGGGTTTTTTCTTGCCATGGATGTAGGCCATCTCACCAAAGCATTGTCCGGTTTCCACCAGCCCCAGGAAGGAGCCGTTCTTCATGATTCTGGCCTCGCCACCGGCCAGGATAAACAGGGAGTCGCCAATTTTACCCTCTTTGATCAGTGAGCACTCGGCCTTGAACTTGCGCCATTTACTTATGCGCACCACCTCCCACAGTTCCACATCACTAAATTTTTTGAAGAATTCAAGGCTTTTTAGGGTGTTGAACTGTTCGGTATCGGACACATCCTCAGACGGCAGCTCCAACTGGCTGTGGGCAGCGGTTATGTCCTGGGCCAGATCACCCCAGGTTGCGTACCGGTTGGCGGGAGCCTTTTCCAGGCAGCATTCCACGATTTTGTAGAGACACTCGGGGATATCCGGGCGCAGTACACCCAGGGGCGTGGCATCCTCTTCCTTGATCATGCGGATCAGATCCGGTTGGTTTTTGGCAGTAAATGGAAGGCGTCCACAGAATAGTTGATACATCACCACGCCGAGCGAGTAGATGTCTGTTCTGTGGCTTACCTCTTCGCCGTCGATCTGTTCGGGTGACATGTATGCCGGTGATCCCACTGCCTCCAGGATCTGGGTGTGGTCCGAGTTCTCCATCAAGGCAGTGCCGAAGTCACTTACCTTTACATCACCGGACTTATCAATGAGGAGATTGGCGGGTTTGATATCTCTATGGATAACGCCGTGGCGGTAGGCGTAGTCCAGTGCGCTGCAACACTTGAAGATGATGCCGATGATGTCATCGAAGGGTAACAGTTTTTTTGGTGCGCAGTCCTGTTTTAGGGTGTGGCCTGGTACATACTCCATGACGATGTAGTGCAGATCATCCTCGTGCCCGGCGTCGTACACTGAGACGATATGCGGATGTCTGAGTTTACCAGCCAGACTGGCCTCATTCATGAACATCTTCTCAAATTTTGGGCCGTTGACCGGGTCGCTGAATACCGCCTGATGGGCGATTTTTATTGCCACCTTATGTCCGGTGAAGGGATCAATGCCAAGGTAAACAGAGCTGGTGGCGCCCTTGCCGATAAGCCTCTGGATGTTAAATTTACCTATGGATTTCCGCATAATCGGTTCCTGTTATTGGCCGGCATTGCTTACTGAATTTGTAAGCTGTCCTATCTTTTCAATCTCTACAGTTACCACATCGCCTTTGGATAGAAACAGTGGCGGCTTGCGCGCCACTCCCACACCCGGGGGGGTGCCGGTGAGGATTACGCTTCCGGGAGTGAGGGTGCGGTCCCGGCTCAGTTCGCTGATCAGGGTGGCCACCGAAAAGATCATGTCGCCAGTATGTCCCTCCTGCATCAGCTTGCCGTTAAGGGTACAGCTGATACGCAGGTTCTGTGGGTCTGGAATCTCATAGCTGGTCACCAGAACCGGACCCAGGGGGCAGAAGGTGTCAAATCCCTTACCACGGCCCCACTGGCCGCCGCCGCCATGTTTTTGCCAGCGTCTGGCCGATACGTCGTTGGCGCAGGTGTAACCTAATACATACTCCAGGGCAGACTCTACGGTAACATTGAGTGCGGCCTTGCCGATGACCACCGCCAGCTCGGCCTCAAAATCCACCTCTGGTCCCCATGCCGAACAGCTGGGCAATAGGATGTCTGCACCCGGGTGGTTCAGTGATGCGGTGGGCTTCATGAACAGGATCGGGTTCTCTGAGACATCTTTTCCGGTCTCCTTGGCATGCTCATGGTAGTTCAGCCCAATCCCCAGGATATTGCTGGGTTCCAGTGGTGCCAGGATCCTGGTTACAGTTTCGTAACGGCCTGTAGGTTGCAGCCCTTCAAAGATATCACCCGTGAGAACCTGGGCGGTTCCATTCTCCTGCAAAATTCCGTAGCGTATGGTCTGGTCTTGGTCGATAAACCGGCTTATTCTCATCTACTGCTCCAAAATAGATTACTAGGACCATAAAGTACCATAAAGCCCAATCCACTAGCTCCATATCAACCGCATCTATAACTTTATCAGGGCGCTGTATTGAAAAATGTGATGCGCCGCAGGAACCGGTGAATATATTATAGGAAGTGATATTCACTTTATTTGGACCAACCAGAGATATGACTATGCAGCTGAAAGACCAAGAACTGTTACGCGAGGCCTGTTACATAAATGGGGGGTGGGTTACAGCAGATAACAATGCCACCCGTGATGTTCTGAATCCTGCAAATGGTGCGGTGTTGGCGCATGTCCCGGACATGGGGGCGGCTGAGACCAGAAAGGCCATTGAGCTGGCTGAGGCCGCTTGGCTCACCTGGAGAGAAAAGACTGCTGCCGAGAGGGCTGGCATCCTGCGGCGCTGGTATGAACTGATGCTGGAGAACAAGCAGGACCTGGCTACCATCATGACCCTGGAGCAGGGCAAGCCACTTGCCGAGTCTTTGGGCGAAGTGGCCTATGGCGCGTCCTTTATCGAGTGGTTTGCGGAAGAGGCCAAACGGGTCTATGGCGATACCATTCCGACCCATCAGTCGGACAAACGTATCCTGGTTCTGAAACAGCCCATAGGGGTGTGTGCCGCCATAACCCCGTGGAATTTCCCCAATGCCATGATCACCCGCAAGGCAGGAGCGGCCCTGGCCGCTGGTTGCACCATGGTGGTCAAACCAGCCGGTGATACTCCGCTCTCGGCCCTGGCCCTGTGTGAACTGGCGCATCGGGCCGGCATGCCGCCGGGGGTGCTGAATGTGCTAACCGGAAACGCCAGCGAGATTGGAGGGGAGCTCACCGCAAATCCAATAGTGCGTAAGCTCTCATTCACCGGTTCCACAGAGGTGGGAAAATTGCTGATGGCCCAGTGTGCCGACACCATGAAGAAGGTATCCATGGAGTTGGGGGGGAATGCCCCGTTTATTGTATTTGACGATGCTGATCTGGATGCGGCGGTGGAGGGGGCGATCCAGTCCAAATACCGTAACGCTGGTCAGACCTGTGTCTGCGCCAACCGGTTCCTGGTGCAGGATGGGATCTACGATGAATTTGCCCGCAAGTTTACCGCGGCAGTGACCGAGATGAAGGTGGGTGACGGCATGGAGGAGGGTGTCACCCAGGGGCCGCTGATCAATGAAGATGCGGTGCAAAAGGTGGAGGAGCATATTTCCGATGCCATAGGAAAGGGTGCCCGCATCCTTACCGGCGGCGCTCGACATGAGCTTGGTGGTAGTTTTTTTCAGCCCACCCTGATGGTGGATGTCTCCCCCAAGATGCAGGTGGCCCATGAGGAGACCTTTGGCCCGCTGGCGCCCCTGTTTCGTTTCTCAACCGAGGAGCAGGCGCTTGAGATGGCCAACGATACCGAGTTTGGTCTGGCGGCATATTTCTTTAGCCAGAACCTGGGACGGGTGTGGCGGGTTTCAGAGCAGTTGGAGTATGGCATGGTTGGTATCAACTCCGGGGTCATCTCCACCGCCATTGCTCCCTTTGGTGGGGTAAAGCAATCTGGTGTGGGCAGGGAAGGATCAAAATACGGCATGGAAGAGTATATGGAGATCAAGTATCTGTGCATGGGGATCTGATTCTAGTCTGAATACAAATAAGTCAGCTTCCGTAACCCGGTAAACTAAAGACAAAAACGTCTGTCTAATCGCATATCCAGGTTTTGGGAGTTGTGTATGCGGCGATTGGCCACAATCGGTGTGGCATCGGGTCTGGGTGCCAATATTGCTGGCTCAGAGCATGGCCCCGCACTGCTGATGCGCTCGGAGGTCTTTAAGCAGCGCCTGCGTGAACACGGGATCGACCCACGCTGGATCAGGATAGATACAGAGGGCAATGGTGATTCCCACACTGCCCTTAAGCACCTGATTCGGTCTACCGCACAGCAACTGCAGCAGACAGTATCTTCCGGTGAGCAGTTCGTTGTTATTGGCGGCGATCACTCTATCGCCATGGGAGTATGGCAGGGAGTAATGTCTGCACTGCAACCCAAACAACTGGGGCTGATCTGGATTGATGCTCATCTGGATCTGCACACTATGGAGACCTCGGTTTCCTGCAACGTCCATGGTATGCCGCTGGCGGCGCTGTTGGGGCAGGGTGATCCCTTGTTGCAGGAGCTCTATGGGTCGGACAGCTTTCTTGATCCTGCAAACCTGGCGCTGATCGGTTGTCACTCCTGCGAACCACAAGAGATAGAGCTGGCGAGACGCCTGGGACTTGCCAGTTTTGATATGCCGGCCATAAGAAAGCGTGGTTCTCTTATGCGGGTAATGCAGCAGGCACTACGTCTGGTGAAAGATTCAACTGATCGCTACGGGATAAGTATTGATCTTGATGTGCTCGATCCGCAGGATGCACCGGGTGTTAATACTCCGGAAAAGGACGGGATCCCATGGCAGGAACTGCAACAGGTCCTGGCCACGGTACGCAATGATCCCAGGCTGGTGGGGATTGAGGTAGCCGAGTTTAATCCCGCCCTGGATCGTGATGGATGCACCCAGCAGGTAATTTCTGATTTTATTGGGGCTGTCTTTGGTGATTCAAGCATAGAAAACAGGTCCCTCGGATTATCCAGAGAGCAAGGACCAGAAAGAAGAGAATGGATATCGCGTCTACTATTAATGTCGCCAACAGTGAAATACCGTAATGGAGGGCATCATGGGTTGCACGGAAGCGACCGTAAAGAAGGGCGTATACCGCCCAAGAAATCCCCACTCAAGCCCACTCCATCACGAGCGCCGCCTAATGAAGAGGACTGGTTAGACCAGAGCCAGATTCCCTTAACTATAGTAATCGCAACTTGACCTGACAAAACAGGCTTCCAGAAAACTGACAACTCAGTGATCTGGCTTTACATGATCTAAGATCATATAAAATGGTGTTAGTTGCAGGGGGAACGGTATGCCGGACCATTCAGAACAGCTGAAGGCGCAGCAGATTGATAAAGTGATTGGCCGTATTCATGAGAGAGTACAGGGCGAAGTCGAATCTCAGGTAGAGCAGTTTTCACGCCGCTATTACGCCAGTGTCGCTGCAGAGGATCTCACATCACGCTCGGTTCTCAATCTCTATGGCGCTGCATTGGCGCACTGGAACCTGCTGCATCGGCGCCTTTCTGGAGAGACCCTGGTTAGGGTTTATAATCCCGATTATGAGCAGCATGGATGGGAGTCCACCCATACCATCATTGAGGTGGTGAATGATGATATGCCGTTTCTGGTGGATTCGGCGCTGATGGTGCTCAATCGACAGCACCTAAATGTCCATTTTCTTATACACCCTGTATTGGCAATCGAACGCAACATGGCTGGGGAGTTGGTTCGGCTATCTGTCCGAGATGAGCTTGAACAGGATTTTAAGTATGAGTCCCTGATCCATATAGAGATAGATCGGCAACCAGATCAGAAAGATCTCCTGATCATTGAGGGTGAGCTGTTGCGGGTTTTTGAAGATGTACGCCTGGCAGTGACCGATTGGAAACCAGTATGTGCACGCATGCAGCAGGTCATCGATGAAATTCTTGAAACACCTCCTCCGCTGCAAGAGGATGAGGTGAGAGAGGATGTCGCATTCCTGCAATGGATGCTGGCCGATCAATTTGTTTTTCTCGGCTATCGTGAATATCTGTTGGCCACTGAAGGGGAGGGGGTGGGGTTGCAAAATGTTGAGGATAGCGGGCTTGGTATTCTGCGGAATGCTGCCGGAAAGACAATGTTTCAACCACTACCGCCAAAACAGTTGGCTTTGGCGCGAACGCCACAGCTGCTGATTCTCACCAAAACCAACGCCCTATCTACAGTACATCGCTCATCCCACCTCGACTATGTGGGGATCAAGCGTTTCGATGCTGATGGTCAAGTGATTGGTGAATATCGTTTTCTCGGACTTTACACCTCCATTGCCTATACCAGTAGTCCACGTTCCATCCCTCTCTTGCGGCGCAAAGTGGCAGAGGTCATGCAAAGTTCAGGGCTCTCTTATGGAAGTCATGCAGGTAAGGCACTGGTAAATATTGTAGAAATGCTGCCCCGCGATGAGCTTTTTCAGTCTCCCATAGAAGATCTGATACGTATCTGCATGGGGATATTGGAGATGCATGAACGCCCTCGTGTCAGGGTCTTTGTGCGGCTCGATACCTATGAACGTTTTGCCTCCTGTTTGGTCTTTGTGCCCCGTGATCGCTATACCACTCATCTGCGTTTGCAGATTGAAGAGATGCTGATGACAGCCTTTAATGGCAGCTCTTCGGAGTTCAATACTCTGGTTTCGGAGTCGATGCAGGCACGGGTCCACTTCATTATCCGTGTGCCAGCAGAAGGGTGTCCGCCGTATCGGGTGGCTGATCTTGAGACACAGCTGCAAGAGATCGTTCGCTCCTGGCAGGATAGCCTGTTCGAAGGGCTTATTGAGCACCTGGGTGAGGGCTTGGGTAACCGCTACTATCATCGTTATGCAGACGCCTTTCCGGCAGGTTACCGGGAAGAGTGGAGTGTGCAGACGGCCATCTCTGATCTGCAGCATATTGAAGCGCTAACCGAAGAGGATTCTCTGGAGATGAGCTTTTATCGCCCGCTGGAGGCGCCGGTTGAAGAGTTGCACTTCAAGTTGTTTCGACGCCTTAGCCCTATTCCTCTCTCAGAAGCGCTGCCGGTGCTTGAGTGTATGGGGCTGAAGGTGATCGGGGAACGCCCGTTTCAGATAATGCCAGCTGAATTAGATACGGTCTGGGTGCATGATTTCATCATGGTCTCAGAGCAAGTGTCCGATCTGGACCCTGAACAGTTGGCGCCACTGTTTCAGGAGACCTTCTTGCAGGTATGGCGAGGTGAGATGGAGAGTGATGGATTCAACCGTCTCGTTCTCATGGCTCGCCTGAGTTGGCGCGAGACTACCCTGTTGCGGGCTTATTGCAAATATCTGCTACAGGCAGGGAGTCCGTTTAGCCAGAGTTACATGGAACAGACACTGAATAATAATCCCAAGCTTGCCCGCTTGTTGATTGAGCTGTTTCACTGTCGTTTCAATCCAGAACAGCACGGGTGTGATGAGACGCGCAATAACGAGTTGATGGAGCATATAGATAAGGCATTGGATGAGGTGGCTAATCTGGATGAGGATCGCATCCTGCGGCGTTTCTATGCCACGCTTCGTGCCACTTTGCGCTGTAACTATTATCAACAACTGGAAGGGGGGGGGCGTAACGCTCACCTGGCTTTTAAGTTTGATCCTGCACGGATACCGGACCTCCCTCTGCCCAAGCCGCATTTTGAGGTATTTGTCTATTCCCCGCGGGTGGAGGGTGTACATCTGCGTGGAGGTGCGGTGGCGCGGGGCGGTTTGCGTTGGTCTGACCGAAAAGAGGATTATCGTACGGAGATTCTCGGCTTGATGAAGGCGCAGATGGTGAAAAATTCGATCATTGTGCCGGTTGGAGCCAAAGGTGGTTTTGTCTCTAAATGCCTGCCGGTCGATGGCGGGGGAGAAGCTGTTGCCGAGGAGGTGCTGGCGTGCTATCGCATCTTTATTCACGCTCTGCTGGATATCACTGACAATCTGGATGGAGATCTGGTTATCCCTGCCGCAGGGATAGTGCGCTATGACGGAGATGATCCCTATCTTGTCGTAGCTGCAGATAAGGGTACAGCCACTTTCTCAGATGTTGCCAATAAGATTGCCATCGGTGCCGGTTTCTGGCTTGGCGATGCCTTCGCCTCAGGAGGGAAAGCCGGCTATGACCACAAAAAGATTGGCATAACTGCTCGTGGTGCCTGGGAGTCGGTAAAGCGCCACTTTCGAGAGGGCGGTGAAGATATTCAGCAGATGCACTTTACCGCTGTTGGGATTGGGGATATGTCTGGTGATGTGTTTGGTAACGGTATGCTGCTCTCATCCCAGTTACGGCTGGTGGCTGCATTTGATCATCGCCACATCTTTTTCGATCCACAGCCAGACTTGCAGGCCAGTCTTGAGGAACGACGGCGCCTGTTTGGGCTGTCGCGCTCTACATGGATGGACTATAACCCCAAGTTGATCTCAGCCGGTGGTGGTGTGTTCTCCCGCACTGCCAAGACCATCGAGATATCCCCAGAAATGCGGCGTACCCTGGCAATTGAAGATGAACACATGGAACCCAATGCTTTGATTAGGGCCATACTGAAAGCCCCAGTGGATCTGCTGTGGAATGGGGGTGTCGGCACCTATGTCAAATCAGCGGAAGAGAGTCATGAAGATGCCGGTGACAGGGCTAACGATGCAGTGCGAATCAATGGCAGTGAAATGCGTTGCCTGGTGGTTGGTGAGGGGGGTAATCTTGGTTTTACCCAGCGGGGTCGCATTGAGTACGCGAGTAAGGGGGGGCGCATCAATACTGACTTTATTGATAACTCAGGTGGCGTCGACTGTTCTGATCGCGAAGTCAATATCAAGATTTTACTGGATCGCGTGGTGACTGATGGTGAACTTACCATCAAGCAACGAAACCGTCTGCTTGATGAAATGACTGATGAGGTTGCTGAGCAGGTATTACAGGATAACTATCGACAGTCTCTTTCACTCACGCTGACAGAGGTACAGGCTTCACGGTTATTGGTCGAACATCTTCAGTTTATCTATCGTCTGGAGAGGGCTGGACGACTGGATCGAGAACTGGAGAAGCTGCCCGATGACGAGGAGATGCTGGACCGGCAGACCAATGAAGTGGGGCTGACACGACCGGAGATGGCGGTGTTGCTCTGCTATGGAAAACTACTGTTGAAGGATGAGTTGTTGACCTCGGGTATTCCTGATGACCCCTGCTTCTTGATAGAGTTGGAGCGCTTCTTTCCCAGTGCGGTGCGCGAGCGTTTTGCAGAACGCATCTCCAGTCACCGCTTGCGCCGGGAGATTATTTCTACTCAAGTGACCAATGAGATTCTCAATCGTATGGGAGCGACCTTTGTTCACCGGCTGCAGACCGAGGCAGGGGCAAGTGCAGCAGAGGTTACACGCGCCTTCTTTCTCGCGCGGGCGGTCTTCGGTTTGGGTCGCCTGTGGAATGCTATCGATAATTTGGATAATAATATCCCGGCACAGACCCAGATACACATGATCCTACAATGCAATCGTCTCGTCATTGGTGGGGCCTTTTGGTTTCTACGTTATGGTGGAAGCACACCGCATATCGAGGAGTTAGTGGTGAGTTTTCGCCCAGGGATTAAACAGCTCACACAACTGCTCTTTTCCGTGCTGGCAGTCCAGGATCTGGATGCAGATTTAGCTAAGGCCAAAGGGATGATGGATAGCGGGGTGCCTAAGGAGTTGGCAGTGGCTATCGCCGGCATGGATCACTGGCTGGCAGGTCTTGATATTGTTGAGACGGCTACTGAGTCGGAGGCCGATGTGGAGATCGTGGCAAAGCTCTACTTTCTCCTGGATGACAGGTTGGGTCTCCATTGGCTACGCAAGCAAGTAGTACGACTCTCCACCGAATCACATTGGCATACCCAGGCTCGTGCAGCTCTGCGTGAAGAGTTACGCAAGCAGCAGGCAACGCTCACCGCAGAGATCTTGAGTCAGACCTCGAGTGACATGTCGCCGGAGGAGCGAGTGGAGAGTTGGTGCCAACAGCATCAGCATGCCCTTGAGCGTTGGCAGCAGCTTGTGGCTGATCTCAAAGGTACCAACGTGCAGCATTTTGAAATGCTTATGGTAGCTGTGCGCGAACTGCGAGAAATGGTATCCCGCACAGGAGCAATTGATATCAGGTGAATCGTTGCTGTAATCATATCAATCGATAGTGGTGAAAGTAGCCTTTGCCGACGGTAACGTGAGCGGGATAGTCTATAAGACAGCATAATCTTATGGTGATTCAAGCATAGAAAAAATGAATATCTTGTGGTTTGTGCACCAAAAGAGCGGCCGGCATAAATAGTCATTCTCTTTTCCTTGGGGTTGGCGTGGTATTGACCTGTTGGGAATTATGCGTCTTAATGGGCGCCCTGAACTGTTTCAACTACCGATGACACCGTTGTCGACTATGGCCGCCTTAATAAGGGTATTAAAAATAAAGGCGTGAAACAGTATAGGGGATGTTTCGGAGCGAGCGAGACATTCTGTTCTTCCTGCTGAATATATAGCTGGGAAACATGCACCGGGATAATATCCGGAAATAATAATTGTGTGCTCGAAACAGAGCCGAGTTATCTCATCGCACAGCGAGACGATTCCGTCTCTTGTTCGATGCTGAAAACATAATAATAATCTACTTTAAAAAATATCCAACAAAGGAGAAACCATGAAAAGAATAGCTGTAATTACGCTTGTTGGTCTGCTGGCATTTGTGTCACAGGCCGAAGCACAAACCGTCGATCAACTTCTCGCCTCAAAGAAAAAGGCAGATATGACCTACAGGCAGTTGATGGAGATCATGGGCAGCGCCTCATCCATGATCCATCAAGGGATACTCAGAGAGAATAAGCAGATGGTCAAAACGGGGGCGAATATCATTTTGAATCACCCCGCGCCAAACCATAAACCGTGGAGCATTATGCAAAAGTCGGATCAGAAGGAGTTCAAGAAGAGCCTCATGTCTTACAACAAGGTCCTGGATTCCAATGCCGAGCGTGTTGCCAAAGAGGCTGGTATGGGTAAGTGGCGTGATGCGAGTAAGTCTGCTCATGAGTTGTCGATTTCGTGTGCCGCATGCCACTCTAGCTGGCGTAACAAGGTAAAATAGTTCATCTGTGAGAGTATAGGAGAGGGCGGGATTGCCCGTCCTCTCTACTTGTGGGCTAATTTTTTTCATTGTAAATGGACAGCCGCTTGATGCGGTCTGTTTAGTCGCATTTATATCTTCAAATATAAATAACTGCTAAGACATATCGTGTACTCCATGCCGCCTAAAGATGGTCCTGGTATGACAACATGCCTGGTTCGGGAAGTGGTAAATCTTATTGTGACGGGTATGGTAGGCTGTGTTAACAGGCTGAGTTGCGTCGCCAGACACCCGCAAAGTAAGGAATAAAATACCTGCGCCGCATCTGCATAGTAACAACAATACAGGCAATCCATGTTTGACATGGTACAACGAGTACGAATGGTGCTAGGCAAAGAGTCAATGTTATGAATCTACCCAAACTAATCGTAATCGATGACGAAGCTGATCTGGCATGTTTTATCTGTGATATGGCTGAACTGGCCGGCTTTGATGCGGAGCAATACAATAATGCCAGTATTTTCATTGAACAATACCAGAACTCTGCGGATGTGATTATTCTTGACCTTATGATGCCGGGAGTAGATGGAGTTGAAATCATCCGTTTTCTGGCTGAAATCAATTGTGATGCCCAACTGATTCTGATCAGTGGGTATGATTCCGGTGTCCTCCATTCGGCCGAGAAGCTAGCTACAGAGCATGGGCTTGATTTTGCGGGAAGTCTGAGTAAACCATTTCGCCGTAAACAGCTGAATCAAATGCTGAGCGGGCTTACTATTTTACCAAAAACACATTCGTTCAATATCGATATTCAACCACCAACTGTGGAAGAGTTACGTAATGCTTTGATGAATAACGAGCTGGTGGTTCACTACCAGCCAAAGATCGGATTAAATGGGCGTGTCATACCATCCCTTGAAGCATTGGTGCGCTGGCAGCATCCATCCAGCTGATTGATTGGCCCTGATCTTTTTATACATACGGCCGAAAAAAACGGGCTAATTGATAAATTGACATGGGTGGTGCTGGAACAGACGCTGTCTCAGTGTCAATTGTGGCGCGATCATGGGCTGAAGGTGCAGGTTGCGATAAATATGTCGGCGATAACGTTGAAGGAACTTAATCTACCTGAAGAGATTGATCTGCTAATTCAAAAATTTAATGTCGAACCGTCTCAAATAATGCTTGAGATCACCGAGACCGCTTTTATGCATGAGTTAACTAAACCTCTGGATATTCTGACTCGGTTGCGCATGAAGGGTATTGATCTATCGATTGACGATTTTGGTACCGGTTACTCTTCACTGGTACAGCTGCACCGGGCTCCCTTTACAGAAATAAAAATTGATCGCTCTTTTATATCCCAAATGGATAGGGACCCAGAAGCCAAATCAATTATTGAGACTATTATCATGCTGGGACATAAGCTTAATATGAAAACTGTTGCCGAGGGGGTGGAAACCGAGTCATGTCGTAAAGAACTGGCCGGTATGGCTTGTGATATGGCGCAGGGTTATCTGTTTGCCAAACCCATGCCGGCCAATGAAATCATTGCGTGGTTTACTCGACACAACCAGGATTACCTTATTTAACCCATGATAGGAGGTGAAAATGCCTAGATTAAAAGAATTAACAGTTATCATTCTGTTCACGTCCTTTCTTATTTTAACCGCAACGGCTGCAGCAGAGGATAGGGAGCGCAGGAGTGAACTGCTGTTAGGGGCTGCTCCGTTTATGAGTCCAGATACGCTCTTTAAGCGTCTGTCGCCATTGCGAGACTATCTTTCCAAAGAGCTAGATCAGGAAGTAGCTATCGAATTAGCTCAGACTATCGATCATCTCGTCAAACGTACTGATGCTGGGCATTACGATATGATATTTACCGCTCCGCATCTTGCCCTGCGTGCCATTGAGAGCGGTTTATATGTTCCCGGGGTGATTCCAGTGGACCTCACAAAAGTGGTCCTTATTGTATCATCATCAAGCCCTGTCGACTCTATTGGGCAGCTTAAGGGCAAGGTGGTTTCTGCCCCGCAAAAGAATGGAGCCTTGTGGTTCATTGCGCCTAAGTTTTTCATGCTGAACAAATATAGTCGGGATGAACTTCCTAAGTTTATTAACTATGGCAGCCACAATGCAGCATTTATGGCTGCACAAAATGGTGATGTTGATGCTGCATTTGTTGCAGAAATCGGATATATCAACTTGCAGGCAGAGAATGCTGTCGATCATGTAAAAGTAATTGCACAAACCGAGCCTTTTCCAGGGCTCAGCATGATTATATCCGAGCATCTTTCATCTGAAATGCGTGAGCTGATAATCACCTCTATGCTTGAGCTAGGTAAAAGCGCCGACGGCAAGGCAATTCTAAATAAAATAGCATTCCCTCCTTTTAGACGTTACTCAATAGAAGAGTTTGATTCTATACGGCACTATTTCGATGAATCAAAATTTATTGACAATACTAACCCACAGTCGAATAACAGAGGTCAGTAGGCGATGAAATTGTCATCACGCCTGGTTATAACAACAATTCTCATCCACGCAATAATGCTCGCAATCCTTGTTTGGAATGGTGGGAGGATCATCAAAGAAAACCAGGCCGAGCAGCTTGAGCGTACGTACGCCGATGGACTTGAGTATCTGACTGAAACAGTTTCTATCGGACTGGTCTACGCAGATAGAGCGATGCTAAGAGAGAATATCTCTCAAATGGAATCCAGAGAAGACTTTAGTTATGCAATTATCTATGACCGACACCATAGAATAATGGCTTCGTCCGGAGATATTCCGGAAAACATTTCACAGATTAAGACCAATATTTCATTTGCTAATGCTATTGAAAATGGCATCTATCATCTCTCTTCCAAAATCAGCAAGAATGGACAGTATTTAGGTTATATCCAGGTTGGCTTCAAAACCGATCAAGTTAAAAGACTAACCATCAAATCCCAGAAACAAAATATCGCTATCGCCATCTTGATATTCTTGTTTACTCTTGCAGCTTCGATATTACTGGGCCGCTATTTAACATTAAATTTAAGATTGCTGGAACAGGGGGCAAAACAAATTAGTGATGGTGATCTTGATTACCGAATTAGGCATTCAAAATATGACGTAATTAATGATGTGGCTCTAGCATTTAATTCACTCGCAGAGAATCTGCAAGTTACTATAGATGAGTTGAATGAACAGAATAGATTGCTGGCTAAAAGTGAAGGGCAAGTCAGGCTACTGCTCGATTCTACCGCGGAGGCGATCTACGGGGTTGATTTAAATGGAAATTGCACTTTTGCCAATCAGTCCTGTGTCCAAATGCTACTCCACAAGAGTGCAAACTCGCTGGTCGGAAACAACATGCATAAACTTATCCATCACACCCGCCTAGATACCACAGCCTATCCCGAAGAAGAGTGTCCTATATACCAGGGTATTGTATACCGGTGTCGGTATCCATGACGACACGGACGTTTTTTGGTGTGCTGACGGCAGTAGCATACCAGTTGAATACTGGTCATATCCAGTACGTACTAACGGTAGCATTACAGGTGCTGTGGTTACCTTTATGGATATATCAGCCAGATTACAGCAGGAAGAGCATCTCCGGCGTAGTCAGAAAATGCATGCTCTGGGTAAACTAACTGGAGGTATAGCCCACGACTACAACAATATGCTTGGAGTGATAATTGGCTATTCTGAGATATTGGAACTTGAATTATCTCAACAACCCAAGCTGGCTGAATATGCCAACAGAATTCTTCATGCAGGTGAACGTGGAGCAAAGCTAACAAAAACTTTGCTCTCTTTTTCACGGCGAAAGAGTATAGATGCGAAAAGATTAGATATCAATACGCTCTTGCGTGAAGAACATGACATGATTGATAAGGCTTTGACCGCACGCATTAACCTGAAATTTGATTTATCAGATGATCTTTGGTCTGCCTACCTGGATAGTAGCGATCTGGAAGATGCCATTCTTAATATTTCCATTAACGCCATGCATGCTATTCAAGATAGTGGTCAGATAACATTCGAAACCTCGAATGAGTCACTTGATGAGACAAATGCCAGCATTTTACATATTGATCCAGGTGAATATGTCTTGCTTAGCATTACAGATACCGGAACGGGAATGGACAGTAGCACCCAGGAAATGATATTTGAGCCTTTCTTCAGCACAAAAGGTGACAAAGGCACCGGACTTGGTTTGAGCCAGGTTTATGGGTTTGTTGAACGTAGCGGTGGCGCTGTCAAAGTTTATTCAGAGCCTGGGCATGGCACCCATTTTGCACTCTATTTTCCACGGCATCATGAGAGTGAATATGACGATAAAACAGTTGAAAGTAACTCTGAATACTTTACTGGCAACGAAACAATATTGGTAGTGGATGATGAACCGGCACTACTTGATTTAACCTGTGGCATACTGAGCGAGCGGGGTTACAACATACAAAAAGCAGAAAATGGTATGCAGGCACTAGAAAAGCTTGAACTATCATTGATAGACCTGCTACTTACCGATGTAATAATGCCAGATATTGATGGCTACCAACTTGCAGCCATCGTGCGTCAAAAATATCCTTCCATAAAAATCCAACTAACCAGTGGGTTTAATTATAGTCGTCATGTGGAAATGGTGGATGAGACACTGCAAAAGAATTTGCTTAAAAAGCCTTTTAACGCACAAAAATTATTGCGAACTATAAAGGGACTGCTTGACCAATAACTTATAAAGTACTCTTATTTGTTATGGTTATAATGTGGTTTAGTTATCGAGAAAAAATGTAGGTATTAATTACACAACTAAATTCTTCTGATACAGACTATAGCATCCCATCGTTAGTACCAGCTTTATTCTGGAATCTCTAAGTGAGGAAGATTAGCACTCGATTTAGTTCACGTAATTCAAGGAGGCAGAGTAGAGAATATAAAGTCGTGATCTCATGCTTAGCGCACTTCCAAACAAGTATTACCTATCCTTATATCTCTGGCGATGTGAGTATGGAGAACAGATCCTTGGGGTCATCCGGCGACGGTAACATAGGCAGCTCCTGGCCGATGTTGTACTCATGCACCAACCGGTAGACCAGCCTAAGGATTGAGAAGTCTTCCAGGGCGAAGCCAACCGCATCAAAAAGCGTGATCTCCCGATCATCTTCCCGCCCCGGTTTATCACCAGTGATGATTTCCCAGATCTCTGCGTGTACCACATCCACTGAGGCATTCTGTATCTCGCCCTCTGACCTGGTCTGTTCCAGGTACTCTACCACCAGCTTGCACCTGGAGAGGATATCAGGGTTGAGTTCAGTCTTGCCCTCGCTGTCGCCTCCCACAGCATGGATATGTGCGCCGGGCTTCAGTTGGTCATGGCTGAATAACTGGGCCTGACAACGGGCAGCAGTGGCGGTGGTTATCAGGTCGGCATTCTCTATGGCCTGTTCTACACTTCCGCATGGAATCAAATCCATCCCCCTGTCTTGCATATTGCGCTCGAACTTTTTCATTGCCTTCGCGTCCACATCAAAGAAGTGGATGCGCTGAAGCGGACGAACATCCATCAGAGCCAACGCCAGAAACTCCGACTGGGCGCCAGTGCCGATCATTGCCAGATCGCTTGAGTTCTCCCGAGCTAGATACTTGGCGCCGAGCGCCGCCATGGCCGCAGTGCGAATTGCGGTAAGCAGGGTCATTTCACACAACAGTTTTGGATAACCGTCTGCTATATCCGCCAGTAACCCGATGGCTACTACAGATAGCCTTCCCGTAGAGGTGTTTTTTGGATGGCCATTTACATACTTGAAGCTGTACTGGCTGGAGTCACTGCATGGCATCAGTTCTATCACGCCGTCAGGACAGTAGGTTACGTGACGTGGTGACATGGAAAACTCCCGCCAGCGTTTAAAGTCCTGCTCCATGCTGGATAGCACTTCACGATTAAAACAACTCATGCCGACGCAACTGACAAGTTCGCGCAGAGCATGCACATCGATCAACTTCATCTCACTTTCCAAGG
>CAZVME010000062.1:0-19763 GCA_964628835.1 uncultured Gammaproteobacteria bacterium | reverse complement strand
GCCAGTAAATCCCTAAAACCTGGAACTGTGATCACTGTGGCTGATGATGCCGTGCTAGAGGTGGTGGGACGCCAGGGTGATCTGTTTGAGCTGGTCTCACCGGGGCGGGATATGATGACCCTGATGGAGCAACATGGGCATATGCCATTACCGCCCTATGTGCAAAGGGGTGATGAGAAGCTGGATTTGGAGCGTTATCAGACCGTCTATGCGCAACGCCCAGGTGCGGTGGCGGCACCCACTGCCGGGTTGCATTTTGATGAACAGATGCTGCAGCGAGTTGCGGATATGGGTGTGGAGAGCGCCAAGGTCACCCTGCATGTGGGGGCCGGGACCTTTCAGCCGGTGCGGGTGCAGCAGTTGGACCAGCATGAGATGCATAGCGAGCGGGTGGAGGTGGATGCAGAGGTGTGTGCTGCTGTGGCCGCCACGCGCCGACGTGGGGGGCGGGTGGTGGCGGTGGGGACCACCAGCGTGCGTAGCCTGGAGGCGGCGTCTGCCGATGGTGAGTTAAGGCCGTTTAACGGCGAAACCAGGCTGTTTATCCGTCCCGGTTACCGTTTCAATGCGGTGGATGCCATGCTGACTAACTTCCATCTGCCGGAATCCACGCTTTTAATGCTGGTATCAGCCTTTGCGGGTTATGATCATCTGATGAATGCATATCGCCATGCGGTGGAGCAGGAGTATCGCTTCTTCAGCTATGGGGATGCGATGTATATCACCAGGCAAATATGACAGGCAAAAAAAAGCACGGTAGGTGATACCGTGCTGAAAACCACTAAAGGAGGAATCTGAATTGAAGCTGTTAATGCTTAGCAATTCAGCATAGTAGAATAGTCTTATATTCTAACCGACCTGTCAACATCTTTTTAAATATTATGGGTATCCATGGAATTTCAAACCATAACAACAGACAAACTCTCCCGCCGTGGCCAGCTTTCGTTCACTCGCGGCAGCGTGGAGACGCCAGCATTTATGCCGGTTGGAACCTACGGCACGGTGAAGGCGATGACACCGGAGGAGCTGCGTGAGCTGGGGGCGGAGATTATCCTGGGCAACACCTTCCACCTGATGCTGCGCCCAGGGACCGATGTCATCTCTCAGCATGGGGACCTGCACGATTTTACCCACTGGCAAGGCCCGATCCTCACCGACTCCGGCGGTTTCCAGGTATTCAGCCTGGGTGATATCAGAAAGATCACCGAAGAGGGGGTGCATTTTCGCTCTCCGGTAAATGGCAGCAAGATCTTTATGGGGCCGGAGGAGTCCATGCAGGTACAGCGTGAGCTGGGCTCGGATATTGTGATGATCTTTGATGAGTGTACCCCTTATCCTGCCAGTGAGCAGGAGGCCAGGACCTCTATGGAGCTGTCGCAACGCTGGGCGCAGCGCAGTAAGCAGGCCCATGGCGATAATCCAGCTGCGCTGTTTGGGATAGTGCAGGGCGGGGTGTTTGAGCAACTCAGAGCTGAGTCCCTGGAGGGGTTGATAGATATCGGCTTTGACGGTTATGCGGTGGGTGGGCTGTCGGTGGGTGAACCGCCGGAGGATCGCTGGCGGGTGCTGGATTATCTCTCTTCGCGTCTGCCTCAGGATCGGCCGCGTTACCTGATGGGAGTGGGGACGCCTGAGGATATTGTTGAGGCGGTGCGACGCGGCATAGACATGTTCGACTGCGTAATGCCCACCCGCAACGCCCGTAATGGACATCTGTTCACCCACACGGGTGTGGTGCGTATCCGTAATGCCAAGCATCAGCACGATACCGGGCCACTCGACCCTATGTGCGACTGTTACACCTGCCAGAACTATAGCCGGGCATATCTAAGGCATCTTGCACGCTGCAATGAGATTCTTGGGGCGCGGCTGAATACCATCCATAACCTCTACTACTATCAGACCCTGATGCGTAATATACGGGCCGCCATCAGTGAACACAGGTTTGAGGAGTTTGCCAGGGAGTTCTACTCCCTGCGGGAGCAGTAGTACTGGGTTGTTGTATGAGGAGAGAATAAAAAACCGCGTCCAAGGGGCGCGGTTTTTTTTGCCGACTGTCGATGGATAACCACACCCCGTTGTTGAACGGGGTAGTGCCGGTGGATCAGTTCATCGCCTGCCAGCTGCCATCAGATTGACGACACGCCTTGCCGTAGATGGTTTCCGATTTGCCACTGATGACCGCCTCGGTGGTGTACTCCCGGCACGGGCCACTTGCAGTCTGGTAGGTGCTGGTGGGTGTAACGGTGTAACTGTTTCCAGTGTTGGGGTTATCCCAGCTGCTGGGACGGTTGTCAGAAGATTTCTCCAGCGCCCGCTGTGAGTTGAGACGATCCTGTCGGTCCATGCTGGCGCCAATATTGCCGCCGATGTAGGCCCCGGCCAGCATGCCGAGACCAGTTGCCCAGGCCCGGCCACTTCCCTTGCCAACCTGGTTGCCAAGGATGCCGCCCACGATGGCGCCGGTTGCCACGCCAGCGTCCCGGTTCGGGTTCTGGGTACAGGCAAGAAGGAAGGTTGACGCTACCAATAGTGTGAGAAATTTGAGTTTCATCTGTTGCTCCAAGACATACGTATGATTGATCTAGCCTAATAAGAATCTATTCTCATAAGAGAATATTTTCAGGCGTCTGTACTATGGACCAAATATGAACTGAAATGTTCTAAATCACAATAGTTTCGTTGGTTTTTTGCGCGCCAGTATGGAAAGCGTGAACCTGTTCTGTACCCATTGGATGTTTTGGCTGATTAGCACTGTTCCCATGGCAGTCCGTGGTGACGCCAGCCCCCAACAGTGCTGCGCTGGTGATTGTCATCCAGTTCGCCTTCAAAGCCTTCACCCACATGATAGACTCGGGTGAAGCCCTCCTTCATCAGCAGTGCGCTGGCTTCAAGGGAGCGCTTGCCGCTTCTGCAGATCAGGATCACCGGTGCGCACCCATCTTCCATGGAGCAGACCGCCCCACCCAGAATCAGCTTGCGAATATCGGTCACGAAATGAGGGTTAATAACCCAGTCTGGCTCATCAATCCATGGGACGTGTACGGCACCAACCGGGTGCCCCACAAACAGGTATTCCATGTTGGAGCGGATATCAATCAGGATGGTTCTGGGATCGTCCTGGATCAGTTTATGCGCCATCTCAGGGGTTAGGTCTACTGGGGTTTTGTCGCTCATTTGTCATCTCTCTTCTCAGGATGTGGGATCTTACCCTACAGTTATCTTAATTTAAGTATAATCTAACATGTGTTGCTTTCAGCCCTTAGACGGATAACTAATAAATATATAACTGTTTTGCCACTTTATGGAGGGTTTACGACTAAAGCTCGACGTAGGTGAATGACCAGAGGTATTATTAGCGGCCTGATTTACCCTTAGTATTGAACCAAGTTAACTACCAGATGCGATCACAATTACTGCTTTTTATTTTTAAGCTTATAGCCAGAATGCCACTGTGGATAGCGCGTGGCTGGGGGTGGGTTATTGGGCAGTTGCTATATCTGATCCCCAACAAACAGCGCCGAATCTACGCGATAAATATTGCCCTCTGCCTTCCTGAGATGTCGGAATCACAACAGAAGAGTCTGTTGCGCAGCAGCCTGATTGAGAACTTCACCACCATGTTTGAGATGCCGGCGGTCTGGCGCCGTGATGCGAAGGTGTGGGCGGATATGACGGAGCCAGGACGCGGGTTTAGTGAACTGGAAGCCGCTATGGCGCAGGGGAAGGGCGTGATTATGGCTGGGCCGCATCTGGGTAACTGGGAGGTGGGTTTTCAGTACCTGGCTACGGAGTTTCCTGTCACTGCGTTGTATCGGCCGCCACGGGAGAAATCTCTGGATGACTTCGTATACCAGGGGCGGCGCAAGACGGGGGCGGATCTGGCCCCGGCGAATGTTCGTGGAGTCAAGAAGTTGATCACTGCCCTGAGAAAGGGCGAGATGCTGTTTATTCTCACCGACCAGTTGCCCAAGGCGGCTGGCAAGCAGGGGAGCGTGTTCGCCCCGTTCTTTGGCCAGTCGGCAGCCACCATGGTTTTGGTGAACAGTCTGGCGCGCAAGACCGGTGCGCCCGTGTTCTTCTTTTACACCGAGAGGTACCCCGCAGCACGAGGTTATGGTCTGCATTGTATGCCCGCTCCAGTGGGGATTGATAACGCCGTAGTGGAGGAGGCCGCCGCAGCCATAAATCTGGGTCTGGAGGCGTGTATCAGACAGCTGCCGGAACAGTATCTCTGGGGTTACAAGAGATTTGAAAAGCGCCCTGATGGAGTGGCGTCCCCGTACTCATCCTCGAAATAGTCCAGTCGCTGTCTGATCGATGTCGCAACCTGTTGTAAATCAGGCAGATATCCACGGTTTTCGGAATTAAAGTATTGCCGTACAGGTGCCGCTAACCCAGAGTAACTGAAAAACCTTCTATAAGTTGGATAATATCGATGGCTCTGCTTTTGAGGAAAAAGAGCATTCTGCTGCTGTTAATGCTTGTGATACCCCAGTGGACAACTGCCGCTGAGGATGAAATTGTAACCTCTGATGTTGCCGATACCAGGGTGCTGATCGATGTCTCTGGCAGTATGAAAGAGAACGATCCCGCCAACCTTCGACAACCTGCGCTGCGTCTACTGGTTGGATTGCTGCCCAAAGACAGCAGGGCCGCAGTGTGGACCTTTGGCCAGTTTGTAAACCAGCAGATCCCACTGGGTAAAGTGGATGAGGGCTGGAAAGGCCGGGCCCGTGAATCGGCCAGCAAGATCCACTCGCGCGGACTCTATACCGATATAGAGCAGGTCCTTAAACGGTCTACCGAAGACTGGAAAAAGGTGGATGGCAAGTATACCCGCCACCTGGTGCTACTCACCGACGGCATGGTAGATATCTCCAAGAACAGCCTAAAGAATGCCGCCTCCAGGAGACGCATAGTTTATGAGATTTTACCCAAACTGAAAAAGTCTGGGGTCAAGGTGCACAGCATTGCGCTATCCAAGAAGGCCGATCACAGGCTATTGAAAAAACTCTCTGGCGATACCGATGGCTGGTATGAGCAGGTGGATGATGCAGAACGGCTGAAACGTATCTTCCTGCGTATATTTGAGAAGGTAGCAAAACCTGACACCGTACCGCTCAAGGATAACAAGTTTCAGATCGACTCCAGCGTAAAAGAGGCAACACTGCTGGTGTTTCGTTCAGATGACGCCAAGCCTACTAAGGTGCTAATGCCGGACAGCAGCAGTTTTAGTTCTGAGAATCCTCCTAAGGGTGTGAGTTGGCACCGTGACGATGGATATGATCTGTTGACGATTACCAATCCAGAAGCTGGGGGGTGGCAGATCCAGGCCGAGGTTGATCCAGATAACCGGGTGATGGTGGTTACTGATCTGAAGATGGTCTCCAACATTCTTCCCAATCGTCTGTTGCAGGGAGAGCAGAAGCCGCTGAAGATCCAGTTTACCGATCAGGGCAAGAAGATCACCAGCAAGGAGTTTCTGGATGTGGTGAACATGCGGGCGGTATACGCCGGTAGTGGCAGCCCAAGTGAACCACGTCCGGTGTTTGATGATGGTAAGGATGGCGATAAAGCTGCGGCTGATGGTGAGTTTACGCATGTAATGAGTAAGACCATAGGCAAGGGCAAGATTGAGCTGATAGTCACTGCCGAAGGCAGGACCTTTGTACGTGAACGGCGTTATACCTTTGAGTCCATTCCTGCGGTAACCATAGAGAGGATGGATGGTGAACGGCGTGGCAAGGCTGGTCTGATGGCATCTGTATTACCTGAACCTAATCTGGTTGATGGGCAGTCACTACAGGTTGAAGCCGAGCTGATTCCGAAACAGGGAGAACCGGTTGCGGTGATGTTTCTGCCCGGAATTGATGGCATGTCTCAGGAGACCTGGATAGACCGCTCTGGTCTGAAAGGGGATTGGAATCTGGAGGTGCATGTAAAGGCTGCCAGCGTCTCCGGAGTTCAATTGGAACTGGATCCTGATCCGATGCTTATCAAAGGGGCAGAGCCAGCTACTGCTCCAGAGCCGGTTGTTGTTGCTGAACCTCCCAAGCTGGAACCCAAACCAGAACCAGTGGTTGAGACCAAGCCAGCTGCAGAACCTGCGCCAGCACTAGTTGTGGCGAAACCGGCTGAGGCATCAGTAAAAGATACGACGGAAGCAGAAGATGATGGAGGAGTGTCGGGTGTAGTCTGGTTTAGTTTATTGAACCTGTTGGTGATTCTCCTTGGTGGTGGCGCCTTCTGGTATTTCCGCAAACGCAGGGCATCCATATACTCTGAATTGGCAGATGAAGACGAAGCTGAAGATAATAATGATGCAGATATTGGCGAAGTTGAAGAGGGGGTAACTGAGGAGGATAAAGTAGCTGAGGATGAAATAGAGGAGAGCCAACGTGACAACGATTAGCTCGCTGTGGTACATGATTCTGATTGAATTACTCATTGCCACAACGCTGGTTTCGGTTGTGCTGATTGGACTTAAGTTTGTACGTGGACAGAAAGACAGGGCTGCTGCTGCAATCCTGGTCCAGAAGCTCAAAGAAGATGGGGGACGTCGCAAGGAAGAGACAAAGAAATTGTTGCAGGACAAGTTTGGATTTGAGTCAGCGGTCGCAGAAGAGATAGCGACAAAGGCCAGGCGTGAAGAGCGGAAGTTTTACCAGTATGCAATCAACTTCTATCTGCGACGCGATGCCATGAGTTTTGAGAACCTGAATATAGATTTTGAAGGTGCGGTTGATGCATATCGCAGCCTAGAGCCACCAGGCGTGGGTGGTGGCTCTACTGAAGAGGTAGTTGCAACCGATGAATCAGGAGAGATACGCCGTCTGACCATAGAGAATAAGCGCCTGTCCGATGAGGTTGGTGTAACCATGCAGACCATGAGTCGCATGATGGATGAGTTCTCCTCAATGTTTGCCGGTGGCGCAGAAAGTGAGGGTGCAGACGCAGAAGTTGAACCAGATATGGCTGAGGATGTGGTTGCAGAATCTGAAGCTGAGCGGGCATTAGATGATACAGAAGAGTTGGATGCTGAAGAGTTCAGCGAGGAACCACACTCAATGGTTGAGGGGATGGATGATCTGTCTGATCTTGATCCGAAAGAGCATGATGATCTTGGCGGGGAGGATGAGCTGGAAAACCCGGATGAGTTGCTCGGTTGAATATCAAGCCACAACCGTCTCAATAGAGTCGCGTTTGCCCAGGTTATCTACCCAGCTTAGCCTGATAGTCTCACCTTTGTTTCCACCTTCGAACGAGAATGCCAGAAACGGATTCTTGGCAATGTCACTGCCCCAGAGTGCGGACAGTACAGTTTCGTCACCCAGGCTACATGTGACCTCTTGGATGAAGTTGGGGACGCCGCTCTTCTTTTGGCCGGTGAGGCTACTATTGGCACTGCTCATTGGGTGCTTGATCAATGCCCTTACTTTGGTGATGCCATTGGCGTGCTTGGCCCTGATTTGTATGGGTTTAGCTGACATAACACTCCTTGCTGGCCTTGGTTTTTGTGGAGTTGCTCAAGTGCATCCGCAACCAGAAAAGTCCACTTTGACCGACTCGCTGAACAGGTGATCTCCAGACTTGAGTATGGCGACCACCTTGCCTTCACCTTCCATCTTAATTCGGGTGGCAAGTGATCCAACTTTTTTTCCGCCAAACTTAAAGCAGGCCACCAGTGGTGTATGATTGCTGGTTGCCAGCAGAGTTATTGAGTCTATCTTTGGAATGGTGGTGGTTATGGTGACCGTTATCTTAGTTCCACCATCGTCCATATGTAACCGGGCTTTGACCTCGGTTGCATATGGTTTGTTGCTGGTTTTATCACTGCCGAGCAGTATCTTTAATGCAGTGGGTATGGTTGTGGCCTTAAATGCTTTCTTGGGCCAGGCGGCGAGGGCGAGGCGTGGTGTGGTCAGGCCTAGACACAAAGCTGTAGTCACTGCGCTGTTGGCTAGAAGCAATTTTAGAAAAAGTCTGCGTTTCGTGTCGGTGTGCATGTGGTTGCTTAGGGCCTACTGGATTAGTGTTAACAGGCCCTAGTGTTTGCGCCTCTTCAGGTCGGAAATTTCCTGTTTGATGTCTTTTAGCTTCGCAGCCATTTTTGCACTAAGGTAGAAATTGCTTCTGCTGTTGTTCAATGAGATCTCCAATTGGCGCTGGGCAGATTCCAGGTCACCGGAAAGATAGTAGTGTTCGGCCATGAAGTAGTGCGCCTGGGATATATGCCCGGCCTTGCCAGCTGCAAGCGCGGCCAGCTTGTTCAGTGAGGCATCCTGTGGCCGTCTTTTGATCAACTGTTCCAGGACGCTCTGGGCCTTTGCGGCCTGCCCGCTTTGCAATAGGGCATTGGCGTAGTATGTGGTCAGTGGATAGTTCCCCGGGTTTAGCTGGAGCCCGTTCTTTAGGATCTTTAGTGCCTGCTTTGGCTTGGAGGTCTGGCTGTATATCTCTGCCTTGGTTATTAGATAGTGGATTCTGCTCCGGTCCTTTTTAAGCAGCAGGTTAATATGTTTTGTGGCGTCCTGGTATTTGCGGGCGCGAATCAGAGATCGCGCCAGACCATAGCGCTGTGCCTGGGCGTTGCGGTAACGGCCTTCAGCCAGAGTTTTACTAAAAAACTCTACCGCATCGTTGGGACTTTTGAACTTCTGTTCCCGCAGGATGGCCCGGGTCAGATAATACTCTTTGCTGCCTATATATTGTCGGTAGGGGTAGGTTACGGCGCGTCCCAAGGTGTCGGCCATACGGTTTTTAGATATGGGGTGGGTCTGTAGAAATTCGGGTAGTTTCTGACTGTCGTAGACCATGTTTACCTTGCCCAGGCGGGTGAAGAATGCTGGCATTGCCCTGGGGTCGAATTTGGAATCTGCAAGTATTCTGATGCCGACACGATCAGCCTCTTTTTCGTTCTCGCGGGTGAAGTTGATCTGTTTCTGTATTAAACCGGCCTGGATGCCAGCCGCAGCCGCGGCGCCCACATCGGAGTTTTTGGATGCAGCACCCAACACAATTGCGGCAATCAGGATTGCGGCGGTGGATAGCTCCATGCTTTCGGCGGCGTCGAATGTTCTGGCCAGATGTTTCTGCGTGACGTGGGCGATCTCATGCGCTACCACTGAAGCCAGTTCGCTCTCAGATTCGGTGGTCAATATCAGGCCGGTAAATACCGCAATATTGCCGGCGGGTCCGGCAAAGGCATTGACCTCTGGGTTATCCACCAGAAAAAACGAGAAGGGCTGATCGGCGTCGCCACTGTTGGATACCAGGCGCATACCCAAAGACTCTACGTAGGAAATCAACAGTGGGTTGGAAACTACGTTCAAGGATTTACGCACGCTGCGCATGAAGGCTTGTCCCAGTCTTCGTTCCTGGGCTGGGGTCATTATCCGGCCGCTGGGGTCGCCAAAGCTTGGCAGTTCGATATTTCCGGCCATAGCTGTCGCTACCATATTTGATAGCAGCAGCATGGTGCTGATGAAGATAACCATGCCTCGGGCGAGAGGCGTGTGTGGTGAGAGTATTCGCATCCGTAAAGAGACCCGGTGGTCTGCTAAAAGTTCCAAAGTGTAGGGGAATTGTATAGTTATGCCGTAGGCATGAACTGTTGGCAAGCGATTTTATGGAGTGATGGGGGGGAGTACACTTTGGATGTGGTGGTTTTTTACAGCGGGTTCGGCTTGATCTGGGGCTGTCTGCAGGTCTTGATTACATACTAGGTGGTCAGGTTTTTCACCAGCCTTTTGAGTTGGGTGTAAACCTCAAGTCCGTCCTTGTCCATTACCTGATCAATTACCCACCGGTTGTCTTTTTCGTCTCCCATGAGCTGCTGGATCTCATATCCGAGATGGCGCATGAACGGATAGCTGGGGCCGCCGTTCTGGTCAAAGCCAAGTTGGGCATACTCTTCAGAACGCAGGTTGAATTGGTCGATGAATCGGGAGCGGTAGTCTCCAGTACCTAACAGATCCTGGCTGTTCTCCTGTACATGCTCAGCCAGACGGGTTACCAGGGAGGTGATAAGTTCCTGGCGCTCCTGCGGGTTGAAGCTGGCGTGTACCAGGCGGTCTACCACTTGGGCGGAAAATAGCAGGTACTCTGCTATGACGTCCAGGCGCTGCTGATCTGATGTGTAGTCGAACTGCTCTTTGTACAGGATCATCGCCTTCTCCATGGCGATGCGCCAACTGCTGAAGGCTATGGCCCCGGCGATCTCGTCAATGGACCTATCTTTCTCTTCCTTGTGCCAGTGACTCTTGATTCTTAATGCCAATGTGCTCTCCATCAGCCTGCCAGCGGTGCTGGCAGGCTGATTGGTGTTGATATAGCTAAGGCCTAGTAACCACCCTTACGGCGGGTCTCAGGCAGTCCGGCAATCTTACCGGCCTGTTTAGCTGGACCCATAGGGAAGTGTATGTACAGGGCCTTGGTATCCATTTTTGGAAGGTCGGTCCACAGCTTTTTGAAGTGCTTGACCATGTGGCGTTCGTTGGGCTGATTGCTGTTGTTGTTGAAGAACTCATCGCGCAGGTAGTTGATTATTTCCCAACCCTTGTCAGAGAGTTCAATACCCTCTGCTGCTGCAATAATCCCAGCCAACTCTTCACTCCAGTCATCCTGGTTCTCAAGGTAACCATTAGCGTTGGTCTCAATGGTTGCACCGTTCAGTTCGTATGCCATCTCTAATTCTCCTTATCTTTGTAATCTATATCTGAAATCTGTTGCTCTACCTGGCACTTGGGGCAAGGAACCCTTACGTGTTTGGATGAGGTAGAGAAGTTAATTAAATTAACATAAACCAATATTATAAGCTCTTTGACGCAATGAACAAGCCGAATCCCATACTGCGGCCAGGGCCTATCCCTTTGATCTGAAGGCTGACTGCATCTTCTGCAGTCATGCCACTTACCAGGAGAGATTTTACGTTGATATAGCCATCAGGTCCTGCCAGGCTGTGGTCTCTGCCGGACAGGATTTTTGTTAGCCCCAGATCCATCTCCTGCAGTTCCTGCACCATTCGTTCGGTAAAGGTGGCTTCGTCCTCTTCGATGGCAGATACTATGTAGCGGGATAATAGAGTGTCGGTGTTGCCCAGTAGTAAGGTCTTGAACTTGCCTACTTCGATGCTGTATCCGCCTACGTCCAATACCCTGCCACAGAGCTGTTGTGCGTCATCAATGCGGTGTTTGGGAAGGCGTAGACGGAGTTTGGAACGTTTTGACAGGAGCAGGGTTGCGTCCTCTGTTTCCGGGCGCTGCCAGCCATTGATTGAGGGTCCGCCTTCCATGATATGTAGGCCAGCCTCAGGCTCGTCGCTGAACCATGGCAATATTTCAATAATTGCAGCAGACAGGGCATAGGCATTATCTGCTGGAACAGATGTGCAACTGATACTAAATGAGAGATCAACCACGTCATCCGGTATCGTAAAAGGGGTATCGTCCGCTTCATCTTGCCAAATCATATTTACACCTATGGCTGTTGAGTTATGCTTTGCCAGGTATCATGGCTCTTAGCTGATCCCGGTCATACCACCAGTTGTCCCCGGCCATGGCATCCAGGATCTGAGCTAGTCGAGGGAGGAATTTCCCTGGCTCATTCAGTTCCAGGCGCTCAACCCAGAAATCAAAAATCTCCTTATCTTCAACCTGGCTATGGCGTTTTGCCACCTGTCCCAGTAACTGGCTGGTGAAGAAGTGCAGCTCTTCGTGCTGTTCGCCCTTGGCTCGCAGGTCCACCAGATAGCATGCGGTGGCGGCTGCCACCGCAGCGCCATCGGAGTTATCCGGGGTTTCATCAATCAGGTGTTGCAGCATGGCGACAGTTAGTTCCGGGTCGATAGGGAAGGTTACTGCCAACCAGATACCATGGGCCAGAGCCTGGACGGAGTCCTGATTGTCAGTCTGAAACATGATGTCACATGACTCAACGGATTGGGTCCAGAGTTGTTCTGCCAATGCCTGTTTAAGGCTGGCATTTGCTTTATCCCACGCCTCTTCCTGGCGTTCCAGGTCTAATAACAGGTAACACTGGTCTAGTATCAGTTTAAGTCTTTGCGTGGTGTCGGCGGTGGCAGGCAGTTGCTCGATTTCGTCCTGGATCTGCATAAGCTTGGATTCCAGGTGCTGGCTGGAAATAACTGCATCCTCACCACCTTCGGCATCACCGATGCGAAATTCATTTTTCAGGTATTTCATCTAATGCAGCGTCCTATGTAATTTGATATTTTCAGCGTTATGGTAGGTCTCTAGCCGCCAGGCGCGTACCGCAAGAAATGGCATGCCCTTTAGGTAAATGCCGCTTCCAGGCGGTCTTCCCAGTCTTCGGGGGTGTCCTGGTATTGCGGTTTTACATCAATGCGAAAAAACATCTCACTTTTAGAGCGGTCCTTGACTGTGGAGAGTAGTTGTTCGAAAGATTGTAGATCCGGGTTTTGGATCAATATCTCACTTAGGTACAGCATTGTGTTCAGGACCTCCACGTGGATTAAATGGATACTCAAGATTAATCAGACGGTTTGGTATGGTGCATCAGATGTTACGAATAGATCAAGCGGGTTTATATTATTCAACTCCATTCATAATCGGTTGGCAAGAGGCAGATTGATAGGTGCATCCTGGTTTGATGTAGAATGGCTAAAATAACACCTTCATGCCGTCTGTCGATTCAAGCATAAATAGTGGCTGGAGCCAGTTTTTTCAAGTAACGGAGTTTGGTAAGACAGGAAAAACACACATACAATCAATTAGGTATTTGGTTGTTCAATATTAATAATGAGGGTATTATCTAGTAAAATATATCCCATATGGGATATTTTTGATAGTATCAATACACCCCATCGTGGGAATATTTTACTTCATTAGGAAATTCTAAACTTTCCTCCATTCTGTAGCTGGGGCCATTTGGTTATTTTTAGTAATCAGGTCCTGATTTGCGTAGATTGTTCACTCGGGTTTTTGGTGGCTCAAACATCAAGTCCAAGGGTGTGGTTAAACAACCCATATTTAATGATTATTGGGAGATTAAAGTAATGGCAAAACCACTGCATGATACTCCGATGCTCGATCAGCTGGAAAGCGGCCCATGGCCGAGTTTCGTAACTGGTCTGAAGCGTCTGGCGAAGGATAAGGACATGGTTGTTGACCTGCTGGGTCAACTTGAAACCTCATACGAGACCAAATTAGGCTACTGGAAGGGCGGTACCGTTGGTGTTATTGGTTACGGTGGCGGTGTTATCCCTCGCTTCACCGAGCTGAAGGACGACGATAACAATCCGCTGTTTCCTGCATGTGCTGAGTTCCACACCATCCGTATCATTCCACCTCCAGGTATGCATTACGATACAGCTACCATGCGTAAGTTCTGTGACATCTGGGAAGAGCATGGAGCTGGCCTCATCGCTCTGCATGGTCAGACCGGTGATATCATGATGCAGGGTTGCACCACTGAGAAAGTGCAGGTGGCTTTCGACGAGTTCAACGAAATGGGTTTTGACATGGGCGGTGCTGGTCCTGCTGTGCGTACCGGTATGTCCTGTGTTGGTGCTGCTCGCTGCGAAATGTCCTGTCTAGACGAAGCGCGCACCATGCGTATGCTGGTGAACAACGTATTGGATGACATGCATCGTCCGGCCCTGCCATACAAGTTCAAATATAAGGTGTCTGGTTGCGCCAATGACTGCGTAAACTCCATTCAGCGTTCGGACTTTGCAGTTCTCGGTACCTGGCGCGACGACATGAAGGTAAACCAGGACGAAGTGAAAGCCTATGTTGGTGAGAAGGGACGCAAGTACGTTGTGGATAACGTAATCACTCGCTGCCCAACTCAGGCGCTGTCTCTGAACGATGACGATACCCTGGACGTGGACAACAAGAACTGCGTACGTTGTATGCACTGCCTGAACGTGATGAACAAGGCTCTCTCTCCTGGGGATGATAAAGGCATAACCATCCTGTGCGGTGGTAAGCGTACCTTGAAGATCGGTGACCTCATGGGTACCGTGATCGTCCCATTCATGAAGCTGGAAACGGATGACGACTTCGAAGCCCTGGAAGAGCTGGCTACCGAAGTAATCGACTTCTTTGCCGAGAACGCCCTGGAGCATGAGCGTACCGGTGAGATGATCGAACGTATCGGTCTTGCTGGCTTCCTGGAAGGTGTTGGCCTCGAAGTGGATCCAAACATGATCAGTAGTCCACGTTCGAACTCATACGTCCGTATGGACGGCTGGGATGAGGAAGTGGCCAAGTGGAACGAACGCAAGACTGCTGGCTGATCAGGCTGCCGTCAGTCTTAACCGTCAGGTTTATACGCGGCGCATACCGGACCCAGGTTCGGTTATGCGCCACGAAATGAATTAGAAATAGAGATATTTGGAGATAATTATGTCCCAACCTCGCATGCCCGAAGAGACAGGTGTACCGGAGATAGACCCATATCTGCATCCGGTGATGAAGAAGAACTATGGCGACTGGAAGTTTCATGATCGCCCGCGTCCTGGTGTCCTGCGCCATGTTGCCAATAGTGGCGATGAGCTTTGGACCGTACGTGCTGGTACCCCACGTCAGATGGACGTAACCATGATTCGTGAGCTTATGGATATTGCCGATGATTTTGCTGAAGGCTTTGTTCGTTTTACCTCTCGTTCCAATATTGAGTATATGGTTAGCACCGAGGGCCAAGTACAGCCGCTGATGGACAAGCTGACCGAATGTGGCTATCCAATCGGTGGTACCGGTAACTCAGTATCCATGATTGCCCACACCCAGGGTTGGTTGCACTGTGATATTCCTGGTACCGACGCCTCTGGTGCAGTTAAGGCCCTTATGGATGAATTGGTCAATGAGTTCACCCATGAAGAGATGCCTAACCGGGTAAAGATTACCACCTCCTGCTGTCAGATTAACTGCGGTGGTCAGGGTGATATCGCCATCAATATTCAGCACGTCAAGCCACCAAAGATCAACCATGATCTGGTAGCAAATGTGTGTGAGCGTCCTACCGTTGTTGCACGTTGCCCGGTTGCGGCTATTCGCCCAGCGATGGTTAACGGCAAGCCTTCTCTTGAAGTTGATGAGCGCAAGTGCATATGTTGTGGTGCATGTTTCCCACCATGTCCGCCAATGCAGATCAACGATCCTGAGCATTCCAACTTTGCGATATGGGTAGGTGGTAAAAACTCCAACGCCCGTAGCAAGCCTACCTTCCATAAGCTGGTAGCTTCCAACGTACCGAATAACCCGCCACGCTGGCCTGAGGTTGGAGATGTGGTTAAACGCATCCTCGCTGCCTATAAGGACGACGCCAAGGATTATGAGCGTATCGGTGAGTGGGCTGAGCGTATTGGCTGGGGTAGTTTCTTCGAGAAGACTAATCTGCCGTTCACCAAGTACCACATCGATGACTGGCGTGGTGGCCGTGCCAACTTGAATGCGTCAACTCACGTTCGCTTCTGAGTCGGTCTGACGAAAGTTAAAAGGAAAACAGATGAAGTTTTCAATTCAAGTTAATGAAGGGCCATATCAGCATCAGGCTACTGATTCCGCCTATCAGTTCACCAAGGCTGCCTTGGAGAAGGGGCACGAGATCTTTCGTGTCTTCTTCTACCACGATGGTGTGAATAACGGCACCAAGCTGACTACTCCTCCACAGGATGATCGTAATATCGTTAATCGGTGGAGCGAGTTGGCAGCTAAGCATGACCTGGATATGGTGGTTTGTGTGGCAGCAGCCCAGCGCCGTGGTATCGTGGATGAGGGCGAGATGCAACGTAATGGCAAAGACGCTGAGAACATTGCTCCGGGTTTTCGTATTTCCGGGCTTGGGCAGTTGATTGAAGCCGGTGTCCAGGCTGATCGTCTGGTCGTTTTTGGTGATTAAGCACAGAGGTTGAATCCATGTCTGAAGATATTAAAAAATTCATGTACGTCAACCGCCGTGCTCCCCATGGTACTATCTATGCCTGGGAATCACTGGAGGTTGTATTGATTGGTGCTGCCTTTGATCAGGATGTCAGCGTGGCATTCTTTGATGATGGTGTGTATCAGCTGTTGAAGAACCAGGATACGTCGGAGCTCGAGTCCAAGAACTTTTCTGCAACCTACTCTGCTCTGGGTGATTATGATGTCACCAAGCTCTACGTTGAGCAGGAGTCACTGGAAGAACGAGGCCTGACCATTGACGATCTGATGGATCTGAAATGGGAAGATGAGGATGAAGATTGGGCAGAGAAAGACTCAATCCGCGTTGTCAGCCGTGCTGAACTCAGCAGTGTGCTGGATCAGCAGGATGTCATTTTCAGTTTCTAGGGCGGAGCATACGAATGAGTATTTTACACACAGTAAACAAGTCACCTTTTGAGAAAAGTTCAGTTGGTAGTTGTCTGGCTCATGCTTTGGAGGGTAGTTCCATACTCTTCTATGAGGATGCAGTTTATGCGGTTCTTAAGGGTGCCAGTATCGAGCCGTTAGTAGCGGGATCCGATGGAGTAAAGCTGTATGCTCTGGGTGCTGATCTGAAAGCGCGTGGCATTACTGATGATAAGATGATTGATGGAATTGAGATTGTGGACTATGCAGGTTTTGTTGACCTGTCTGCTGAACACGATAAAGTTCAAGCCTGGGTCTGATTCAGAATATCTGACCTGAATAGATTAACGTTAGGAGAAAGTGCATGGCTATCGAAGTTGACGGTAAAAGTTATGAGGTTGATGAGGAAGGTTATCTGGTAAATCTGGATGACTGGGTGCCTGGTATCGCTGAGGTTATGGCCGCAGAGGATGATCTAGTTCTGGGCGAAGAGCACTGGGATATCATCAAATTCCTGCGTGAGTACTACCAAGAGTATCAGATTGCCCCTGCAGTGCGTGTTCTCACCAAGGCTGTTGGCAAGAAACTGGGTAAGGAAAAGGGTAACAGCAAGTATCTGTACGCCCTGTTCCCATACGGCCCTGGCAAACAGGCCTGCCGTTATGCCGGTTTGCCTAAGCCTACCGGTTGTATCTAAGTAGTAAAATATGACTGGCAGCGGGTCTCTGACCTACTGCCAGTCAGTTAGACCTGAACCTAATAAGTACGTGGCTGGAGTCATCTGGATAAGATGGCCGCATAATAATAGATACGGTTTTTTTGTCTATATATTGGTAAGAAGCCATAACCAAATCTTTTTCTATGGTGTGTACTCTGGTGGGGCAGGTAAACCCGACGGAGGATCGCAGGATCATGTCATTATTCTTTGCGCTACTGTTCATTCTAGCTAGCATCGTCTTTGTGACGGGCCTAACGCTGAAGGTAATCCAGTATGCCAAGACCCCGGCTCCACTAAAGATCGTAACCACACCAGCACCTGTTACCAAAAGTGGTGTGGTGATGCGTATGTTCCGGGAAGTGGTATTTTTCGAGAGTCTTTTCAAGGGCACCAAGTGGACCTGGATTTTTTCCTGGGTGTTCCACATGGCTTTGCTCCTGGTGTTGCTGAGGCATCTGCGCTACTTCATAAAGCCGGACTGGGTTCCACCTGTGATCTGGACCATGATTGAACTGATACAGCCGTTTGGCGCTTACGCCGGGTTTGCAATGGTATTTGGGCTAGCTGGACTATTTCTGCGCCGTATCTTTGTTGACCGGGTGCGTTATATCTCAGCCCCGTCCGATTATCTGATGCTACTTATGCTGGGTTTCATCGGATTCAGTGGCTTGATGATGTCATTCGTGGTGCACACTGACATTATCGCTATTAAACAGTTCTTTACCTTCAGTGGTGGACAACTACCGGCTGATTTTCCGCTTATCGTCCATCTTTCTTTGGTTGCATTGCTGATGCTGATCTTCCCGTTCAGCAAATTGCTGCACGTACCGGGCATTTTCTTTAGTCCGACCAGAAATCAGGTAGATAATCCACGCGAGCAGCGCCACATAGCCCCATGGGCGAAGGCGCTCGAAGAAGAACAGAGTTAGGCTGAACTGAGCCTAAGAGGAAATTCCATGGCCAAGGTAGAATTTGACGTACCGGAACTCAAAGAATTTGTGGACGTTCCTGAGGTTCAGGAAGGGACGATGGCTCATGCTAAGCCATTCGTAGTCACCAAGCCTGAGCATAATACAGATCTTGGGTTTCCAGCAGAGCTGGTCGAAGATTGGCATGACAAGGCGCTGGAAAAGCTGGATGATCTACGCGGTCGCTATCGCTCACTCCAGGTGTTCCTGGATGCCTGTGTAAAGTGCGGCTCCTGCACCGACAAGTGTCACTATTTTCTCAGTACCAAAGACCCAAAAAATATGCCAGTTGGTCGTCAGGACCTACTGCGCAAGGTATATCGCCGCTACTTCACCTTTGCTGGAAAGTATTTCCCCAAGCTGGTGGGCGCCGAGGATCTGACCCGCGATACCCTGGACGAGTGGTACAGCTATTACCATCAATGCTCTCAGTGCCGTCGTTGCTCGGTATTCTGCCCCTACGGAATCGATACCGCAGAGATCTCCATGGCGGCGCGCGAGATCCTGGATAGCATCGGCTATGGTCAGAAGTACTGTAACGAGATCATCGCCAAGGTGTATAAGATCGGCAACAATCTGGGCCTGCCCGGTCCCGCTCTAGCGAACACCCTGGAGGGTCTGGAAGAGGACGTGGAGGATGACACCGGGGTTGCGGTCAAGTTCCCTCTGGATGTTAAGGGTGCAGATATCCTGCTGGTTACTCCATCGGCGGATTTCTTTGTCGAACCCCATATCGACGGCCTGATCGGATATGGTAAGGTGTTTCACGAGGCCGGCGCCAGTTGGACCATGAGTAGTCTGGCTTCTGAAGCCGGCAACTTTGGCATGTTCATCGGTAGTTACGAAAACATGCGTCGCATCTCCCTGCGTATCCGTGAAGCGGCGTTGGAGCTGGGTGTAAAACGTATAGTATTCGGCGAGTGTGGCCATGCCTGGCGCGTTGCTTACGCTTTCCTGAATACCTTGGCTGGACCTTTTGAGTTCCTGGATCCAAAATATCCGGTACCACAGCATATTCTTGAGTACACCTGGGACCAGATACAGCAGGGTAATCTGAATATCGACAAATCCGCCAACGACGATATGACCCTGACCTTTCATGACTCCTGCAACGTGGCTCGCGCCACCCGTATGGGGGATAAGCCGGGAGGTCAGTTTGAGATTCCGCGTAACGTAATCAAGGCAGTCTGCAATAATTATGTAGACATGCATCACGATAGCATTGGTGAGAAGACCTTCTGCTGCGGTGGTGGCGGTGGTCTTTTGACTGACGACCTGATGGAAGTGCGGGTTAAGGGCGCATTGCCGAGAATGAGTGCGTTACAGAATGTCATTAAGGATAAGGGCGTGACCCACATGGCGGCCATCTGCGCTATCTGTAAGAGTCAGTTCACCAAGGTTCTGCCTTACTACGGTATGGATATGGACCAGATTGTGAGTCTGCATCAATTGGTCAGTAATGCTGTTGTCCTGACCGGGCAGGTGACAGAGGACGATGCGGCCGAGAGTGGTGCCGAGTTGGAATCCGAAGAATAATCATCTCCAGTCAATAGGAGCTTAGTTGTAATGCATAGGTTAAATGGCCTCAAACGAATAGCGGCACTGGTTGTGATGGGCATGCTGCTCACACTATCTACTGCTGCCATAAGTGGTTCGGCTGTTGTGGAAGGTTCCAAAGCCGCAGGTCTGAAGGACTGCGTGGCTTCCACAATGGATATGCGCCGCAATCACATGGACTATCTCAAGCATCAGCGCGATGAG
>CAZVME010000061.1:0-20156 GCA_964628835.1 uncultured Gammaproteobacteria bacterium | reverse complement strand
CAGCCAGGACTCCAGCCAGATCACCGCATCCAGATCCAGGTGGTTGGTGGGTTCGTCCAGCAGGAGCAGGTCAGAGCGGCACATCAGAGCGCGGGCCAGGTTCAGGCGCATGCGCCAGCCTCCGGAGAAGCCGTTTACTGGATGCTCCTCTTCACCCGGCCGAAACCCCAGACCGTGTAGCAGTCGGGCGGCACGGGAGCGTGCGGTGTAGCCGTCTATGGTATCCAGTTTGGCGTGCAGTTCTGCCGCCAGCTCACCCTGGTGATCCTGCTCCGCCTGTGCCAGGGCGTTTTCGTTCTCACGCAGTTCGGCATCTCCATCCAGGGCGTATTCGATGGCGGCACGCTCATCGGATGGTGTCTCCTGGGCCACGTGGGCTATGATCCACTCTTTGGGGCGATAGAAATCTCCCTCATCGGCATGGATTTGGTCCAGGATCATGGCGAACAGGCTGGACTTTCCAGTGCCATTGGCCCCGGTTATACCAACCCGTTGTCCCGGATGAATGGTGAAATTGGCGTTGGAAAAAAGGCACCTGGCGCCACGGCGCAGGCTTAGCTGGTTAAATCTAAGCATGGTATCTGTACTGGCATAGCCAGTGGAGTACTCCGGCATTTAAAAACTTTGCCACTATGTAACCTACCTTATGTGGAAAGGAAAGCACTTTTGCCTTAAATTAAAGCAAAAGATCCTTATGGGCGGTAAAATTGACGCTTTCCCGAGTAACGGTATATTTTGCATGCCGAGCTGTGGTGTATGCGTACTGGTTTCAAACCTATACTCTGTTATGGGTGCTGCTGACCAAATATGGAGCTAAGGCATGATTCGTTTTGTTCACTGTGTGAAGCGTAATAAGGATCTGGATAGTGGGGAGTTCCGGCGCTTCTGGAATAGCGCTGAGTTTCAGTCGCTGCTGGACCGCATGGTCATTTTGTTCGGGGCTCGCAGGATTGAGAGGAACCTGACCCTGGTAATTGAGGCAAACACCTTATTGCAAGAAGAGCGCGGTACCGAGGATCCATTTGATGCCTTGATTGAGCTGTGGATAGATAACGCCAGAGACCTGAATGCTGCACTCAACTCGGAGGAGTTTCAGCAACTCATGCGGGAAATGGAGAAGTATCAAAGCAGATTTATTGACTTCCATGAGTCGCGCAGGTTTTTTACCGAATATAATCCTGAAACATAATGTAGTTTCCACATGTCTAATGCTTGGGTTCGGGCTTGTCCTTGCCCTGAGAAGTGAGAGGGGTAGAAGAATGAACAGATACTTTTTGCTAGTGTTTATGATCCTGTTAATGACCGGCTTTCATGCGACGGCTGCCACCGACCCCGCATACACCATTCCCACGGCTGGTAGTGTGATAAAGCTTAAAAAATCGCTGGTGGTGCCGGGAGGACGGACCAAGGTGTACCTGCAGCGTGGCCAGGTGGTGAGTAGAAGAAATCTGGATCGCTACTATCCAAGCTGTAACTTCGAGGTGTGGAAGCTGCGGCAGAGGCCCACTACCATCCGGCCTGGTACCTTCTCCGTGGCCAGAACAGTGCGTGATACCGATTTTATGGTGCAATTACATCCGCCGCAACGGGCTGCTCTGAGACGGGTTGACTACAGTGACGGTGGTATGGACATGATCATCCATGTGGTCCATATGCGACTTAAATCAGCTAAGCAACCGAATGTCTACAGGCTTAGCTGTCGCAGCTGGCAGGATTTTCCATACGAAGCCAAGGAGCCGACAATGACCGATATGCGCGAGGCCCTGGGAAACAAGGCATCCATACGGTTGCGTGGCAGGTGATCCGCTAGTCGGGCTTTGCTGCCGCCGGTAGTTCCTTGATGAACAGCTCCTGCTTGCTGTAGGGGATCTCGATACCTTCCTGTTGAAAACGGTTGTAGATGGTCATGACCAACAGGTGCACCACCTTGCCGCGCAGTTCCGGCTCCTCTACCCAGGCCAGCAGTTCCAGGTCGACACCGGAGCCGCCAAAGGCGCGAAATCGAACCCTGGATTCCGGTTTAGTGCACACCTCTGGTTCTGCCTCTGCTATCTCCATCAGTACCGCAGTGACCTGATCCAGGTCGCTGCCATAGGCTACGCCGAGTTTGATGCGGATACGGAATTTCTCATGGGGCCCGCCGGATTCGTTCACTACCTTGCTGTTTCCCATCAGGGAGTTGGGTATGGTTACCTCCACATCATCCCGGGTCAGCAGTCGGGTGCTGCGAATCCCCATGTGGGTGATCTTGCCGCGTGTCTCATTGTCGATCACCACGTAGTCGCCCAGTTTGTAGGGTGAGTCGGCCATGATGAACACGCCGGAGAACAGATTGGCCAGGGTGTCCTTGGCGGCAAAACCCACGGCGATACCGATGATACCGGCCGAGGCCAGCCAGGCGGTCATGTCGATCTTCCAGGCCTGGAAGATAAAATAGACCCCCAGGGCTACGATGATCACGGCGGCGAGATTGGTGAACAGGGGCAGGGTCTGAAAGCTGACCAGCCTGGCCCTGCCGCCACGGCGGCTGATTCGCTGTAACACCAACCTGGAAGCGTGCAGGGCGAACAGCATCCAGAGAAAGACCAGAACACTGAATACAATGGATCTGGCTAGCCGTTCCAAACCATCTGAGACGCCGGCTGTGGCAAGTGCGATCACCAGTCCAAGGAGTATTACGGTCCAGAATAGTGGTCGATGCATGACTCCAACCAATCTGTCATCAAGCGTGGTGTTGGTTTTGCCCACCAGTCGGTGGATTACATTCTCCATCACTATCTCAATCAGTTGGGCTGTGGCCAGCGCCAGAACCAGCACCACTGCGGCCTTGATATAGGTGTGTTCGGTATATAGGCCGAGCATGACTGCGGCCGCCGCCAGAATCAGGATCATTACGGTTTTGCGAACTGGTGATTTATCCATACTTTCACCCATGGTGCGGAGTTTGGTTAAGAACGAGTTTTGCATTATTGGTGGTCTCTGCCGGGGATTGTTCGTTGTTATGGGGCTATTCTATCCTGTTTGGTGGGCCAGGCTCTATGGCAATCCTACGCTTGGGTTCGATAGGGCAGATGTTGGGATATTTGCTGCAGCATTCAGCTGCGGTCCAGGCGCCGGTAGCCGATGGCCTCACCCAGGTGACTGGTGTTGATCTGCTCCTGGCGGTCCAGGTCTGCAATGGTGCGGGCCAGCTTCAGGATACGGTGGTAGGCGCGGGCCGACAGCCCCAACTGTTCCATGGCCCGGTGCACCAGCTCCATTGATGCCGTGCCCAGGCGGCAGAACTGTTCCGCCTCTCTGCTGCTCATGGCGCTGTTGGCGACACCGCTGCGCTGTAATTGGATGGTGCGGGCGGACTCCACTCGCGCGCGCACCGTCTGACTCTGTTCCGCGTCGTTTGGCATCGTATGTTGTAACTGTCGGGGTGGAACCCTGGGCACTTCTATATGGATGTCGATGCGATCCAGCAGGGGGCCGGAGATGCGTTGGCGGTAACGGCTTACCTGCTCAGAGGTGCAGCTACAGCTGTGGCCGCTATTGTCGCCCAGGTGACCACAGGGGCAGGGGTTCATGGCGGTGATCAGCTGGAAGCGGGCCGGGAATTCCGCCTGCCGGGCCGCTCGGGAGATGGTGATGCTGCCCGACTCCATGGGTTCGCGCAGGACTTCGAGTACGCGCCGGTCAAACTCCGGCAGTTCATCCAGAAACATCACCCCCTGATGGGCCAGGGATATCTCCCCCGGTCGTGGGTTGCTGCCGCCGCCCACCAGGGCCACGCCGGATGCGGTGTGGTGCGGGTTTCTGAAGGGGCGTATCTTCCACTGATTGAAGTTAAACCCCTGACCACTGATGGAGAGAACGGCGGCGCTCTCCAGCGCTTCGCCCTCGGTCATAGAGGGCAGGATCCCGGGCAGTCTGCTGGCCAGCATGGACTTGCCGGAGCCAGGAGGGCCTATCATTAGCATGGAGTGACCACCTGCTGCTGCCACCTCCAGGGCGCGTTTGGCGTTGGATTGACCGCGCACGTCTGCCAGATCCAGCTTTAGTCTACTGCTGGATTTTGGTGCTGAATAGCTTGCGGCTTGTAGGCGGTCGCCCTGAATCAGGTGTGCGCATACCTCCAGCAGATGTTCTGCGGTGTAGGTGGTGATCCCATCGGCCAGTGAGGCCTCAGCTGCGTTCTCCCGGGGCACAATCAGGGAGCGACCTTCGGTCCTGGCGGCCAGGGCAATGGGCAACACCCCCTTGATGGGGCGCAGCTTGCCAGATAGCGCCAGCTCACCGGCAAATTCATAGCCGTTGCACTCCTGCTGGGGAATCTGCCCGGAGGCAACGAGTATCCCCAGGGCTATGGGGAGATCAAAGCGCCCGCCCTCTTTGGGTAGATCGGCCGGGGCCAGATTGATGGTGATGCGTCGGGTGGGAAACTCGAACTGTGAGTTGAGAATGGCGCCGCGTACCCGGTCCTTGCTCTCCCGCACCGCCATCTCGGGCAGTCCAACAATGGAGAGGGCTGGCAGGCCGTTTGCTATATGCACCTCCACGGTTACCAGTGGGGCGTCTATGCCGTCGCGGGCGCGGCTATGCAGAACTGCTAGTGACATCTTTACCTTCCATGGTAATGAATTTATGGTCGTTTAGTCCGGCGGGTTATTAGATTCCAACCCGGCGACTATTTGTTCCAGTTGTTCAAGCTTTTCGCGAGTTCGAATCAGGACTGCGGTTTGAAGATCGAACTCCTCACGTGTAACCAGATCCAGGTGTGATAGCCCGGCCTCAAGGGCAGAACGCAGATTTTTCTCTATATCCTCCCGGAGAAATTTGAGGCTGTTGGGTACGTTTTCAGAGACCCGTTTTGCGATATCGTCTAATACTGTTTTATCAATCATGGCGGAAGATTATCTCTGTCTCTGTTGCTTGTCCAGGCTGCTGTGGGCACAAGAATGGTGCGTACTGTGCCCGCGCTCATTTGATTAGGTCATTTTTGGTGCATGCTGTCTCGTGCCAGGATGACTGTGTATGCATAACTACATGTAATTGAAGAAGATTGCTTTGTTGGCACACTAGATGCTTATATTTTGAGGCAATTATGGCGACGGGCGCGTCTCGTTACATTTAGACTTTAAAACCTAACTATATAGATTATTAAGGGGCTTGTGATGAAATTTAAATCGTTGGTACTGGCAGCATGCTCAATGCTGATAACCATTCCCGGGATTGCCAGTGCAGAACACTCATTTAGCGCAAATGTTGCACTTACCACAGATTACGTCTGGCGCGGTATCTCCCAGACTGATGAGGATCCAGCCATCCAGGGTGGTTTTGATTGGGAACACAGCAGTGGTTTTTCTGCTGGTGTCTGGGCTTCCAATGTGGATTTCGATAGTGATGCCAGCATGGAGTTGGATATCTACGGTGGTTTCTCCAAAGAGTTCAATGGTGTCTCTCTGAGCGTCGGTTTTATCCACTACGACTATCCGAGCGAGAGCGATCTGGACTTCACCGAAGTTAATTTTGGTATTGGATATGGACCGGTTAGCGCCATGGTCTCCTATACCGATGAGTTTGGTGAGGGGGCTGAAGAGGCCATCTATTACGAACTGGGTGCCGATTTTGATCTGCCATTTGGTGGCCTGGCCATGGGACTGCATGCCGGTTATTACGATATCGACTCTTCTGATGGTGAGAGCTTCACCGACTGGAAGGTTGCCCTGTCCAAAGAGGTGTACGGCTTTGGTCTGGAGCTGGCCTATACCGATACAGATCTGAGCAAGTCCGAATGTGGTGGAGACACCTGTGACGGCCGCGCCATCTTTACGGTTTCCAAGAGCTTCTGATCAGGTGCTTCCCCCAGGCCGGGGGATGCAGGGAACAAAAACACTTCTGGTTCGGGGCTGGTTATTGGCCCGGAACAGTTTCTAGGAGATAGATTTATGAAGATGGTTACGGCAATTATTAAGCCTTTTAAGTTGGATGATGTTCGGGAGTCACTGTCCGAGATTGGTATATCAGGCATCACAGTGACTGAAGTAAAAGGTTTTGGGCGTCAGAAAGGACACACAGAATTGTATCGCGGTGCCGAGTATGTGGTGGATTTTCTGCCCAAGATTAAGATGGATGTGGCGGTGGATGACAGCGTTGTGGATCAGGTGATTGATGCCATCACCAATGCAGCCAAAACCGGCAAGATCGGTGACGGCAAGATATTTGTCACCGGACTCGAGCAGGTTGTTCGCATTCGCACCAGTGAGACTGGGCCTGAGGCACTTTGATCGGTTTAGAAAAATTAGCTGGCCCGGATTGATCTGATCAATCTCTCTTCTGAAGCGGGCATGGATGCCAAATCATGAATACCAGGTTGTGCGGTCAGTAATCTTTGGCGATGTTTCGGTGAATCAGGAAGCACATCGGACCACGCCAAGCTAGAACTCAAAACTCAATTTCGTGGGGACCGGGAAGTCTCCAGAGGACCATTTGGCCTCTATAAACTCAAATATCCTAATTTGGAGGGTAAGAAAGTGGAAGATATTCTTAATCTTAGATACGCGCTGGATACGTTTTACTTCCTCATGTCCGGTGCGCTTGTAATGTGGATGGCAGCAGGTTTCGCCATGTTGGAGGCAGGTCTGGTCCGAGCCAAAAATACGGCGGAGATCCTGACCAAAAACGTCTCTCTGTTTGCCATCGCCTGTGTCATGTACATGTTGTGTGGTTACGGCATCATGTATCCAGAGGGTGGTAACGGGATCATCCCGTCCATTGATTTTTCCTTCATGTTCGGTGGTGACCATGATCCGGCGGCAGTATTGAAGCAGGATTCATCAAAGTGGTATGACGGCAACTACTACTCAAAAATGTCAGATTTTTTCTTTCAGGTGGTGTTTGTGGCTACCGCCATGTCCATCGTTTCCGGTGCTGTGGCGGAGCGTATGAAGCTGTGGAGTTTCCTGGGATTTGCCGTGGTAATGACCGGTTTCATCTACCCGGTGCAGGGCTACTGGAAGTGGGGTGGCGGTTTCCTGGACGGACTCGGCTTTAGTGATTTTGCCGGTTCCGGTGTAGTGCATCTATGTGGTGCCGCAGCAGCCATGGCCGGTGTTCTGCTGCTGGGAGCACGTAAAGGTAAATATGGCCCCAACGGCGAGATCAGGGCTATTCCTGGCGCCAATATGCCACTGGCAACCTTGGGCACCTTTATTCTGTGGCTGGGCTGGTTTGGTTTCAACGGCGGCTCAGAGTTGATCCTCTCCAATGTGGGCGAGGCCAACTCAGTAGCGGCGGTATTCGTAAATACCAATGCCTCGGCAGCGGGTGGTGTTATTGCTGCGATGCTGACTGCACGTGCTGTATTCGGCAAGGCCGATCTGACCATGACCCTCAACGGCGCGCTGGCTGGACTGGTTGCCATTACTGCTGAGCCTCTGGCCCCAAGCCCACTGCTGGCTACGGCGATAGGAATGGTTGGTGGTGTACTGGTGGTATTTGCCATTATCTCTCTGGATAAGCTGAAGATGGACGATCCGGTTGGTGCCATCTCGGTGCATGGTGTTGTGGGTATGTGGGGTCTGCTGGCAGTTCCTCTGTCCAATGCCGACGCCACTCTCTCTGCCCAGATCATAGGTCTGTTGGTTATCTTCGGCTGGACCTTCGCAGCCAGTTTTGTGGTCTGGTTTATCTTGAAGGCTACGGTTGGCATTAGGGTATCTGAAGAGGAAGAGTACGAAGGTGTGGATATTGGCGAATGTGGACTCGAGGCGTATCCTGAGTTTGTAGGATCACGTGGTTCCCGCTAGATAGCACTGCAAATAGTGGTTAGAAACGGACGCTGCGGCGTCCGTTTTTTTTGCCGCCGTATTTTTTCAGTGACCCGGTGCCTGTTACGGGTTAATCTTTTGTTATATGTATTCGTATTCTATCAATCGCTCTGTTTTCAGATTTTATGCCACCTAGTGATCAGGAAAAACCAGACTGTCCGATAGGTGAGCGTGAATGCCCGCTGGTCGACGACTTGGTCACTCTACGGCACTCCAACTGTGAGCTGGAGCAGTTGGTACATACCGACACCCTCACCGGGCTGTTCAACTATCGGCACTTCGCCCTGGTTCTGGAACAGGAGCTGGAACGGACCCGGCGTACCGGGCAGCCCACATCCATGATCCTGATGGACCTGGATTTTTTTAAACGGGTAAATGATACCTGGGGACATGAGTCGGGAAACCTGGTGTTACGCCAGAGTGCGGAGCTGATCAAAAAGACCCTGCGCAAGATAGATGTCCCCTGCCGCTATGGGGGAGAGGAGTTCGTCATCATCCTGCCTGGCACCAATCTGCCGCTGGCGGTGAGCGTGGCCAATCGTCTGCGCAACTCCATTATGACCACCCCGGTGAATCTGGGAGATGAGCAGATCGAATATACCGCCAGTATGGGGGTGGACTCTTATCTTATGGGCGAGGTGGTTAACGCTGAGGAGTTTGTCAAACGGGTAGACGCCCAACTCTATCGGGCCAAGGATGAGGGCCGCAACCGGGTGTGTCACAAGCCTTTCGACTACCTCAGGCCAGAGACCGAGGTCAGTTCGGACGAGAAGCGCGCCCTGCTTGATTAAGCATGACAATGGATAAAAAAATGAGGGATCTATGAATAGAGTGCAGTGGCTAAAACTCCTGCTGTTACTGGTTACTCTCATGGTGGTGACGAACGTCCCTGCTGGTATCTATCGCTGGGTGGATGAGAGCGGGCAGGTGCATTTTGGCGCACGTCCACCGGCGGATGTTGGTGATAGCAGTGAGGTGGTGATCCGTAAACAGGCGCCGACGGCAGAGCCGGAACCAGTGGATAGAAAACAGCAGCGGGATAGATATCTGGAACAGCGTCAGCGCGAGCGTGCCGAGAAGCGGGAACAAGCGGCAAAGCAACGGCAAGAGAAGAAGCAGCGAAAGAAGAGATGTAGCCATGCCAGAAACCTGCTGCAGGAGTACCTGGAGCACGGGGCGCTGTATGACCGACTGCCCAACAATGAGAAACGTTATCTCTCTGACCAGGAGCGAGAGCAGGAGATTGCCAAGGCGCGCCGGGAAGTGGATAGATGGTGCAAATAGTAACCACCAGGAGGCGGAGTCAATTCAAGGTAGTATGAGTATTACCGAGCAATTTATGATGAATTGACTCCGACCCCTATGTATACATCCCCCATATTTATAAAAAGTAGCGAGCAATGACAACACCCAAACCCTTCATCCTGGTGGATGGCTCCTCCTATCTGTTTCGCGCCTACCATGCCCTGCCACCCCTGACTAATTCCCGGGGTGAGTCCACCGGCGCCATCGTGGGGGTGCTGAATATGCTGCGGCGGTTGCTGGATGAGTACCAGCCAGAATATATTGCCGTGGTGTTTGACGCCCCGGGTGGCAGTTTTCGTAATCAGATCTATAGCGAGTACAAGGCCAATCGCCCACCCATGCCGGATGATCTGCGGGGGCAGATCCAACCCCTGCATGACATTATCCGGGCCATGGGCCTGCCTCTGATTATAGAAAAAGGGGTGGAGGCAGATGATGTCATTGGCACCCTGGCGCGTCAGGCAGAACAAGAGGGTCTGGATACCCTGATCTCCACCGGTGACAAGGATATGGCCCAGCTGGTGAATCAGCAGGTGACCCTGATCAACACCATGTCGGACAAGATTACTGACCGCGCTGGGGTGGTGGAGAAATTTGGCGTGACACCGGAGCAGATCATCGACTACCTGGCCCTGGTGGGAGATAGTTCGGATAACATCCCAGGAGTCCCCAAGTGTGGACCCAAGACTGCGGCCAAGTGGCTGGGACAGTATGGTGATCTGGAAAACCTGATGGCCCACGCCCATGAGATCAAGGGCAAGGTGGGGGAGTATCTGCGGGATAGCCTGGAGCAACTGCCTATGGCGCAGGAGCTTACCACCATCAAGCTGGACGTGGAACTGGAGCAGGCAGTGCCACAGCTGAAGCCGGGCCAGATGGATGTTGCGACGTTGCGACAGCACTACATCAGACTGGAATCCAAACGGCTGTTGGGTACCCTGGGTGATGCGGTAGCGTCGGAACCGGAACCAGAGGTTGCTGAGCCGGTGGCTGGGGACTACCAGACCATACTGGATCGGGAGAGCTTTGAAGCCTGGGTGCAGCGCCTGGAGCAGTCAGAGCTATTCGCCTTTGATACCGAGACCAACAGCCTGGACTACATGCAGGCCGAGCTGGTGGGCCTCTCTTTTGCCATTGAAGCGGGTGAAGCGGCCTACGTACCAGTGGCGCACAACTATCCGGGAGCGCCAGAACAACTGGAGCGCGACCAGGTGCTGGAGCGCCTAAAGCCGCTGTTGGAGGATCCCGCAAAATTCAAGGTGGGGCAGAACCTCAAATATGATATGAGTGTGCTGGCCCGCTATGGGATCGAGATGCGCGGGATCAAGTTCGATACCATGCTGGAGTCCTATGTGTTGAACTCCACCGGCTCGCGCCACGACATGGACTCTCTCTCCCGCAACTATCTGGGCCATGCCACCATCAAGTATGAAGAGGTGGCAGGGAAGGGGGCCAAACAGATCACCTTCGATCAGGTGCCGCTGGAGCAGGCCGCACCCTATGCCGCAGAGGACGCGGATATAACCCTGCGACTGCACCAGCGGCTGTGGCCGGATCTGCAGCAGCAGCCGAGCCTGTCTGGGCTGTTGCAGGATCTGGAGATGCCTTTGGTGCCGGTGCTGTCGCGCATGGAGCGCACCGGGGTGTTGGTGGACAGCGCTATGCTGAAACAGCAGAGCCAGCGTTTTGCCGAGAAGCTGCATGAGCTGGAGCAGCGGGCCTATGGCATTGCCGGGCGCCCGTTCAATCTGGGTTCTCCCAAACAGATCGGCGCCATATTTTTTGATGAGCTGGAGATGCCGGTGATCTCCAAGACCCCCAAGGGTGCGCCTTCCACCGCAGAGTCGGTACTGCAGGAGTTGGCAGAGCAGGAGTTTGAGCTGCCGGCGGTGATCCTGGAACATCGGGGACTGAGCAAGCTCAAGTCCACCTATACCGACAAGCTGCCGCAGATGGTGGATCGGGACACCGGGCGCATCCACACCTCCTATCATCAGGCGGTGGCGGCCACCGGCAGGCTCTCGTCATCATCTCCCAATTTGCAGAATATCCCTATCCGCAGCAGTGAAGGCAGATTGATCCGCCAGGCCTTTATCCCGGCAGAGGGTTATCGCATGGTGGCTGCCGACTACTCCCAGATCGAATTGCGCATCATGGCCCACCTCTCTGAGGATGAGGGGCTGCTGAGTGCGTTTGCCCAGGGTGCCGATATCCACCGGGCCACCGCCGCCGAGGTGTTTGGGCAGGAGCTGGATGCTGTCACCGATGATCAGCGCCGCTCCGCCAAGGCGATCAATTTTGGGTTGATCTATGGCATGTCCGCCTTCGGACTGGCCAAGCAGCTTAAGGTGGAGCGCAGTGCGGCCCAGAACTATATAGACCTCTATTTTAATCGCTATCCAGGGGTGCTGGAGTTTATGGATCGTACCCGGAAAGAGGCCAGCGAGCGTGGCTATGTGGAGACGCTATTTGGACGCCGCCTCTACCTGTCGGAGATCAACGTCAGGAACCAGCAGCGCCGGGCCGCTGCTGAGCGCACCGCCATAAACGCCCCCATGCAGGGTACGGCGTCAGATATCATTAAACGTGCCATGCTGGATGTGGATGGCTGGATCGAGTCAGAGGCCCCGCCGGTGAGGATGATCATGCAGGTGCATGATGAGTTGGTGTTTGAGGTGCTTGAGGGGCAGTTGGATTCTGCCTGTGAGCGTATTCGTGCTTTTATGGAGAGTGCCGCCGAACTGAAGGTGCCGCTGTTGGTGGATATCGGGGTGGGGGATAACTGGGAACAGGCCCACTGATAGCGTGGTTTAGGCGGGTTTTTGCCTGAATTTCACCGCTCCAGCCAGATTGCCCGAATCTGGTGGAACTTTTCTATAAGAGGGTAGTCACAGGACTATGCGCTTAAGAAGCGCCGGGCCATCTTTCCCCAGGTGGTTCGTATGCCTGGCCACCCCGGCCGGGCGATCTGATCCCGGTCACCTTCCCTCCCCTTTAGGGACCGGGGTCTTTTTTTTTTCATTCTGGAAAATTATCAGCTGAATCAACAAGATCGCATGATGTATTTTGCTGTGACTGGCAATGCTAGGGGTCGGAGTCAATTGCGGCAGACAAATATGTATCTTTCCACAATTACGGTGCAGTTGACTCTGACCTAAGAGTTGGTTTCCAGCTCAAACCATCGGTCCAGGTGCTGGTGGGCCTGATCTATCCCCTGGCGTTTTAGGGCGGAAAACAGCTGTACGCTCATGTCGTCACCAAACTGGGAGATCTCGCGCTGGACTTTCTGCAGGCTGTTGGCTGCGGCCCCACGCCCCAGCTTGTCGGCCTTGGTGAGCAGGATGTGTACCGGGCGGCCAATCTGGTGGCTCCACTCCAGCATCTGGCGGTCAAACTCCTTTAGCGGGTGGCGGACATCCATTAGCAGGATTACTCCACGCAGGGAGAGGCGGTTCTCCAGATAGTCTGCCAGGGCGCCCTGCCACTGGAGCTTTACCTTCTCCGACACCTTGGCGAAGCCGTATCCAGGCAGGTCCACCAGGCGTCTCTGTTCATCCACCGAGAAGAAGTTCAATAGTTGGGTGCGACCGGGGGTCTTGCTGGTGCGGGCCAGGGCCTTCTGTTGGCACAGGGTGTTGAGGGCGCTGGATTTGCCGGCATTGGAACGCCCGGCAAAGGCGATCTCCAGGCCGTCATCCGGCGGGGTCTGGGAGAGCTTGGCCGCACTGACCAGAAATTTGGTTTGGTGGTATATGGGGTTCATGGGCCTGTGGCCGTCTCCAGTTGCTTGTTTTCTCTCGCAAAGACGCTAAGTATTAAATGCTTTCTTTGCGGGCTTTGCGTCTTGGTGCGAGTAATGAGTCTGCGTGAAAAATCGAATTGGGTTTTATTCTTCCCGAGTCCAGTGCCCAGATTTTCCGCCTGCCTTCTCCAGCAGCCGCACCTGCTCGATCACCATGCCGCGATCCACCGCCTTGCACATATCGTAGATGGTGAGCAGGGCCACCTGGGTGGCGCACAGGGCCTCCATCTCAACCCCGGTCAGTCCCAGGGATTTTACCGTGGTGCGGCATTTGACGCTGGATGTGACCGGATCTGCCTCCAGGTCTACGTTGACGTTGGTGATGCTCAAGGGGTGGCACAGCGGCACCAGGTCTGAGGTCTTTTTGGCCGCCATGATCCCGGCCACTCGCGCTATACCCAGCACGTCACCCTTTTTATGGCTGCCTTGCATGATCAGATCCAGGGTGCGGGGCTGCATGCGGATGAAGCCTGCGGTTACCGCGACTCTTTCGGTGCTATCTTTGGCTCCAACATCCACCATGTGGGCCTCACCGGATTGATTGAAGTGGGTAAGCTTGCTCATTGTTGTATGTGATCCTGAATCCGTAAACTGTCCAATATGATCAGTAGGCCGGCTGGTTGTACTCGTCTTCCATGGGGTCAGGCGTGTTCTTCTCTATGCTCTTGGAGATCTCAAATTTCTCCGCCTCCATGGTCTCCAGGTCAATCATTATATAGGTGGCGGGCGCGTTGCCAACACCGCCTATGGTGCCCGGGTTAAGCATGGTAGTGTGTCCGCCTTTAATATTGGCTACGGACTCCTGCTTAAAATTGTGGGTATGCCCGCAACACACCAGGTCCCACTCCCCGGTGGTGGCCATGGCGCGAGCGTAGTGGGGGTAGTGAACCAGGAATATGCGCTTACCGGCAAGGGTTAGTTTGGCGTCCATCCCGTGGTACTCAATGACGTTGCCGGGCCTGCTTGCCATCTGTCCCAGGGTGTACAGGTCGCCGGTGTTGTTGCCATGAATGGCGTGCACTGGCAGCCCGTATTTGTTCATGCACTTCATGGTGCTGGGAGCGACCACATCGCCACAGTGCAGTATCGCCTCGGCCCCGCGCTCCTTGGCCTCTGCAACTGCTGCGTCCAGTAGCGGGATATGGTCGTGACTATCGGATAAAATGCAAATCTTCATCTGTTTAAGTAACCAGGCACCTTGGCGCCAATCTGTGGTTGATCCTGCAACAGGAGTGACTGTTGGGATTGGGGATTATACTAGTGTCCGCCAGGATATGATGCTTTTTTTCCTTATGGCCCCCTATGCCGGACGCAGGGACGAACAGGGAGGTGGTATGACAGGTCATCCAGGGAGTGTCTGGACCTTCCAGAACCCCCCGAACAGATTGGTATTACACTAGAAGTTTGGTTTCTCCGGGGCATTCTTGAACATCTCGATACTGTCCAATATCTCTTGTTTGGCCTCGTCTATACCGTACCAGCCATCGACTCTGACCCACTTCCCTTCATCCAGGTCTTTGTAGTGCTCAAAGAAGTGGGCGATCTGCTCCAGGGTGATCTCAGGTACATCCCGGAAATCGCGCACCTTGCGGTAGTGTTTGGACATTCGGTCCAGGGGGACGGCCAGGATCTTGGCGTCATCACCAGATTCATCGGTCATCTTGAGCACCCCGATAGGGCGGCACTGGATGACGGAGCCTGGGATCAGGGCGTAGGTGGTAAGGACTAGTACATCCACCGGGTCTCCATCTTTGGATAGTGTGTGCGGAACATACCCATAGTTGCAGGGATAATGCATGGCGGTGTTCATGAACCTGTCTACAAACATTGCCCCAGTTTCCTTGTCCAGTTCATATTTTACTGGCTCTGCATGGGCTGGTATTTCAATAATTACATTAATTTCATTGGGGGCATTTTTGCCCTCAGTTACTTTATCTAGATTCATTCTAAAATCCCATAAATAAAAAAAGGCCGGTAATTAACCGGCCTTCTTGGTGTAACTAAAGTGGTGTTCAATACCGGGTTGCAGTAAGAGTATAGCTCCTGCTGCGCGCCGGTACTAAGCCACTTTTACAACAGGGGTACAATCATCAGCGCCACAATGTTGATGATCTTGATCAACGGGTTGATGGCAGGACCAGCGGTGTCCTTGTAGGGGTCGCCTACGGTATCACCGGTAACCGCTGCCTTATGGGCATCGGAGCCCTTACCGCCATGGTTGCCATCTTCGATGTATTTCTTGGCGTTGTCCCAGGCACCACCACCGGCGGTCATGGATATGGCCACGAACAGTCCGGTTACGATAGTACCGATCAGCAGGCCACCAAGCGCTTGAGGACCAAGCAGCAGACCAACCGCGATAGGCACAGCGATAGGCAGCAGGGATGGTATGATCATCTCTTTAATAGCAGCCTTGGTCAGCATGTCTACGGCCTTGGAGTAGTCAGGCTTCTGGCTGTGGTCCATGATTCCTGGCATCTCCTTAAACTGGCGACGCACCTCGTTCACGATGCCGCCAGCGGCTTTGCCTACAGCTTCCATGGCCATGGCGCCAAACAGGAAGGGTACCAGACCACCAAGCAGCAGGCCGATCAGGACCATGTGGTTGGAGAGGTCGAAGGTCATAGCCTTGCCCAGGTGGGCTTCCAGGGCGTGGGTGTAGTCGGCGAACAGCACCAGGGCGGCCAGACCGGCAGAACCGATGGCGTAACCCTTGGTAACGGCCTTGGTGGTGTTACCCACGGCGTCCAGAGGATCGGTGATGTTGCGGATCTTCTCGTCCAGCTCGGCCATCTCGGCAATACCACCAGCGTTATCGGTGATAGGGCCATAGGCGTCCAGGGCCACGATGATGCCGGACATGGAGAGCATAGAGGTGGCAGCAATGGCGATACCGTACAGACCGGCCAACTCGTAGGTGCCCCAGATGGCGGCACAGATCACGACTACCGGGGCGGCGGTGGACTTCATAGAGACGCCCAGACCGGCGATGACGTTGGTGCCGTCACCAGTGGTGGAGGCGGCAGCGATGTAACGTACCGGCTTAAACTGGGTGGAGGTGTAGTACTCGGTGATCACCACCATGGCGGCAGTCAGGCCTAGCCCGATAAGGGCGCAGTAGAACAGGGCCATGGCTGGATTGGCAACACCATCTATCGTGACAGATCCCATCATCATGTCGGTGACGAAGTAGAAGGACACTGCGGCAATTGCGCCAGCTACAGCAAGACCCTTATACAGGGCAGGCATCACGTTGGTAGCACCATCATGGGTCTTCACAAAGAAGGTGCCGATGATGGAAGCAATGATGGAAGCACCACCCAGAACCAGAGGGTAGGTGATGGCGACGTTACCGGCGCTGGTGAGCAGCAGTCCGCCCAGCAACATGGTTGCAACCACAGTTACGGCGTAGGTCTCGAACAGGTCAGCGGCCATACCGGCACAGTCACCCACGTTGTCGCCCACGTTATCGGCGATAACGGCAGGGTTGCGCGGATCATCCTCAGGGATGCCGGCCTCTACCTTACCCACGATGTCAGCGCCCACATCCGCACCCTTGGTGAAGATGCCGCCGCCCAGTCGGGCAAAGATGGAGATCAGGGAGCCACCAAAGGCCAGGCCAACCAAGGCATGCAGTGCATCCTGGTCGCTTACGCCCATCATATTGAGTACCACGTAGTAACCGGCAACACCCAGCAGGCCCAGGCCCACAACCAGCATGCCGGTGATGGCGCCGCCGCGGAATGCTACCTGTAGGGCGGCGTTGATACCTTTATTGGCGGCCTCTGCGGTACGCAGGTTGGAGCGAACAGAGATGTTCATGCCGATAAAACCAGCAGCACCAGAAAGGATAGCGCCGATGGTAAAGCCGATGGCGGTGGTGGTACCCAGGGTAAGCCAGATAACCACTAGCAGGATGACTCCGACTATACCAATGGCGGTGTATTGACGGTTTAGATAGGCGCTGGCGCCTTCTTGTATCGCTCCGGCTATCTCTTTCATCCGGTCGTTGCCTTCCGGTTGTGCCAGGATCCATTTTACGGAAACTAATCCGTATACCAGGGCCGCAACAGCGCAGGCCAAGGCAAATATTAGTTCAGGGGACATCGTATGTTCTCCTAGAGTTTTAGTGTTTTAAGATGACTTGGGTTTTTCCAAAAATAATTTCCAACAGTATAATTTTTATATATGTTTTTGGAATCATCTGGATTCCGGCCAACAAACAGCAGTCCTAGACTTGATGCAGGGTGACTCCGGGATCGGTCAGTCCTTTGTATAGGCACATTTTTTTAGTAATATTTGATGTAGAAATGGGGGTTTTATACCCCCGTATTATTGTTCCCCAGAGCACTACGGCTCGAAATTATCTGCTAATTTCCTTGGTACCACAACATTTTTTAACGTTACATACTGCGGCAGGCCCTGGCTGTAGGGTGGATAATCCTCCCCCTGGATCAGCGGCAGTAGATACTCCCTGCAGGCCAGGGTGATGCCAAAGCCATCCTTAGATATATATTCAGCCGGCATCATCTTCTCTACGTTGGCCACGTCGGCCAGATCCGCCTCTCGTATCTCCCAGCTATAGGGATTGTTTGAGGTGCGGATGATGGCCGGCATGATGGCGTTTTTGCCATCCAGGGCCATTTCCACCGCCGCCTTGCCCACTGCATAGGCCTGTTCCACATCGGTTTTTGCGGCCAGATGGCGGGCGGCGCGTTGCAGGTAGTCGGCAACGCCCCAGTGAAATTTGTAGCCTAGATTTTCCTTGATCATGTTTGCTACCACCGGCGCGGCACCACCGAGCTGGGCATGGCCAAAGGCGTCCCTGGTGCCCTGTTCCGCCAGAAAGCGGCCATCCGGCCAGTGAGCCCCTTCGGACACAACCACGATCACATAGCCGTACTGCTCTACCTTCTCCCGGCATTTGGCCAGGAACTCCTCCTGGTTGAACTCGACTTCTGGAAACAGTATCAGAATGGGGATGTCGTTGTTTTCATCCACTGCCAGACCGCCTGCGGCGGCGATCCAGCCGGCGTGACGACCCATCACCTCCAGTACAAACACCTTGGTGGAGGTGCGGGCCATGGAGCGTACGTCGTAACTGGCTTCTCTGGTGGATACCGCAATATATTTGGCCACAGAGCCAAAACCGGGGCAGTTATCGGTTATGGGCAGGTCGTTGTCTACGGTCTTGGGGATATGAATGGCCTGGATCGGGTAACCCATGGTGGCCGACAGCTGGGATATCTTATGACAGGTGTCAGCGGAGTCACCCCCTCCGTTATAGAAAAAATAGCCGATGTTATGGGCCTTGAACACCTCAATCAGGCGGTCATATTCGCGTTTGTTCTGCTCCAGGCCCTTGAGTTTGAAGCGGCAGGAGCCAAAGGCGCCGGACGGGGTGTGGCGCAGGGCGGCGATTGCCGTGTCGCTCTCGGCCCCGGTATCGATAAGGTCCTCGGTCAAAGCCCCGATGATGCCGTTTTGGCCGGCAAGCACAGTTCCAATGCGGTCGCTGTGTTTGCGCGCGGTCTCAATCACGCCACAGGCAGAGGCGTTGATGACGGCAGTTACCCCACCAGACTGGGCGTAGAAGGCGTTTTTAATGCTCATTTGTGCTCCCAAGGGTGAAATTGGCATTGCGGCTGAGTTGATCTATAGGAATTGGAGTCGAGCATATTATAGATTCCCTCTCTCCTTGGCTTCATGATCTGACTGGACCTGGAGCAGTGAGACCACACACTCAGACAGGTTGTCGTATTCTGGAATGCCGGTTCCCATCTGCTGGTAGAGGCGGTAATAGAACATGCAGCGGTAGCGCTGGTCGCCAGTTTTCAAGATAACAAAATGGCACTCATCCACTTCCCAATAAAATATTGGACACTCGGTCAGGGTGCGATCAGATGGGCGCAGGCGGATCTCGCTATCTGCAATATGTAGTTCCACATCAAAGTCGTAGCGCTCTTGCAGGGTGCTCTTCATCAGCCATGTTTCGTTATCGGTAATGTCAGAGATTTGAGGCATAGTTCATGGATTCTTCTGTTGCTGGAAATGTGCAGAGGCTATCTTAAATTAATGCTCAGATCACACAACTGCGTTGACTTTACGGGAATTATCGGCTAACTCTATCTGAGCATTGAGGTCGCGACAAAGTAAAAAGTTGGATGGCCCTGTAAGTTTTTATGATTGTCCATTAAAAACAGGTTGTTATATAGGCAAAAGGGCGATGGGTGTGGTTATGTCTTCCTCTCATGCCTGTAATTAAGGCCAACACAGATCAGAGTGGGTCCAGGATGACAGCTGATTGACTGCACATTTGATCTATTGGAAAATAATACTAATAGTGGAAATAGGTTGGAAATTACGATGAGGATGGTGCTTTTAGGGCCGCCAGGATCTGATAAGGGTGAGTATGCCGCCAAGGTGGCAAAGAGGTTCAATGTCGTCCTGTTGTCTGTAGCAGGGATGTTGTCTGAGGCGGCTGAGAAAAGGCTGGATGCCGGTGTCCAGGCCCAGGCCTATCTTGAACGTGGTCAGTATGTCCCGGATGAGATCTTATTAGAGATTATTCGTGATCGCATGACTATGCCGGACGTTCAGTCTGGATTCCTGCTGGTGGGTTTCCCGCGTTCTTCCGCCCAGGCTGACACCCTGGATGACATACTGAGGAAAAAGGGGCTGACCCTGGATCTGGTCTTGCATCTGGATGTGGAGGAGGAGGTCCTCCTGGAGCGACTGGAAGGGCGCCGTACCTGCATCTCCTGTAGTACCAGATACAATATCTTCAGCAACCCACCACTGGTGCATGCAGTCTGTGATCTGTGCGGCGGAAAGGTTGGGCGTGGCGCCGACAGTAATGAAGTAGTTATTAGTAACCGGCTACGGGTCTATGAGCAGCAGATCCACAACCTGGTTTCCCATTATCTCCCGCACGATAAGCTGCGGGAGATCCCCGGTAGCGGAAGTTCCAATGAGGTGGCGCGTCTACTGTATAAGGCGATCGATGAGCACTCATCTGCAGAGATGGATGAAAAGACCAGGGCCTTGATGGAGAAAGTAGAAGCGGCGGCTGATTCGGCCGATGCTGGAGTTGTTGCGGCAGAATCTGAGGCCAGTGCAAAGCAGGCTCCAGTCAAGAAGAAGGCTCCAGTCAAGAAGAAGGCCCCGGTCAAGAAGAAGGCCCCGGTCAAGAAGAAGGCCCCGGTCAAGAAGAAGGCCCCGGTCAAGAAGAAGGC
>CAZVME010000060.1:0-20266 GCA_964628835.1 uncultured Gammaproteobacteria bacterium | reverse complement strand
GTCAAGAAGAAGGCCCCAGTCAAGAAGAAGGCCCCGGTCAAGAAGAAGGCCCCAGTCAAGAAGAAGACCCCGGTCAAGAAGAAGGCCCCAGTCAAGAAACGCGCGAAGAAAAAATAGGACTCAGGGGTCGGAGTCGGAATCGACTCCGACCCCAAGATCTACAGTTATACTCGCAGTATGCTGACTGCCACCTTCCGCTTCTATGAAGAGCTGAACAACTTTCTGCCCGGTGCGCGGCGCAAAGTCGACTTTGTCTACCGCTTCGACCGCAAGGCCTCCATCAAAGACTGCATAGAATCCATGGGTGTCCCCCACACCGAGGTGGACCTGATCTTGGTGAACGGCGTCTCGGTGGATTTCTCCTACATCCTCACCCATCAGGACCGGGTCAGCGTCTATCCGGTATTTGAACTTCTGGATATCACAGAAGTAACCCATCTGCGTCCCCAGCCGTTACGTGATCCCAGGTTTGTGGTGGATGTAAACCTGGGGCGTCTGGCGCGCTACCTGCGCCTGTTGGGATTCGATACCCTGTACCGCAATGACTACGTGGACCTGGATCTGGTGGAGATATCATCGGGGCAGGGGCGTATCCTGCTGACGCGGGACCGCAACCTGCTCAAGTATGCAGCCATAACCCACGGCTGTTTTGTGCATAACACCGACCCGCTGCAGCAGGTCGAAGAGGTGATTCTGCGGCTGGATCTGGCTAACTCAGCTACTCCGTTTCGTCGCTGCACGCGTTGCAACGGTGTGTTGCAGTCGGTGGAGAAGGGTGAGGTTGAGGATAGGCTGCCGCCGTTGACGCGCAAGTATTATCAGGTTTTTTGGCAGTGTGGGGATTGTGGTCAGATTTATTGGAAGGGGGCGCATTATGGGAGGATGCTGGAGTTGGTGGGGGGGTTGTTGGTTCAGAGTGGTTAGTGGGCTTAAAAAGTTTGTTGGGTTGGTGTAAAAACCTACGATTATCTAAGTCTTTGCAGGGTTTTTATACTGACCCCTAAATACCCAAAGTGTTAACTTGCTCACAAACCTTGCACATCATATGGGAGGCCTTGTATACTCCCACAGAATTATAAATGTAAATTGATTTTAGGGAAGAATGATCATGTCACAAAAACTATTCACCAAAGCACTGTTAGTAACTGCGATGGGCCTTGGTGCCAGCTATTCATTGACAACAAGCGCAGCCGAAGTCGGTAATCTGATCAACTCTGACGATGGCCGTTTCAAGATCAGCATCAATGCTGAGCACTCGAAGCGTGATATCGAACAGAAAGGCAGCCTCGACTACGCTCGAATGACAGAATTCGTTGCTTTCCCACCAGGGCCGCCAGGGACCGAGTATTCGGTCCTAACCGAAACTGAATCCTTAAGTAACCTTGAAGGTGAGGAAGAGCAGGATCACCTCTATTTAAAGCTTAGCTTTGCAGTTACACCCAAGATAGAGGTGTACGGTAAGGTCGGTGCTGCTAAATCGAAAATTAAGCTAAAGGGCAGCGCTACCTATACAGAGACCTTTTCGGAAACATTTTATGATGAATTTGACAAACGGATTTTAACTTTTACAGAGAGCTTTTCTGAAACCGAATCTGGCATGTCTAGTCTCGACGGAAAGAGTGATACTGGCTTGTTTGCTGGCATTGGCGTTAAAGCTGTAATTCATGAGTGGGAAAGTTCTGGGTGGAAATTTCTTGTAGATGCCCAGTACCAATATAAGAAAATGGGCGACAGCCCTTTTTCATTTTCCGAATTTTCAGAGTTGGATGACGATGTGATTTCAAAAGAGGTACAGGGTTCTTTGATGTTTACAAAGAATACCGGTTCGTTCCGACCCTATTTTGGTGTCAGTTATACCGATCTGGAAATGGAATATGATTCTTTTCAATTGTACGGTACTCTCGCTGGTGGCCCAGATGGCATAAGAACGGAAACAGTTGAATTTGAGAATAAGGACAAGGTTGGGGCCTTTGCTGGCTTTGAGTACTTACCTAACCAGAACTTTGGAGTTGGTGCCGAAGTTCGGGGCGGAGCTGAGACGGCAGTAAACCTGAATCTTCATTATAGCTTCTGACTCTGTTTAACAGACAAAACTAAAAAGGGCTGCTTGGGCAGCCCTTTTTAGTTTCAGATAGGCTGTTTTACCTCAAAGGTTCGTTTAAACAGCAGATCATCAATCTTCAATCGAATGGTATGAGTCCCCTGATAAGTAAGTTGAATAGGGGATGCCTGCACAACAAATAAGGCTTCGTTTCCTGAGAGAGGGGTCAGCGACATGCCCTGGACAGGATTGGTTCTATGCCCATCAGGAGCTTCAATTCGGAAATGCAGCGTATCGCTATCCTTGATACCCATTAACCTGATAACGAAACAGAGCTGATTTATCATTGTCGGCAACTGATCGACAGAAATCTGCATTGTTGGATTAACTCCCATCAAAGAGTATCTGTTACCTGTTTCGTGTCTGACATCGTCGCAGATAAGAACATCAACAATCTTAATATTTCTTGCCATAATCTTCGTTCACTAAAGAATAACGGGTACAGTACGATAGTTCGGTATAAATTGATTGAACCCTGAGTATAAAAAACCAGCAAAGGCATCACAGTAACGGTGAATTGGATCAAGCTGGTATGCCCATTCTCGCTTAAAGGCTCGCGGGTCAACAACGCTGAAACAGGGGTTCATTTCAAAAAAGAATGGCTTGCCATTCTTATCCAAAGCATAGTCAGCAATGGTGTAATCAAGCCCAAGAACTTCTTTCGCCCGCAGTAACTCCGGACCTTCATAAAGTTCTCGGTTCCAGAATTCACTCTCTTCCTTGCGATGCTCCTCCATCCGCTCAGTTTGTCTGGAGTCGGAATGAATATTCCAGTCTAGGGATGAGATAATGTGGCGCGGAACAACCTGGTCGCCCATCAAAATACAGCGATATTTTCGGTAGAACCCATCATCGCTACGGTAATCGAAAAATTCAATTGCGACGCCCTCCTTCTGGAAGGTCTTATCGGGCAATTCCTTCGCCTCCTCCAGGCTTTTAGTCAATACCATAGTTGCACCTAAATGGGCAAAGGCATGTCTGGTGATTATCGGATAGTTGAGATCAAGGCTAAGCAGCACTTCCCTGGTTGGAATCTCTTCGACGCGACCACAGCCAACATCATTGGCAGACCATAGTTTATATGCCTCTTTACGCCCACAATTTATCAGTGACTGGGCGTTATTTAGTACAGGTATATTCTTTTCCGCACACCATCCTTCAATACGCTTTAACCATTTTGTACTGAGAGAGTTGCAGATTACATTAAGCACGAGGTCATAATTACCAACATGTCTTTCCTTAATGCCTTCGACAGGGTATGGATCAAGTCGAATAGCGTAGTTCTTCCAAAGATAGTTAAAAAGATAGTCATGCAGCGTTATACCATGCTGTTGGTATATAGCCATTACCTTTAGTTGCGGAGGACTAATTAGCATTTCAGCAATTTTCCCAGATTTTCACCGACTCCATCAGGCAGCGAAGTTTGTTTTTTACTTCAAGATGCTCATTTTCTGCCACAGATTCTTTCATCACCCCTACCCCGCCATGGGTATACAGCGTGTTATCGCTGCGCAACAAAGAACGTATATTCAGAAAACACTTTGCTACTGATTTACTTCCATTAAGATAACCCACCATACCTCCATAATACCTCAAGGGTTCTTTTATTGTGTCTGATAATTGAACCAGGTCTTTCGTATATGATTGTAATGGCGGGAAACTGTTGTGAATAATATCCAAATAGGAGCAATTATCTTCAATAGTTGCTGAGAGTCTTGAATGGAGATGCCTCACATTACGAAATGTTCGCACCTTCATCATTTTTTCAATAGTCACTTCCCCGTCCTGGCATACTTTCAACATATTATTTTTAAAATGTTGAATTGCTATTTCATGTTCCCGCTTTTCTTTCGGATCCGTTTTAAGTTCGTTAAGTAGAATGGAGTCTTTTTGAGGATGCTTAGATATTCCACGGGTAGATGCCATTACATCAAAACATAACTGATTACCTTCAATCTCGAATACATTCTCTGGGCTTCTTCCAAGCGAAACAACTCTATTTGGAAAATAAGCAATGTGTCCTGCTGCACAATCAGGCTCCAAAGAGGAATAAATTTTATATAGCTCGGCGATATCAAGGTTCTCTCTTACTGCCTTGTTAAAGCCACGCATCACTATCATTTTCTCTTCAACATCCTGTAGCTGTGCAATAGCTTTTTTCAGTCGTTGAATGAATATCGCATCTAATTCTGTATTCCAGGCATCTTGTGGCAGAGAGGGGGGTAACAATAAACTATAATCTATTGAATTTTGCTTTGTTCCGGTTTTCTCTTCTTGCAGGTAGAAATCCTCAAATCCATTTATTTCGGTAATAGCTCCATTATTGCAAACAATCTCTTTTCCTGGCTGTATAAAGGTAAACAGAGGAAGGTCTTCGTCCGCCTGATCTCTATTCAAATCAGGACTTATAAGGAAAAAATGCGGTTGCTGAAGATCAATAAATTGCGCTAATTTATGTAATGGATTTTTATCTGGGGGGGCTATTTGCCTGACTTGATCTCGGTGTTTTTCCTGAAACCCCTTTTGATGGTTATATGTTACCACCCTGACAGGATCAAAACCCATCCATGCCTGCCCAAAAAGCGGTAACTCAAGCAAGAAAGAGTTCTCAGATGAGGCAGATGATTTCCTTAAGACCTCTTGAAAAATATTGAAAGGAGATTTGTCAGATTGAGGTAAGGCTTCCATGCTGTCGAATTATACACCTGTTTTGAATAAGCAAATAATATATCTAATATGCTATAACAACTAAATCAAAATAGCTTGCTTGACTAAAGCAGATTTAGATCCCGTTACGCCCCCAATAATAGTTAAACTGGATTATTATTCTGTAAATCTTACATAACCATAGGTAATCACTCTCATTGAGACCTGCAGCTTATATTAAACTGTCAGCCGAGAAATTTTGAGATGAATTAAACCGCTGCTGCCAGCCATGATTACCGAAGGAAGGAGGTGGCTATTACGGATAACAGGGGTTATGTCGGGGTTCTTGGGCATGCTGGTGATTCTGCGGTTGGACCTGGCTTACTCAGCTACTCCGTTTCGTCGTGCACTCGTTGCAACGGTGTGTTGCAGTCGGTGGAGAAGGGTGAAGTTAAAGAGAGGTTACCGCCGCTGACGCGCAAGTATTACGAGGTGTTTTGGATGTGTGGGGATTGTGGTCAGATCTATTGGAAGGGGGCTCATTATCAGAAGATGACGGCGCTGATGAAGGGATTGTTGCTATAAGTTTTTTGGTTAGCGAAAAAATCTACAATCCATTTTCACAAAGATAGCATGGGGGTTTTTACCGCCTCAATATATTTGGAGTGCCTCACTTTATTGGCTGTTTGCAGGCGGTGTCGGTAGTGTCAATTTGGTGAATGATTATTCGCAATGAGGCGCATGTTTTGTTGTGGGCATAATGATTATGCTTGGGTTGGGTTGTCTGACTGAGTCGGCCTTTTGATGTCTGTCCTATGGTTATTGCTGTACTGAAACAGAATAATTGAGTGGCTAAATAGAATGTATATACAAAGGCCATCATCCCGTTCATACCCATCACCAATGCATTTGTTACTTTCCTGAATATTCAAATAAATTGGGGGTTTACATGTCAAATGTGCAAGTAGCACAAGGTAATCCGGCGGTAGTTGGGCTGGCGGGTTTTGGTTTAACAACAATGCTATTGCAGCTGCATAATATAGGTCTGTGTGGTGTTGGGCCGGTTGTTGCATTGGCGTTTATCTTTGGTGGGTTGGCTCAAATGATTGCCGGCTTCCAGGAGTTTAAGTGTGGTAACAATTTTGGTTACAGTGCTTTTGTTTCATATGGGGCATTTTGGATAGCATTGGGCATAATTTTTATCCTTAATAATTTTAATATTTACCATTCAAGTACCACCGATGTTGGCTGGTTTCTGGTGGTATGGACTCTCTATACTTTTATTATGTGGATTCCAGCGATGAAGATCCATGGGGCCATGGCTGTGACCTTTACGCTGTTGCTCGTTGGTTTTATTCTGCTGGATATTGCACACTTTGGATATCCTGAATTTTCCAAGATCGCTGGGTATGAACTGATTCTATGCGCTCTGGCTGCGTGGTACATGATGGCCTCAATCATATTTTCACAAGTATTCGGTCGCCAAGTACTCCCTATGGGAAAGGCGTGGATCAGTTAATATAAAAATACCGGAGAAACAGAATGAAAAATATTTTATTAAAATCATTACTTATTACATTATTGTTTACCTGCACTGAACTCCTGGCCACAGAATCGGCCACCAAGGAAGAGAGCGTTATTAAATGCCAAGAAGCTGCTGCCTTAATAAACTCAGAAGGATTAGAGGCGGCAATCAAGGCTATTGGTAATCCAAAGGGCTCATTTGTATGGAAAGACTCTTACGTCTTTCTTATGAATATGGATGGGAAGATGCTTGCTCATCCATTTCAGCCGGAGCTGACCAAGAAAAAGCACGTTCTGCTCATGACTGATCCTACGGATAAGGCGTTATTCGTACATTTTGTGAATGTGGCGAAAAACGTTGGGCATGGATGGGTAGAGTATATGTGGCCGCGCCCAGGTAAATCTACGGCATCCAAGAAGATTACCTATATCTACAAAGTTCCCAACCATGACTATTTTGTTGGCGCTGGGGTATATGTTGGAGGGATGCTGTACTGATTGATCTAGGCAGGAGGTGCCCGCGTGCTTCCTGCCTATTCACCGCCCGTCTTTCCAAGCGGTATGAAATTGGATTGCGTTTGTGGTGCTGACTGATGTTTTGGTTGTAGGTTTTTGCACCGACCTTGAAATGTTAATATGGGACTGTTGCTATCCTTAGTTACTTTCATCCATATATTGCCTTCCTGGCAATGATTGAAATCCAGTTTCAATCGGATAACAGGGGTTATGTCAAACAGGTGATGGTGGGTTTCTTGGGCCTGCTGATGGCGTAAGGCGCTGCATCTGCTGAAAGCAAATTACTATCCCTTACCTTTTAGGTGTCCACTCTACACCCGGGTAAGCATTTGGATTTTTTTCTGGTTTTGGATCCCCGCTTTTAGGTTTCCATTCTACTCCCGGATATTTGTTCAGATCTTTATTTAAATCTGTTTTAGGCTTCCATTCTACACCGGGATAGGCATCTGCTCCCTTATGTGTATTTGGGATTTCTTTAACAATAGTATTTGTATCTGCGAGTGTATATGCACTCATAAATGTTATGAGTATAAAAGTTGGAAGTATTTTCATAATTATCCTTTTTTATTTTATGTTCGAAGGCAATAATTGTATTGGGTGATAATGAAATTCTAGAATTTCTTAGGCCTGTTGATGGCGCAAGGCTCTGCATATTCTGAAAGCAAATTCCTATCCCTCTCTACTCTCCAGCTATGGTCATGGACTCAATCAGCCATGAGCCGGTGCGCACACTACTGCGCTGATCAATATCCTTACCCACTGCAACTAGCTGCTGGAACATCTGCTTCAGGTTACCGGCAATGGTGATCTCTTCCACTGGGAACTGGATCTCTCCATTCTCCACCCAGAAACCGGCCGCGCCCCGTGAGTAGTCACCGGTTACCATGTTTACACCATGCCCCATCATCTCGGTTACCAATAGCCCTGTGCCCATCTCTTGCAGCATGCCTGACAGATCCAACTCTCCCGGCTCGATGGTAAGATTACGTACACCGCCTGCGTTGCCTGTGGTCTGCATCCCCAGCTTGCGGGCCGAGTAGCTGCTCAGGACGTAGCCTTTGAGTACTCCCTGCTCCACGATGTTGCGCGCCTTGGTGGCCACACCTTCAGAATCAAAGGGTGCGCTGGCCAGACCCCGTGGCACCAGTGGGTTTTCATGGATGCGTACAAACTCCGGGAAGATCTGTTTGTCCAGATGATCCAGCAGGAAGGTGGATTGGCGATACAGTGCCGAACCACTGATGGCCCCTATTAGGCTGCGCAGCAGGCTGATCGCCATTTCGGCCTGAAACAGGATTGGTGCCTCTCGGGTGCCGATCTTGCGTGCACCCAGTCTTGCCAGGGTGCGTTCCCCGGCCTTTTTACCCACCGCCTCGGCCGATTCCAGATCGCTGCTGGCACGGCCAGAGGTGTACCAGTAGTCGCGCTGCATGCCGTTGTCATCTTCACCAATGACGGAGCAGCTGAGGCTGTGACGACTGCTGGGATAGCCGCCGCTGAAGCCGTGGCTGTTGCCATACACATATAGTCCGCTATGGGTGTTGAGAGTGGCACCTTCGGAGTTGTTTATCTGGGGGGCGAAGTTGAGCGCCGCCGCCTCACAACTCTTGCCCAGCTCAATGGCGGCATCGATTTCGATGGGCCAGGGGTGGTGCAGATCCAGGTCCGGGATATCCGTTGCCATCAGCTCGGCATCGGCCAGGCCGTTGCAGTTGTCTTCGGAGGTGTAGCTGGCGATGCTGCAGGCGGCCTTCACCGTATCTTTGATGGCCTGCGGGCTTAGGTCTGAGGTGCTGGCTGAACCCTTGCGCTGCCCAAAGTAGACGCTGATGCCCAGGCCGTTATCGCGGGTGTGTTCAAGGGTCTCCACGTCGCCCAAGCGTACGGTGGCTGAGAGCCCGGAGTCACTGCTGACACCGGCCTCTGCTGAGCTGGCGCCCTGTCGTTTTGCTTCAGTCAGCAGGTCGTCCACCATCTGCTGTAGTTGGGCCTGGTGGGTCTCTATGTTGGCAATCGTATTCATACTGTTCGGTCTGTCATCCATCAGGTGCTGGTGCCGCCCACGGTAAGGTTGTCTATCTTCAGGGTTGGTTGTCCCACCCCTACCGGAATGCTCTGACCCTCTTTGCCGCAGGTGCCGACACCGGCGTCCAGTTCCAGGTCGTTGCCGATCATGCTGATCCGGTTCATGGCCTCGGGACCGCTGCCAATCAGGGTGGCACCCTTTACCGGCCGGGTTACCTTGCCGTTCTCTATCAGGTAGGCCTCGCTGGTGGAGAACACAAATTTGCCTGAGGTTATGTCCACCTGGCCGCCGCCGAAGTTTACTGCGTACAGACCCTTTTCCACTGAGGCGATAATCTCTTCCGGGTGGTGTTCTCCCGGTAGCATGTAGGTGTTGGTCATGCGTGGCATGGGCAGGTGGGCGTATGATTCACGGCGGCCGTTGCCGGTGGAGGCGACCCCCATCAGGCGTGCGTTGAGCTTGTCTTGCATGTAGCCCTTGAGGATGCCGTCCTCAATCAGTACGTTGTACTGGGACTGGGTGCCCTCGTCATCCATGTTGATGGAGCCGCGCCGCCCCGGCAGGGTGCCGTCATCCACCACGGTGCATCCTTTGCTCGCCACCTGTTCTCCTACACGACCACTGAAGGTGGATGTGCCTTTGCGATTGAAGTCGCCCTCCAGGCCGTGTCCCACCGCCTCGTGTAGCAGGATTCCCGGCCAGCCTGATCCGAGCACCACTGGCATGGCTCCCGCCGGGGCAGCATCTGCTTCCAGATTTAGCAGGGCCTGGCGTACTGCATCCCGGGCGTAACTCAGGGCCTGGTCCTGTTCCAGGAAAAACTGCAGGCCCTGGCGTGCGCCGCCGCCTCCGGTTCCCTGTTCGAATTTTCCATCCTGTTCGGCGATAACATGTACGCCACAACGAATCAGTGGGCGTACGTCGCCACTCAGGGTGCCGTCGCTGGACACCACCAGCACCACGTCATGGGCGGCCACCAGGCTGGCGATGACCCGTTTTACTCTCGGGTCCTGCTTGCGCGCCTCTGCATCCAACCGGTGCAACAGATCGATCTTGGCCTGATCGCTGATGCTATCCAGCGGATTGATGGGTTGGTACAGGCGATGTTTGGTGGGGGCGGTTTTTATCTTTACTGTGCGGTCACTGCCGCCGCTGGCTATGGCGCGCGCAGTCTGTCCTGCTTCTAGCAGGGTGGCCAGCTGGATCTCGTCGGTGTAGGCAAAGCCGGTCTTCTCCCCGGCGATGGCACGCACTCCGACCCCCTGTTCGATGTTGAAGTTGCCCTCTTTGATAATGCCGTCCTCCAGCACCCAGGACTCTAGGCGACTGGCCTGGAAGTAGGCGTCGGCCGCATCCACCTTGCCGCCCAGCAACTGGCCCAGCAGACGATCTAGATCGGAGTCGGTTAGATCAGATGGGGTGAGGATGGTGTTGCGTGCTATCTCAATCAGGTCAGGCATCTATTCTACAGGTGATCTGTCGGTGTTCGAGGGAGGGGAAGGCGCGCCGGGTATTATTCAGATGGTTGAGATCTATCTCGCCCAGGGCAAAACCGTTACCGCGTTCGATCTGGTTTTGGATGGTGCCCCAGGGATCCACAATCATGCTGTGTCCATGGGTCTCGCGTCCGCTTATGTGGTAGCCGCCCTGGGCCGCGGTAATTACATAACTGAGATTTTCAATGGCCCTGGTCTGTACCAGTGGTTGCCAGTGGGCCCGGCCGGTGTGTGCGGTGAAGGCTGCGGGGAGAATTGCGATCTCCATACCTTCGTCCACCAGATTGCGGAACTGCTCGGGGAAACGCAGGTCGTAGCAGATGGCCATGCCAATGCGCCCGAAGGGGGAGTCAACTACTACGGTGTCGCTGCCTGGTTCTATAGTACTTGATTCACTGTATTTCTCGTCGGTTTCCAACAGATGCACATCAAACAGATGTATCTTGTCGTAACGCGCTACCTGCTCTCCTTTGTCGTTGTACATCAGACAGGCGGACCTGATCTTGTCAGGATCGTCCGCCAGTAGCGGGATGGTGCCGCCGGCGATCCAGATGCCATGGCGTTTTGCCAGTTGGCTCAAGAATGTTTGTAGAGGACCGTTGCCTGGCTCCTCTTTGAACTTGATATTGTCTTCATCGGTCTCGCCCATGAAGGCGAAGTTTTCCGGTAGTACTACCAACTCTGCGCCGGCCTCAACCGCATCACCGACTATTCTTTCCACTTCAAGCAGGTTTGCACTTACGTTTGGTCCCGAAGCCATTTGAATGGCCGCTACTTTATGTTTTGCTGTCACTATTTGTTAACTCTATCGGTTCATTAATAAAAAGGGGCATCAATTTGAGGATAGCATTACTGGGGGGGTTGCAACACCAATCAGGATGCTAAATCGTGGATTAATCGGTAATTAATCCCACTGCGGAGAGTTTCTATCACTTTATTTGCCAGATAACCTTTTCAGTTATGTTGGATTGCCTATCTGTTTTACCTGTCGCTCGGCTTCTGTTTGACGATGTTGGGCTTATCCCAGGGACCGGTAACCGTATATCTTGTGGTGGATACTTTATCCATCTGTTTGCCGACCAGTTTTTGCACCAGGAGTAGTGCCGCACCTACGGCTGGTCCACCGGCGAGGGCTCCGGCTATGGGGATGGTGCTGGATATGCTTGGGGTGACGGTCACCAGTTGATCGAAGTCCTGACTCACTAACCCGGTACGCCCGGTGATCTCGATCAGGGCGGATGGACTCTCCAGCCGCAGGTCATTGGTATAGGCGTCGCCGCTATCCAGCTCGAATGTACCTTCGACCTTGTCGAAGCTGAAGCCCTTCTTGAAGGTATCGGAGAAGTCCAGGGTCAGCCGGCGTTGCAGGGCGCTGATGTTGAGTAGCCCAAATACCCGGCCCAGTCCCGGATCTACCTCCAGGAAGCGTCCCTCGCCTATGTGCATCTCCATGCGCCCGCTTACGTCCGTGTTGTTAAACTGGCGTGGGTTCCCGCTCCACATTAGATCGGCCTTAATCTCCGCTGGCGCCTGTTTAAGGTTTGGTGCAAAGCCGAACCCGACTAGCAGTTTCCCCAGGGAGTCGGTCTTACCTTTTACCCTGATGTTTGACAGGGTCTTATTGTTTTTTCTGGTCCAGCGGCCATGGGCAGTCATGCTGAGACGCTTGGAGGAGATCTTCATCTGCTCCAGCATCAGGCCTTCAGGGATGCGTTTGGTGGCCATTTTTAGTGGCCCGAAGCGCTTGCCATTTATCACCAGTTCTTTGCTGGAGAGGATGATGCTGGGGAGTGTTCTCGGGTCGGTGCGATCAGCTTCCTGTGGGCCCTTCTGGGGGGTTTTAGACAGCTTGTCTGGGTTCAACTTCATGGAGAGACGGTCCAGATCGATAACTATGGGCTGGCTTTTAAATGGGAGTGGCACCCTGATTCTACCGGCCATGAGGTTACTGCTCATCTTTCCGCTTATGGCTTGGTTGTTTTCGGCAAAGCTGATCTTGGCGTTGTTTAATACAGTGTCGCCAAATTTTAGTTTTCCAAAGTGTAGATTGCTGCCTTTGATTTTGGGTAGAGAAAACTGGTTCTGAGTTTTGGTGCTGTTTAGCCATGGGGAGAGATCGAGTTGCTTCAACCCACCGCTTAGTAGCAGTTGTCTGGTTTTGGGCGCCTCGGCCTTGCCCCCACCCAGAGTTACGCTGCCACGCTCCAGGGCTACTGCCCCCTGTTTGTTGCTGGAGATGAATAGGTCACCATTAAATACTCTGCCGTAGCCTATCTGTAGATGCTTTCGTGGATTATTAGATATGGTGGTGGTGAGGCTTAGTTGTCTCTTCTGCTTCTTATTCTTGCCGATGGGGGCCGGTTGTTTGATGGCGGTTCCAACCAGGTCTGAGGATGCGGTTATCTTTGTATACATCTTGCCCTGGTTTTTGCGTAGGGACGGGATATCAAACTTTACCGACCAGTTGCTGCGTCCATCCAGTTGATCTAGTCCCAGGTTGGGGAAGTGCTGGTTAAGCTTGGTGCCGGAGAGGGCTCCATAGGCCCGTACCTGGGTGGAGCTGCTCTTTTTTATTGGGTCAATGTCCAGCTTGATCTTTCCGCCCAAGGCAGTGCATGTGATGCCCTTGGCGCTGACCCCGTTTTCGCTGAATTTAAGAGTGCCTCGAATCTTGCTCAGGGCTATGTTGGATTTTTTCGCAGTGAGGGTGGAGTCTTTAAACCCGAGCTTGCCATTGACGCGGAAATTCCCCTTATCCAGGGGTAGGGTCAGATTCAGCGCCAGCTCGGCCCTCCCCTTGGCACTCACATATTTTGCCATGGCCCCCAAATTTTCCGCGAGCGGGGTTTGGGTGAGCAGCTTAAGTTCGTCGTTTAACGGTCCGCTTGCATTGCCGGTGATCTTGAGTGGTGAGGCGTTTTCCAGATTATCGATCCGGCCGCGCAGTTTGCGCAATCTGGAGCTCAGCATGGTTCCCTTGCTGGCCCAGATATCCAGGCTGTTGTTGTGAAAGCGCAGCTCTGCCGCCAGTTGTTTGATTCGGGGCCACTCGGGGTCGTAGTTCAACTCCATCTCTTCGACCCGGAATAGTGTCTCGAAGTGTCCACGATTGTTGGTGAACGGGAAGTCATCCAGCGAGCCACGGAAGATGGTGCTTCCATCGCGAATCCGGCCGCCGATGATGCTTTTGTCCAGCCATGCCACCACATCATCAGGCATGATGCTGGTGGGGAGATAGCGCGGTGTGGCGCTGGCGTTGCCGTTACGGAAGTCGGTTTGCAGATCCAGTAGTTGTGGTTGCTTCGAGTCCTGGGGGAGCTGCAGGCGCATCCTGGTTTCTGTTTGTATATCCTGGTTGTTGGCAACCAGTCGTTTGGTCTCCAGGGTCCAGCCTTGTCCGGGGTTGCGTTTCAAGTATATGCGTCCGCGCAACTCATCCAGCCTTATCTTCTCCCGGAACAGTTGCGGCAGATTGGTGGTGAGGTTCCGGCCATCCAGTGCGATGGTTCCCTGATCCTGATTCAGCCAGAATTTTGCGTTTAGGTTCTTTATCCCGGGGATGGCCTGCCAGGGGGCAATGGAGATATTTTCCAGTCGCCCGCGCCCGGACCACCTGGGGCCATCCGGGGTCTCTCGAAAACGCAGTTGCAGGGCGTGCAGGTCTGCCTCGGGGCGTATGGTGTTAAGGGCCTGATCAAGTTGCTTTGATGGCAGTGGAAACATCTGGATGATGGCCAGGATGTCCTTGACGCGAACAAATTCCATGGCGGAAACCAGCTGCATTTGGCCCCGTTGGTCGTAGCTGTTCACCAGGCTGAAATTGGAGTTGGGCCAGGCTAGGCCGTTGCGAATAAAATCTATGTCCGCAACATCTAGCTGCCAGCCTGTATTGGTGCGCTGCCAATTGAATCTGCCTGCAGCTCGTTCGATCTCTATGGGCTTGTTGTTGGTGATCTGCTGCTTGGAGGTCAGCTTCAGGTCTTGGAACTTAACCGCTCCTTGCAGAGTGGTGATGCGCCCTTTGTCCCAACTGCTCCACAACTCCATGCCGGCCTGGCCGGTTTGGAATGCATATCCCTCGGGCAGGCGATCTTTGAGGATAGTGGACATGGCCAGTTGGTCTCCGCTTAGGTAGACCTCTCCTGACCAGGCACCAGATGTTTGAATCTCGCCCCTGATATCTGCAATAAGCCGCATGCTGCCACCAGCCTTCCCCGGTAGGTGCATACTGGCCTTGATCTGATGCCGGTTTTCGCCGTTGGTGATGGTGAAGTCAACATCGGTAAAACGCACTGGGGCTGCTCCGATGCTTTGGTTCTCCCAGAATATTTCGCTCTGTTTCAGGCTGATGCGAAACGGCAATAGAAAGGCGGCGCTGCTATCTCCGCTGCTATTTTCCATATCTTCCAGACCGGCCAATACCACGGAACCATCCGAGCGGCGTTTGATCAGCATGCGGGTGTGATAGAAGGTGATTTGACGTGGGGTTATGGCGCGGTTGAGCAGACTGTCGAGTATGCCGATGCCGATGTGTACCTCGGAGACACGCAGTGATGGCAGACCGCTTTCGGGATCGATTAGCAGTACATTGCCCAATATCAGTTCCGGCCCGTAACCACGCCAACTGGTTTTTAGCTGTCCGATCTCAACCGTTTGCCCCAGCTCTCTGCTGACCAACTCCTGCACCTCTTGCCGGTATTCGGTTGCGATGGGTAGCAGTAGGCGGGTGGCTCCGATGAAGGCGCCGCCCAGGATTACCAGCAAAAGCAGGGCGAGCCACAGCTTGGCGGCAAATGATTTCAGGATGCTAATCATTTGCCAGCCGGGGTCTCTTGCTGGAGGGTGTCAGGTTGTGAGCAAGCTATCTGGATCATCCCTATGCCGTTTTCGCTGCTGTTAATGTGGATTGTTACCCATTGCCGGGTCAGTCCATGCCGGTTAGAGCAGGACTATGTCGTAATGTTCCTGACTATACAGGGTTTCCGCCTGGAGTCGGATGGTCTTGCCCACAAACTCCTCCAGATTTGCCAGATTGGTGGACTCCTCATCCAGCAGCAGTTCCACTACACCGGGTGAGGCCAGGATCAGCATTGACTCCACATCGAACTGGCGTGACTCGCGCAGTATCTCGCGAAAAATGTCGTAACAGGTAGTCTCCGCTGTCTTTAAAGAGCCTCGGCCGCCGCAACGGGAGCAGGGTTCGCACAGCACATGTTCCAGCGATTCCCGGGTGCGCTTTCTAGTCATTTCCACCAGCCCCAGGCTTGAGACCTCTGTGATTTTGGTTTTGGCATGGTCGTGGGCGAGGTATTTCTCAAATGTGCGCAGTACCTGACGTTTATGCTCATCATCTTGCATGTCGATGAAGTCAACGATGATGATGCCGCCAAGATTGCGTAGCCTGAGTTGGCGGCATATGGTATGGGCTGCTTCCAGGTTGGTCTTGAATATGGTTTCTTCCTGGTTGCGATGACCCACAAAGGCACCGGTGTTGACATCGATTGTGGTCATGGCTTCGGTCTGATCAATGATCAGATAACCGCCAGATTTCAGCTCCACTTTGTGATTGAGGGCCTTCTGGATCTCATCCTCCACCCCATAGAGATCAAATATGGGACGCTCACCCGGGTAGTACTCCACCGCAGTGCTCAGGTCTGGAATCAACTTCTGGGTAAACTGCTTTGCTTTGTGCCAGGTCTCGCGTGAGTCGATGCGGATCTTCTCCACCTGAGGGTTGATCAGATCACGCAGGGCGCGCATGGCCAGAGGCAGATCCTCATGCAGCAGCTCTTTGGGTTTGGCATCCTCCCACCGCTCTTTGATGGATTTCCACAGGCGGGTCAGGAAACGCATATCCTGGAGCAGGATCTCCTCATCTATACCTTCGGCTACGGTGCGGGCGATAAATCTGCCGGGTCGGCCATCCTCACCCTGGGTGGCGGCATCGATGGCCTCGCGCAGGCGTTGTCTCTCGTTCTCATCATCGATCCTCTGGGAGATGCCCACTACCGAGAGTGACGGCATGAACACCAGATAGCGTGAGGGGATGGAAATGCCAGTGGTTAACCGGGCGCCCTTGGTGCCGAGGGGGTCCTTGGTGACCTGTACGATGACATTCTCACCCTCGCGCAACAGGTCGGTGATATTGCTGTTGTCATTTTTTTCGTCGTTGTGGGACAGGATGTCTGAGGCGTGCAGGAATGCGGCCCGCTCCAATCCTATCTCTACAAATGCCGCCTGCATCCCCGGCAGCACTCGGCAGACTCGTCCATTGTAGATGTTGCCCACAATGCCGCGGCTGGAGCTGCGCTCAATGATCACCTCCTGAACCACACCGTTTTCAATCAGTGCCACCCTGGTTTCAGGTGGCGTGATATTAATAAGTATCTCTTCGCTCATCTGTTATCTGTCCATTATTGGGTCTATTCCCGCCTGCTTCAGCAGTTGTGCGGTTTCAAACAGTGGCAATCCCATGACCCCGGAAAAGCTCCCCTCGATTCTGGTTATGAAGATGGACCCCAGCCCCTGGATGCCATAACCGCCCGCCTTGTCTGTAGGCTCTCCGCTGTCCCAGTAGGCCGAGGCCTGTTCCGGGGTAGTCCGGCAGAAGCTGACTTTGCTGGTGCTCAGACTGCGGGTTATGCCGTCTGCGGCCAGAGCGACACCACTGTATACCCAGTGGCTGCGGTCTGATAACAGACTCATCATCTCCAGTGCATGCTGCCGGTCTTGGGGTTTCCCCAGTATTCTGCCATCCACCACAACCGAGGTGTCGGCGGCCAGTACCAGGGGATGATCAGTTCTGTTCAGTGTGGTCTGGCCAGCCAGAGCCTTCTCCTGCGCTAGGCGCAGGACATACTCCTCTGGCGGCTCTCCGGGGTGTGGTGTCTCGTCCACATACACCTCGATTATGCTATGAACGACACCAATTTGTGTCAGTAGTTCGCTGCGGCGTGGAGAGATTGAGGCCAGGTGGAGTTGTGGTTGCATCTATTTTGGGTTGTTTCTTCTCTATTATTTGTCACCACTATACAGAAGAATTGTGCAATAGATGCGAATTCAGGCTCGATGGTATGGGTGATTGCGCATCAGGCTCCAGGCCCGGTAGAGTTGCTCAGCCAGAACCACCCGCACCAAGGGGTGGGGCATGGTCAGTGGTGACAGTGACCAGAGCATATCGGCCCGTTGTCGGCAGCTGTCGGCCAGTCCCTCCGGTCCACCCACCAACAGCACTAAGTCACGGCCACTTCCCATCCAGTGGCTGAGCTTGCCGGCAAGTTGTTCTGTACTCCACTCTTTGCCTTTTACTTCCAGGGCGATGATATGGCAGTCCCGGGGTATGGCTTTGAGCATGCGTTCCCCCTCATCCCGTACCGCCCGGGCGATGTCCGCCCCCTTGCCGCGATGGCCGGGAGCGATCTCCACCAGCTTCAGGGCGCACTCGGTCGGCATGCGTTTGGCGTACTCGGCAAACCCCTGTTCCACCCATTTGGGCATGCGGGTACCGACGGATATAAGGTGGATGTTCATGCGGGGATTGTATTGGATTTTGGCAGTAAATTGGCGGATGTAGCAAAAGCTATTTCTCGCAGAGACGCCAAGGGCGCAGAGTAGAGCCTTCCTATGCTACTACCATACAACTGGTTTTCCGGGTGTGCTTTGCGTTTTGGCTCGAGTATATGCCTATGGTGCATATTGCGCCTGAGATGCAGCTACTGCTCTGAGGCCTTGTCTTCGGTTGGCTTGGCATCCATGGACCAGAGTCGTTCCAGTTGATAGAAGTCGCGCACTTTGGATTGCATTATATGGACCACTACACCGTTCAGGTCCACCAACGCCCACTCTCCCTCCTGCAGACCCTCGCTGCCGATGGCGGCTTCACCCGCCAGCTTGGACTGGAAGGCTACGGCTTCGGCGATGGATTTTACATGGCGTCCAGAGGTGCCGCTGGCGATTATCATGATGTCGGTAATGCTGGTCTTTTCCCTTACATCCAGCACTTTTATGTCGCGGGCTTTGAGGTCTTCCAGGCTTTTTATTACCAGGTCGCGCAGTTTTTCTACTTGCATAATCTCTATCTGTTGCGGTTGATGGGCCGGTCGTGCCGGTGTAACGCCTGTCCTTAATGGTAGGCTCTATTTCCCTAAGGAGGGGCAATTCTATACGAAAAGTGGGATATAAGCAGTTAAATGTCATTAAACCCGGGGGTGGCCGCGGTTGTGGTAGTCATGGCTGGTACAGGCCATCCCGCACGATAATGGCAAGTACAGGTGCTGGCAGCAAATAGCGAGGAGATTGCCTGGCCCGCAGCATGGCCCGAATCCTGGTGCTGGAGATGTCCAGTTGTGTGACCGCTTGCAGATAGATGTTGCCGCCCGGGTTGGAGCGCAGATCGTCAAGATCTTCGGTTATGCGTTCCGGGTATGGGTTATGTGCGGTCTCTCCCGGGCGTTGCATCACCACCAGGTGCGCTAGTTGCAGGATCTCATCCGGTTTGTGCCATTGCGGGAAGCCCTGAAAGGCGTCCTGTCCCAGGATCAGGCATATGGGGGCGTCTCGCAACTCCTGGCGTAGGGACTGTAGGGTCAGGAGGCTGTACGATTTGCCCTCGCGGTCCAGTTCACGCCGGTCTACGGTGAGACCTGGCCCTCCGCTGATGGCGGATTGTACCATCTCCAGGCGCTGTTCCGGGGTGCTGGATGGCTGTCGGCGATGGGGCGGGTCACGTAGGGGGATGAACCTCAGCTCATCCAGCCCTAGGGCCTGTTGCACGTCCAGGGCGGTGCGCAGGTGGCCATGGTGGATGGGGTCGAAGGTGCCGCCCAGGATGCCAATCATTATTCTGTTTCCGGGAAAGGGGCCATTGAGATAGTTTTGCGTTCCACTAATCAATACAACAGTGTGCCACGATGTAGCTGGTTAATCACCATCAACAGAGGCTACCACATTTAGTTACCTTGGCCTCTCAAGGAGTACTCCAGTGTCATCCTCATCATCTTCCTTTTCCTCTTCAATCTCTTCAAGTGAAAAGCTACTACTGTCTTTGGAAGTTTCGCTTTGACTAAGCTTGATTTTAAGCTTGAGATTGTTTGGAGCGTCAGCATTTTTTATTGCCTCCTCATAGGAGATTCTCTTCTCCTCCATTAAGTTAAACAGGGCGCTGTCAAACGTTTGCATTCCAAGGGCCTCTGATTTTTCCATTACCTCCTTAAGGGCTGAAACCTCACCGCGTTTGATCAGTTCTTCTACAGTGGAAGTGCCCAGTAGGATTTCGATGGCTGCAGCACGCTTTCCATCCACAGTGGGTATCAGTCTTTGGGACACAAAGGCTCTCAGGTTGAGAGAAAGATCTGTAAGAAGCTGGTGGCGCCGCTCTTCTGGAAAGAAGTTGATGATCCGGTCCAGGGCCTGGTTGGCATTGTTGGCATGAAGTGTAGAAATACATAGATGGCCTGTTTCAGCAAAAGCCATGGCATGTTCCATGGTTTCTTTATCTCTGATCTCGCCGATGAGAATTACATCGGGCGCCTGTCTCAGGGTGTTCTTTAGTGCATCTTCATAGGAATCGGTATCCACACCTACCTCGCGCTGATTGATGATACAGCGCCTGTGTGTGTGGATGAATTCAATTGGGTCCTCAATCGTGATGATATGCCCTGAGCTGTTCCGATTCCGATAGTCGATTAAGGCTGCGAGAGAGGTGGATTTTCCTGAGCCTGTACCCCCTACGAACAGTATCAATCCACGTTTCTCCATGATTGTCTTGGTAAGAATTTCAGGCAGCCCCAACTCTTTGATATCGGGTATGGAGGTTTTTATATTACGCACCACCATGGAGATTTCATTTCTCTGTTTGAAAATATTCACCCGGAATCTGCCTATGCCGGACTCGCTGAGGGCAAGATTCATCTCGGGTTTGGTCTCAAAATCGGAGATCTGTTCCTGATCCATGATCTC
>CAZVME010000059.1:0-20448 GCA_964628835.1 uncultured Gammaproteobacteria bacterium | reverse complement strand
CAACTCCGGGCCCTTAGCTCAGTTGGTTAGAGCAGGGGACTCATAATCCCTTGGTCGAAGGTTCGAGTCCTTCAGGGCCCACCATCTTTTTATAAATCATAGGGTTACAACCCCGCGACCAAGAGATGCATAGTCCCTTGGTCTATGGGGCTAACCCCCAACTCAAATCCTTAATGTGGTTCTTGCTAGGGCAATGGTTGGACTTATTTCTTGGTACATGCATAAGATAATCATTCTCTACACAAGCTAAAGTCTGAGAACTGCTGAATGAAAGTTGGCCGCAACGATCCCTGCCCCTGCGGTAGTGGAAAGAAATATAAAAATTGCTGTTTATCCTCTGCAGCCAAGGTTTCTGATGAATTACAAGATCTCATTGCTGAACAGGATTTCGATTCAATAGAAGAAGTCCAAGCTTTCACCAATGAGTACATGCAACACAAAAACCGGAAGCCTTCAGATGATTTCTGCGGCCTTTCTCCTGAACAGATGTATCAGATACTTAATTTTCAGTTTGATTGCTCAGATATTGTATTTTTCCCTAATTCACTCAATGCACCTGCCAAGGCACCACTGCAAACACTCTTTGATTTCATCGTTGATGCGATTGCTGATGAGGGCCTCAAGGCGACAGCAAAAGGGAATTTGCCCCAGAAGTTTTGCAGGGAATCGGCACTAAAGTTCTGGGGTGAACAGCTACATCAAGAAAAAACCCGGTTCGGGGGAATCAACAAGGAAGAAGATTTCCTTGATCTGCATATAACTCGGCTTGTAGCAGAGCTAGCAGGATTCATAACAAAGAGAAAGGGCAAATTTCACCTAACCAAGTCATTCAGAGACTTGCAAGGCGGTGATCCGTTCACCGTCTATCCCAGACTGTTCCGTACCTATGTTCTGGAGTTTAACTGGGGTTATTGGGATCGCCATGAGGAGGCCAACTTTATTCAGCAATCCTTTGTCTACAGTCTATACCTGCTGAATCTTTTCGGTAATGAGAAACATTCGCAAACATTCTACGAAGACCGTTTTTTACAGGCATTCCCATCAGTATTGGAAGAATTTCAGGAAACAATCTACTCCACACCTGAGAAAGATTTTCGACACTGCTATACCTACCGTACGATCATTCACTTCATAGGATTTCTTGGACTTGCCAAGCTTGAAGAGATTCCTTCAGGCAAACCCTATAGCCATGAGTACAATCTCAAGAAATCACCTCTGCTGGATGAGATCATGAAATTTCAGATACATTCCAATCAGGGATCAAGCAACAAAGTGCATTGATAGCGCTTAGAACCCCACCTGTTGAATTGCACTGAATATTGATCCAATTTCGCTGGATATTTGCAAGTCTGACTGACCCACTTATAAATCGGAAAAAGAATATTGATCCGCATGTTAGCGTACAGATAGTGGTACATTCTTCAATGCAAATACCGGGTCAATTTTGAGTGCAAATCAACAGTACAACAGGTACTGCAGCACTCAGACCCCAAGGTAACAAGCCGCTACTCCCATCTATCAACCAAAACCCTACAGGAGGCAGCCAATACAGCCAGTGACATCATCACCAATGCTATGCCGAAGTAGCCATCATGGACCCACAATGGGAGCAAGGACGCTCATCCAGTGGGGATATTCTCAATATGTACGTCAACGCTGTTTCTTGTGGAGTGGACGGCTGGAAACGACACACAGCGGTCAAAGAGATCAGCAACATATTGGTTGTAGGTGGCATCCAAATAATACCCGACCTCACCATGATTTGTTTCTACTTCACATGTCTGCCACCAAACTCTTTGGGGTCACCCTTATATCCTAATTCCTTCCAGTTGAGTCGCCCATTTCCTCCATGGCAGTCATTGCATTTTAGAGATTGATTGCTCGGCGTGACCATATGTGTAATCTGCCAATACATCTCCGTTCGAGCGAAGCCATACTTGCCACTGTAGGGCAAGTTCACAGCGGCCATACCATCGATAATAGCCCTATTCCAGTCAAAGTGCGTCCAATACCCACCAAATAGTTTTGGAACAACGAGGTAATTGTTCACAGCATCATAGGGTTGCCTGCCTTCCATAAGCTTGAAAGGAAATATTTTAGCGTTTTTGTCATCAATACCACCGAGAGGCTTGGTCAAGTAAACGGGCATGTTCGGATCAAATACGTCACCTAAAATATAGCGATCAGAGTTGCCGTTGTACCATGCATATACAGGCACCACATTTTTTCCCCACTTTATTTCGCCCTGATTCTTGGTGTAAGTATCCAGGCCATACTGGTCTTTCTCTGCCTTACGATCCTCCCCGGCTTTTGACCAGTCTTCCCAAATTTTTGTAGGATTTTTCTTGGCGAAAGTAGGGATATGGCAGGTCTGACACGCTACGGCATTTGCATGCTTATTCAGTTCCTGGTTTTCATGTGGTAAGGCACGATGGCAGCCACCGCACTCAATCCGCTCCCCTTCTCCAGCAGATACCGACATGGCCTGGCCAGGAATCTCATGATACGTTGCTTGGTGACAGAACTGACAAGTCATGTTCGGTCCATCCACGCCCATGTGAACATCAAATTCCCGTGTCGGGTTAATAAGGGATGTGTCAATGTCTCCATGTTTGACATGGTCACCTCCACCACCAAAAAAGTGGCAGGTTCCGCAGGTTCTCCTGCTTGTTCGTCCCACATTCTTTGCTACCTTCTCCAGGTCAACACCGTCGGCTGGTATGCCTGCCCCTGTGGGGTTCTTCCTATATAGTCCAGTCGTGTCGTGACAGATGAGACAATCGATATTTTCAGTATTCTCAAAATCAAAGGAAGCATCCTTCCAACCGTATCCAGCGTGACAGCTAGTGCATCTTTGCCAGTTGGAAGGTATCGCAATACAAAAGTTGTTAATCCCGGTCTTTTTACCTATCGAAATCTCTCCTTTGCGGCCGGGTAGGTGCTGCGTTGTCGACCAAGTCCAATGAACGTCTTCGATAAAATCTTCAGCGTCTCGCATGTGACACTCCAGGCATGCTCTGGTAACGTCTGGACCGCTTGCGAATGGACCTGTGATGCGATGTGCATGCCCACCTATTGCTTGGGCCATGTCCGTAAATAAAGCCATGATGCATAACATGAGAATGCTATTTACTAACAGCTTCATTACTTTAATGTCCTGTGTGGTTGTTAGTGGCCGACCAAATCTACGCGCATGATGCAGGATATCACTATTCAGCCTTTTATCTTAAAGGAACCTGCGAAGCCAGGTGGCATCACTATGGAAATACCCCTTTACCTTAAGATGTGAAAAATTCCACTCTCATATGATAGTAGTGGTGAATTTGAAATTAATGGCTATTAAACTTAATAGGAAGAATGGCTGCTCCTGGCACACACCGGACAAATGCCCATCAAAATAAACAGCCATCACTTTTACTTTAATCAGAAACACTGCTTCATGAAGCTACTTCTTAAGTAGTATAACTATCGCTTAATAGCAATCACTTATAACCACACATAAACTACGCATTGTCATTACCTGCCTTCATATTGGTAATAACAAAAACAACAATGAAACAATCACACCCATTTGAGATGGGTTTGGAAAGCCGAAGGTCTTCAGGGATGAGCAAACGAAGACAACCAAGTTGGTCTGTGTAGGTATGTGTAAAAGATGGCAAATATGCCGATGGCGCAAGGAACGGTTTCTTCTGAAAGCAAACCCCCATCCCTAATCAAACAATAAGGAAACATATTGGTGAAACTTTTGAATGCGAAAACATTAATACCCGCCGTTTTAGGTAGTATGTTGCTATTGTCATCACTGCAGACACAGGCCGCTCCGGTAATGATTACTGCAAATGGAACAGTAACAGAAGCCCTGGGCACTATGTCTGGTATGATGGGGCAGTCAGTAAGCGTCAGCTTCTTAATCGACCTGGACCCACTAACAGCCACACACGTTGATACAGATGATTCTGATAATCCACATGAAGAATTTACCTCTATCTATACATTTGCCAATAGTGATTCAAGCTGGACAGCATCTGCAAGTGGTGGGCCAACAATAGGTAGTGAAATAGTTTCTATTCTAACGGAGAACAATATCCTAGAACCTGGTGAAAATGGTGGAAACCCCTTTGACGCGATTGATATCTGGGGCTCTATTGTCACACCTGTCTGCTCAACAGGAGGGCCTGTTGAAAGCTGTGATCCAACCGACCTGGATCCAGATGCCGGCATTGAGATTGGACTGACGCTTATCGACGAAACAGACTGGTTTAGCGGTAATGACCTGCCGACTTCCATCCCTAACTTTATGGAGCTACTTTTTGGTGAAATCTGGGGGGCAGAGTTTGCTGCAGGCAATGAGATAGGAGAACTCACTGCGAGCCTGGATGGTATGACTGTGCAACCAGTTACTGCGGTACCGGTACCTGCGGCTGTCTGGTTATTCGGCTCTGGTCTTCTTGGCTTAATCGGGTTCTCCAAGCGTAAGAAAGCTGCCTGATAAGTAAACAGCATGGTTAATAACAGCCCCCATCCTCAGTGGTGGGGTTTTTCATATCTAGCGAATGTCTCTTCCTGGCACTTCAGAGACATATGGGCTATTGGAACATCCTTCCGAGAATCCCAAAAAGCACCACTCCACCCGACGACCCGTCGTCTTCCATGCGCCCCAAGGTGTTCTAACCCCCTCCACCGGCGTCGAGTCGTCAGGTCGGCCAGGTTTCCATGCATTTTCTCCGCCGCCACATGAAAAACTGAAAATCAGGATCCTTTTCCGAAAATTCACATCGCCCTAGCTCCGGACATCCCCCCACCAACTACGCTCTCTGCCCCATCACGCCAAATCAACTACATTTAGCCCAATTGACGGGGTGTTTATGTGAGCGTAGTGTCTGACTAATCCATATATCGCGGCTCTAAGAGCCTGATAATGGCATTAACGACTGTTACTCCGCATGGAGAACATCAAGGCTGGCAGCCTTTGTCATTCGATACAAGTTGTGCTTGTTTAGTGATATTAAATTAGGGACTAACCACAATGGTAGTCCGGTTCGTATTCAGGAAGCCATTACCTGACGCACGGCATCAATTTACTATTAGGTATCACTATGCCAAGAATGAATGCGACCCCTGTTAAATTGCATCCAAAAGTGACCCACTAAGCCCCATTATTTGCACCGAAAATTGACCCACGTGTAATCCTGACCTGCTGAAGAACCAGCAGGAGACAAAAGGAGTGATAGACGTGGCATTATTAAGTGTAATCAGGCGGTGGAAACACCGCGATAAGATCAGTATTCGGCAGATAGCTAAGAGAACCGGACTTTCTCGTAATACAGTCCGTAAATATCTGGCAAGTGGTATTGTCGAGCCGAAGTATTCAAGGCCCAAACCCCCAAGTAGGCTGGACGACTATGCCAATACGCTAACCAGCTGGCTGCACCGGGAGTCACGACGTAAACGCAAACAGCGTCTGTCAGTAAAGCAGCTATTTTATAATTTGGTGCCACTTGGTTATACCGGTTCCTATGACCGTGTTGCCGCCTTTGCCAGGGATTGGCGGGCACAACAGCAGGAAGCTTCACGTGTAGCCAGTAGCGGCACATATGTACCACTGGTCTTTACCCCAGGAGAAGCTTTTCAGTTTGACTGGAGTGAGAATTATGTTGTTCTGGGTGGCAAGAGCACCAAGCTGCAAATTGCCTAGTTCAAGCTCAGCAACAGCCGTGCGTTCTTTCTGCGTGCTTACCCCCTGCAAACCCAGGAGATGCTCTTTGATGCGCATAACCATGCCTTCAGGGTGCTAGGCGGTGTGCCAAAGCGTGGTATCTATGACAATATGAAGACCGCTGTTGATAAGGTCCATCGCAGTAAAAAGCGTGTGGTTAATGCCCGTTTTGAGGTCATGGTCAGCCACTTCATGTTTGAGTCTGATTTTTGTAACCCAGCCGCAGGCTGGGAGAAAGGCCAGATAGAAAAGAATGTCAGAGATTCCAGGTATCGTATTTGGCATCAGGCACCAGCATTTGCTGATCTTGATACGCTGAACTCACGGCTGGAACAGCGCTGTAAAACCTTATGGCAAGAGATCCATCATCCTGAGTACAAAGACAGAATGATTGCCGATGTCTGGCAAGATGAAGTGGTTTGCCTGATGTCGATTCGGGCGCCCTTTGATGGATATATTGAACACAGTAAGCGGGTTTCATCTACTTGCCTGATTACCTTTGATAATAATCGTTACAGTATGCCAGCTTCTTTTGCCAACCGCCCCATCAGCTTACATGTCTATGCGCATAGATTGGTGATGGTTGCAGAGGAGAAGGTGATTGCCGAACACCAACGTGTATTCACGCGAGACCACAACCAAAAGGGACAAACAATCTATGACTGGCGTCATTATCTAGCCGTGTTGCAGCGTAAGCCTGGTGCATTGCGCAATGGAGCACCCTTCAAGGAACTGCCAGAAAGCTTCCATAAACTACAAAAGCAATTACTCAAGCACCCAGGTGGTGATCGGGATATGGTCGATATACTGGCACTGGTGCTGCAACATGATGAACACGAGGTAGAACAAGCCATTACCGCTGCACTGACTAGTGGCAGTCCTTCTAAACAACATGTCATCAACTGCCTTAACCGCTTATTGGATAAGCCAAGACCAGCATTGCTCAAGCCCCGCCCTGAGCTTACGCTCGTAAAGGAACCCAAGGCCGATACTGGTCGTTATGATCACTTGCGGGGGAAACGCCATGTCCGTTGATACCACGATAGCAACGATGAAATTATTGAAGCTTCATGGTATGGCACAAAGCATTGCCGAGCTGTCCGAGCAGGCCTCACCTGCTTACAGTAAACAGAACCCATACTACAGCAATTACTCAAAGCCGAAGTCGCTGAACGAGAAGTGCGTTCTATCCAGTATCAAATGAAGGTCGCACGCTTCCCGGCATACCGTGATCTGATAGGCTTTGATTTTACCCAAAGTGAGGTGAACGAAGAACTGATTACTGCACTGCATCACTGTGAGTTTATGGCCGAAGCCCAGAATGTTGTTTTTGTGGGTGGCCCTGGTACTGGTAAAACTCATCTAGCAACTGCAATCGCGGTACAGGCTATTCAATATCATCATAAACGTATTCGCTTTTTATCGACCATTGAACTGGTGAACCTGCTGGAACAGGAAAAACAGCTTGGAAAGCAAGGGAGAATGGCGAATAGGTTGATGCACACGGATCTGGTGATCCTTGATGAACTGGGTTATCTCCCCTTCAGCCAAACAGGTAGTGCCTTGCTATTTCATTTACTCAGCAAGCTCTACGAACGCACCAGCATTATTATTACCAATCTTAGCTTCATTGAATGGCCGAATGTGTTTGGTGATGAAAAGATGACGACCGCACTGCTTGATCGACTGACTCATCACTGCCATATCATTGAAACCGGCAATGACAGTTACCGGTTCAAAAACTCAACCAGTAATAAGGAGAAAAAACTAAACGAAAACCCAAGAAATAAGCCATAATCTGGCTTGGTTAGGTGGGTCAGTTTTCAGTGCAAATGCCGGGTCACTTTTCGGTGCAATTTAACACCTGTGGCTTCTAAGCTTTGTTGCTTCATCATTTTCTCAGCGCTGGTGATCAATAGATCAATGGTATACGATTTCAGGAATTAATCAGAGTTGCCCTAAACGGTGGATGTTTTATTCTGACTACTTATGAGGAACCGGATATGAAAAAGCTGATTAGCATTGCATGTTCTTTGCTTCTACTTCCTCTTTTTGCTTCCACTGAAACAATCTATAAATCTGTGGACGAGGCAGGAAACCAGACATATTCAACGATCCCCCCTGCTGATGCGGTTAAAATAGAATCTGTAGAAACCAAACCTGGCCCCTCTCCCGAACAGATCAAACAGGCCAGGGATAAGGCCAAAGTAATTAAACAAAAGGGCGAAGCATTGGAAGCAGAACGGAAGGCGCGAGAAAAAGCCGCTAAAGAAGACATTCAGGAAATTCCAGAGGAAACAAGCATAACTGGAGTTAATGCCGACCCGGACCGATTAAAATTCAGGAACAGGGCTAAGCGGCATATCCCTACTACAGGTCCTGATCCTTCCGATGAGCACCCTATTTATGAGCCAGATAAGCCGCCGCCAGTAACAATTCAACCCATTCCTCGCCGTGCGCCAAAAAGGTAGTAGATTGAACTTGGCCTTTAATCAATCAGGAGAAATCTTTTTGGAGCTTATTCAAAACACTGGGACGATCCTGACCCTGGATAATTTCTTCAGCCTGGAGATCCGTGAGGAAGAAATTTTAATCGCGCTCGATGATTCCTGAGACCAGGTCATCATGGACCTTACAGAGATTATGATTGGGGAACCTAAAGAAGTCTTTGATGAGATCGTCTTTTTTGCCCGTTTAGTGGCTGAACATGCCAGGCGTCATGGGCGCAACCTGCCAAAGCTTATCATCGTCCCGCCTCGAAACCATCCCAGCACGATGGATAGGATGGCTCAACTAAGAGACGAGGCTGGTCTCAATATAGAAGTAGCTGCAACGCTGGAAGGCGCAAAGGCGGCATTCTTGCCGGATATCGATTGGCATATCCTGCGCGCGATCCCCCAATTGGTTAGGGATTCCTGATATTGCCATTGGCCAATGCAATAAAAATTCAGATAATGATACCGCACTAAAATTATTGTAATTTTATGGATCGATTGGAGCAACGTTATATGAACAGTAACAGCCTCAGAGCTTTTAACGCACCGCTCCGCAGTTGCGTTGCGCTAGCTTGCTTTATCACCACTGCATGCAATCCTCAAAAAACGTCAGATGCAGGTGACCTTATACTCTGTACAGATCCACGCCCCGAGATGTGTGCCCAGGTATACCAACCAGTCTGTGCGACACGAGACCCAAGGCTTGAGTCGGATTGGAAAACCTACTCCAACGCATGTGTGGCATGTGCCGATCCAGCTGCACAAGGTTATCGAGATGATGCCTGCGAGACGCGCTAAGGCGACTTGTTTTGGCGCGGCTTCCTTTTTTCACCGCCCTAACTTCAGGCAGATGGCTGCCCATGGTTATAGGCTTCACACACAGGACCGGAAATGTCTGATCTCATCAACAGGGCCATTCACTTTGCAACGGAAGCCCATCAGCGCATCGATCACAGCCGAAAGTACAGCGGACAGCCCTACACTGTTCATCTAGATCAGGTGGCTAAGATCGTTGCCTCAGTCACAGACGACGAGGAGATGGTCGCCGCGGCATGGCTGCATGATGCCGTTGAAGACACATCGGCGACACTCAATGATATAGAACGTGAATTCGGCTCTTCGGTCGCACAACTGGTTCGAGAACTGACGGACGTCAGCAAGCCGGGAGATGGCAACCGCTCAGTGAGAAAAGCTATCGATAGGGAACATCTGGCGCAGTCATCGGCGCGCGCGCAGACAATAAAACTGGCTGATCTCATCGACAATTGCAAGGATATCACCAAGCACGACTCGCGTTTTGCCAGGGTCTATTTGAACGAAATGGAGCCCTTGCTTGGAGTATTGACGGAAGCGGACAAGGGATTGATGCGTCGCGCCCGCAACACCATGGCAAAGAGCGTTGCACGCATTGGAAAAATGCAGGCGGGCATAGAAAGTTCCGATACCGGTCCATCCGATGATATTGCCTTCTCATCACATTTTAAGCGACAGTACAACGAACTATTCACAGCCAAAGACATCGCTGAACCTCTGCTTTCATTCGATGGCGAAACACCTGTTACGAGGGCAACAGAATCACTGGGGGAGCATCACCGCCCCGTGGCGACCGTACGGGTTGGCGGTGAAGTGAACGGATTCATCGCCCGAAACCATCTTGGAGCGGAAGGAATTTGCGGTACGTTCAGCCGGGCCTTCTCCTCCGACCAGATTCTTTCCGGCGATTCGGGGTTTGCCGAGGTGATCCATGTGCTGACCCGGCATGACTACTGTTTCATCTCTATACTGGGGCAGATCCAGGGTGTTATCAGCCGCAACGACATGAACAAGCCATACGTAAGAATGTGGCTGTTTGGCATTACCACATTGATGGAAATGCGCATAACAGAGTTGGTCAGGAGTCACTTCGGCCATCGCGAGTGGCGAGAGCTGATACCGGAATCAAGGCTGAAGTTGGCGCAGAAACTGCAGCAGGAGAGAACGCGGCTCAATCAGCACTGCGAACTGATTGACTGCCTGCAGTTGGCAGACAAAGGCCTACTGCTTATCAACGATCCAGGACTTCTTTCCAGGATAGGTTTCAATTCAAAGAACGCAGCCAAGAAGGTGCTAAAACAGATTCAGTCGTTGCGTAATAATCTGGCGCATGCGCAGGATATATCTACCTATGACTGGGCGCAGATCGCCCGGTTTTCGATGCAGATGCTGTCCTAATCGGCATAATTATTCCGGGTTCAGATAAATGGCGACACCGCAGAATAAAACCTAAATTTAAAGCTGGGTCAATCAACTCTGGCTCTATCTACCCAGAGAGAGTGAAGGAATCGGTGACCGCACCCAGCGACGGCGTGGCATTCGTAATTGAGCCTATTTTTTCCAGGTTATCGATTTTTAAAAAAGCCTGGTGTTCTTTAGTCTTTAAAAAGCCAAGCAAATGTCTCCGAGGATAAACCTACTAGGGTGTTGCCCAGTGATAGAGTCGACTGAAGATGCAGGGAGTGTGGCTTTGAAATTATTTATCCCATTTTCCTAGTCCGCTCAGGTGCACCGCCTTAGATACTAATAACCCGCTGGTGCCTTGATCACGATATAGACTATGTCACCGCCTTGGTTTCCACGTCTATACCAAGTTCCTCCACAGCGGTAATATACGATGCCATTTACGATGATTCTTTGCACCCCACACGTTAACGAACGGAAAACCGAAATTGTCAGGGCAGCCCCCACGCGCCGGCGCCAGCGGTCTTCATGCCAATCATGGTGTTCTTCACGTATATCGCGCCTGGTATCACGTCTTTCTTCACGGATGTCCCTTTGTGTATCGCGTCTTCCAGACTTTCTAGCCGGTTTAGCATGTCGTGTAGGCCGTACTGATCCTCTGGCTGCTGGTCCACTGCGTGAAAAGCTTCCACCGCCACCTCGGTGACCATTTCCAGGCCCTCGGGCCTCAACCTGGAGTGCGAGTGACGATGATACTAACAGAACAGTAAAACAGGAGATCCAACGATAATATTTGTTCATCATTATTTATCTCCTCCCATCAAAGCAGCCTTCGCTTTAACAGCGATAAATGGAATCTGCTCTGCATTCTTTGGTGGTTCAAAGTTAAAACTAGAATCGGATACATCAGGGGCCAGATCCCAGTTTATAATCTGTGCCCAAAACTGAGGCTGACCTTCTTCCTGCTTGTAGGTAATAACAAGACGGCGCGGGAGTGGTTGTTGTCCCCGTTCGATCCAGATCTGGTAATCCACTTCCTTCATCTGGAAAGCCAGGTGGTCACAGGGTACACCATCAATAATAGATTCCCCCCCATAACGACCTGTAATTACCTCGCTCACAATCACCTTGTCGGTGTCTGCAGAAATGAAGTTCTGCAATGGGATTGGCACTTTGAGCTCATTGGTGAGAAATTCAAGGGCATTTTCGATGTTTCCCGGTCTTGCTGCCTTGGAATAGGCATTCTCAACTTTATTAAACATGATGATGTCTTCACCATTAAAGAAGACCTCACCTGCCTGTCCATCTCTGCGCTGGAAACCGATATGGACGCGATTAGGACGTCGTATTGTCACCTTGCGCATTGCGCCGAACTCGATCTTTTGGCCGGATGGCTGCACCACATCAAAACCAATCTCAGCATGCATACTGAAATTGTTTGCCTTTACAAGAAAGTTACTGGAACGTTCTAGGATTGCCAGCGCATCTTGGTCTATATCATCAGCAGCCAAAACAGCGGATAAAACTCCGAATGACGCTACATACATTAGCAAACCAAATATGTATTTCTTTCTTAATTTGCGCATCAAGCACCTCCTACTACACAGCTATTTCGATCTAAAAAATTCCCATGTAAAGAACCTATCCTGCTGAGCATGGTCGTTATATAACCTTTCATATATGCACCAGCTGTAAACTCTCAATGCCTTCTCAATCGCATCCTCGGCCTCGCCCTCGTCAAGCAGATACCAGCCTTATGTTCATCCCTCAATAAGCAAAACGTATCCCGATACCAGTCGCCCAGTCATTAGGTTTATCACCCCCAATGCCCTTCTGAAGATCTATATATGCACCTAAGGAGGACGAAAAAGTCTTGCCCAGTTGCAATTCAAAGGAAGCAGGTACTGTTTCATTCTCCCAGTCATAGGGAACCTTCAGATCCAATTTAGCCCAGGCTTTATTGGGAAGCTTCAGTATTCCGATGAGCCTGGCAGAGGTCTTACTAACGTCTTCACCCCTATAACTCGTAAAGTGTTGCACAAGTGGAATCAGCATAACGCCCGGCCTTACACCTATTGCGATTCCAACAAAGGGGGAAATCTGGTCTGCTCCGCTACCAATACCCTTATGCAGGTCGCCCAGATCCTTAATCCATTCCAGACCTACAGCTAAACGGTAAGGTCGTTTTCCTCCCAATTTGCCCTCCTTGGCGAAGTAAATCAGCTTGAGACTAGCTGATTCCCAGTCATTCTCGTCACGTCCGGTAACATCCGTATCCCAGTAATGTAGTTGATACTTGAGCTTCAGCTTCGGGCTCAACATAGTCGAACCATCGATGTAGTAATCCAGGCGGTCTCCATGACCCAGATCGAAGTACTTCCACCTAAGGTCCGTGTTACTAACGGCAGCCAGTGGATTCGAGGCATTCTCATCTCCGTCAGTCTGCCCACCACTTTTGCCAGCCAGAACTATGTTGGAACAGATGAGTAAAATGACTAGAAAAATAGTTTTCATCTAAACTATTGCCTAAAACAAGCATTCTCCCCTCAAGAATTTAAACGCATACATATACTCGCGGCAAGAGCACGATAATTCAGCACATTATTGCTTCGGCTTAAACATGGCGGGATCTAGCTTGTACTTTTTCATAAACTTCCTGATCATACCTCCTTCAGCATCACTTACATCCCAACCACCAGAACTTATCTCTTTTGTGAACCACTTATGTGGATTGTCACCTTTTTCATTCCGTGGCGCCGGTTTTGCACCTGGAACCGACCAAGCTTCTTCGGTTACTGTCGCCATGCGCTCCTTAACGCCATCCCGGGTGATATTCCATGTCATTAGATCGGAAGCCAAAGAGAGTGAGCCATCGTAGGTCTCGCGTATACCACCGAATATTTCATACCTCGTCTCTTCCTCATTAAAGAAATGATAGGCAACCGCATGTTTAGGCTTGATAGTACTCATGATCTTGCCAAAGGCCTGTGGAGAAGTGTGAACCTTAGTGCCAACAAACAGAGCAACCGGTGGCGCCTGGTTGTACATTTTCACTAGTTGATCAGGCAGATGGAAACACTCATGGATAGCCAGGTCGGCATCTTTCGCATATTCGGTGTACCACTTGTTGGGGGCGCTGTCGCCGCCGAAGACAAACTTGTAGCCATTCCACTCCAGCGCGTAACTTACCGAGCCATCTCCTGCGTGGATGGCAGGCCATGCACGGACTACAACACTGTTTTTCTCGTAAACAATGTGATTCTTCCCTTTATAATCGAATTCTGTAACCCTGATCTGTCCTGGTTCATTTGCAAGAGTTGAGAGGCGAGTCTGATAGTCCCAGTTGAAGGCCTTTGTAAAATGCTCTATAGCATATTTGACCCCCATTTCAGGTGTGGCACCACTAGGGCCCCAGATTTTTAATGCAGAGGTGCGACCAGCGGTCCAACCACCTGCCCACAGTGAAGAGAGGTCGCCCCAGTGATCGGTATGCAGGTGCGAAATAAAGACTTTGTCGAGATAGTCATAAGGAATCATCAGAGAGGCCACGTTTCCCATGGAGTGAGCACCAATGTCGAAGAGAAATTTATCTCCGTTCCCTAGCTCAACGAGAAAGCAGGTAGCAGCTTGGCCGTGTCTTGCCGCAGGCATACCCGTCCCACAGGCCACAACCCGCATTTCATCAGGCCCAAGCGTTTCAGTTCCAGGGTAGTAAGCATATCTGTCTGGGGCTGATGTGTTTGGGTCGGTTACCTTGCCGCCAGCGGAGTAAGCTATCCCGGTAATAAGACAAGATGAGATTAGCAGAATGAAAAATTGGATGGTTGATTTCACTTCATATTCCCCTTCATGATAACCAAGGACCGCTAATATTCAACAGCCGCCTTGAAATACTTTATTTTCTACAATCAAAAGTGATAACCAACACCTACTAGAATACCCTGTTGATCACCGTCCCACTTGTAATAATCCAGATCACTCTTACTACCACTTTCATAGTCAATATCCAAAATCTTATACATGAAAGCCGCCTCCCAATTATTGGAAAGCTTGTAAGTTGCCCCGGCATTGAATCGCCATGTAAAATCAGAACCGACACCAAAACCACCTACATCACCACGTACTAATAACGACCACTTATCATTGATGGGTGCGTGGTATTGCAAGCCTATAAACGGGTCTACCCAGTCATCACCAATATCAACATTTAATGCAGCCGGTCCGACGTTTACATCCACTTCGATATCATGCTCGATGTAGCGAGCACCTGCGATAACCTCAAGATCTGGGAATTGCTGGAAGAACTTGTATCCTGCGAAAACTTCAAATTCCTTGATTCCGACATCTATATCGGCATCTACGAATGCTGTTCCAGGTCCAACAGGGATTGTCTCGTCGATACCCTTTGACAATTCGGTAATTGAGACATCCACATTAAGGCTCAACCGTCCTTTTTTAGCAATCATGAGACCAGAAAAGGCGAAATCAAGTTGCTTAGATAAATCTGAAAAGCCAAGATCAACGGGCACCTCTGATGCACCTGCAGGTGTTCCTACGCCTGAGATGGCATCGATATTGACAGCGAATAGGTAACCAATCATGGTTACATCCCATTCGTCGCTACTCTTTTCGGCAGATATGGCAGGACTTGTTGCGAGTAGAATGCCTAACGCCACCAGTACTGAAAGTTTCGACTTCAATAAGCATATGAGTTGCTTCATGCTCCACCACTCCTTCCCATTAATTGGGTGTATTGCGATTTAGATCAAAATAGTCTTGCAGCTTACAACGTTTTTTCCGTTCCTATTATTCCATAGCACCGTGCTTGGTTTTTCATTAATAGCGATTGATCAGGATTAACTAATAAGGATTGATGTAATTCAACCAAGCATCCATTCGAATCATGACCTGACGAATAATGTGAGTCATCATACTGTTGTCTGTATAAATAGCCCCTTTACCGATGGCACCACCTGGCAGCTGAGTAAGTGACAGTATTTCATTAACCTTGCTGTTATCTTCCAACTCTAATACAACCCCGTAGGGCAATGGCACTTCCTGTCCTGTTGGTGCCTGCGGTACAGCTCCGCTAGGCTCCAATTGCCCTGCTGGTGTCATATAGGCAATATTGACAACTTTTGCTTTTAGTACCTGCCCGGGTAACAACTTAAAGGTTACTTCTGCTTTGTGCCCATGTTTAACATGGCGTAGTAAATTCTGGTTTACTCCCATCAACAGACGGGTATTTGACTGATCTACAAAGGCTACCCAGCTACGCAATGGAAGATTGGAAACGCGTTGTCCCAACTTTAGTGTCAGTCCAAGTACATAACCATTAGATGGTGCTCGAACAACCGTCTTATCCAGATTCCACTGGGCATCTCTAACTTGCGCCCTTAAGGATTTGACCTCGGCAGTATATTTGTCAAAATCATATTTAGCGGCAGCGCCTTTGTTTAAGAGTGCCCGAGCGCGGTTAAGGTTTAACTCTGCGAGTTGAAGATTGGCTTTGATTTGGTCCAGTTTGGCTTCATACGGTACGGGATCAATCTTGAAAATTACGTCATCTGTCTTCATGGGCACCAAAGGCTTCGCTCTTACTTCGCTGACCTCACCAGAGACACTCGGGATTATTTCTATAACTGTCTGATACATGGTGACACTGCCTGCCGGAGCACCCCATTGCATGGGGATAAACAGCACAATAAGCAGTAACGTTAGCCAAAGTAGCGGGGATATTTTCCACCACAGGGTAAGACGGATGACCTTGAGTTTCACCAGCAAGGCAATAATACCTACATACAGCAGGGTGAGAAAAGTAATCACGGGTCCTCACCCTCAGATTTCTGACTGATAGAAACTGGTTTCGATTTGCCTTTGAGAGTGTATCCCGGGTTGGTATAGGCCCATATCCAGGCAACCGGCAATAGCAAGCCCACTGTAAAAATCCCCCACCAACCACAAATGGTTATTGCCTCAGCCTGAGGGTGATTACGTTCCCGAGCGATCTTTCCAGGCATTAACCCTAGCAGTATCCAGCCAGCTATTAATGCTGCCAACAGTACCAGTAATACAACAAGGGCAAATATCTCGAGTAAGTCCATTCAAGTCCGCCAAAAACAGTCTATACACTAACAATACTTTACTGTGTATTATTTTTAACAGCAACAATAAGCTACGATATTCATTGTATAGATTCTTGAACCCTAGAAATATCCATTTTCAGACAGCGAGTAGGGGGCAATATAAATCAGATATGGACTAAACTTCACTCGCTCAATGGCGATATTATTCTTGTCGGCACTAAATCAGTGCTTTAATGTTTCACGCGGATACTCCCCAAAAAACTGTAGGTAGTCATGGGAAAACCGACCGAGATGTGTAAAGCCGCATTCCAGAACTACTTTACTTATTGTATCTTCAGTTTCGGCTTGAAGTAGGCGTTGATGGGAATTTTCTAATCTTATCGTCTTTAAAAACTGTATAGGGCTATAATTTCTGAAACGCTGGAATGCTCGATTGAGGGTTCTGATATTGATATCAAGTTCTTTTGCAATTTGTACCATTGTAATAGGCTCACTTGCATATTCCTTAATATATTCCTCAGCACGTAAGACGATTTTAGGCCCCATTGTTTTAATGCCAGTTGACAGAAGGTTAGTATAGTTATGAGCTTGGCCGAGTAGCAGCAGATTCATAATGGTATCTTCAAAATTGGCTATAGCCACAGGGCTTTCCAGGAAGACACGATTATTTTCTAGCTGACGTGCTAACTGTATGATTAACATCCTGGCAGTAGCTCCAGCCCCCATGTCTGTGCGTAAATCTACTGCAAATTCAATGGGTTCTCTTATCTCCTGTCCTATCAATGCGGAAAGATGAGCATCCATGGCACTGCGCTGGATGGTAAATGGCATATCGTAGCTATTGTCATCCTGCCAAAGATGAAAAGGGATTGTAGGTGAAATCAAAGCGCCATGGTGACTGGAAATCTTGATGTTCTTACCAGCCACCTTGTATCTGATGTTTGTGCGGTCTGGGCGGACATTTACCGTATAAAAATCTTCAGTACCCCCAATGCTAACATGTACACCAGTATCATATCTGACACTATGCAAGCTTGTTCTACCAAGGCTCACCGTCGCCAACTTTCCGTTGAAATCTACGTTACTCCCCAATAACTCGCATTTGTGATCGCACAAATTATTTGCGGTTGCGAATCGGAACTCATCAAAATCTTTTGACTTGAGTCTAATGTGGCTGGCAAGCGGCTGATAACAGGAAGCTTTATTAGAGGTATTCATTAGTTCTATTAGACCTCTCTACTAAACTTTTCTATGTATTATTAAGGCTTAGTGTATAGCTAAGAAGGGCGCATTGAAATCAAATATTTAATTGTAAATAATTCTCAATGTCATTAAGTGATTAGCACAAAATATTTCTATTAATTGACATTTATCCAAACATTCAACTAAGGCGTTTAGTTTCTTGTTGTTTCATCGCTTCTCCAGTTAGCTTGTATCCCAATGAAAACATTTCTTCAGCTCGGTGGAATTCATGGATGGCGCAAGTGTCTCGTGGAATCTCAATGAGTACATCTGGTGAATAGGCACCCAGTTTAAAACTGGAAATGGCATTTTGCATTGTTTCAAAGGAACCATTAATGAGTTCGAACAACCCCATATTATTCTTTGCCTGAGGGAGTATGTTTCCTTGCAGGTTTTGAAAGAAGCCTTCGATGCGTTGCCGATAGCTATTGTCTTGGTTTTCAGTCTTTTCGGTTGTAGGTTCTGTGCTGAGGTTATTTTTTGCTTCTTGTCGCGGACCATTCAGATTCACAGCAATGGTCAGATCGGTGCGGTCTTTAAAAGTAGGTGCAATCGGTACAGGATTGAGCAATCCACCATCTACCAGATGCATCCCCTGGTAGTCATGCGGTGTAAAGATGGTAGGCACGGAAATGGATGCGCGTATGGCATCGAACAGAGGCCCATCTGAAAACCAAATCTCTCGCTGATTCACAATATCTGTGGCAATAGCAGTATAGGTAATTGGTAATTCCTCAATAAGGTGAACACCCACAATCTCACGCAGGGCGTCTATGATCCGATCACCTTTGATCAGTCCTGATGAACTAAATGAAAAATCCAGAAATCGTATAACATCGGTCTTATCCAACGCCTGTACCCAGTGTTTATACGTTTCCAGTTTGCTCGCTGCGTAAATACCACCAATTAAAGCCCCTATGGATGTACCAGCAATGGAGCGGATCTCATAGCCATTGTCATTAAGCCACTCAATAATACCGATGTGAGCCAGACCACGGGCACCACCACTACCAAGTACCAGGGATACACTTATAGGTTTTCTATTCATGCTCATACTCTTTTTCAGACCAAGTATCGTGATTCCTAGTATAGACATCGAACAGTCTATGGAAGCTCATGTCCTCAGAAATTTCCAGGAGACAGGTTAATTTGCATTTCTGGAAATGCGGTTTTTAAATGTTCAATATTTTCAGTCATTACTGATAAGTAATCGCCTTGCTCAGGCCTATTAGCACATGGTTTATAAACTACGCTATTTACAGCCAGCCCCCTTAACCGCTGCATGGTTTCATGTATAGGCTGTTCCTCCCATATGATCCAGCGAGCCGGGTGTTGGCTGGTCAGGTTACGCATTGCCACCCAGTCTGCCTCGCTGGGCTCGACATCTGGTTCCCACAGTACACTTACCAGGTTCAGGTTATATCGTCGGGCAAAATACTGATACACAGGGTGCGAAGCCAGTAATGGCTGGCGGGGTTGCTTAGAGACGATCTGCTTGATAGTGTCATCCATTTTGAGCAACTCATTATTAAGCATTGCATATTTTTCGGAAAACTCATGAATCAGGTCGGGGCGCTTCTTGACCAGGGCATCATGAATTGCCTTTGCCTGCTGGGATGCCAACATGGGATCCAGCCAGGTAGTAAATGCTGTACCACTATGGGAATGATCCCCACTGGGACCATGGCTGTGCGTAGTCGTAGCGGACACCTTAATATACTGGTCACGGAAACTCCGGGAAGTATCAATAGTACGAAGTCGCGGCAATGATATTTTATTGACCCATTTGGCATAATTTGCACCATTGAGCAGAATCAAATCTGCCCTCTGATACTCACCTACCGTTTTGATATCAGGTTTCCAGAAGACGGGATCCACATCAGCCGGTGCGGGAAAATGTACGTCAACATGGGTTCCGCCGATACGCTGGGCAAAATACTGTAGGGGATAATTGACGGTGTAGATAACCAGCTTCTCTGCTGCCATCACCGTTAAAGAACCAAGGAAAAGAGCGATAAACAGGGCCGCAGTCCGCATGAGATAGATCATAAGATCACCTCCCTTACTATCCCGGCACTATGTTCATCCACGAGAATCAACACAATTCCGCACAAGACAGCCGTCAATACGACAATCATACCGATCTCTGCGCCTACCAACCTGGTAATTGTCAGACGACTGCACCCCAGCTTGGAGATTGTATTGATTTCTCTTTGCCGCAGACGCAGAGAAAGTGCAAACACCAGTATGATTGCCAATACGGTGGCAATCCCCACGATCAGGATTGCCCCATCAATTACGTTCTTGATACGGAAAATGTTTTGCAGCAGGCCGTCGACTATCTCCCTGGGCTGGACGATTTGATATTGCTGGCTTTCCAGGTAACGCCCCCGCAACAGCGTACCTGACTTGGTGTCACGGGGTAACACAATCAACGCGGTCAGAGGATAGACAGAAGGAGCTCCGTGAAAATGGAAGGAATCCACATTGGCCTCGGTGATTTCAGTAAATTGCACAAGCTTGGCGCTGGCCGTTACGTTGCCATCACTGCGACCCATCACCAGTGTGGGATCCTGAATTTGCGTCACGTCTTCATGACCGTGCACCAGCCCCTGGATCACCCAGGCGGTCTTGATATCGACGAACACCCCCTGGTCATCGGCGCTGTAATTTGGAGCCAGCACTCCCA
>CAZVME010000058.1:0-20697 GCA_964628835.1 uncultured Gammaproteobacteria bacterium | reverse complement strand
TTTTGGGGACTTGGATGTCCCAAAAGGCATCACGAGATCAAAGACTCGCTTAATTGGTACTTATCAGCTCTTCCGATCATGTTATTTCAAATATAATTGGGAAATCTGCTCAGGTCATCTGTCTATCAAAACCATTTACCTGCAAGGCGCTGGAGTATGCAATTCAAGAAACCATCAACCCGGAGTTATCCACCAGACCCAAACACGAAAAAATACCCACAGCAGCTACGTACACTCAGCAATTAGAGGATCACCGGATATTGATAGCTGATGACAACCCTATCAACCTGCAATTGATCACTACTTTGTTACAGCGACGTGGGGCCACGATAACACAGGCTAACGACGGCAAAGCGGCTGTGGAACTTGCCTGCAAGCACAATTACGACCTTATCCTGATGGACGTACACATGCCTAATCTCAGCGGCTTACAGGCAGCCAAGAAGATCAGGCAACATGAATTAAACTTGCCCAGACACACACCAATTCTAGCTTTAACCGCAGATGTAATGCCCGACACAAAGAGCAAAGTAGATGCTTCTGGCATGGATGATTACATGGTAAAACCGGTAGACGAGACAAAACTTTTAGACACAATCAGTCACCACCTAACCGGCTCCACCATGCCTGTAACATATCAGTCACCTACAGTAACAAACCTGCCTGACACAGATAAAATCAGCACCATACGAGATAGTCATAAAGCCATACGTGTTGCTGGAGGTAATGCAGAGCTGGCTCAGGAGTTGTTTGATAAATTTTGCCTGGATCTTCCCCCACAAACAGAGTCCATTCATCAATATGCTCGTTTGCGTGATTGGGAGAATCTGCGCGAAACCGCGCACCGGCTACACGGCTCGACTTCCTTATGTGCAGTTATCTCCTTGACTCATGTGGTGAAGCAGATAGAAATTGCAGCTATCGAAAAACAACAGGGGAAAATGGAGCAACTGCTAACTAGGCTTACAGAAGAGACAAAGATGATTCTGGATCATCCATCTAAGCACGTCGAAACCTAAATGGTGATGTAGTTACCATGGTATTGACTGGCCCGTATCGTGGCACTTCCGTACTTAACGGATTCAGTTCCAGAAGTGTTTTGTGGTGCAGAGCAGCGGCCTACGATAAACACCTTATTTCTTCTACTGGCAGTAGGCAACCAGGTGTAATACGCAGAACCAACTGACAACCTACTTCAATAGTGAGTCAACCAGTCGCTTGCCTTTGCCTGTTGTACCCATATCCTGCGCAAACTGTTTTGATAGTGCTGTCTCAACCGAGAGCTTGGTCAGCATCTAACTAAAGAAGTTGAAGTTTTTTTGATTGTGATTCCTTTTACCGCTTCGTGGGCAAAAGCTTCCAGTTCCTTCTTGTTCATGATTAACATATCTCCCTTTCCAGGGTTAATGATAGGCAGATATACAATCTAAGTTACAGTCTCTCTTTCCGCTGCAAACCTACAATATTTTTGATCTTCGATGAGGATATGATTCAAAAGCCAATTTTTTAATTCCTTCATAAGCCAGGTACTTAAGACCATTTTCCCATCATGCATATCTCGACAGTATTGGTAAATCTTGCTATCGAAATCCTTATGCACCCTCTTGTGCGCTGTTGATTCGGCATAACCAATCTTATCCATATACTCCTCTTCAAAGGCAAAATGATACCTGGCATAATACAGCATCGAATGCAGGGCATCAGACGCCATTGAATCAGCACCTGTTTTCTCTTCACTATCTACCAATCTGTTATGTAGCTCATTGTGGATATTGATCCACTGTTTGTGTTGGTCATCAAGCCCAGCGTTATTTACGCTAAACGACTCATTCCATTCAATATGAGGCATATCAATTCTCGTTCTTAATGTCGTTATGTAATCCCCCCATTTCTAACCGAAGTTAAAAGTAGGATGTTAAGCAGCTAACAGTTTTTGCTTTGGTGTTATGCCGCCAAGTGCCATATTGGGCCGTTCATTGTTGTAAGTCCATAGCCAACGTGTAGCGTACTCCTGAACCTCTTCGATGCTACGAAAAAGATATTGCGCCAGCCAATCATATCGAACAGTTCGGTTATATCTTTCGACATAGGCATTCTGTTGGGGATTACCTGGCTGGATGAATATTAAATCTATATCCATGCTTTTCGTCCAAGTAGCCAGCAAGCCACTTATGTACTCCGGGCTGGAGTCGCAGTATATCTGTTTGGGCTTGCCTCGCCAAGCAATTATCTGATCTAAGGCACATATCACTCTAGATGCTGGAAGGGAGAAGTCTACCTCTATGGCCAGTCCTTCACGATTAAAGTCATCTATGACATTGAATAATCGATAGCTCCGCCCATCCTCAAGCTGATCATGCATAAAGTCCATAGACCAGCAGTCATTGATTACGTTGGGTACCGCCAATGGCTTCGGTACCTCCCGTACCAGCCGTTTCTTCGGCTTGATGCGTAGATTAAGCTCCAACTCTCTGTAAATGCGATAAATCCGCTTGTGGTTCCAGCCAAAGCCTTTGACGTTACGCAAGTATAAATAGCAAAGACCAAACCCCCAGTTGCGTTGGTTGTGGGTCAATCTAATCAACCAATCTGCAATCTCGGCATTTTCGCTACTCAGCTTAGGCCGGTAACGATAGCAGGTCTCACTAACACCAACCGCAGAGCAAGCTAGTCGAATACTCACTCCTCTACATTTAACAGCATTCTGTGCCACCTCTTTCAATCGAGATGGCTTTACCACTTTTTTTGTAGAGCCTCCTGGACGATTTCAGCTTTGAGACGCTCCTCAGCGTACATCTTCTTCAGGCGGCGGTTCTCTTCTTCTAGTTCCTTGAGCCTTGCCATCATTGAGGCATCCATACCTCCATACTTACTGCGCCACTTATAGAAGGTAGCGCTACTCATGCCATGCTCACGGCATAGCTCTGGTACTGGGCTGCCAGCCTCAGCTTGTTTGAGAATAGCCATGTTCTGGCTGTCTGAATATCTTGATTTTTTCATGCAGAATCTCCTGGATATAGATTACAAGAAAATTCTACTTTTCACCTCAGTTATTTATCGGGTGGATTACCGAATGACTGATACCTGGTCGAGTTCACGATGACTCAATGTGATGGTCTCCTCTGTCACTACCCCTCCTAAAATCAAGAAGGGACATTACAGCTTTGGGCTAACAAATTTACATGGAAAGGTTTCTAGAAGACCGATTCTCTGATAACCTCTATATGCGCAAGGTATATATAGATTCCAGGAGTATGCAGAGATATCAATTTCCATCTCTGCCTTGAACGTTATTCACAACTAACTCAGAGAGAGGGACGGATATGCGTTACTTGATCCTAATATTTTCTTTGTGGTTTTTTCCCATAAATACAAATGCCGATACTGTATACGCGGTTGGCAGTGGCTCTCTCTCCTGTGGGGAATGGGTTATTGCATTAAACGAGGATAACCTGGGTCGGCAACAATTCTTTACACAATGGGTAGCCGCTTACTTAATTTCACATAGTTGGTACCGGTATAATTATTCACGATCCACCATCAACCAACCACATCATGAAACGATACGCTTATGGCTTACTAGCCACTGCAAAAAGAACCCTTCTGATACAACCATCAAAGCTTCCCATGCCTTTGTACAATATTTAACTGAGCAAGAAACCAGATATAAGTAGAAAAATATGGAATTATAGCTGAATTCACTTTCCCTACACTAAATATCTACGAGACTTCTCTACCGCTCGGCCATTTATGCAGATAAGTTGTGACCTTCTGGAGAGGATAACTATTGTTTGTGTAAGTTGGTAGTCGATAGTGCCGCTATCTCGTAAAACATTTTTGGCTATCCCTATCCAAAAATGACTCGCAAACGCGGCAGCCTTTCCTTTTGCCCCAGCCGTCCTGCGTACGTCACGATTCCGTATGCACATTGCAGCAAGCTGCTTGTGCTCACTACATCATGACTCCCTCAATGACTCTACGGCGATGATAGCCGCTGCTGTATCTTCTGCATCACTCGCTACCGATCCTAATTCCGAATCTACAGACGGCATCGCCTACTGGGGACTATCGGCCTTCGCGTTTGCTCTCCATGGCCGGCAGCGGGGGTATGACTCCATTACAAGCAGAACCAACTCATCCTCAGTCACCAACCGAGCCACAAACGGGGAAGAGAGAGATTTGCTGTATACCGCCTGGAGTAAGGGTGTCACGTTTCGTCACCCCTTGCAGTGATCCGCTACAGCTTTGCGTGGGTTTGTATATCACAACACCCGAGCCACATCAGCAGCCACAAACAGCGGGGCACCTGTGATTTCATCTATAGTGGTACGGACTGATCCCAGATCGGGGGGATCGAAGATTGTTAGTTGTTTATTCGTAGGTGATCCTGCTAATGTGACTGTGTGTTATATCAAGGAATAAGGAGGATAATGATGAAGGCACTTATGATTGTTGCTGTAGTGGTATTAGTTGGTTTTGGAGAAATTCAAGCCATTGCAGGTGTTACCCCAATGACCGGGTTTAAGAATGATACTGTTGAACACGGTGGAGGTTGCAGGCAGAGTTCACCCCCAGGACAGTGCTGCCACAAAAACCATAAAACTGGTTTAGTGCATTGCCATTAGTAAGTTTTGATCTAGTTTTAATAAGATCTGGCACCGCGCTTGAAAAAGTGAGGGCTACCTCTTTGATGGAAGTGCTAACTTTCAAGCAAAACCAAATAGGTAACCTGTAGTAATCTAAATTTAATCTTACGCATTTGAAAACAAGTTTAGATATAGCCGGATAGTCCGCAATGTGTCAAGAGTAGACACCCAGGAACCCAGGAACTATATTTATACGATCGACAGAAATCATTCATAGTCAAATGGTTCCAATATGTCACAAGTACGGGATACTGCAGTTGCCATGAAAGTAGACAAAGACTTATTTGTCAAATCGGAACAGGTTCGGGGCATCTATGACAACGCAATACCATCTGCCATTGGAATCATAATCATTGCAGTTGCCGCCTGGCTGGGATTATTTAAAGCTATAGATCCCCTACTTCTGAGTGGGTGGTCTGCGTGGATGCTCTCTATTGCAATATCACGTCTTGTTTTAAAAAGGCAGTTTAACTCGTCATATATCCCTGAAAATGCCCCTCGCTGGGCCAGAAAATATTTTTTTAACACAGCAATCGCTGGCATCGGCTGGGGTATGCTGTGCCTTTTATTTCTTACTGTTGATGATCCTACCTATCAGACTGCAATTGTATTGATTATATTGGGCGTACTAGGTGCTGCGGTCCCTGTACTTTCTCCTTATTTACCTGCCCTTGTATCTTCCAGCCTACCTTCGGCTGTCGTATTACCAGGAGTTCTATATACGCAACTAGATGAGACCAGGACCCTACTAACATCTGCAGTAATTCTTTATATTGCACTCATTTATTATGTAAGCATAAAGACTAATAAACATCTCGAAAATACCTTCCTGTTAGAATACAAAAACAAAAACCTGGTCAGCACACTGTACAGCGAAGTAGAAGAACGCAAGAAAACTCAAACACTGCTTGAGCATCACCAGCAACACCTAGAGGAAGTTGTAAATAAAAGGACGAAGCAGCTAAAAGATAGTAATGAAAAGCTAACGAACGAAATAAGGATACGAAATAAAGCTCAAGATGCATTAAAACGTAATGAGTGGTTTCTCAACGCAATCATTGAAAATATTCCTGACATGATCTTTGTCAAGAATGCGGGGGATTTGCATTTTGTAAGCTTTAATAAAGCGGGCGAGGACATACTAGGTTATTCGAGAGACGAGCTGATATCGAAAAACGATTATGATTTCTTTCCCAAGGAGGAGGCAGACTTTTTCATCAAAAAAGACAGAGAAGTATTAAACGGCGGAAGACTTGTAGATATTCCAGAGGAACCCATTAAGACCCGCAAGCGTGGCACCCGCATACTGCATACCAAGAAAATCCCGATACATGACGATTCCGGCGAGCCAATCTACCTGCTGGGTATTTCGGAAGACATTTCCAAACGCAAGAAGTCAGAATTGTTTGCTGACAGAAATGCCGAGATTCTTGAGATGATTGCGAAAGGAGAACTCGCATCCAGTATCTATGACGCGATCGCAATAATGCATGAGGAGCGCCATCCTGGAATGCGATGCTCAATGCTTGAGTTACATGACGGTAAACTCATACACGGAGGGGCACCAAGCCTGCCAAAGGAATATTGTGATGCAGTGCACGGTCTGGAATACGGTCCTGATGTTGGTTCATGCGGAACTTCTACTTACACCGGAAAGCGTTGCCTTGTTGAAAATATAGAAACTGATCCCAAATGGGCCGAGATAAAACATGTAGCCCTACCCCATGGTATGCGTTGCTGCTGGTCTGAGCCCATTAAGAATTCCTCAGGAAAAGTATTAGGTGCATTTGGCATGTATTACAACCATCCGGCACTGCCAAATGAGGAGGAATCAAATGATCTCATATCTGCGGCAAGACTTTCCAGTATTGTCATGATGCGGGACCAGGACCAAGAGCGTATACGGCAGTTAGCCTATATTGATGAACTAACTGGGCTTGCCAGCCGCGCCCACTTTTATCAAAGCCTTGAAGAATCCATAAAAAGATCCGAACGTCAAAAACGCCGATTTAGCCTTTTATACATTGACCTGGATGACTTCAAAAATATTAATGACAGTCTTGGGCACGATGTGGGCGATTTACTCCTCAAGGTAGTTGCCAAGCGTCTGGCAAGTGCCAGTCGGGATATTGATTATATCGGTCGCATCAGTGGTGACGAGTTCTGCATTCTCGTTGAAGATGTAATTGATAATTATGTTGCTGCCAATGTTGCTCAACGTTGTCTCGATATTGTCTCTCAATCCATTGAGCTTTCTGGCAGGAAAATCACGCCGGCTTGCAGTATTGGGATCGCACACTATCCTGAAGATGGAGGAAATCTATCGACCTTGTTAAAAGCAGCAGACACCTCACTTTACGCTGCGAAAGAATGTGGCAAAAATCGCTACGCTTTCTATAAACCTGAGTTTACCCATAGGGCAGAGTATCGTTTCAAGTTCGAGCAGCACCTAAGGGAAGCGATCGAAAAGCAACAGTTGTCACTCGTTTATCAACCCCAGGTAAATGTAAATACTGGTGAAATCATTGGTGTTGAGGCATTGTCACGCTGGCACCACCCAGTCCTTGGCCAAGTCCAACCAATTGAATTTATCGCTACAGCCGAACGAATCGGTATGATAAAACCACTCACCGAATGGGTATTGTACACAGCCTGCAGCCAGGCAATCGCCTGGAAGAAAGCAGGTTTGTCTGCTCCGCATATAGCCGTGAATATTTCTCCAAGCCACTTTCTCGACAAGGATATTGTCTCACTGATTAAGCGTGTTATCGATGAGACAGGTATGGCTCCAGGTGAACTGCTGTTGGAAGTTACCGAGAGTGTTGCGCAGACTGACCAAGAAAATCTCTTAGTTTTTAAAGAGTTAAGAGATCTTGGCATTTTACTGGCAATCGATGATTTTGGAACAGGTTATTCATCTTTTGCATCACTTAAACACCTTAACGTTGATTTCCTTAAAATCGATAAATACTTTATTGATGACATGCTTACCGATACGGAAGCACTGATCTTGATTAGCTCCATGATAGATATGGGCCATAAACTGGGACATAGGATTATTGCTGAAGGCGTTGAGACATCCGAACAATTAAATATGATCAAAAAGCTTGGTTGTGGGACGGTACAAGGTTATCTGTTTAGTAAACCCGTCGGTACCGACAAATTCTCAAGGTTACTAAATAGTAATTTCTCTGTTTGAAGGAGCATTTAGCCTACTGAAGTATTTATGGCAGTAATGTGTCGAAGGCGGTCTGATTGTAAGATATACAGAAGTGTCAGATCGAGTCACAGCTACTACAGGTAACCCTTACGATCTGGTAAGTAACAAACGAATCATAAAGGTAGTCTACCTACTCAAATACTCATACCCTCAAGAAAACGCCGTTACCAATATGTAACGACAGTTGAGTGATAAGACATTGGCGGTTTCGGATAATAAGTGCAATTGGTAGATGAGGGGCCAGCTGGTAGAGTCAGCGCTTCTCCCGACCAAGAGATGAAGCACTTATTATCCGAAACCGCCAGGTTCATTATCGAGGACTTGAGAAAAATGCCCATCGTGTACTTACCAAGTGCGCCTTGATTAATTTGGTACTGGCTAAGCGGCATTTACTAGCCACGTCGTAGGCAAGTTGCGCCTAAAAACCCGGGAATGATCTAAATTGGAACCAAACCTGAGGATAACGCAGGTTGTTTTTACAATTATTTGAGATTTGATGGCAAGTAAAGTGAAAAACTTTAATTTTTCAGATCATCCCTAAATTTAATTAAAGAAATTCAAGAACAGGCCGATAGCCTTGATCAATGGGAAAATAATATCCTAAGGAAGAATGTGGGCAGCTATATGCCATACACATCACCCTTACAGCTTGTGATGCATATGGAAGAAGTTTCTGACCGGATAACACACAAGTGTTATTACGTCAGCCGAATAGATTATTTAACAAGCTATATTAACGGCCAGCACCCCCCGCATTTTCGTACATAGCATTGAATACATCAGCGGCTATTGGTTACGAATTAATAATGGATTGAAATGATTTTTGAGTGCATTGCAAATGGCTCAATAATCGACGAAGTGTAGGCACCTAATTAAGGAACAGATTGCGTAATTCATTCTGGAGAATATCAAGATGAGCACACTGGGTAATATGAAGCTTGGCATGCGTTTTCTGCTATTAACGATCTTATTAGCGTTCATCGTCATAATTGGAAGCGGCGTGATCATAGCGGATAACATGGCAATTAGCAGTCAATCCACCAAACTTGCGGAAAATAAAATTCCTATTCTCAACAAGGCCCACATGATGAAGCTGTCAGTTGTTCAGGTGCAGCAGTGGCTAACCGACATTAGCGCCACCCGTGGCCGTGATGGACTGAATGATGGATTTGACGAGGCAGAGGTTAATGCCCAACAGTTCAGGACCCTGGTCGATGAACTCATGGTGCTTGATAGTGAACATGTGGAGCGTTATCAGGCGATGATTCCGATTTTTAGTGCCTATTATGATGTCGGGAAACAGATGGCCCAGTCCTATATCGACAAGGGCCCAGCCGGCGGTAATCAGATGATGGCGCAGTTTGATGAAGTGGCCGCCAAGATTACTAAAGATATGGATAATTTCCTTGCGAGCGTTGAAGCCGAAACGGCGGCCGCGCTGTTGGTGCAACAGGAGTTAGCGGCATCAACCGAGAGATCTGTCGCTATCGGTTCCCTGGTTATTTTGCTGGGTGTTGGTCTCGTCTACCTCATAATGTCACGGGCATTGGCCTATATGCCCAAGGTTGTTGCTGAACTGCAGCGAGTGGCAAAAGGTGATCTGACCTCCTCCATCGATGTGGTTCGCCAGGATGAAATTGGCGACCTTATGCGAGGATTGCAGTCCATGCAGAAGCGGTTGTTAGAGATGATTTCACAGATTCACACCACAACTAACCGACTCTCCACAGCGGCGGAAAAGGTATCGGTGGTGACGACACAGACCAGTACCAATATCCATGAGCAACAGTCAGAGACGGATCAGATAGCGACAGCGATGAACGAAATGAGCTCCACCGTGAGGGAGGTCGCTGTAAACGTCACCAATACCTCAGCCGCCGCAAACGAGGCTAATACCGAAACAGAGATGGGCCGCAAGGTGGTAGAAGAGACGGTACAGGGAATTCAGCAACTGGCCAAACAGATCGATAACACAGCGGATGTCATCGCCCAGGTGGAGCAGGACAGTGAAAATATCAATACCGTATTGGAAGTAATCAAGGGTATTGCCGAACAGACCAATCTATTAGCGCTGAATGCGGCAATCGAGGCAGCCCGAGCCGGTGAGCAAGGTCGCGGATTTGCCGTGGTGGCGGATGAAGTTCGCACCCTGGCTGGCAGGACCCAGGAGTCCACCGCAGAGATTAACCTGATCATCGAGAAACTCCAGGCCGGTTCCCGCAATGCCGTGCAGGCGATGAGTCAGAGTCGAGAACAGGCCGGATCTGTTGTCGACCAAGCCGTCTTGGCGGGATCTTCATTGACGACCATTGCGGAATCTGTTTCGAAAATCAACCAAATGAGTTCCCAAATTGCAACAGCCGCAGAGGAGCAAAACGCCGTAGCTGAAGATATGAACAGGAATATCGTTCGGATCAGTGACATGGCAATACAAAACGCCTCAGGTGCTCAGCAGACTTCGCACGCAGGGCAAGATCTGGCGCACATTGCATCAGAGCTGCAAGTATTTGTTGGGCAATTCAAAACAGAACATGAACAGTCATAGTTTGACATCGTTTTTATTTTTCAGGTGTCCTGTTTTTTTTTGGAAGAATTAGGCATGATGCGTGCGTTCCCAATCAGCGTGGAAAATACGCACTACCAGCAGCACCTCCAACCCTATGACTCCCCCATAGGCTGACAAGCAAAACTACTGTAATACCCTAACACAAGACATGATATGGTTAGGTTAGAAAGGTAAGAAAAGCCCCAGTTACTTATTGAATCTACAGGGTTTATACATTTAACGGAGCAGCAAGGATTGATTAGCAGTTCAGCATAGCTGACGTCTGCGCCAACGCGCTACGTTGGCTGTCGAACGAAGGGTTCAAATCGGATCTACCAGCACCTGATAAAACAAAAAGGCCCTTAAAAAGGGCCTTTTTGTTTTATTTGGCGGAGAGGCAGGGATTCGAACCCTGGGAGGGCTACAAACCCTCGCTGGTTTTCAAGACCAGTGCATTCAACCGCTCTGCCACCTCTCCAAGGGTGCGAATAATACCCGGTTGCGAGGGCTTCAACAAGACTATAATTAATCTCGTAGCAAAAAATGTTAGCTCTTGAAATATTGAACTTTTCCTCCATATAGTGGACTATGCTGTAGAACCTACGAGACAGATCCACAGTCTCATTTACCGAACATAAAAAATTGAGCCATTTCTAAGGAGATAGCAACCAAATGAACTATTCAGTAACCAATACTGCGAAAAACGCTGTAGAAGTTAACAAGGTTATCAGAAACACCTATACCCTACTGTCTATAACCCTGTTTTTCAGCGCAATCATGGCCGCTGTCTCAGTAGTTGTGCAGATGCCTCCTATGACGGGGCTTATCTCCATAATCGGCGCTTTTGCCCTGATTTGGCTGGTTTTACCCCGTACAGCTAATTCCGCCAACGGTATCTGGGTTGTATTTGCCATTACAGGTTTACTTGGATTTGGACTCGGGCCCATGCTGACTCAGTATCTGGCTCTACCCAATGGTGGTGAGTTGATTGCTACCGCCTTTGGAGGAACAGGTGTGATTTTCCTGGGTCTCTCAGGCTATGCACTGACCAGCCGCAAGAACTTCAATTTTATGGGCGGCTTCTTAATGGCCGGCATCCTAATGATATTTGTAGTCATGCTGGCAAATATCTTTCTGCAGATTCCTGCCCTGTCACTGGCAATCTCCGCTGTAATAATTTTACTAATGAGTGGTTTCATCCTGTATGACACCAGCCGGATGATCCATGATCCAAATTCAAACTACATCATGATGACTGTTAGTCTCTACTTGAACATCTTCAATCTGTTTGTGCATCTACTGCACATACTGGGAGTTATGGGCGGGGATGACTAACCAGCACCTGAGTTAAGAAAGCCCCGGTATCAACCGGGGCTTTTTTTTCATTGACAGATTATTACCGAGAGAAAGACTGATGGATTGGATGCAAATCGGATATGCTATTCTACTGGGCATGATGATCATAGTGATATACCCAAGGGTAAAACACGCCATGAACAATAACCCCAAAGCAGAAAATGGGGATTGGACGTCCGCACTCCTACCCATCCTGGCCGTGGTGGGGTTTGTCGTACTGCTGATCATGCTGGTCTAGTGGGCTAAGCGGATAGTTCGGGTCAGCCGTAGGCCTGGATAAGCAGCGCGTTCCGGGCAAGAAATCACCTCTACCTTAAGGGGGCTGAATCGATTAAGGTATTGCCAGAAACGCTATCGCTTATTCTGGCCTACAGGACTGGTCTTATCCATAAGGTTACATACAAACCAGCCTGGACTAACGCTATTGAATAACCTCAAGTCCACCCATATATGGACGCAGTGCCTCGGGTATCTCGATGCTGCCATCCTCCCGCTGATAATTCTCCACCACGGCAACCAGGGTCCGGCCCACAGCTAACCCCGAACCATTTATGGTATGCACCAGCTCCGGTTTACCCGTTTCCGGATTACGCCAGCGCGCCTGTAGACGCCGCGCCTGAAAATCGCCAAAGTTGCTACAGGAGGAGATCTCCCGATAGGCGCTCTGGCCCGGCAGCCACACCTCCAGGTCATAGGTCTTGGTGGAGGAGAAACCGAGATCGCCGGTACACAGGGTTACCAGGCGGTACGGCAGTCCCAGCTTTTGCAGGATGGACTCGGCATGTCCGGTCAATTGCTCCAGGGTCTCAGTGGAGTCCTGGGGACGTACCACCTGCACCATCTCTACCTTTTCGAACTGATGCTGACGGATCATGCCACGGGTGTCCTTGCCATAAGATCCGGCCTCACTGCGAAAGCATGGGGTGTGGGCCACCCAGCGTCTGGGCATGTCCGCATCTTCGATGATCTCACCCCGTACCAGATTGGTGACCGGCACCTCGGCGGTGGGGATCAGGTAGTAATCCAGTTCACCGGAGAGTTTGAACAGGTCCGCCTCAAATTTTGGTAGCTGTCCAGTACCCTGCAGGCTGTCTGCATTCACCATGTAGGGGACATAGGTCTCTGCGTAGCCATGCTCATCGGTATGGGTGTTGAGCATAAACTGGGTCAGGGCCCGTTGCAGACGTGCCATGGGGCCATTCAGAGTGACAAATCTGGAGCCGGTAATCTTGGCTGCCGCCTCAAAATCCACGTATCCGAGCGCGGTGCCCAGATCCACATGATCCTTCGGTTCAAACTCAAACTCCCTGGGTGTGCCCCAGCGTCGCTCTTCCCGATTGTCCTCTTCGTCGTTACCCTCCGGCACATCCGGTGATGGGATGTTTGGTATGCCAAGAATCACCTTCTGCAACTCAGACTGGACAGTGCTCAGATCATCCTGCGCCTGTTTCAACTCGGCACCCAGGTTTGCCACCTCATCCAGCAGGGGTTGGATATCCTCCCCCGCCGCCTTGGCCTTGCCGATCTGCTTGGAGCGGCTGTTACGTTCACTCTGCAACCGTTCAGCCGTTATCTGCAACTCTTTGCGTTGAGTCTCCAGCGCGGCGAGGTGTGCCGTATCCAGCGTCATACCACGTCGCGCCAGCTGTGCGGCGGTGGCTTCCAGTTCGTTTCTCAGTAGACGTGGGTCTAACATTATCTATTCACCAGCATTAATTATTGCGGGCCAGCTTACGATGTGGCCCGGTTTGACTATTGTATTCAGATGTTCGAGAACCCGCGCCACCTTGGCCGGCTCATCAAAAAACTCCATAACCAGCGGCAGATCCAGGGACATGTCCAGCAGCGTGGACGAGTGCATCTTGCCAGACTGCCCAAACCCGGAGATACCGCGCACAGCGGTAACACCCTGCACCTTCTCCTCGTCGTGCAGGATCTGCATAAGATTCTGCATCTGATGCTGCCCCTCGGCGAGATAGATGCGCACCATTGTGACATTCTGAGTTTTCACAATTGCCTCCCTAGCTTCAGCCCGATCCAGGCCGCAAACACACACCCCAATACACTAACAACCATATTCAGTAGCGCCTTGGTATATTCTGCCTGCTCCATCAAATTCAGGGTCTCGATAGAGAAGGTGGAAAAGGTGGTAAACGCACCCAGCAGTCCCACCAACAGCGCTGCTCTCACCTCCGGTTCAACCGTCATGCGCTCTAGAAACATCACATACAGGAAGCCCATGATCAGAGAACCAAGGATATTTACCGACAGGGTTCCATAGGGAAAACCCCGTCCCAATATGGCGTGCACGCCATTTGAGGCCCAGAAACGCAACAGGGCTCCAACCGCGCCGCCAGCAGCAATGGATATGGCCTGTAGCAATCTGAATCCCCCTGTGGAAAAACATGCATTCTACACCCAGAGCCGTTTTAGGACGAGATCTATCACGGGTTATAACCAGTTTTTATTAAATTTACTGAATCCAGTGAATCACTCCGTGCGTATAGGGTTTAGAGGCGTGTCCAGATCCTCAACTGTTACCCATCAAATCACACTAACAATTTGGAGCATATAATGAAAAAGCCCATTCTGATCTTACTTATTTCGCTATTGCCAGCACTTGCCATGGGTGCGCCCTTTGGTGACGCCAAGAGTATTAGCGAAGCAGGTGACCTGTGGAAGGCCCTGGAAGCTGCAAATATGGCAGGTATGAATGCCATCGCATCCAAACCCTATCAGGGCGTCCCTCCACATGGCGCCATTCTTGACACAATTGAGGGCAAGTTAACAGTTAATGGACACACCGGAACAGTGATTGTTAAGCGCAATTATGGGGGTGAAGGTATTGATGTAGCTAAGGTTGCTAATGATCCAACCAAAAACCTCGGTGCAGTTACTGTCATGTTTAAACGCGCAGCCGGTTACGATGCTGAAAATAAGAATTGGTTCTATGCCAAATTCAAGGCTAACGGTTCCCTGCATACCAATCCTAAAAAGATGCAGTTGGCCGGTAAGGTCGGCAAGGGTTCAGATAAAGGCTGTATCGCCTGTCATAAGGCGGCGCCAGGCGGTGACTACGTGTTTAACCACGACCGTTATAAGTAGGTGATCTTGGAAGTTGGCCAGCGGGGCCTGTTAAGGTCCTGCTGGCCATTTGCATAAATAGATCACAATAATTCAAAGTTGCCAGGCGGGACCATCCTGCCTGGCAACCTCCCACAACCAGTGCTAGGTTTAGTGAATATGTCTCACACAATAATAAGATGTCTGCTTGTCGTAACCGGCTCTCTCCTGCTCTACATCACGCCAGTGGTGGCAGGTAAAGCAGGATCCCCATTCGTGCCGGTGGGTACCCAGGCGGATGTAGCCTTTGCCAATTCCCTGTGGCAGGTGCTGGTACAGGAACGTATCACCGGTGACAAGATGCTGCCGCAAAAGCCGTTTCTGGGGGCTGCCAAACCCCATGGCTGGATCCTGGAACTGGTATACCGCACTATCCAGGTCAATGGCCACCAGGGTTTTGTGGTGGTGAAACGCAACTACGACCAGGAGGGCCTTACGGTGGAACAGGTAATCCAGGACCGTGCAAAACACCTCTCCTCCTTTACCGTGATGTTCCAGCGCGAAGCAGGCTATGATGCAGAGAATAAAAACTGGTTCTGGGCCAAATACCGACCGGATGGGACCCTGTTTGCAAAGAAGGTCAAGGGGGTTCCCACCAAGGTAGCCGGTAAGTTTCTCAAGGGTAAACAACCCGAAGGTAATGCTGGCTGCATCTACTGCCACGCCTCTGCTGGCGGTGGGGACTATATCTTCTACCCGTTTATTATTAACCCGTAGTCTGCGATCACCCCTGCCCCAGATCCTGTTTCCTGACCTTCAGATCAGCCTGGTGCAGACGATCCAGCTTTTCCTTTATCCTGATCTCCAGACCACGCTCTACCGGAGAGTAGTATCTAGGCTCTCCCATTTCATCTGGAAAATAGCTTTCACCTGCCGCATAACCCTCTGGCTCATCGTGGGCATAGCGATACTTCCTGCCGTAGCCCAGCTCCTTCATCAGCTTGGTGGGGGCATTGCGCAGATGTACCGGCACCTCGAGCGATCCATGCTGTTTGGCATCCGCCATAGCGGCCTTGTAGGCCATGTATACCGCATTGCTTTTGGCTGCACTGGCCAGATAGACCACCGCCTGGGCCAGGGCCAACTCACCTTCGGGTGACCCCAACCGTTCCTGGGTCTCCCAGGCATCCAGGGCTATGGATAACCCACGGGGATCGGCGTTACCGATATCCTCAGAGGCCATGCGCACCACACGCCGTGCGATATACTGTGGATCACAGCCGCCATCCAGCATGCGGCACAGCCAGTAGAGGGCGGCATCTGGTGCGGAACCACGCACACTCTTATGCAGGGCCGAGACCTGCTCGTAGAAGGCGTCACCGCCCTTATCAAAGCGCCGCACATTGCCCGACACCACCTCCTGTACCGTGCTGGTTTCAATACAGCTACCACTACTTAGATCGGCCGATATCTCCAGCAGATTCAGGGCACGACGGGCATCACCGTCAGCGGCCTCCGCTATCAGGTGGATCAGCTCGGGCTCGATCTGCAACTTGCGGACACCCAGGCCATGAACCTGATCATTCAAACCAGATTCCAGAATCTGTTCCAGATCAGGCACGGTCAGGCTTTTGAGTACGTAGATGCGGGCTCTGGATAACAGGGCATTGTTGAGTTCAAATGAGGGGTTTTCCGTGGTGGCACCTATGAATACCACCGTGCCATCTTCCACGTGAGGCAGAAACGCATCCTGCTGGGCCTTGTTGAAGCGGTGTACCTCGTCGATGAACAGTACCGTGGGCCGATTCTCCATCTGGCGGGCGCTCTTGGCCTGCTCCACAGCGGTTCGAATCTCTTTCACCCCTGCCAGTACCGCAGACAGGCTCAGGAACTGAGCCCCGGAGTGACGGGCGATAAGTCGGGCCAGGGTGGTCTTGCCGGTTCCGGGGGGACCCCAGAAGATCATAGAGTGAAGCCGGTCTGACTCTATTGCGCAGCGCAGGGGCTTCTCCGCCCCCATGATGTGTACCTGCCCCCGAAACTCATCCAGACCGCGTGGCCGCATCCGGTCCGCCAGTGGCCTTAAACCCTTGTTGTCATCTTGTGCAAATAGATCCGGGTCAGACATTCTCGTTACTGACTGAACAGGTCATAACCTTCAGGAGGGGTGAACTTAAACAGATCCTTGGGAAATTTTGCCCCGTGCACGATCTCGGTAAAGTGGAACCTTGAGGTCACGCCCTTCTTGTCCAGCATCTCCATAAGCTTGAGTCCCTTCTTATCCAGCGCTAGTAGGATACGGGTAAACTGGGCATCTTCATCTTTTGGTGTCAGCTGCACCCAGTCCAGACCGTGGCGTCGCTTCAACTCCTTCATCTTAAACTGCTTATCCAGCTTCTCCCCACCCATCAGGGCAACCGCAGGAGTACCCTTGAGGGCAGCCTTCTGCATCATGGTGCTCACCTGCTCAATATCAGGTTCATATACCCACACCCTGGTACCATCAGCAATAATATTCTGCTTATATGGAATCTTGTAGTCCCAACGGAAATACTTGGGGCGCTTTATGTACAACATTCCCTCTGCGTGCGAGGCCCTATCCCGTGATTTGGAGATCACAGTTTGGGTGAATTTAGCCTTCACCGATTTGGTATTACGCAGGAGTTTTTCCAGTTTCGCTTTTCCAGCCCCAGCAAATGCAAACTGACTAACCAGTAGCACCAATAGCAACACAATCAATTTTTTTAACTTCATCTCATACCTCTGGTGGTGGTGGCGCCAATACCTGACGACTTCCATTCGATTCTGCAGAACCAACAATTCCTACTCTTTCCATCTCTTCAATCATGCGGGCCGCACGGTTATAACCGATCTTGAGACGCCGTTGTACACCCGATATAGAGGCGCGCCTGGTTTCGGTGACAATTCTTACCGCTTCATCATATAGTGGGTCGGCATCCTCCACACTCCCATCAGGCGCCATGCCTGGGGCCGCATCAGCGTTGGCTTGCAGAATGTCCTCAATATAATCAGGCTTACCCATTTTCTTCAGGTGTTTGACCACCCGGTGCACCTCATTATCATCCACAAACGCGCCGTGAATACGCTGCGGGATGGAGGTACCAGGAGGCAGATAGAGCATATCGCCATGCCCCAGCAGGGTCTCTGCCCCCATCTGATCCAGAATGGTGCGAGAGTCGATCCTGGAGGAGACCTGAAAAGCGATACGGGTAGGTATATTGGCCTTGATCAGACCGGTAATAACATCCACTGATGGTCTCTGAGTAGCCAACAGCAGATGGACCCCGGCGGCACGGGCCTTTTGCGCCAAACGTGCGATAAGCTCCTCAACCTTTTTGCCCACTACCATCATCATGTCGGCAAGCTCGTCGATTATGACCACGATGTAGGGCATATGTTGCAGATACTCTTCCTGGGTCTGTTCCTGACCCTCGGGCAGATCAGTTCGGTACAGCGGGTTGGGCAACTGCTCGCCGTTCTTTTCCGCCTCTCTGATCTTTTTGTTATAACCGGCCAGATTACGTACACCCAGCGAGGCCATGATGCGGAAACGCTGCTCCATCTCCATCACACACCAGCGCAGGGCATTGGCCGCCTGTTTCATATCGGTGACCACTGGCGTCAGCAAGTGTGGAATCCCTTCGTATACTGACAACTCCAGCATCTTTGGGTCCACCATGATCATACGCACATCTTCCGGCTTAGCCTTGTACAGAATACTCAACACCATGGCGTTGATGGCCACCGATTTACCCGCACCGGTGGTACCGGCAATCAGCACATGGGGCATCTTGCTCAGATCTGCCACCTCCGGGTGACCGGCAATATTCTTGCCCAGGGCCATGGTGAGCGGAGACTTCGCCTTGTCGTAGACTTCTGACTTCAAGACTTCGCTCAGGTAGACCATCTCCCGCTGTTCGTTGGGTATCTCCAGGCCGATAACTGATTTGCCCGGGATCACCTCAACCACACGTACGCTGGTGGTGGACAGGGCCCGCGCCAGATCCTTGGACAGGTTGGTTATGCGACTGACCTTGAGGCCGGGAGCCAACCGCAGTTCAAACAGTGTGACCACCGGTCCCGGGTATACCGCCACCACTTCCACATCTATACCGAAGTCGCGCAGCTTGATCTCCACCAGCCTGGATATGGCCTCCAGCGCCTCTTTGGTGTAGCCGCCTTCACTTCTCTTGACCTGATCCAGCAGCGCCAGAGGTGGCAGCTCCCCCTCACTCTCAGCCAGGAACAGCGGTACCTGCTTCTCCTTTTCTATCCGAGCGCTGGGCTTTACCTCTCTAATAACCGGCTCTATCTTGGGTGGTTTTCTCTTTACCTGTTTTTTCTTATCTATCTTCAGCGCGTCCGAGCGTTGGCGTTTAACGCTGTTGGCCTGGCGCTTCTCCATCAGTTGTCGATAGATACGCTGCAGGGCGCTGTACAGTTGCAGAGTAGCATCTCCAATGCGGTCCATAACGGTAAACCAGGAGACGCCGGTAAAAAGAGTGACCCCACCCAGAAACAGCGCCAGCAGCAACAGGGTGCCGCCGGTGGAGCTGAATATACCCACCATCTGCCCCATTAGAAAGGTACCGAGGATACCTCCTGTTCCGGTGGGAAAAGGTATATCAAAGCTCGCCACATGCAGGGATGAGAGGGTGCTGCCGCAGGCCAGGGTCAGAATGAAACCCAAGGCGCGCAAGTTAATGAGGGTGAGATCCAGTGGTTCCTCTGGATTGCCCTGATACAGGATTATCCAACTGCTCCACGCCAGCATCAGCGGAAAGACATAGGCAAAGAAGCCAAACAGGTTGAGGAATACATCGGCAAACCAGGCCCCAACAGGTCCACCGGCATTCATTACCTGTTTGTGCTCTCCGGTATAGGACCAGCCTGGATCCTGCGGTGAAAAGGTGAGCAGAGATAGCAACAGATAGGCAGACACCGCAAGCAGAAGCAGCATCACACCTTCACGCAGACGCCGGTTCAGGCGCACTCCTACCTTGTTTTGGTTTTGGGTTGTCTTGCTTGCCTGTGACACCTTATTAACCCAGTTTGTTGTTAATTAGTCTGATTTGCACAATGCGACAGATTATACAGATCGATTCAAAATCCACACGCTACTGCCTGGTCACACAGATTAAATATGTTAATAGTTTCTTATCTATTATATAGATATATAACATATCTAGTCTAATTTCTTAAGGATATGTAGCAGTTTATTTTTCTACGAACTGCTTTTGCAGGGCCATATGCACTATTCGTCCAGCCTCCACATTGATACCGGCCTGTAGCGCCGGGCTGTTGGCCAATCCACCGCTCGCCAGGGTATGCAGGTATGGAATCAAGGCCGTGGTAAGCGCCTGTGAGGCGGTTCTTGGTACTGCACCAGGTATATTGGTCACACCAAAGTGGGTCACTCCGTACTGTTTGTACGTGGGGTCGTCATAGGTAGTGGGGTGTATGGTCTCGATGCAGCCGCCCTGGTCCACCGCTATATCCACAATCACACTTCCAGGTCGCATGGACTCCACCTGTCGGGCTGAAATCAATCGCGGTGCCCTGGCACCAGGGATCAGTACCGCACCAATTAGCAGATCTGCATCAACTACCGCCTGCGCCACATTTTCCGGAAACGGGTACAGCGCCGTTACATTTGGCCCAACCGCGCGCATGGATACAAGTTTTTGATACTGCTTATCAAATACCGTCACCCTGGCTCCCATCTGCGCAGCCACATCCACAGCATTGGAACCAGCATTGCCAGCACCCAACACCACCACATGCCCCCTGTCGGCTCCAGGAGGTGGCAGATCTGAGCAAGATGCCCCATGTGCTGATTGCCGGTA
>CAZVME010000057.1:0-20739 GCA_964628835.1 uncultured Gammaproteobacteria bacterium | reverse complement strand
ATAGCGATGAACCGGGTACAGCCACAACGGCCGATTATGTTTGGTGAGGTGTTGTTCGATCTGTTTCCCGATGGGAGTGTGGCCCTGGGTGGCGCGCCGTTTAACGCGGCCTGGCACCTGCAGGCGTTTGGTCTGGAGCCGCTGCTGATATCCCGGATCGGGTCGGATGCACTGGGTCGCCAGATCAGCTCCGCCATGATTGACTGGGGTATGGATCGCTCCGGCCTGCAACTGGACTCCGCACATCAGACCGGGAGTGTGGATGTAACCTTTGACGCCGGTGAGCCCTCTTTTGATATCGTGGCCAATCGGGCATTTGATTTCATCAATCACTACGCCCTGCCGCCGCTGCACACCGATGCCCCCCTGTATTATGGCACCCTGGCCCTGCGCAACAGGATCTCGCGGGAGACCCTGTGGGAGCTGAAACAGCATGGTGATAGTCGCTGCTTTGTGGACCTTAACTTGCGCCCACCCTGGTGGTCACGGCAGGCGCTTCCAGAACTGTTGAGAGGGGCGCATCTGATAAAACTAAACCATGATGAGCTGGACCAGTTGGTGCCGAATGGTGCCGGGATCAGGGATAAGGCGAACCGGCTACTGACGGAGATGGGGGCGCAACAGCTGGTGGTAACCCGTGGCAAGGAGGGCGCCCAGATGTTTATGGCAGACGGCTCCTCACTTCAGGTGATGCCGGAGCCGGTATCACGCCTGGTGGACACGGTGGGAGCGGGGGATGCCTTCAGCGCCGTCCTGTTATTGGGGCAGCACCGGGGCTGGGGCATGGAGTTGACCATGGAGCGGGCCCAGAGTTTTGCCAGCGCCATCGTGGGGGTGCGTGGGGCTATTGTCAGGGATAGAGTGTTTTACCGGCGGTTCCTAGATCGCTGGGTAAGCAATATGGCGCAGAGTGGAACTATGCCCCGTGGGGGGCAGGTTGTTTCTGGATTGGCGGAGGGCCGGTGAGCAGAATGCCAGTGAGCATAGCGCCCATACTCTTCTGCCGTTTGGGTGGTAACTGAACATGTACGAACAGGTATCACACTCCCTTCTCAACCGGATATTGAGCGAGTTGAATCCGGATCTGGAACGGGAGGACCTGCGCCACTTCTATACCAGGCTGGGAGCCAACTTCTACTCCATCCACTCACTGTTCAGCCACCTGTATGGCGACCGGGATGATTTTATGCAGCAGATGCAGCGCCTGGTGGAGGCCATGGCCAGCCAGTATATCCTGCGCCCCCACGACCTGAAGAAGATGGATATCGCGAGAGAGAAGGACCACAACTGGTTTCTGAGTCAGGAGCTGGTGGGGATGGCGCTGTATAGTGACGGCTTTGCCGAAGACCTCAAAGACCTGAAATCCAAGGCCAGCTATTTCCAGGAGCTGGGGGTAAACTTGATTCACATCATGCCCATCCTCAAGTGCCCGCAGGAGCACAACGATGGCGGCTATGCCGTTAGTGATTTCCGCGAAATCGATGCCAGGGTCGGCAGCATGGATGATCTGCACGCCCTGGTGGCGGAGCTGAAGCGGCGGCAGATCCTGCTGGTGCTGGATGTGGTGCTGAATCACACCTCCAACCAGCATGAGTGGGCCCGCCGTGCGCGTCAGGGTGAACAGAGGTGTCAGGACTACTTCTATATATTTTCCAGCCGGGAGGTGCCGGATATGTTTGAGGAGACCCTGCCGGAGATATTCCCGGAGACCTCACCGGGCAACTTTACCTGGGATGAAGAGATGGGCAAGTGGGTCATGACCGTGTTCAATCACTTCCAGTGGGACCTGAACTACAGTAATCCGGCGGTGTTTATCGAGATGTTGAAGATCATCCTCTACTGGGCCAATCAGGGGGCGGATATTGTGCGCCTGGATGCAGTGGCCTTCCTGTGGAAGAAGATCGGCAGCACCTGCCAGAACGAACGCGAGGCCCACCTGATCCTGCAGTTGATGAAGGACTGCTGCCAGGTGAGCGCACCCGGGGTACTGTTTATTGCTGAGGCTATAGTGGCCCCGGTGGAGATCATCAAATACTTCGGTGAGGATGCGGTGATTGCCAAGGAGTGTGAGGTGGCCTACAACGCCACCCTGATGGCGCAGTTGTGGGATGCGGTGGCCACCAAGAATACCAAGCTGCTGCAACAGGGGCTGAAGAGCCTGCCGGACAAACTGGACCGCGCCACCTGGCTTAACTACATCCGCTGCCATGATGATATCGGCCTGGGGTTTGATGACCGCGATGTGCGCGCGGTGGGGTATGAACCCAAGGCCCACCGCCAGTTTCTGATCGACTACTACACCGGGGTCTATGGCGACTCACCGGCGCGCGGGCTGCCATTTGGCACCAACGACAGGACTGGGGATGCGCGCATCTCCGGTTCCCTGGCCTCACTGATCGGGTTGGATCGGGCGCTGGAGGAGGGTGATACCGAGAAGATCGAATGGGCCGTTAAGCGCATTTTGCTGCTGCACAGCGTCATCCTGGCGTTTGGTGGTATCCCGCTTATCTACTACGGAGATGAGATAGGCACCATCAATGATTGCACCTATCTGGATGATGCGAGTAAGGCCAACGACACCCGCTGGTCCCATCGACCCAAGATCGACTGGAACAAGGCGGCCCGCCGCAACACTAAGGACACGATCGAGCACCGGTTGTTTAGCTCCCTCAAGAAGATGATTGCGGTACGCAAGGAGATCCACGCCTTCGCCGATTTCAACAACCGCGAGCTGATCGATGTGCACAATCCCCACCTGTTCGTGTTTTCCCGCTTCAATTACCACACCGGCAGCGTCCTGGTAGTGGCCAACTTCGACACCTCACCCCAATACCTGAACCTGGAGGAGCTGGGCTCCAGGGTGCTGTCCCAGTACAGTATGGTTAGCGATCTCTATTCAGGGGAGAGTCCGGCCATGTTCAAGGATCAGCTGGTGATACCGCCCCTGCATTTTTACTGGCTTTCAGACCAGATCAGAAATACTTGATCAATCGTCTGGTCGATTTCTCCCCATGTTTGCGGCACAATTAGCTGCCTTTACGGTCCGTAACAGAGAGATATCTGTTCCTCCAGGTTTTTTATGTGTTTGATCAAGCCACAATTTGTGCGGTATTTACTGCAGTTGTTGCTCTTGCTGTGGCAGCCCCTCCAGGCGCGTGAATATGATCCGGATAATGGAGAGGAGATAAACGAGGTGTGCGCCGGCTGTCATGGCGAATATGGCCAGGGCGGAAATGGGGGTGAATATCCGCGTCTGGCGGCGCAACCTCCTGAGTTCCTAGCGGAACAGCTGCACCTGTTTCGTGATCGCAAACGCCCCAATATCGCCATGATTGAGTATGTGGATGACCGTCAGATGCCGGAGAATGACATCCAGGATGTATCCATCTTTCTGTCACAGATAAAACTCAAGACCAAGCTGTTGCCGGTGGACGAGACCGCGCCCGACTTTGATGCCTACGCCCGGCTGCTGGAATCCAAACGCCTGATGCAGATCCCCCTGGCCAAAGGTGATGTGGAGCGGGGTCAGAAGCTGTACAGGGAGGAGTGCGCCATTTGCCACGGCAAACAGGGCTGGGGCAGCCACAAGAAAGATACCCCCATGTTGGCCGGGCAGTACACCAGCTACCTGTGGCGTCAGGTGAAAAAGCTGCGTAAGCACATACGCATCCATGAAAAGGACGAGCCGGAGCAGGAACTATTGGATGATGTGAAGGACTCAGATCTCACAGACATCTTCGCCTATCTCTCCACGGTGGATGACTGACCTTCACAAGGTGTATCGCAAGATCCATTAAAATGCCCATGCGTTACCAGGTGTTGGATAGGGGGTGAAACCTGCTAATATTGCGTCTTCCAGACATTTGTCATGAGAATCTATTTTAAGCCCTCCTTCTCTAGAATTATCTGCCGGGAACTCCCGGCCCCAGACAGGCAGTAGTGTGAATGGTTGAGCAGTCAGAAGAACAACACGATGGAATGAACTCTCAGGAATCCCGCGCCGCATTTTCTCTGGCCGGTATCTACGCCCTGCGCATGCTGGGCCTATTTCTGATCCTCCCGGTATTTGCCCTTTATGCTGAGGACCTGGAGGGCGTTACCCACATGCTGGTGGGGCTGGCCATCGGTGCTTACGGACTGACTCAGGCCCTGTTGCAGATCCCATTCGGCATGCTTTCAGACCGCATCGGCCGTAAGCCGGTGATTTTGGGAGGGCTGCTGATATTTGCCATCGGTAGTGTGGTTGCGGCCATGGCCGATAGCATATGGGGCGTGATCCTGGGGCGTGCCCTGCAGGGCAGTGGCGCCATAGCGGCTGCAGTGATGGCCCTGGCGGCAGACCTGAGCCGGGAGCAGCACCGTACCAAGGTGATGGCGGTGATCGGCATGAGCATTGGGGCAGCCTTTGCCCTGGCCCTGGTATTGGGCCCGGTACTAAACGGCCTGATAGGGGTGCAGGGGATCTTCTGGCTCACAGCAGTGCTGGCGCTAGGCGGAATTGGAATAGTGCTGTTTCTGGTGCCTTCACCAGAAACCAGTCAGATACATAGCGATGCCGAGGCCATACCGGCACAGTTCAGCCATGTACTGTCCAATGTGAATCTGCTACGCCTGGATCTGGGTATATTTGTGCTGCACCTGATCATCACCTCCATCTTCCTGGCGGTGCCACTGGTGCTCAGGGATATGATCGGCCTGGAGAGCGACAACCACTGGTTGGTGTATCTGCCGGTGCTGTTGCTGTCCGTAGTGTTTATGGTCCCATTTATCGTGGTGGCGGAGAAACGCAATAAAATGAAGCAGGTGTTTCTGGGGGCGGTGGGGATGCTGCTGATTGCCCAGCTTGGGCTCTATCAGTGGCATGCTTCCACCATTGGCCTGGTGCTGGCGCTGCTGCTGTTTTTTACCGCCTTCAATCTACTGGAGGCCACACTTCCCTCCATTGTTTCCAAGGTGGCCCCGGCGGCTAGCAAGGGTACAGCCATGGGGGTCTACTCCACCTCGCAGTTTGCCGGTGCCTTCGTTGGGGGTGTGGCCGGGGGCTGGATCCACGGGCAGCTTGGCCTGGGTGGAGTATTTCTGTTTGGAGCAGCGGCGGCGCTGGTGTGGCTGCTGGTGGCATTCGGTATGCAAAAACCGGCTAATCTTACCAATCACATGCTGAATGTTGGCCCCATAGATGAGGCCCAGGCCTGGGAGCTGCAGGCGGAGTTGTCCAAGATTACCGGCGTGGCGGAAGCCGCAGTGCTGGCTGCAGATGGTACCGCCTACCTCAAAGTGGATAAGAGCCTGGTGGACTTCGCGGTGCTGGATGCATTTTCCCGGGGCAACGAGTAGTATTGATCTTTTATTTATAAAACTATTCACGGACAGAGTAGTGATAATTTTGAGGAGAGGAGAGATATGGCCAGTAGAGGCGTAAACAAGGTAATTCTGATTGGAAATCTGGGGCAGGACCCAGAGGTGCGATACATGCCAAATGGCAACGCCGTGGCCAATGCCACTCTGGCAACCAGTGAATCCTGGAAAGATAAGAATACCGGCGAGACCCAGGAGAAGACCGAATGGCACCGAGTGGTGTTCTTCCGGCGCTTGGCTGAGATCGTTGGTGAGTACCTGAAGAAGGGCTCCAAGGTGTATGTGGAGGGGCGGCTACAGACCCGTAAATGGCAAGACAACAACGGCCAGGATCGCTACACCACAGAGATCGTGGCGGACCAGATGCAGATGTTGGATAGCCGTGGCGGTGGCAGTGCCGCCTTTGAAGGAAATCGTCCGGCACAACAGCAGCAGTCGGCACCAGCTGCCGCTCCGGCTCCAGCCCAGGATGGTGGGTTTGATGACGATATTCCGTTCTGATGGTTACCTTATATAGAAACCGTAAATATTAAAGACACAAGGCCCTGTTTATACAGGGCCTTTTTTGTTTTTCAATAGAAAGAAAAATGTTAAATATTTCTGTATGCTTTTTTTAAAACTATGTTATGGCTATCATATACCAATGATATTTGTATGATTATGAGGTTGAGCTTATGAATAAATACTAGGCTTTCAGATTTCCAAACGGTGAGCGATATGGGCCACGTTGAGCAGTTAGTAATAGGGGGGCGGTACTGTAGACACCCTGTAGCGTTACATAAATTACCAAACCGAGGGCTACACACCATTGTAGCCATCTTAGTCACAAAGGCGCGTCACGCGCCCCAGTCGTTTAGACACCCCATTTGTATAGACCAGGTTGAGCTCTGCCACGTGATCAGGCAGAAAACTTAGGCCGCTAGCTTGGAAGCGAGCATGGCTGCTGTTTGGGTGCCTTGGAAATTTTTCTTCCCAGTACTTTGAACGCAGCCCCCACTCAATTGACTGTGGTGCACCTTCAATGGTTAAAGACAATTTGCAAGCCGATGCTGATGAAGACAGAACAACGGCGCCAAACAGTACAATCCCGCCAGTTGGATCCTCCCCCAATCGAATCCGCTGTTCCTGAACCTCCTTGCGCTTGTTATGCTCCACGGTGAAACGAACACCCCGCACCTCAACTTCGGGCTTGTGAGCTTTCAGAAAATCAAATGAAAACAGATTGGTTCCGCCGTTTTCCTGGATGAATTGAGCCTTGATGGACTCCTGATCCAAGGTTGGGATTGCCTTATAATCCTCTTGATAGTACTCAAGCAGCTTCTCAAATGAGCGACGCGAGATCCCGTCCAAACTAATTTTTGGGCCTGACCTTTGAAGCCGCGGCAGCCTCTGGTCTGCGTTTAAGATGGCCTGGTCCATGCCCTGCTTGCGCCAATGTTGTCGGATGAGATCGATCAAGTGATCGGAGTTGGATATATCGAGCAGGTGGTCATAAACAGAAAAGTCATGACCCAAAAAGTCTAGCTGACTTCTAGCATGATGAAATATGTGCCGTGAGGCGGATAAGTAGTCGCGCAAGGAATCTATCAACGCATTGAGTTGCGGGTTGGGCGATAAGCCAGCATCTAACAATAATCGACCATCATCCGCATCTATATCCAGTTTACGTTTGGCGATTACACGGTTTCCATACATTGAGAGAAATCTCTGTACGGGGTCTCTGGTTAGTGCGAAGCGAAGGTAGGTGCCTTCAGTCTGTTGAATCTCCTCTATCGATTCAGATTTGTACCGACTCATGAAAAAATTGCGCTTGGAGTTTGGATGATCTGGAAAGACTTTGGGTACCACCCCATGTGCTTGGTATAACCAATCAAACATAGAAGTTGTGGCAACCTTTGGCACATTTTGATAGCCTACCCTAAGCTTCGGAATCAGTAACATTAATCAACCCTTTATCGAATACCTGTGTACTTGCAAAGCAGTGCAGCTACTAGTCGCCCTCCCACACTAATATACCTTAGCGACTAGGGGATTCTTTTACTAGCCCTATGCAGCCACCAATCGTGTCTATCGTCGTCGCCCTGTATCAGGTTGAAGTCTTGCTGCCTGCTTTTCTAAGCAGTCTATCCAAACTGCTGCGCAACGATCAGCGAGTAGAGGCCGTTCTGGTTGATGACGGATCGACGGATAAAACTGGGTGGCTAGTACAGGAGTTTGAGCGTGAACATGCCAATTCCAGGGTAATTACGCATGCCTCCAACCAAGGATTGTTTTGTGCTCGTCAAACAGGCGTTAGCGCTTGCCAGGGGCAGTTCGTCTGGTTGGTTGATGGTGACGACATATTGTTGCATCTTGATGTGCAATTTATATTGCAATCAATGATTAGCCACCGGAAACTGGATTTGTTTTGCTTTCAGTTTATTGAGACACGCAACACATCGACGCCCAAACTTGAGAAAGATTTTACCATCAAGCGTTATAAATCAATCACGCAAGGAACTGTGCTTTTCCCGCTGCTGTATTGGGCCAATATCTGGCGTTTTATCATCTGTCGCGACCTCTTGATTGAGTACTATCGCGCAACGAAGATGCGAAATGATATGGGTGAAGATCTTGTCCTGACCACCTGGCTGGCTAGCAAAGTCGATGCTGCAATGCTGGTTGACAGCCCTATCTATATTTACAGAAAACACCGACCGGGCAGTTATACCGGACGATTACACCTGTTTGACAGAATAGCGGCGTCGATTGACCTTTTTTACGAACTTTGCGTCGCCAATACTAATAATCTGGACCCTGTAACTCGCTCTCTATTAGCTCTGTTCAGCCTCCCCATGCGTGACGATCACCGTATCGAGGCCGAAAGAGTTGAACGAGATGATTTGGTCCACAAATGTTTGGAGATCGATGGTCTTGTATGTGCTATAGATCCAGATCAACCTGAGTTGGCTGAGCTTATTGAACAGCAATCCATTGGCTTGCGACCCACAGCGGCTGATGCAAGAGCCAGACGGATTATTGAGTGCCTAACCCGGAGTAACGCAGCATGTTAACGGTAATCATTCCATGTTACCGCGCAAAAGCAACTGTAATTCGAACAGTTGATTCGGTTTTACAGGCGAAAGAAACCCAAATATTGGTTGTCGATGATGCATGTCCTGATGGGACAGGTGCCCATGTTTCGAAGACCTACAATCACGAGAGTCGGGTCAAAGTCATCACCCACGATAAAAACCTGGGCCTTGGGGCTGCCAGGAACTCTGGACTTGATCAATCAGTCACAGAATTCGTTGCTTTTCTGGATGCGGATGATTATTGGACCCAAGGTCCAATGATTGGCACGGCTTGCCAGGAGATGAGTAAATTAAATGCCGAAGCAGGATTTATGCCGGCTGTCATCCACACCGGTAATGACAAACAACCACATACATATCCAGACTACGAGCTAATCGCGCCGCTCACTGGAAAATTACTCAACATTGAGTCAACCTCTCTTTTGTCGGTGGTTCAACCCTGCTGGTCGATCATATACCGACGCCAGTTTTTGATGGATAACCACATCAGGTTTCATCGTAGGAAATTCGAAGATCATGATTTTGGTCTCGAAATCGTTCTAACAACCAGTGCGCTGCTTGTTCTAACAACATCCCCAACCGTCCATTATGACAAAACCCGAGAAGGCACTCTAAGCTCATCTGAATTAACGAAGGCGGATCACCAATTGTTCTTGGCCCACGTCACCCGCGTCATAGAATTGCTAAACAAACGCTCTGATTTACCCGAGCAATCACGCGCAGAGCGTGTACAGCATTACACATTGAGACTTGTGCACCAGCTTTTTGCAATAGAGCACTTAACAGATGGCATGATCCTGGACTCATTAAATTTAATTCATTTGCTGCGTCTTGAGTCCCAGGTAATTGACTTCACAAAAAATCCTGAAAATCAATCTGAACAAACAGTGCGCCTGTTGAGCCGGCACCCCAATTTGATGAACGCGCTAGATCGAACTCTGGTAAACGAGAGAAGGTTTATTCACTCTATTCGTTTGCTTCGTTTTGCACGTAAGGGGCCTCTGGGCAAAGGCAGAACACTGGCCAGGCTCGGATTGAAAGCGGTATCAATGTTGTGGAAGTGAACTTTCGTCATTCACCACCACGCCGAGTCATTGTGCACTGTGGGTTGACCAAAACCGGATCCACGGCATTTCAATTACAGCTGTTTGAAAACCGTGACCGACTGCTCGCCCACCACTACTATGTCCCCAAAACAGGTATTTATTTTGATGACCGAATGCCAGGGACCACTCGAACAGATGGTCATCAATTCATTTTTTCACCTAATGGAACAGAACGGGATTGGTCCAATCTTCGAGACGAATTGAGTGCAATTGAGCTTCCGAGGTACACCTTAATTTTGAGTTGCGAAAATTTAACACAGGCCAGCATGGAGAACTTTCAGGAAATTCGTGATCGATTCTTAGGGGCCACAGTTGAGTTTCATTTTCTAGTGCGGAACTTTCGTCCGTGGCTGTCATCGCAAATATCTGAGTATGCAATCGGTGGGAACACTAGATTGGTCCCAAATGATCGCAGATTATCAAACAGCACGCGCTATGGAGTCTTTCAACAAATTGAGCGCTTATGCGCACTTAAATCATCAGGGCTTGAAGTTTATTTTCATTCTTACGAGTTGCTCAAGGGTGACGATATCGCGATCAACCTTTTACGACATACTAATGCCGGTGTGGGGGGGAGGGAGTTATTCGGCCAGCACTTCAATCCTGCAAAGCAACACAATAAAATTGAACACAATAGTCGATTTGTGCTGCTTGCCATGCGATTCAATCAAGCCACACAAAATCTTAGCTTTACCAAGTATCAAATAGGACATTCTGAGCTGATGGCGCTCAGAAAACAGCCTTTTTATCGATTAGGCAGCGATCAATCATGTGTGGTTTCCAGTGCTTTTTTGGAGCAACTTAAACAACAAATTTCATTCAACTTACAAGGCGAATTCGGCAAGGAAGGCCCTCTTGATCTTCTGTTCCCAAAAGGAGTGGTCAAAATGCCAGCTTCATCGTGTTTTGATGTAGAAGAGCTAGAGAAAATCAACAACGATTTTGAACGTTTGCTACGCAGCACTGGGCATGTAGCGCATTCGCCCGCAATCATGGATAACTGCTCTCTCCCCTCACGCAAAGAAAACAACCCAACGGTTCTGCTCCGACGCGCTTTCCGTTCCATGATTCTAATGCTTCGGCGTACTCGTCTAGGAACTAAGTTTGTTTTATGGCTACGCCAGTTCTCTTGGCTATATCGATTCTATCAACGCCTCTAGGTATGCTAATGCCCCCCGAGCCATTAATGACTCTTGCTGTCGCCTGTACTGTTGAAGACTTTCAACAGTTTTATCAGTATTGGTGTGACTTGGGACGAAGACTGGATCCCAGAATCCACTTGTTGATCCTGGTTCAATTGGGTAATTCTAAAAAACCGGCGTGCCCATGCTCTTCTGCCACTAGCCATGATGTCGTCTTCAGACAAGGGCTGGGGCTGTCCCGAGCTAGAAATGAATGTATTGAGTTATGTCAAACGCGCTGGCTTTGGCTAATGGACGCAGACTCCAATCTATCCCGTGAATTCTTAAAGCCCACTAACCTTAATAAAATTTTTGAGGTTTTGGATTACTACCAAGCTGTTGTTTTTCACGAAAAGACCTCAGCCATAACCTGGCAATCAGCAGTGAGAATCTCGATCAAAGGCTTATCTTTAAAACGATTGACGTCGCTAAGGTCGCCTAATCTGATCTTTGACGCTGATTTTGCGACAAAAAAAAACATACGATTCTCACCATTTTTGGGTAAGAACTCTCGATTAAATTGGCCGCAACATGGTGAGGAGTTTGCGTTCGCCATCGGTATGGCACTGCAAGGTGCAAAAATAGAGAAATTTGGGTACTCTCCTATCACAGCACTAAGGCCATCGACAGGCGAATCAATTGGAACTCTGGAAAAGTACAGTGCAAGTATAATTATCTTCGCCGTTATCGCGATGGACTGGTTTAGGAGCAAGTTGAAGTCATGACAATGTCCCTAAGTATTCGCCTGTTGATCTACTCGGCCTTACAGGTTTTTTTGGACTTTTCTCATGTCCTACTTCTGACCCTGGTAGCATACAGTGTCTCTGCATTAAGCAATGACTCCTCTTGGCTGACAATAAGTATCTGTTTGAGTGGTGTGGTCCTGGTGGTTGCCGCGATACAGGCCGCCCGCTCAATGAAAAAAAAGAGGGTACTTGATATAGGACCGATCAAAAAGCGTTTACTCCAAGTCTATTCATTAACTGAGGCAGAAGTGCGTATCACGCTGGCCTATATGACTGTCCTATTTGCCGGCAGTCTGGTTTTGTTGTTACTGATTAAATCGTGGGAAGCTTTATTGATAACGGTTGCAGGAAACTGTTTGGCTTGGTTGCTCGGAAAAATATTTGTTTACCTGGCTGTCAAGCCAACACATGTTGCAACAAAGGCCACTAGGCGCCAGCTGAGGCCCTGGCGAAATATGGCCGTTGATGCCATACCGCTAGCGACCTTTATTCTCGGTCTCGCTTTGTCTCCAAGCCTGGCCGGTCTTAAAGCGATTCCTGTCTACCTGGTTTTACGCCATACCTGTAGTCATGTCTTCCAGCTGTCACTGCGAAACGGCATGCAAAAGCACTTTCAAACGCTTGGTTAGATCGACGGCCATAGCACTCTTGTTTTAGGAAAACGATCCCAGCAGTACTCATAAGTATCTCGATAAAACGCATGACATTCTTTGTACATATCCATAGGAAGATCAACACTCGGCGAAGAGTTTCTAATGCGCTTGCTTTCATCAGGGTTTATCGGCACACCTAAAAACAATGCCAAACGCTCTACCTGTGAAAGCTCAAACATATCTTCGTAAAATCCCAGGTAAACCTCATTAGGCCGGAATGCCCTGTCCAGAGAGTTTAGGGTCTGTTGGTATTTCGTCCTGACCTGATAGTGATCAGAAGAAAAGACTTGCGAGAAATGGGCGACTAATTGCTCGTGAGACCATTCTTGACCGCCACGCATTGCCTCATTCCTGGCGAACATACGGCTGGCGCTCCAACACCTTTGAGCAGGGTCTCGCATCAAAAAAACAACTTTGGGTCGAAAGCCACCGCGTCGAAGCATCCGACGCACCAATCGAAAATCGTTCTTCGAAAGTCCGCAATATGAAGGAGTTATATCACCAGTTATTTCGGATTCTTGGACTAGTTCATAAAAATACCGGGCATAGCTCCTGGGATTCTTCTGAAACTCACGAGACAGATCCGATAAGTTTTCAGTCCCTTCTTGTTGTTTGCGTGAATCAAACTCTGGAAATAGTTGAGGCTGCAATAAACCATCCCACACATGATATTCCTTCACCCCCCCCATTTTGGTGTTTGAACATGCCTTTAGGTACTGATACAGCCATGTGGTGCCTGACTTTTGAGCCCCTATGCCAAGAACAAAAGTCCGTCGATCGAAGCCCGCCCAACGTTTGAGATTACACCAGACTGTCACAGTTTTTTGTTCCAAAATTGCAATCTTTGCCAAAGTGAAGTATTTGGTACGTTAGATTCGAGTGAAATTTTCTCCAACAGTGCTTTAATCATCGCATCCAGGTCAGGATCTTCCTCAAATGCAATGGAGCCTGCCAGAGGCATTGAGGTGTACTTTTCAGGGCTGAAATGGTTAATCCCGTCACCATATTTTTCGAAGAACAACTGGTTTTCAGACTCAAACCGCCTAAGCACTTGCTGCGGGTCTGCAATACGCAGTGTACAGTTGGTGGTCACCGGTAGATCTGTAACTAACTGTTTTAGCTTCCTGTTCCAATTGCCTGACGGAGATCCTACCGGCCAGCGGGGGAACAGAGAATTAATCTGGCGAAAGGCGGCAGCCTGAAACGGACTTAGGCCAGAGTTCAGCCTTTTGCTTGGAGCTAATTGATCGGATAGCTCGGGCAATTTGAGTATGTGTTTAGCAAAGTCCGTGACGACACCGCCAGGTAGATTGACACAATGATCGTAAACTTGGAAGGTGACTGCCGAACGGCCAAAGACATTTGACCACAGGTCGGCCGACAGAAGGTGATTGTAATAATGTTCATCTGGGCTGACTTGCTCTACAACTTCAGACAAAAAACTGGTCTCGCTGGCACGCAATGCTGTCGAGTAACTTGACAGGATTAGATCTGCTTGATTGCGGACGTAGCCCACTACATTGATGGACTCGAATAACGGGTCAAGGAACTTATGCAATTCCTTAACCAGTTCTTGGCTATCAAGCCGGCTGTGTAAATGCTCGGACGTGATCAGGAATGTGTGATATCCGTCTTCGGCAAGTCTAACCTCGTCACAAAAGGATTGCAGCGACGGGGTAAGAAACTCACGTTTCTTGGATTGGTCCTCAACCCCGTTACTTTTGGTCCAAGCGTCGATTCTGCTCTGAAAAAAAATCGGTAACAAGCGGTTGTTTGGACTATCCAAAGAATCACTTAGATAAAATCCGTGTTCAGCCAGCTCCCCTCTGTTAGAGTAGAGCCAATGCTGTAGTGAAGTGGACCCTGTTTTTTCAGCTCCAATATGGAGAATACACTTCATTAAGTATGACCTCTCAACAAAATCGTTGCCATTCTGCGACTAATAGAAAGATAGATATTCACAATATAATGATCATCGATCATAAGCATAAACTTGTTATTTTATCTGCTGCGAAAACTGCGTCCACCAGTCTCCACAAAGCTTTTGAAAATCTTGATGACGTTGTAATCTTAGGCCGAAATCCCGAAAAGCATATGAATTTTAGACAGTTCTCAGAACAAGCTCAGGTCCTAGGGGCGGAGCACTATAAAGTCATCAGTGTCATCAGGCATCCCTATGCTAAGTTAGCCTCTTGGTATCGTTACCGCAGCCGCTCTGGCTTAATCGGTTCCCCCAGGTATGTTGGACAACGTTCATTCCAGCAATTTATTGACCAAATCCCACCTAAAAACACACGCGTTTTCGATGGGAGAAGGGGCTTCATTTGATGCGCCCAGTCGTCCTGCTCAATCGGTGAGCTCTCCATCTGCTGCTCCTGCGGCGGCGCCAATGCCGGATGATGGATTTGATGATGACATACTGTTCTGAAATACACCTTAGATCTTATTTGTCATGGGTATCAATAAAGAATAGTTATGTCACTTGCGGCAACATTTTTTCTATCTCTTCCGGGCTTATCGGATGGCTGAAATAAAAGCCCTGGATCAGATCGCATCCTAATCCTTTCAGAAATATCACCTGCTCTGCTGTTTCCACGCCCTCCGCTACTACTGTAAGTTGCATTGTCTGTGCCAGGGCTACAATGGCTTTGATAATTGCCATATCATCAGAGTCCATTGGAATATCCATGACAAAACTTTGATCAATCTTGAGTTTTCCCACTGGTAAACGCTTCAGATATCCCAGTGAGGATCGTCCGGTACCAAAGTCATCAATGGCTAGGCCGACTCCAAGTTCCCGTAGTCCGTTAAATACAGAAAAATCCTGCTCGGCATGCTGCATGATATAGGTTTCAAGTATCTCAAGTTCCAAATGTGCAGCAGGGAGATTTGTCTCTTCCAGAATATGGGAAACCATTTCTACGATATTGCCGCGCTGTATCTGGAAACCAGACAGGTTCACGGAGACACTGTCAATATCCAAACCTTTGTCTATCCAACTGGCAGCCTGTTTGCAGGCCGATCTTAGCACCCACTCGCCTATGTCGAGTATCAGCCCGGACTCTTCTGCAATAGGGATGAATATGCCAGGTGGTACCATGCCTCTCTCAGGATGATTCCATCCGATCAACGCTTCCACACCTACCAGGCGGCCACTGTCCAGATCCAGCTGTGGTTGGTAATGAAGTATCAGTTCGTCACGTGCAACCGCATGTCGCAACTCAGATTCCAGTACTAGGCGTTCCATCATGCGTTCACTGAATTCAATAGAGTAAAACTGATAATTATTCCGGCCCTTCGCTTTAGCTCGATACATTGCCATATCTGCAAACTTGATCAGGCTGTCAGCATCCTGTGCATCTGTTGGGTAGATGCTGATTCCGATGCTGGATGTAACCACCAGTTCGTGGCCCTGAACCATGAAATGTTTATCAAAGGCACGCATGAGTTTTTCCGCTACCAGTTTTGGATCGCGGTCCTGGCTTATCTCTTCTAAGGAGATTACAAACTCATCACCACCCAGGCGTGCAATTGTGTCATCCTCGCGTATTTGCTGTTTTAAACGCTGCGCCACCTGAGAAAGTAGGGCGTCTCCTGCTGAATGACCCAAGCTGTCGTTTATCTGTTTAAATCGATCCAGGTCCATGAAGATGAGCGCAACACGTTCACCACTGCGATGCGCCCGATCCAGGGCATGCTGAAAGCGGTCGTTGAACAGTGCACGATTAGGCAGATTGGTTAAGACGTCGTAATGGGCCAGACGGTGAATGCGCTCGGCAGAATTCTTCTGTTCACTAATATCACTGAAGGTGCCGATATAGTGACTAACCTTATTAGATGCATCGTGTACTGAAGAGATGCTTTGCCATATCGGATAAACCTCACCATTTTTACGTCGATTCCAGATCTCACCTTCCCACTGCCCGTTTTCTATCAAAGAACTCCATAACTGTTGATAGAAATGCTCGTTATGATGATCTGATTTCAGGATATTAGGGGATTTTCCAATGGCCTCCTCCTGGCTGAACCCTGTTATTTCACTGAAACGTGGATTGACCTGTTGGATAATGCCAGTCTGGTCTGTGATTAGGATTGCATTGAGACTGCTGCTGAAGACTTTGGCAGCCAACTGGATGCTGGATTCGGTTTTGCGTGAGTGCCTAAGGTCGTGAATACTGACCATTATGCCTGTGGGATCTCCCCCAGACTTGCCGATGAGTTTTGTAGATACTTCAATTGGATACCCGAGTGGATTGTTGGCATTATTCCCTTCCAGGGTAATAACTACTTCCCGTCTCTCTGTTTTCGCTTTGCACACAGGACATGATGATGAATCACTTTCCTTGTGTATGAGATCAACAGTCTTTTTGCCTACTGCCTCTTCTGGAGTGGAGTTGATCATGCTGTAAAAGTTATCATTCCCCCGCAATAGATTATTATCGAGATCTACCAAATATACTGCGTCATCGAACTGGTCCATGGCCTCGGTCCACTCCTCTCCAGCCTGGGCCAGTTGCTGTTGGGCCTGCTTCCTGGTGGTAATATCACGGGAAATGCCAAAAGTACCGCGCACTTCACCGTTGATGACCAGAGGGCCCTTGGTAGCAAGGTATGACATCTTCTTTTCGTCAATTTGCAATAGTTCTTCGTAGGTTACATTTTTTCCAAGAGTTATTGTGTTTCTATCGTTAGCGCGAAATTGCTCTGCAATTTCAACTGGAAAAAACTTGAAATCATCGGCACCAATAATCTCATTTTTGGTTGCGCCTATTGTGCTCGCGGTGGCGTTGTTGGCAAGCACGTACCTGCCTTCTATATCCTTGACGAAAATTGCATCCGATGTGGCTTCTACCAGCGCCTGTAGCATGGCGTGCAGTTCTGCTGATTTCTGTTCCTGCTGATAGTGCTCTGTAATATCCTGCACTGTGCCGATGGAGCGGAGGGCATTACCCACCTCGTCGTAAAAGGTTTCGCAACGCTCTTGCACATGTTTGATCCGGCCATCTGCCATGAGTAGACGGTGTTCCAGACTATATGGGGTGTGGTTGGCAACAGAGGTTGAATAGGCCTGATTCACCCGAATGCGGTCATCAGGATGCACCGCGCTTAAGAATCCTTCGTACGTGGGTGAAAATTTCTTGGGATCTATTTCAAAAATCGAGTAGATCTCATCTGACCAGTAAAGGTCGTTGTTGTTAATATCTAGTTCCCAGCTACCTAGATGAGCCAGAGCCTGGGCCTCTTTCAGTGCTTTTTCACTCTTTTTTATGGCGCGGTTAGCCTTGACCTGCCCCGTTACGTTGCGTACTACAGAGAGGCTGATCCTGTTACCATGCAAATCCTCTGATATATCACAATTGAGCAACACGTTAATGATGCTGCCGTCCTTACAAATATATTCATAAGGCACATCCCTTACACTGCCTTCACGCCAAAAGCGTGGTGTCACTTCATAAAAAGCGCGCTCGGCAGATTCAGGCGTCATTAAAAAACCTGCCTTGCGCCCGATCACCTCATTACGCTCATACCCGGTTTCACATAGCCACTGGTCATTTACATTACATATGTGACCGCTTTCATCGATTGAATGCATCATGACAGGAGAGTGGTTGTAGATATGACTAAATTTGGCTTCGCTCTCTCTTATTTTTCTGGAATCGAAATTACGTTTGAGAGTTACTGCTAGTATATCTCCCATGTTGCGCAACAGATCAATGTCAGGTTCATCCCACGGGACCTCTCGCTTTACCGCATCAAGCCCTACAAACCCCTTGAGACACTCTTCCCAATATATGGGTACACAGACCAGAGAATGAATGCCTTGAGATTCGAGCATCTCTTTTAGCTCTGCTTCTGCAGTAGGTATCTCATCCACGCGGGGAATAAGAACCAGGTCGTCCTGCTCTAGCCTGGTCATGAACGGGGTGAATTTATCCAGGGGAAGATCTTGCAGTTTGTCTATTCCTGGGTTGATACCTTCGGCACACCATTCATGGGTGTTGCTTATATGGGTGCCGGTGTCCGAGATCATAAACAGATAGCTGCGATCTGCTTCAGCGGCCTCACCTACATGAGATAGTGCCAGGTTTAAGGCAGTATCTAATTCCAGCCCCGGGACTCTGTTCATGTATCTGGAGATTGTCCTTATAGCGCCTTCCATCTCTATGCGATGCGCCTTGGATTCTGGAGCTGTAAAACCTGAAATATCTTGTCCTACAAGTATCCAATATTGCTGGCTGCCCAAATTGTCGTAGTGTGTCAGGCGGGTGCGGATACTTCGGGTAACTCCCTCTGTGGCCAGGTCGATTACCTGATGTAAGGTTTCTCCTTCGCCAATTCTGGTTTTCCATTCTGATCCTTGCAGTAATTCGAATAAAGGATGGGAGTTAAATGATTGCCGATTTTCGCCAAGAAGAGATGTCGCCGGGTGGGAAAGCCATTCGGCTGCCAGAGGACTGCAATAGATGATCTTATTATTATAATCGCCTGCCACTACTGCACTTTCTGGAATTAGTGGCAGTAACCCATCAAGTATTTCTCTCATAAGCGTCTAGTTCGAATCTATGGACGCATCCTTGTCCTGGTTAATTACTATAATGGACAGCATGCGTTAATCTTTAACATGCTAGCAAAATGGTGATTAATCTAAAAAACCAAAGAATCTGTACAATGTATGAGTAGATTTTGTCCTGTGTCTGTAGCATGCAGAGAAGGGTGAATCTGTGCTGTGTCTGCAGGTAAGCTGCATCAACTTCAAATCAATTTTGCATTAGTCAAACATTTTTTGCCACCAGCGCCGGCGGTTATTAGGGAGTACCCTGGTGGAAGGTAGGTCACAGGGTTGCAGACGGCTAAGTATCCAGCCCGGTAGTGGTGGGTTGTCACTGAAGCCGCATGACACCCCCAGATTGTTTGGGTCATAGATCTTGATCAAGGCTGGCTGCTGTAGATTGTCGGCATAGACGATGCCGCAGTAATCCTCATCGTGCTCATGGCGCAGAAAGGTGGCTATCTCCTTCAGAAAGTGCTGCAGATCTCCGGCGCTCACCGGTTGTTCCGGGGGCTGCTCCCCGATGGCGTAGATGAACCAGTTGTCATCGGCCTCTGTGTCCAGCACCGCCCAGAGTGCATCCAACTGATGCCAGCGCAGGGTGGAGGTGAAACTTCCGCGAAAGGCAGACATGAATTCGTTCTCTTGCATGCTACTGGTATCCATATAGCCTTTATGACCTCAAGTAGGATTGCGCTATCCCTGCTTACCATCTGCCCGCGGTTTCATCAGCATGGGCAGGTACACGAAACAGAACATGATGAAACAGAGCACCCAGATGCCACCGGATAGGTGGATCCAGAGCTGATATTGCATCGGCATAAGGATGGGCGCCAATACCCGGATGGCTGCGGCGATGTTGAGCAGAATGAAGCTGATCTCAATGATTCGCAGCAGTTGCATGGGACGGCCGGTATGGCCGAGCGATACCCGACACATCATGCCCAAAGTAAGTACGCCGATCCCACCCACGGTGAGGGCATGGGTTGCCAATGTGGTGCTGACTATGCCAGCTGTGGCTAGGGCCTTGAGGCTGAAGCCGAGGATGATCCACAACATGCCGGTATACAATACCCACAGGATGGGGCTGCCCCAGACCCTGCGGTCGTGCCAGCCGATTACGCGTATGATCTGGGTGATGGCTACCAGCGCCGCCAGCGGGCCTGAGAGCCATGGTGATGGATAGATCATCTGCACCAGGACCAAGGCCACCAGTGCCCCGGCGGATGTCATCTCCACTGGCTGGTTACGTTTTACCTTGGCGTCTGGCAGCACTGCCTCGGTGAAGAATGGCATGACGCGACCACCGATAAACACAATCAGCAGGATGATCAGATACAGCATGGCGTCGGTGCCACGGCTGTATGTGTCGCTGATGCCGAGAAATTGCAGGTGGGTTAGTAGATTGGTGATGGCCATGACCAGAAGTAGCGGCACGAAGATGCGGTTGATCTTCATCTGGCCCTGCCACAGGGCAGGCCTGATGGCCAGGGCCAGTGCTGGCAGGAATGCCAGATCCACCAAGGCGATCACCATCCCCGGGATTGCTCCGCCCAGCAGCGGCAGTATACGTCCGGCCAGCCACAGCAGGGTCAGCAGCATCAGGGGTGTGCCGTTGGGGGTGTTGGCCCCGGTCCAGTTTCTCACTGCGGTGAGCAGGAACCCGGCGATAATGGCCACGGCATAGCCAAACAGCATCTCGTGGCTGTGCCACGGGATGGGGCCGTAGTAGCTGGAGACCCCCACAGCGCCGGACCATATGCCCAGCCAGGTGATCATCAGCAGAGCGGCCGAGATTCCGGCGGCACTGAAAAAGGGCCTGAAGCCAAGGGCGAACAGGGCAGTGCTGCTGGCCTTGAGAGTGGGACTGGGTGGTTCTGCATGGGGTTTCAGCATGGTCTAACTCTTGTGGGTAAATGTAGCGGGTGATTATAGCCTGACAATGGAGTCAATTAATCCATACAATGTGTGGGAGAATAAGGTGGGCCTATCAGGATGGGTGGCTTGAGCTGTCAGCCCTCGCTGCCAGCCATGGAGAGCGAAGCGAAGGCTGGTAAACCCCGGTAGTCGT
>CAZVME010000056.1:0-20953 GCA_964628835.1 uncultured Gammaproteobacteria bacterium | reverse complement strand
GGCGGTTTTTCCGGCGGCTGGCGTATGCGTTTGAATCTCGCTCGTGCCTTGATGAGCCGTTCGGACCTGTTATTGCTCGACGAACCCACCAATCATCTGGACCTGGACGCGGTGATCTGGCTGGAGGCCTGGCTGAAAAACTACGCCGGCACGTTGCTGTTAATCTCCCACGATCGCGACTTTCTGGATTCCGTAACCAGCCATATCGCTCATATTGAACAGGACCAGATCAGCCTCTATACCGGTAACTACTCTGCATTTGAGCACATCCGTGCCGAACGTCTGGCCAATCAGCAGGCAGTGTTTGAGAAGCAGCAGCGCGAGATTGCACACATCCACAGTTATGTGGAACGCTTCCGCGCCAAGGCCACCAAGGCCCGCCAGGCCCAGAGCCGACTCAAGGCGCTGGAACGCATGGAACTGATCGCCCCGGCCCACGTGGACTCACCGTTCCACTTTGAGTTCAAACCACCAGAGAAGACCCCACACCCACTGTTAAAACTGGAGCGGGCAGGCACCGGCTATAGCGATGAACTGATCCTGGATGGGATAAATCTAAGCCTATCTCCAGGTGATCGTATCGGCCTACTGGGACCGAATGGCGCTGGTAAGTCCACCATGATCAAGCTACTGGCGGGTGAGCTTGCAACCAAGGCGGGTGGACGCCAAACGGCACAGGATCTCAAGATTGGCTATTTTGCCCAGCACCAACTGGACCAGCTACACCCGGAGCACACCCCGCTGGAGCACCTGTTCCAGATCGATCCCAACGCCACCGAGCAGGCCCTGCGCAACTACCTGGGCGGCTTCGGTTTCTCCGGTGACCGCGCCGAAAGCCCCACCGCCCCATTCTCTGGCGGTGAAAAAGCCCGACTGGTACTGGCCATGCTGGTGTACCAACGCCCCAACCTGCTGCTACTGGACGAACCCACCAATCATCTCGACATAGAGATGCGGCACGCCCTGAGTACGGCCCTACAGGAGTTTGCCGGGGCCATGGTAATTGTCTCCCATGATCGACACCTGCTACGCACCACCACCGACCTGCTACTGCTGGTAAACGCAGGCCAGGCGGATGAATTCAAGGGCGACCTGGATGACTATCCACGCTGGCTGCTGGACAACCGAGCCCAGAACAATGAAAGGCCAACTGCTGGCAACGACACCCGTCAACACAGCGCCAACGCCCGTAAGGATCGTAAGCGCCAGGAGGCAGAACAACGGCGTCTACTACAGCCATTGCGCAACCGCCTGAAAAAACTGGAACGGCAAGTGGAACAACTGATGCAGCAACAAAACAACCTGGAACTAGAGTTGGGCCGCTCCGATATATACGAAGATGCCAATAAGCCACAGCTCAAACAGCTGCTTGCAGACAAGGCCCGGGGAGACCAATCCCTTAGCGAAGCAGAAGAGGAGTGGCTGCTCACGGTAGAGGAGCTTGAGCAGGTCCAGAAATAAGCAGTGATTGTGGCTGCCGCAAGTTGGTAACAGCAACTAATTTTCTTACCTGAGTCAGGCTTGGATTACACGCTCTGCTAAGAGGACATACAGCTCATGGAAAGAGTGGCGCATTAATATTTCGGCTAATCAGCCACACATCAAAGTGGCGCCAGTCCGACAGCAACCGTTTGTTAGCCGCTGCATTTAAAATGTAACTACTTTATCTGACCACTCTACCATTTCTATGCAATCATCCATGGTGGAAATAGGGCAAACCTCTGACGCGTCTTGATTGCGCGATTTCATACAAGTGCCACAGGCAAAGATTATGCCCCCATTTTTCGAAAACTCTAACAGCTGAGTATTAGCATCATATTTGCCGCTGCTAATGCTTTGGATTTCTACCCCCGCACCCATGAGAAAAATTCGCGCCAAATGGCCTTTGGTAATTGCAGCATTGCCAAAACGAACCGCATTCCATGCTTTTTCCGGTTCATTCGTTTCAATAATGATGCCTATGTTCATAATTAGCTATCTGACTGATACAAACAGAATGAGTTGATCTTGCACCACTCATATGAGTTTGCGTTCTCGATGCGAGTTTTTAATTTGCAAGAAATGAAACCTCGTTTTAAACCAGAATTGATCGTAAAACGTAATTGCATCTTCATTACCCTCTCCGCCACGTAGACACTAACTTTGACTACAATTTTAGCTGAATAACCAGGGCATACCTTTTTCAGTTAGCTTGCCACCAAGCAATACCCATTGAAACTTGCCTTTAATGCACAGCGCACCAGTTTCACCGACACCATTGTTACATGATGCTATACCGTGGCCCACCAACCTGGAATCATTTCTGCTACAGATATTACGCGGTTATTAATGCTCAACCGCTTCTGAGCGCGCTCCGCGAATGCGGAGGATGAAAAGTGGCTTTCTGAAGTTTTCCGGTTTTCATGGTGGTACAAATTTAGCTCATACCATTAAGACTCTATTTCAAAGATCCGCTCTTTTGAAATATCTACGATGCTCATTCTTACTTACCAATAACGGTTGAGTTATCGGGCGCAACGCGATGAAGCGACCCAACGCGCTATTTGTCATTAGTTAACATGCCCACCCGTAGGCGATTACCTGGTTTTCTATGTCGATAGAGAAACGGCACTCATATTGCTCTTTTCCACTCAATTTTGTGCATTGCATATTGCCGATAAATTTGGATAAAGATCCATCACCAAGGCATATATCCTCAATAGGCGCCACCTTCATATTATTGTATAGATCTCTCGCTGACTCTCCGGTTAACAACACTCGAAAATGAGTGTCGCGCGGCTCAACATGCGGCGGATCTATCACAGTTTTACCCGTAATATCATACTGCCCGGTCAGCTCTGTCATATTTGGATATTCAGCATAAGCTACAAAGCTGAACAGCAATAAGAATATAGATGTCAGTGGCTGGAAGTATTTGAGATTCATGCTATTAGCTCACAACGTTGTGGTAACAGTCGTGTGTTCTCTATCTTTGTTTGCCCCATGCACGACCTCTTTGAGTTACGACATATCTGCCCACAAAAATACTGCTTGTTCAGTGCGAGTTAACTCAATTGTTAAGTGACGTTTTATATGCACAATTCATAAACTCAATACCTGTTTCGATAGATTAAACTTATAAAAACTTATCCTGCTTTTCCACAGTTTTGTGGTTGAATTTGGAATTCACATTACAGCAGATAGCACTTTGCCTGCTGATGAACAGGAAGAAAGTTGCTATTTGCACAAGGCATTGTCAGAACGTAGCTATATGTACTTGCTTGATTCTATTCCACAACCCCTGAAACCCATTCTCTTGTTTATGCTACGCATAGGGAAGCTTACATTAGCGCCTGATTAACAGTCAATCCACGCGGTTTTGCAACCACTCCTGGAGAATAGATCCCCACACAAAATCATTATAGATGACACAGCAACTCACTTTCTGAAACCGGAACGCCCTATTTATAATTCCCCTTATCCAGATTGTACTTGAGCATCTTGTCGTACAGGGTCTTTCTGGGAACACCCAGCGCCGCCATGGTGTCTTTGACGTTACCCTTATTGCTCGCCAGGGCCTGTTCGATGGAGCTCTTCTCAAAACACTCCACCTGCTCAGGTATAGGGTGATGACTGCCTCCACCTCCTGACCATGCATCAACTCCTCCAGGTCATAGTTGCAGTATTGAATCTGCGCAACTTGGGCAGCGCATATCATATGCGGTGATAGATTTGGATGGAGACACAACCCATGTATGAAATTTTAGCCTGATCCCGGAGAAAAGCCCATAATATGGCTATAAACCCCTAGAACATCTACAAATAGATAAGGCCCTATTGATGGCTGAGCGCTACCAAAAACTAAAGGCCGCACTGGCAAGATTCATCCCGCACCGGCGCCTGATTGATGACCCACTGCGCACCCTGGCCTACGGGACCGATGCCAGCTTCTACCGCATGATTCCGCATCTGGTGGTGCAGGTAATAAACGAGGATGAGGTGAGCCGGTTATTGCAACTGGCACATGAGCACCACACTCCGGTAACCTTCCGCGCCGCCGGCACCAGTCTTTCCGGTCAGGCGGTAACCGACTCGGTACTAGCGATGATGGAAGGCAACGCCTGGCGTGAACACCAAATCCTGGACCACGGCAAACGCATCCGTCTGCAACCCGGCATCATCGGCTCCCAGGCCAACAGCTACCTGGCCCCGCTTGGGCGCAAGATCGGCCCGGACCCGGCATCCATCAACAGCGCCAAGATTGGAGGTATCGCCGCCAACAACGCCTCCGGCATGTGTTGTGGTGTGGCGCATAACAGCTACCAGACCCTGGAGAGCATGCGCATCATTCTGGCAAATGGAACCATCCTGGATAGCGGCGACGCCGCCAACAGAGAGCAGTTTGCAACAACCCATCACCGGCTCTACGACTCACTCAAATCCATGGCGCAGGCGGTCCAGGCCAACACTGCACTGGCCCAGCGCATCCGGCATAAATATCAGATCAAAAACACCACCGGCTACAGCCTGAACGCCCTGGTGGACTACACCGACCCCATCGATATTCTGCAGCATCTGATGATCGGCTCCGAAGGCACCCTGGGGTTTATCTCGGAGATCACCCTCAGCACCCTGCCGGAGCATCCGCACAAGGCCAGCAGTCTGGTGTATTTTCCAGATGTGGAGTCCGCCTGTGAGGCGGTGGTCACCCTGAAGAGCCAACCGGTGGACGCGGTGGAGATGATGGATCGCGCCGCCTTGCGCTCGGTGCAGGACAAGCCTGGCATGCCGGCCAAGCTTTCCACCCTGCCCGACACCGCCGCCGCCCTGTTGCTTGAGACCCGCGCCGCAGACAGCGAACAGCTGGAGCAACAGATCGCCAGCATCCTGCAATCGCTCACCTCCGCCCACACCCTGGGGGAGATCAGCTTCACCGACATACCGGCAGAGTTCGAGGCCCTGTGGAAAATCCGCAAGGGGCTGTTCCCCTCAGTGGGTGCGGTACGCGCCGCCGGCAGTGCCGTGGTGATCGAGGATATCGCCTTCCCCCTGGAGAACCTGGCCGCAGGAACAGTGGAGCTGCAACAGATGCTCCAACGCCATGGCTATACCGACGCCATCATCTTTGGGCACGCCCTGGAGGGTAATCTGCATTTTGTTATCACCCCGGATTTTAACAACCCGACTGAAGTAGAACGCTACCGAGGGTTTATGGATGATTTGTGCCACATGGTGGTGGACAAACATGACGGCTCCCTGAAGGCGGAGCACAGCACCGGACGCAACATAGCACCCTATGTGGAACTGGAGTGGGGCAGTGAGGCCTACGCCCTGATGCAGCAGATCAAGCAGCTGTTCGATCCACACAACCTGCTCAATCCAGGCGTGATCCTGAACCCAGACCCACGGGTACACGTGAAAAACCTGAAGCCCATGCCAGAGACGGACCCACTGATCGACAGCTGCATCGAGTGTGGATTCTGCGAACCAATCTGCCCCTCCCGCAATCTGACTCTCACCCCCAGGCAACGTATAGTGATCTTGCGCGAGATCTCGCGCCTGCAGGCCAACGGTGAAAATGCCAGCCAGCTACTCAGAGGGTTTAAGTGGCAAGGGGAAGAGAGCTGCGCCGCCGATGGTCTCTGCGCCAGCCGCTGCCCGGTGGGTATAGATACCGGCGCCATGATCAAGCAGATACGTTCAAGGCAAGCCGGCAGGGGATCGCAACGGGTCGCCCTGGCCGCCACCAGACACATGGGGGCGATCACAGGCATGACCAGGGGCGCTCTGGCAATGGTGAATGGCATCAGCCGCATCACCGGACCCGGAGTGATCGAGTCCATATCCAGCGGAGTGTCCCGACTATCCTCTAACCGCATCCCCAGGTGGGACCGCTGGATGCCCCGCGCTGCATCCCAAACGCCACCATCACCAGCAAACAGCAACAATAACCGCAGAGTGGTCTATTTCCCCAGCTGCGTCAGCCGCAGCCTGGGAACGGCAAGCGAAGACACCGAACAGCGCGACCTGCAACAGGTGATCCTATCCCTGTTGCAAAAAGCCCATTGTGACGTAGTTATTCCACCAGGGGTGGATGCCCTCTGCTGCGGCCTGCCCTTTGCCAGCAAGGGTCTGGTGGAGGCTGCCGACAAATCCCTGCAACAGATGGAAGACGCACTGTGGGCTGCATCTGATCAGGGCGCCCTCCCCATCCTGTGTGACACCAGCCCCTGCACCGAGCTCATGCTGAGCAACTTCAGCCGGGAGCTGCCGTTACAGGAGCCGGTGGCATTCATCCTGGAGCACCTGCTGCCCCACCTGAAGCAGGTCAAGACCCTGGATAGCATAGTGCTGCACATCACCTGCTCAGCCCGCAAGATGGGGCTGGCAGGGAGGTTTCTGCAACTGGCCCGGGCCTGTGCCAAAGAGGTGATCCTGCCGGAAGAGGAGGGGTGCTGCGGCTTTGCTGGAGATAGCGGTTTCACTCATCCAGAACTGAACTCTGCCGCCCTCTCCAACCTGAAGGCGCAGATCCCTGATGGTTGCACAGCCGGATACTCCAACAGCCGCACCTGTGAGATCGGGTTGTCCCGCCACTCCGGGATACCATTTCGCTCCATCGCCTACCTGGTGGATGAGTGCTATGAGTAACTCACCGCAACAATAATATAGCCGCGCTCCCCGCCGGGGCTGCGCACCCGCACCTCATCATCCACACAACGCTTCAGCATCGCCTGGGCCAGGGGTGCATCCATACTGATCCAGCCCCGCTCTGAATCCAGTTCATCCGCTCCCACGATGCGATAGATCACTTCGACACCGGCCTCATCCTCCAGGGTGACCCAGGCACCGAAAAAGATCTGCTCCCTATTAGCGGGGGTGCTATCCACAATCTTCAGATCCGGCATACGCTTTTGCAGATAGCGGATGCGGCGGTCAATCTCCCGCAGCTCCTTTTTGCGATAGATGTACTCGGCATTCTCGGAACGGTCCCCTTCGGCGGCCGCCGCCGCCAGGGCCTTGGTAACATCACGCCGTCGGATCCACAGCACCTTGGACTCGGCCTGCAACACCTCATACCCATCACGGGTAATGTAGGGGGAACTCCTGGGTTGGGGTGGACGATAGCGGCCCATATCCAATTACACTCACACGGCTATTGCGGCGGATCTGCCGCCACTTAACAGAAGTGTGTAGAATATGTCTTTTTGCCACCAGCATTCAACAGCAGGCGGGACGAAGGTCAGATGAGCGGCACACCAGACATACTGAAAAAGATCATTGCACGCAAACAGGAAGAGGTGGCGGAACGGTCACAACAGCTCGGACTGGAGCAGCTAAAGATGGCACTGGCCGATGCCTCACCCTGCCGCGGTTTCGTCAACGCCATTACCCACAAGATTAAAGCAGGCAGTGCTGGCGTTATCGCTGAGATCAAAAAGGCCTCGCCCAGCAAAGGGGTGATCCGTGCCGATTTCCACCCCGCAGAGATCGCCCGGAGCTATGAGCGCGCCGGGGCCGCCTGTCTCTCCGTACTCACCGATATCGACTTCTTCCAGGGTGCTGACACCTACCTGCAACAGGCCCGCGCCGCCTGCGCCCTGCCGGTTATCCGCAAGGACTTTTTTATCGACCCCTATCAGGTGTATGAGGCGCGCAGCCTCGGGGCCGACTGCATCCTGTTGATTGCCGCCTGCCTCAGCGACCAACAGATGCGTGATCTCAATGACCTGGCCCAGGCTCTTGGTATGGATGTACTGATCGAGGTGCACGATGCCGAGGAGCTGCAACGCGCCCTGCCCCTGAACAACCGGTTGATCGGCATTAACAACCGCAACCTGCGCAGCTTCGAGGTGAGTCTGGAGACCACCCTGGATCTGCTGGTGCAGATCCCGGATGATCGCCTCGTGGTAACCGAGAGCGGCATCCACACCCGGGATGATGTCAAACGCATGCGTGACAGCCAGGTCAACACCTTCCTGGTGGGCGAGGCCTTTATGCGGGCGGATGATCCTGGCGCCAAGCTGGCCGAGCTGTTTGCGGAGAATAAATAGGAATTTTCTTCTGTCGGCATACTACCCAGCCCGCAACCAGCCCAACACAAACCACTTCGGCAGGCTTGAACCAAACGCCTATTTTCCCCACAGTCCCCCAGACCGAATCATCCTCTACCCACAAACCGGTGGTATGAAGCCCCCCCTGGAAGGAGAAAAAATATCCACCCCCCATCATTCAGCCTGTGAGAGGCGCGTCCCGCGCCGATGGAATATGGCAGGCTGATGATTCGAGAGCTGGCGCCATCCCTTGAGGTAGGGGGTGAGGTGCACGCAGACTCGGCACTCTCTGAAAAGATCAGGGAATCACCGTTTCCCAACTCACTGTTAAATGACCAGGCCAACCTACTGGTTATGCCAACCCGGAAGGCGAACACCCTGATCTATAACTGCTGGATGCGAGCAAGAAAAAACGGGGCGATTTTTTATCTGGCAAACATATCTGTCCCGTTAATGCCTATCTTCTTAAAGACCACGTACATGCCGTGGGCGCAATCCGGTCTCTCCACTAAGCGCACTCTCGATCTGCGCCAACAGCCGACTCCGATCCTTTGGGAGGTTGCCAGCCAGCGCCAAGGCATTAGAGGCATGATTGGAGCGAAAGATGGTTGGGTGTGCCAGGTCCAGCCCGGCAATAAGCCGCTTCTGTTCCAGCAGTATGGCCTGGTCATCCTGAGGCTGAAACGGTTCGCCAAACTTCTCGACAAACTCTTGCTGCACCTCAGGGTCCAGAAACAGTTGCAGAGTGGAGAGGTAGGTAACAGGGGCACGATTTAATAGCGCCACCGTTCCATCAACATGGGCCTGCCAATGCTCACTCCCTCCAATACCCAAAATGACCGTGGCAGAGATCTTGATCCGGGACTCCTTCGCCTTGTGCAACGCCTCATGGAGACTTTTCGGGGTAGCACCCTTGGTGATCTTTTTAAGCAGCTCTCTATCGCCCGTCTCAATACCAAAATAGAGCAGGCTCAAACCTGCCTGGCGCAGCATGGAGAGCTCTTGCGGTTTTTTCCGCAATAGATTGCTTGGCGTAGCGTAGCAGGAAACCCGGGTTAATTTTGGGAAGCTAGCTGCCAACCTCTCCAGTATCTTAATTAGATCCGGCGTGGGTAGCGCCAAGGCATCGCCATCAGCCAGAAACACGCGGCCTGCATCAGGCCAACCCAGTGCGGCCCGGTGGATATCGGCAAAGACATCGTTGAGGGGGCGTGCCTTATACTCCTTGGATTTGTACATGGAGCAGAAGGAGCATTGGTTAAAGCTGCACCCCAGGGTGGCCTGAATGATCAGATTGTTGCCCTCGCTGGGAGGACGGTAGAGGGGCATGTCGTAGTTGAGCATATTCTCTAGTCTATGGTGTTTTTCTTTGAGTACACTCTACCCGAAACCACTGCTAACTATAGATTTGGATCTATCAACACCCGGCCCTGCACCTGTCCTGCCATGATCTCCTGGGACACCGCCACCACCTGATCCAATCCCACGGTATGACTGATGGTGTTATAGGCGCTATCTGGCAGGTCCGAGGCCAGACGTTTCCAGGCCCGGATGCGCCGCTCCAGCGGACAGCTTACCGAGTCGGTCCCGCGTAGGCTCACATTACGCAAGATAAATGGCATCACCGTGGTGTTGAGCTTGAAGCTGCTGGCCAGACCACAGGCCGCCACCGCACCGTTGTATTTCACCTCGGCCAGGACCCGGGCCAGGATGTTGCCACCCACGGTATCCACGGCCCCAGCCCAACGCTGCGCCTCCAGGGGTCTGGCATCGGCACTCATCTCTTCGCGCCCCAGGATCTGACTGGCCCCCAAACCCTTGAGATAGTCATGGGTGCTTTCGCGCCCGGTAACCGCCGTCACCTCATAGCCTAGAGAGGAAAGCAGCAGCACCGCAACACTGCCCACACCTCCGGCGGCGCCAGTCACCAGCACCGGACCCTGGTCCGGGGTAACTCCCGCCTCCTCCAGGGTCATGACACAGAGCATGGCGGTAAAACCGGCGGTGCCGATGATCATGGCCTTGCGTGCATCCAGGCCTGCGGGCATGGACACCAGCCAGTCGGCCTTAGCGCTGGCCCGCTGCGAATAGCCGCCCCAGTAGCGCTCACCCACGCCCCAACCGGTGAGGATCACGCTATCCCCTGGCTGGTACTTATCACTGGCGGACTCGATGATCTTCCCCGCCAGGTCGATCCCCGGCACTATGGGAAAGTCACGGATGATCTTGCCGGTGCCGGTCACGGCCATACCATCCTTGTAGTTAAGGGAAGAGTACTCCACCGCGATCAGGGCCTCCTCCTTGGGCAGGTCACCCACCTCCAGTTGCCTCACCTCTGCCTCTGTCTTGCCATCTACCTGATCCAACACCAGCGCCTTAAACATATCTCTCCTCCAGCCCCATCTATACACAAACTCAAATATTTATCCTACACAGTATATACCTTGGAGCTTGTAATTATTTCCATAACGACTGAAGGGCTGCCACTGCACCCCACCCTGGTTGACTCCCCCGACTCCTACACATATAAAGGGGTGATCTGGGTAACTGCAGCAGGAGGGGAACAGCGTGTCTCAAATCGTATTTATTACAGGTGCATCTTCCGGCTTCGGAGCGGCCTGTGCGCGCAGGTTTGCCCAGGAGAGGCGGCCACTGCTTCTAGCCGCCCGCAGTCTGGATAAACTCCAGCAGTTGGCAGAGGAGCTGAAACAGAACTCTCCTGTACATGTGGCGGCCCTGGATGTTACCGACCGCGACTCCATCGACCGTTTCTTTCGCGACCTGCCCCCAGAATTCAGCCAGATCCACACCCTAATCAACAATGCCGGCCTGGCCCTGGGCATGGAGCCGGCATACGAGGCCAACCTGGAGGATTGGGAGACCATGATTGACACCAATGTGACCGGGTTAGTTAGGGTCACCAGGCAGGTGCTACCCGGAATGGTCCAGCGCAACAACGGGCACATCATAAACATCGGCTCCACCGCCGGGCACTGGCCCTATGCCGGCGGCAACGTCTACTGCGCGAGCAAGTCATTCGTACAGCAGTTCTCCCGCACCCTGCGCTCCGACCTACTGGGCAAACAGGTGCGGGTTACCAATATAGATCCGGGCATGGCCGAGACCAACTTCTCCCAGGTGCGCATGAAAGGAAATCAGGATAAAGCAGACGACGTTTATCGTGGAACCAAGCCCCTGCTGGCGGAGGATATTGCCGAGATCATCCACTGGGTCAGCTCGGTCCCTTCCCACGTGAACATCAACACCATGGAGATCATGCCAGTGTGCCAGGCTTGGGCACCCCTGGCGGTGGACCGCGAGATGGAATCCTGATCCAGCCAGAACCTAACCCGTATCTGTAATATAGTTATCTATGTACCCAGGCCAATGGACGGGGCAACATGGATAGGCTGCAAACAGTTCTTACCAATATAGACGGTCGTGGCTATAAGGCCTACAAGCAGATTCAGGGAGAGTACCGATTTCCCGATTTCCATCTCTGTATTGACCATGTGCAGGGGGATCCATTTGCTGAGCCATCCCGTTGCCGCATCCTGGTTGACCAGGCGACCGCCGCCATTCCGCCGCAGTTCTACTCCAACCCCACCCGGCGCATCGCCCTGGAGGACTATCTGGGGAGATCCTTTGCCCGGGCCATAGCACAACATGTGCGCGGGGCACGCGGTTCCGGGCGTAGTGGCGAGATAACCATAGCCCCCTATGGACAGCAGGTGTTAAGGCGCAACTCAGTACTGGTCACCGATGGAGTATTGGAGCTGCGCTTTCAGACCGCACTACCGGCAGATGGTCGCTCTATCGCCGCCTCGCAGGCACTGGAGATGCTATTTCAGGAGTTGCCACAGGTGGTGACTACAGGCCTACTCTGCATCGGTCACAGGCAGACAGAGGCCCAGGCGCATATAGATTCAGTGGAGGATCAACAGCACCTGCGCAACCAACTTCAAGAGCACGACCTGGTGGCCTTTATTGGTGATGGCTCCATCCTGCCACGCATGAGTGGCATAGACGACCAGCCACTACCGGATGCCGTACCGTTTCTGGCCCCGGACCCCATGGCCCTGGAGCTGGAACGGCTGCATCAGGGGCCGGTTCGAGGCCTGGGCATACCAGCCGGTGTCACCCTGATCGTCGGGGGTGGATTCCACGGCAAATCTACCCTGCTGCACGCCATTGAGTATGGGGTATACGATCACATCAGGGCAGATGGCCGGGCACTGGTGGTGACCGAACCCAGCGCCTATAAGATCCGCGCCGAAGATGGCCGGGCCATCACCGGCGTGGACATAAGCCCCTTCATCAACAATCTACCCCAGGATAAGGACACGCGAAGCTTCAGCACCCAGAACGCCAGTGGCAGTACATCGCAGGCGGCAAATATCATGGAGGCGCTGGCCGCCGGGGCTAACACCCTGCTGATCGATGAGGACACCTCCGCCACCAACTTTATGATACGCGACCGGCGCATGCAGGCCCTGGTGGTCAAAGAGAAGGAGCCCATCACCCCGCTGGTGCAGCGAATTCGCAGCCTCTATCGCGAACAAGAGGTTGCGGTGATATTGGTGATGGGTGGCTCCGGGGATTTCTTTGAGCATGCAGACCACGTCCTGATGCTGGACAACTATCTGGTACAGGATGTCACCCAGGAGGCAAAGGCCCTGGCTGTTTCCCAGGATATCAGTGAGGCCACCACCACACCCATCCGCCAAACCTACCCCCGCATTCCGAAGCAGGCCTGCCTGAATCCACAACAGCAAAACAACAGAGACAAAATTCAGGCCTTCGGCACCAGGGCTCTACGTTATGGCACCACCGAGATTGATCTGTCCCGGGTGGAGCAGCTGGTAGACAGGGGGCAATTACAGGCTGTTGGTTACCTGATGAGCCACTACTACAACACCTCTGCTTACCAGGATAGAGAGCTAATGGATGTACTGGTGGAAATATTAGCCCAGATAGAGGCCAGGGGGATGGATAGCATCACACCCTACACCATGGGAACTCTGGCCATGCCACGCCTTCAGGAACTGGCAGCCACCATAAACCACATGCGCAACCTGCGCCTGGTACAGCACTAACCAGTGCGGGCCCAAGAATTTATCACCCTATTCTACGCCCAACAACCAGGCCAAATGCGTGGTTGAATCGCCCTGAAGTCGGCCAAATTTCCACCCCTATATCACCTTACACTGATATAAATCACAATTAGGCCTTTCACTTCATGAACTGCGCTTAATCTTTTACCCCGGCATGCCGCTAACACGAGTAGTGATAATTTGGATCTATTACAGCGGATCCGCGGATACCTAAGCATGCAAGCAGTGGCAACAAACACCCACAACAGCAATACCCGCAGACTACTGAACAGCAACAGACACCTGTTGATCACTCTGGCTGTTTTGTTCTTAGTTTCCTGGTCACTTCTCACCTACCTGATTTACCAAGTGGAAAAAGATAACGCCTTTGAGCTTGCTGAACAGCAGGTACATAACCACCTATATGTACATCGGGCACTACACAGCTACGTGGAAGATATCCAGAAGCCTGAGATCTATCGCCTGCAGAAGAGCGGCAAACTGTATGAAGAGTATTTTTCCCCCAAGCTACTCTCATCTACCTACATTGCCCGCAACCTGCAACAGAACCTGCAGGTGGAACGCATTGAGCACGGACTCCCACGCATCCATTTCAAGATAGCGTCAAACAACGCACGCAATCCAATAAACCAGGCGGATGAATTTGAACTTGAGATCCTGCATAAGATGAATGATAGAGATATTAAAGAGTACAGCTCGGTAATCAACTACCGGGGTGGTAAATTCTTCTACATGGCCTTCCCGGTCGCGCCCAATCGCCAATCCTGCATGCGCTGTCATGATGATCCGAGCACAGCTCCCAAAGAGATGATTAAGCAATACGGTGACCAGCGCGGATTCTATGAAAAATTGGGTAACATCAGAGCCATGATCTCCATCAGCATCCCATTTGACCCAATGCTTGAGAACGCTCGCAATCACACCGTAAAGTTTAGCGCAGGCTCGTTGGCAATTTTCATTTTTGTATTCAGTGTTATAACCTATTTCATTGTGCGGCTAGACAGAGAACAGAAAAAGGGCTACGCCCAAAACATCATCCTCAAAGAGCTCTCGAATACCGACGAACTCACGCAGCTGAACAATCGCAGAAAATTTAATGCCGACCTGGATAATGAAATTGAACAGGCCCGACGCTATAAAACCATCTTCAGCATAATATTACTGGACATAGATTACTTTAAGAAAATAAATGACAAACATGGTCACCTGGTTGGTGATGAGATCCTGGTGCAATTATCCCGCCTGATGAAACAGGAAATCCGAATAGCCGACAGATGTGCGCGCTGGGGGGGCGAAGAGTTTATTATTTTGCTGTCAAGCACGACCATGAGCGGTGCTACAAAACTGGCTAACAAACTACGTACTATTTTCAAACGCCACCATTATCCGCACGGAATAAAACTTACTGCCAGTTTTGGCAGTGCAGAATATCAACAGGGAGAAGAAAACAGTCAACTTCTCAAGCGGCTAGATAGCGCCATGTATCGAGCTAAGGATCAGGGTAGGGACCGCGTGGTTTGATAGTGCTGCTACCTCGTATATGGTCTCCACCCACTTTGCAAGACTTAGTAAACCAAATGATCGGCTAAAGTCAATCTCAGACAACCACATAAGACCACTTACAATTAATACATAAAAATACTTGTTTATTCAGGTGGTTACCTCAACCCACCATGACGGTTACACCCCCGATAATACCCGATTGAATTAGTCGACTATTAGGCTAAACTCTGGCTAGCGGTTGGACAACGACCACACCGTAGCCTGTGGCATTTTGCCACTACCTCATATTAAGGGACACACATGCAAAACCTAAACATAGAACATTCTGGCCCTGTCCTCGATTTCACCAACGCTGGACGCATCGCCAGAGATATAGCAAAGGAGAACCACATTCAGGACCCCACCATCATGGCTTGGCACCAAAACAGCAATAAGAACCCACTCCCCTACTTTGACGGGGCTAATACGGAAACCTGGTGGCAAAAATATGGTTCAGGCAATGGAGGTACACTGTAGATAAGTGCGGGTGATGACTATCAATCCATCATGATGAATGCCCGTGACTACGAGACCCTGGGTGAGGCGCCCCTGCGTAATCTGTCAGATAGTCAGGGTAATCAATATCTCTGTTACAAGCCTATTCTCAAAAGCAGCTCCAGCCAGCCAACCCAGGAGGCGTGCATCCTTCTGGACGTATGGTTTGCCGACCAGTACCGAGGCATCAACGGCAGGAGATACAACCAAAAAATCTTCGTCCGCAACAAAAAAACCTGGACAGTTGCCAGGTTTACTTGACCACCTTGAGCGAAGGTCGGCTTGGGGGTGGGGTCTGCTCCGGCGCGCCATCGCCCGTACTGGTTTCATCTTCTGGAAACAGCATGCCACTGCCATTCTCCTGGGCGTAGATACCCAGGACTGAGGCTGCCGGAAACAGCACATCCATGGGTTTACCGCCAAAGCGGGCATTGAATGAGATGTACTCATTACCCAACTCCAGATCGCGCACCGCAGATGGGTTGATGTTCAAGGTGATCCGGCCATCCTCCACAAACTGCTGTGGCACCTGCACGCGGCTATCAGCCACCTCCACCAGCAGATATGGGGTCTGGTGGTTATCTACCAGCCACTCATAAAATGCCCGGACCAAATAGGGTCGATTGGACGACATTTCCATATCAGCAACCAGTTACGCTACTACTCGCGCATCTCGCGTTCCAGTTCCGTCAGGCTCTCCTGGAAAGATTCGCGCTCAAACAGACGGCCAGCATAATCGGCAACTGCACTCGCTGCTGCTGGTAACTCAACACCCAGCACTGGCAGACGCCATAGCAGTGGTGCCAGACTACAGTCAACCAGACTCAGATTTTCACTCATAAAGAACGGCTTGGCGGCAAATACCGGAGCGGTGGTCACCAGGCTTTCGGTTAACTCCTTACGGGCCTTGGTGGCACCCTTGCCACCGGCTAGTATTGCATCCATCAGGCTGTACCAATCCCGATCCACCCGGAACATGAACAGCCTGGAGCTGGCCTTGGAGACTGGGTCCACCGGTAGCAGTGGCGGATGAGGAAAGCGCTCATCCAGATACTCCATAATGATCCGGGACTCGTACAGGGTAAGATCGCGGTCCACCAGGGTGGGCAGGGTTCCGTACGGGTTCAGATCCATGACGTCATCGGTTAGATTCAACGGGTCCACATCGTTGATCTCAACCGTGATCTTCTTCTCGGCCAGGACCATTCTCGCCCGATGGCTATAGGGGCTTTGAGGGTCAGAATATAAAGTCATTACTGATCTCTTGTTTGCAACAACAGCCATAAAACCACTCCAGTCAGGTAACCAATAAAGCCAGCACTATCCATGCTGTGCCGAAATAATATCTTTTGTAAAAACAAAAAGGGTGCACAGTATAACCGAAACTGCGCACCCTAGTGTGTTTTGCGGAAGAAAAAATCAGTGGATATCCTTCCAATACTCCTTCTTCAGCAGATAGGCCAGGATGAAAAATACGCCAATAAACAGCAGCACCCACTTACCCATGGCTCTGCGCTTGGTCTGGATCGGCTCACCTACATAACTGAGGAAGGCGGTGAGATCGCGCATGGCGCCATCAAACTCCTCAGCATTCATGGACCCCGGCTCGACAATCTCCAGTTTTTCAACTACCTTCCTGCCATCCACCTCTTTGTATACAGCCTTCTGTAAACCCTGCATCTGCCACATCACATGTGGCATGCCTGCATCCGGGAATACCAGATTGTTGACACCGAAGGGCCTGGACTCATCTACATAAAAGCTACGCAGATAGGTGTAGATCCAGTCCACACCCCGGGAGCGTGCAGTTACACTCAGATCAGGCGGGACCACGCCAAACCACTTTTCGGCATCCGCCGGCTTCATGGCGATAGTCATGGTGTCACCGATATTGCTGGTAGTGAACATCAGGTTTTCCTTAACCTCAGCATCGGTCAGTCCCAGGTCTCGTCCCATGCGGTTATAGCGCTGGTACTTGGCTGAATGACAACCCATGCAGTAGTTTACAAAGTACTTAGCGCCCCGTTGCAGGGACTCGGTATCGGTCACGTCGATATCGGCATCGTCCAGATGCACACCACCTGCCGCCATGGACAGAACGGGCACTGTGGCCAATAGAAATGCAAGAATCAGCTTTTTCATTTGGTCACCCTCTCTGGAACTGGCTTGGTCTTATCCATCTTGCTATAGATGGGCATAAGCAGGAAGAATGCGAAGTAGTAACCGGTACCGATCTGCGCCATCAGCTTGTACAGATCCGTGGTGGGCTTAACCCCCAGGTAACCAAGCATGATGAAGTCAAGAACGAACAGCCAAAGTATGACCTTATACAGACCACCCTTGTAACGGATAGACTTGACCGGGCTACGATCAAGCCAAGGCAGGAAAAACATGATCAGAATAGAACCAAACATCGCGACCACACCCGGGAATGCCGAACCCGCAATAGAGGGCACCGCACGCAACATAGCGTAGAACGGGGTGAAGTACCACACCGGAGCGATGTGCTCAGGGGTTTTCAGCGGGTTGGCTGGCTCAAAGTTTGGATGCTCTATAAAGTAACCACCCATCTCCGGGGCATAGAACAACGCCGCCGCAAACAGAAACAGAAAGCCCGCTATACCGGCAATATCCTTTACCGAGTAATAGGGGTGGAATGGTATGCCGTCCTTGGGTATACCATTCTCATCCTTGTTATTCTTGATCTCAATGCCGTCGGGGTTGTTGGAACCAACCCTATGCAGAGCAACGATATGTACGAACACCAGGGCCGCCAGGATAAACGGCAACAGGAAGTGCAGCGCGAAGAAACGGTTCAGGGTGACATCCGAGATCACATAGTCGCCGCGGATCCATACACCCAGCTCCTCACCCACAAACGGCACGGCGCTGAACAGGTTCACAATCACCTGTGCTCCCCAGTAGGACATCTGGCCCCAAGGCAGCAGATATCCCATGAAGGCGGTAGCCATCATCACCAGGTAGACGATTACGCCGATAACCCACAGCAGCTCGCGCGGCTTACGGTAGGAACCGTACATCAGGCCGCGGAACATGTGCAGGTATATCACAATAAAGAAGGCCGAGGCACCAGTGGAGTGCATGTAGCGGATCAACCAGCCCCAGTCCACATCACGCATGATGTATTCAACCGAGCCGAAGGCCAGCTCTGCATCCGGCTTATAGCTCATGGCCAGCCAGACGCCAGTGACGATCTGCATTACCATTACCAGCATGGCCAGGGAGCCCATGAAGTACCAGAAGTTAAAGTTCTTGGGGGCGTAATATTCAGCCAGATGCTCGTTCCAGACCTTGGTCATAGGAAAACGCTCATCTATCCAGCAACCAATCTTATTCAGTGCGCTCATCAGGATGCCCCCTCGTTTTCACCGATCAGGATTCTGGTGTCGGACATGAAATAGTGTTTTGGCACCACCAGGTTGGTGGGCGCAGGAGCACCGGCATAAACCCGGCCAGACAGATCAAAGCGGGAGCCGTGACAAGGGCAGAAAAAACCACCCTTCCAGTTCGGACCCAGATCCTGCGGTGCCATCTCCGGACGATAGGTAGGCGAGCAACCCAGGTGGGTGCAGATACCAACGGTTACCAGATATTCCGGCTTGATGGAGCGGGTCTCGTTCTTGCAGTAATCAGGCTGCTGAGGAATCTCGGAGTTAGGATCAGCCAGTCGGTCAATCATCCCCGGCAGATCCTTCAGATTCTGCTCAGTTCGACGGATGATCCACACCGGCTTACCGCGCCATTTGGCAGTCAACTTCTGCCCTGGCTCCAGCTTGCCGATATCGGCCTCTACCGGAGCACCGGCGGCCTTGGCCTTTTCACTGGGGGCCCAGGCCGCCAGAAAAGGGTACACTACAAAGCCGGTTCCAACAGCGCCGACCACACTGGTCGCTGCAGTCAGAAAACGCCTCTTTTTTAAATCAACGCCATCTGCGCTCATTACGTATGACTCCCGATGCAGGCTGGCTAGCCTAAAGGATTCTATTTTAGAACCGCCGCCCAGCTATAATTCTTTAGAATATTCTGATTTTACTATAGAAAATCAACGCCACATTTTCTTACAACCTGCAACCGAGGTCAATACGGAGTTTTTTAATAGGGGTTGTAAATTAATCCATACCTCACTAAACCGGGTTAGGCAGGTCGATAAAGCTATGTTCAATATCAAATTTCTGGGCCAGATAGTCACCTAGCGCCTGGATTCCAAACCTTTCTGTGGCGTGATGCCCAGCGGCAAAATAGTGTATCCCCAGCTCTTCAGCCAGATGCATGGTCTGCTCTGACACCTCACCACTGATGAAAGCATCCAACCCCAGCTCTGCAGCCTTAACAATATATCCTTCAGCTGCCCCAGTACACCAACCCATCCGCTTGATCTGGGCAGCACCACCAGGAAGATGCAGCGGATCTCTACCCAAGCCATTGCTTATCCTGGCACTGGTCTGTCCAACACTCTCGGGAGCAGATAGTTCGACAACCCAGATATAACCATCACCCAACTCCGCAGGTGCAGCATTGTCGAACCCCAACCGCGCCGCAAGTTGGCAGTTATTTCCCAACTCCGGATGCAGATCCAATGGCAAATGATAGGCCATGAGACTGATGCGATTGCTGAACAGGGCACGAATGCGCCGCCCCTTGATGCCGGTCAGGGACAATGGCTCCCCCTTCCAGAAATAGCCGTGATGCACCAACAGCAGGTCCGCCTTCTGTTCGGCAGCGGCTTCAATAAGGGCCTGGCTGGCAGTCACCCCAGTCACAACAGAGTTGATCATGGAACCTCCGGCATCCACCTGCAGGCCGTTGGGACAGTAGTCATCTATAGAGGCAGTCTGTAGATATTCATCACAGTGTTGCACCAGCCGTTTCAGTTCAATCATATTCGCCGTTCCCAGACCTGGGTCCCGTTATAGCTCTGATTAAAGTCATCCATGTGCTGCTGGAGCCTCTGATTAATCACAGGCTCCCTAAGAGAGGACATGTTAGGATATTTAAGCTATGAAACTCCAGAGATTCCTCATCTTCGCTCTCACCTCCATACTGGCCGGATTGGCCGCCGCCTTCCTGGCTGTATCCCTGTTTCAGAATAGCGAAGAGACCAACCTTAAGCTACCCAGCTCCCCGGCAATCCCGGTCACCATCCCCGACACCGGCCCGGTCTCCTATGCCGCTGCGGTAAAGAAGGCCTCACCATCGGTGGTCAACGTATACACCACCAAGCTGACGGTACAGAGACGCAAACCATTCTTTGACGACCCGGCACTCCAGCGTTTCTTTGAGCGACGTTACAGCGCCAAACCAAAGGTGAAGCGGGAGAGCAGCCTGGGATCAGGAGTGATAATCAGCAGTGACGGCCTGATCATGACCAACAACCATGTGATCAAAGACGCTGAAAAGATCCGGGTGGTACTCAGCGATGGCCGCACCCTGCAGGCCCAAGTGGTGGGAACCGACCCGGATACCGACCTGGCGCTGCTCAATACCGGAACCAAGGGCCTTGATGCAATCCAGGCCGGAGACTCCAACACCCTACAGGTGGGCGATGTGGTCCTGGCCATTGGCAACCCCTTTGGCGTGGGGCAGACCGTAACCATGGGAATCGTGGGGGCCACCGGGCGCAATCACCTGGGTATAAACACCTTTGAGAATTTTATCCAGACAGATGCCGCCATCAATCCCGGCAACTCAGGTGGCGCCCTGATAAATGCCCACGGCGACATTGTGGGGATAAACACCGCCATCTTCAGC
>CAZVME010000055.1:0-21183 GCA_964628835.1 uncultured Gammaproteobacteria bacterium | reverse complement strand
AAAAGCAGTATTTTGAGAAGCTAGCAACTGTCTAGAAAACTAGGGGCTTGCCAAACTACAGAAACTGATTAAAGTAGTAGATGACCCAAAGTTAAATGCCATTGGTACTCCTACCGGAAGATCACAGCCACTCTCATCCAACTGGTTCAAAAGAGATAAGCTACAGGAAGGTAAAAAATCAAAGAAACTCCAATCTAATCTATCTAACTTCTACAAGAATAAGACAACGGGAAAATCATCTGATCGTATGTGGTCTACCTTCAGTGAACAAAGGAAGCATTTAAGTAGTAAAGGCTACACAAGATCACATGTCGCCTGTAACCTCCGTGCGACCAACGATTACATTGATAGAAAGCAGCTAGCCTATGCTGTCAATGTTTTCATTCGCCCAAGACTCGTCACATACTTCAAAAGTTGTGGTGTTGAACCTAACCAAGACCTATATGCCCTATCACAGATGATTCAATGGATATGGCGCAGTCAAATCAGACGAGGAGACCCCATAGAAATATATATTCCTAGTGAACGAATGAGAAACCTGTTTCTAGATTGGTTAAATGCTGAAGACATGAAAGAACAAGAACTGGCAGCGTGAAACTTTAGCACTTTCCATGAAAATAAAGTTCTAGAATCCACTGCCACCCCAGTAGTGACGCGGGTTTCAAGCCATCTCCCTTAGAAAGAGAAGTAAGTAAGTTATTTCTTCCTATCTGTAGCCACCTTCCTATATTAAATACAACCAACTTCATTTCTATCAATGATTAGTCATATGTATTTGGCATTCACTGACATCTCAAAGTAATTACTATCATGATAAGTATCTGAGGGATCATAGCCATATAGTGAAGGTGGTTACTTATTGAGGCATTCTTCTACTAGTTAGTTTATCCCCCACGCTTGTAAAACCATTCAATAGGGGTGTAAGAGGTGGTCACCGATCACATCTATATCAAAGACACTTCAGATATTTTACTTTCCTCCATGGACAGGTAGTACGTAAGAACTACAGCACCCGTAAGGAAAAGTACGACTTATATTAAAACAAAGAAATTCATGACAAACCCAACATCGCACCTCCCCGATATAATTCTGTGCTCCTGGATAGGAACAAGAACAGTACTCTCAGGCAGACACGTAATCTATATATATAGAAATGCTACTAAAACACTATCTATATGTATCCACTTGGTAGTATTACTTTTGGCAAATAACGCTTCAGGATTTGATTCAAGTACCTGTGGATTAAGATAAGTAATCTCAATAGCTCTGGAGCACTTTTGTATTCATGGGATATTTCGCCCTTTGCTGTTGTCCTACCAAGTAACACGACGATGCCAGGTCGATGCTGGCCTGTATAGTGTATAGGAGGTTATATCGATGAAAAACATATTCATATTTGCTATAAGCTTATTTGCAATTATCATGTTACCGGCCTGTTCAGGTCTACCAAGTATGGAGACTGATAATGCGTCAACACAAACAGTAACTGGCAATATTGATTATAAGAACGATTACGTTGAGTTTTGAAGTGGATCCACTCATCTGCCCGCACTGTGGTGGTGAGATGCGGTTCCTGGCGGTTATCGAGGAAGCACCGGTCATAGAACGAATCCTGCGCCATATAGAGGTGTGGAATCCATAACCGCCACTGCGAGCACCACTGGTTGAGGAAGAGTGGCCGGATAACAGCCAGATCCCCTTAACCTATGAGCCTGTAAATAATTCTGTGTAACTACCATTACTTAAACGAAGTCCACCAGTCGATCTTCGAACTCGATCATAAAACGATTCAAGGCAGTTTTCCAATTCAGAACTGGAATTTGACACTGTCCCAGTTATCGATTTATTTTGAAGATCAGCGCAACACAACGCGTTTACTTCTCGAGCTTATCTACAGAGAGCTGGTGCCAATTCAGCAACACAACAAACCATAGTCTACAGAATCAACTACAGTGAACACCGCTTTCAAAGGGAAAGTATGAGTGTATCTATCAGTAAGCCCAGCCCCAGACTTCGCATGACCTACAACCTGCTGTACTAGGACAGTTTCTACTCCAGCTGAACGAGCTTTCGTGATGAAGGTATGTCTGAGTGAATGGAATACAACTCTCTCGCCTAGATCGTTTACCTTGACGTCTACCAAAGAGGAAAACATATCGGTTACCCTGTTAGGATTTGTATATGCAACAGGAAACAAAACACCATCCATCTTCCTAGCCCACTCAATAAAACCCATCTCCTCTATCTGTTTATGTACAGGTATCAATCTACGTGCAGCACTCGTCTTGCCACGATGAATAACAAAGTAATGCCTACCCGTATCAGGACACAACTTAAAGTCGTCAGATCTCAATCGCGCCAACTCAGATCTCCTTGCTCCTGAGTACATCGCCAGCAACAGCATCCATTTGAACCACTCAGGTTTGCTTTCTGACCTTTCAGCAAATTGACGCACTTGTGCATCACCTAGTGAAGCAAACCGCTTCTCACTGGTTTCAAGTCTGATCCCATCTGTAGGTGAACGATCAAGCATCTCCCTCTCCTTCACCAGATAACTGTTAAAAAAGCCCTGACAGGGCTTCAGGTGTTCCTTCACGGTCTTACTGGAGATTAGGTCCTCCTCTGGGATCTGCATTGAGGATAGCCGACGAAGAGACACACCCTTATACCTACATTTGTTCCTCTGCGGTAATCTTGAGATGGATACCAATGTCTCCGTTAACGAACCCTTGGTCACAGCACCTACAGGCAGATCACCTAGAAAGTGCAAGATGTTGTCAAACGGTAACTTGTTGTTTTTTAGTGCCTTAGGAGACCAGCTCTTCCAGTCTACAAATCTCTTCCAGGCAGTAAACATCTTAGGCGTACGAGCTTTCAACTCCTCTTCAGACACCATATGAAGCTCCTCAGGCTGCCCAACAACCCGAGGCACAAAAATCGATCCACATACTTCTTAAAATTCCCTGAGAAGTCCCGCAGCCGCTCACAGAGCAACTTCAGCTGGGCAACGTCTCAACACCTCTTCACAAGCCCAATTAATGACAGCTTCTCGTTGATGAAGTAAAGCGCTGTAGCAAAGTTGTCAGTAGCAAGGCTCCACTTAACCTCTCGGGGAAGAGACGGACAAAGCTGCCTGACGTGACTAGGAAGAACGAAACGGAAGTAGTAGGTATTACCGCGCAGCAGTAAATAGCGATGGCTGTTTTGTACCAGAGTTTGTACCATAATCTACGCCTCCAAGAGAATTATCCGTAACCTCCTGAAAACACAGAACATAATTAAGGTGGGAGCCGGCCTGTAAGCCGGGTTCTGTCTTGAATGATCATTCATCTAGGACGTGCGTCGCCACACATCTCCAGCAACCTACCCGGGGACCGCGTGGGCCACGCGTTGAGGCCGAAGCCACTTGCCCCCCTATTTGGTCTTGCTCCGGGTGGGGTTTACCCTGCCACTGCTGTTGCCAGCAGCGCGGTGCGCTCTTACCGCACCATTTCACCCTTACCATCCAACGGCGAACCATCGGATTCGGCGGTATATTTTCTGCGGCACTTTCCGTAGGCTCACGCCTCCCAGGAGTTACCTGGCACCCTGCCCTATGGAGCCCGGACTTTCCTCTCTCCCTTGCGGAACAGCGATCATTCGGCCGACTCCCAGGCGCAAAGATAGTCCTGATGCCAACCATACGCAACCACAAGGTTTGTGGTTGATTAGATCAAATCCTGACTATACATATTGCTAACCAGCACCTAATTTTATAAGATTAAGGTTTTTTCCCGATGTTTTTAGGGATGTTTTGCTTGTCGGTCACTGTTACAGGGCCGACTTTTGCTTTTACAAAGAGTGTTAGGGAACAAGTAAATGTCAGACCCCATTATGTCTACCTACAAGCGGTTGCCGGTTCACTTCCAACGTGGCGATGGTGCCTGGCTGTGGGACACAGACAACAGACGTTATTTAGACGCCCTATCCGGCATCGCTGTATGCGGTCTGGGCCACGCCCATCCTGCGGTTAAAGCCGCACTGTGCCAACAGGCTGGAGAGTTGATACATACCTCCAATCTGTATGGCATCTCCAGACAGGAACAACTGGGAGAGAATCTGACGCGCGTCTCCGGGATGGACAAGGTGTTCTTTTCCAACTCCGGCGCCGAAGCCAATGAGGCGGCAATCAAGATTGCCCGGCTCTACGGTCACAACCAGGAGATAGACAGCCCTGCCATCGTGGTGATGGAGAACAGCTTTCACGGTCGGACTCTGGCTACTCTCTCCGCCACTGGCAACCGCAAGGTACAGGCCGGATTCGAACCTCTGGTTAGCGGCTTTATCCGCGTCCCTTTTGGCGATGCCGAGAGTCTACGGATCGTGGCGCAGAACAATCCAAATGTAGTGGCGGTACTAGTGGAACCGATCCAGGGCGAAGGCGGCATAAATATCCCGCCCGATGACTACCTGAACCAGCTGCGCACCATCTGTGATGACAACCAGTGGCTGCTGATGCTGGATGAGATCCAGACCGGCATGGGCCGAAGTGGACGCATGTTCGCTCATCAACACAACGGGATTGTCCCGGATGTAATGACCCTGGCCAAGGGCCTGGCCAATGGCGTACCCATCGGCGCATGCCTGGCCCACGGCCCGGCAGCCGAAGTACTGAGCGCCGGCACCCACGGCTCCACCTTTGGTGGAAACCCGTTGGCCTGTGCTGCCGCATCTGCCGTACTCGAAGTGTTGGAATCAGAGCAACTACCAGCCCGGGCCGAGACCCTGGGCAATAAGATACTGGCCGACCTGGCGGACGCCCTTGAGGGGATTGCCGGAGTGGAGGAGATACGTGGCTGCGGTCTGCTGATAGCCATAGAGCTGGATCGCAACTGCGGCGAGCTGGTTACCACGGCACTGGAACAAGGGCTGCTGATAAACGTCACTGCCGACCGCACCATACGGCTGTTGCCACCACTGGTAATGAATAATGAACAGAGCGATGAGATGATCAACATCCTGTCGGGGCTGATCAAGCAGTTCCTGGCCGCTGACCAAGTAGAATAGGCACTAGAACAATGACGGATAACACCACAAACCAGAAGCCACGGCATTTTCTGTCGCTACTGGACCTGACACCACAGGAACTGCGACAACTCCTGAAACGGGCCACTGAACTCAAGCAGCTACTGCGCTCAGGTGAACCCCATGCCTCGTTGCAGAACCGCACCCTGGCCATGGTGTTTGAAAAATCCTCCACCCGCACCCGCATCTCTTTCGAGGCCGGTATGGCGCAGCTGGGTGGACACGCCATATTCCTCTCGCCTCGGGATACCCAGCTGGGACGGGGCGAACCCATTGAGGACAGCGCCCGGGTGATGTCACGCATGGTGGACTGCATCATGGTGCGCACCTATCACCAGAAGGACCTGGAACTGTTTGCCGAACACTCCCAGGTGCCGGTGATCAATGCCCTCACTGATCTGCTGCACCCATGCCAGTTACTAGCTGACATGCAGACCTATGTCGAGAACCGGGGCGACATCGCCGGCAAGACCGTAACCTGGGTGGGAGACGGCAACAACATGTGCCACTCCTATATCAACGCGGCCAGACAGTTTGATTTTAAACTCAACATCGCCTGCCCCGAGGGGTATGAGCCGAAAAAACGCATCCTGACACCGGCCGCTGATCGTTGCCAGATCATCCATGACCCCATGGCTGCCGCCGAGGGTGCCAACCTGGTGGTGACCGACGTCTGGGCCAGCATGGGGCAGGAAGATGAACAGGCCAAACGAGAACAGGCCTTCGCCGACTATCAAGTAACCGATGAGATCATGGCCCAGGCTGATCAGGACGCCCTGTTCATGCATTGTCTGCCAGCCCATCGTGGAGAGGAGGTGGCGGCATCGGTGATCGATCGTCCCGACAGTGTGGTGTGGGAAGAGGCAGAGAACCGCATCCACTCCCAGAAGGCCCTGCTGGAGTTGCTTCTTAGCTGATCCTGTCGCAGCTTTGCGAAACCGGAATCAGCTTCGGTTACACTGATGATATTCGCGCAAGGACGCTAAGCTTGCCAAGAAAACAACTTGCGCTTTTCTTTGCGCTCTTGGCGTCTCTGCGAAAGGCCAATAAAAGGATGATAAACAGATGAAGCTATTCAGCTTCAGGAACATTCGAATTCTACTGCTACTGGCCTTACTGGCCTTTGTCGCTATCTATACCAAACAGCAGCGCCTACACTCCACCTCCTGGCTGGAACCACTCGAAGTGGTGATCTTCCCCATCAATGGCGATGGTTCGGAAAAAACGGCGGCCTATATCGCCAATCTAAGTAACAGCACCTTTGCCCATCTCGACCGCTTCACCGCGCGCGAGGCCAAGCGGCACAACCTGTATCAGGAGCAACCAACCCGTACTAGACTTGGCCCTGCCGCAACTAAAATCCCACCAGCACCACCGCCCAAAAGTGCCTTTTTTCTCAAGATAGGCCTGTGGAGCCTGAAACTAAGATACTGGGCCTGGCAAAACACTCCTGACGGCATATCCAACAACAACAGGGTCAGGATTTTTGTGCTATATCACGGTATGGATCACGATAAACCACTGCAACACTCACTGGGCCTGCAAAAGGGACTACTGGGGATTGTCCACGCCTATGCAGCAGAGTCGCAGAACAAGCAGAACAATCTGGTCATTGCCCATGAGTTGCTACATACCGTGGGGGCATCGGACAAATACGACGCCCATGGCAACCCGGTATTCCCGGGGGGATATGCCCAACCTGAGCGTACGCCGCTGTACCCGCAATTCCGGGCCGAGATCATGGCCGGACGCATACCCGACTCCCGCACCGATTCTAGGATGGCGCTGAGCCTGGATAGCTGCATGATCGGAATCGAAACAGCAAGCGAAATATCCTGGTTGGATGTAAACTAGGGCCTGTTGAAACAGCCATGACATCTGTCTGCAACATTCAGCCCAGAGCTTATTCACAAGCGACTGAATTAAAATTATATATTTAAGAGGTATCAATTATGACTATCCGCATCGGCATCAACGGCTTTGGACGCATTGGCAGAAACGTATTCCGCGCCATCCGCCAGGATGAGGCATTCGCACAGATGCAGATCGTGGCAGTGAACGACCTAACCCAACTGGACACCCTGGCCCACCTGCTCAAATACGACTCGGTCATGGGACGTTTTGACGGTGAGGTATCAGTAACCGACAACGGACTGATAGTGGACGGCAGCGAGGTCGCCTTCACCCGCTTTAAAGACCCGACCGAGATCCCATGGGGCGATCACGACGTGGACTATGTAATAGAATCCACCGGGCTGTTTACCCAACATGAACTGGCCGCAGGGCACCTGAAAGGCGGAGTGCGGCGGGTAGTTGTATCCGCCCCTGCCAAGGGCGACGTCAAGACCATCGTCATGGGCGTGAATGAGGACGAGTACGACCCCAACAAACACACCGTGGTCTCCAACGCCTCCTGCACCACTAACTGTCTGGCGCCGGTGGCCAAAGTAATCATGGATCGCTTCGGCATCACACGCGGGCTGATGACCACCATCCACGCCTACACCAACGATCAACGTCTACTGGATTTCCCCCACTCGGATCTGCGTCGGGCCCGGGCCGCCGCCCTCTCCATGATCCCCACCAGCACCGGCGCCGCCGCTGCGGTATCCCTGGTGATACCGGCACTGGCCGGGAAATTCGACGGACTGGCGGTACGGGTACCCACCGCCAATGTCTCCCTGGTGGATGTGGTGATGGAAGTGGAAAAAGAGACCACAGTGCCCGAGGTAAACCAAGCCCTGCAGGAGTCAGCCAACCGCTATCTGGGATATACCGACGAGCCACTGGTCTCGATAGATTTCCAGGGCGACCCACACTCCTCCTACGTGGATGGCAGCAGTACCCGGGTAGTGGGCAACTCGGTAAAGATACTGAGCTGGTATGATAACGAGTGGGGCTACTCCAACCGCCTGTTGGATCTTATCAACCATATGCAGTCCCAGGAGATCTAACTTATACGTGCAGGGGTCGGAGTCGATTGTGGTTAGTTTTTTGGGGAAGACACACATATTTGCCACAATCGACTCCGACCCCAAACCACATCAGTATTCACGCAAAGACGCAAAGAGAGTTATGATTAACAATCTGAACAACACGCAGTAATACCTTGGCGTCTTTGCGAGAGTTGTTTTTTCTGGCTAAGGACCAGTTACAACCCGAAAGCAGCACCACAGATATGCGTAGTAGTGACTCATGACAAGTAACACAGGACCAGATCTGGGCGACTCGGACGCCCTGCGCGCCAATCTGCTGGAAACGGCAGTAGATAATGTACAGATTAATCCCCGCCACGAAATACTACGCGACCCGGTAAAAGGCTACTCCGGCCTGATCAAGGGCCTGGACAAACTGCTGCTGGAGCTGAACCACCCGTTTCGTAACTGGCGTCTGATCCTGCCTGAGTTCCGCAGTTTTGTACTCAAGAATAACAGCCGTTACCTAACCCACGAGGCGGGACCGGAGTGTGCAGAGACCATCCTCCAGGTGTTTCTGGAGGCACTGGACGAGTCAGGTAAATTCATCTCGGCGGAGGAGGTTGTTGAGGCCATCTGCGCCTATCTGGACAAGCTGGTATCAGATCTCTCCAGTGCTCAGATACCCGCCTACGGCACAGTCCTGGCGCGGATGCTGTCACAACTCAACGCCCTGTCACCACAGAACCTGCTGATCATCTCCAGCAGTTACCACCCCATCCGTACCACCCTGAAAACCCTAGTATCCAAGGTCAAGGGGAACGAGCAGGGCCTGGAGTGGCAGCCCCTGTGTGCCTTCCAGAGCAACTGCCTGCGCCACACCTACGACTACTGGCTGCAACAGGATGACCCCACCACCTTCTGCGACATCCACACCGAGGCAATGGACACCATTTCACACCGTTCCATCCAGGCCAACCTAGAGCAGCTTAAACAGGTTGAGAGCCAGCAGGCATCAGCAGCACAGCTAGAGCAGTTGGTAGGATTTACCACCTACCTGGATATAGTGAAGGGGTATAGATTGCTGGCCACCCAATTGGGGGCCACCGATTCTGAGCGGCTGTATAAAAACTACCGCCTGCTGTTCCTGTTTCGCATCATGGAGATCGATGGCCTCTCCATGATCCATGAGGAGAGCCTGAAGGAGATCAACCGCAACCTGATACAGCTGGTGCGTAAACAGCCCTACGACGAGATCGAAGAGTTCTTCCTGCGCGCCTTTGTATTTCTGCGCGCCAATGTAAAACGTTTCCCCCACACTGCGTTGCAGAGCATTGAGGTCCTGGGTTCAGAGATCCTGAAATGTAACAACGGACGTTTAGTTGAAGCGTTCCTGGCCCAGGCCATACGTTTTGGTTTTCAGTACAGTGCGGTGCAAGGAGTAACCGAAGATTGGCAACCAATCTTCAACACTTCACATCTCTACAACATACGGGTATGGATGAATCTGATCGTACAGAACCCGGAGTGGTGCTCCACCCTGCTCTCGGCCCTGATCATCAACATCAAGCTATCCGGCACCTGTATCCGCGATACTGACCTGTTCCAAAAAGAGATCACTCGCCTACTCAACAGCGATATTGCCCCAGCCTACAACCTGGTAAAACAGTTCACCCGTCTGTTACCAGTATTCTTCAACGAGATTGGATCAGAGGGAGTGCTGCGCGAGGTCTCAACCGAGCTGGATGAGACCCACAAACGCAAGGATAAACTGATTCACTTCCTGCGCAAACAGAGTCATGTGGAAAGCTCTAACATGATTGTTGATTTCATCAACGGCATCATTTGCTTCTGGCGCACCCTGGACCAACAGGCCATAGCCGCCTACATCCCAGAGGAGCTGTTACATCAGATTGACCCGAATGGCGAATATGTCCTCTGGGTACACCAGATCATGGTTGAGCTGTTCGAAAACTCCGGCTTTCAACAGGAGGATGAGCTGCTCACCTGGTCCCGTGGCGAGATGGAAAAGACCATCATGGCCATGACCTACCACCCTGAGCAGGAGCTGCGCCGGGTAGTCCTGCTGATCCGCATGTATCAACTGGTAAACCTGAAGTACGACCTAGGTTTTGCCGACATAAAAAACCAGGTGCAGGAGCTGCAAGAGAGTGGCTTGCCAGACATAGAGCCCATGGTAAAGGCGTTGCAGACCAACGACCCATACGCCGGTCTGGAAGCGGTGCTGGATACCCTGGAGGAGTTGAAGGCGATAACCCTCAGCCCGGAGAAGTTTGAGGCCCGTGAGGACATCTTCCACAAGCGCCATATCGCCACCGACATCCCATCGGTGTATGGCCGCTACCAGGAGAAAAAGTTTGATGCCCTGAGTCTCTCCTTTCGCCTGGAGAACATGGCCAATGTATATCTGGAACAGCTCACCGCCAAGGCCGGCGACACCCTGCTGACCCAGGCCACCTTCTACCGCGTGGTCAAGGCCCTGCGCCTGTTTATCCGCGCCTTGGCCATCGACGGCATTGCCTCGAAACGCCTGGAAAACCAGGTGGATGTACTGGAAAAATCCCTGCAGGTAAAGCGCTTCTCCTATCTGCAATACCTGGACATCTTCCGTGGCCTGTCCGAGGCGATCTCAGACATCCGTTACACCTACTACACCAACCACCACCGGGACACCCTGGCGGTGATTGTTCCGCAGATCCCACAAGACGCCCTGCTGCCCGCATACCGCAACCATGTGGATGACGACACCGCAGGCACCCTGAGTCGTATCTCCGAGAGTTTCGAGCGCGACCTGATTGCCGAGACTATCGGCATCCAGTCCCTGGATAACTTCATCACCCGGGTCTACCAGGTACTGAACGAACAGGAGGCGCATCTTAGCAGCAACTACCTGGATCAGCTCATGACCTATGATCCGAAGAAGCTGTTCTGCCAACTGCACTCCGAAAACGAACACACCCACGACCTGATCCACCTGGGCAACAAGGGTTATAACCTGGTGCAACTGATCAAGCTTGGAGTAAAGGTGCCGGCAGGTAGCGTCCTTACCTCCGAGTTCTTTCGCTGCCAAGAGATAATCCGCCGCTTTCCTCCCGCCTGGCAGGATTTCACCCGGCGTCTGGACAATGAGGTGGCCTACATCGAACGGGCTACTGGGCGGCGTTTTGGTAGCCGCAGCGACCCATTGCTGATCTCGGTACGCAGTTGCCCTATCATCTCCATGCCGGGAATGATGTCCACCATCCACAATCTTGGACTCAATGAAGAGATCGTCCTGGAGTTGGCCAAGAAGACCGGCAAACCCTATTTTGCCTGGGACACCTATCGCCGCTTTATTCAGTCCTGGTGCATGAGCGGTGGCATGGGGCGCGACGAATTCAGTACCATCATGCGCGATGCCAAGGAGCGCCACGGGGTAGACAAAAAACAGCAGTTCAACGCCGAGCAGATGCGGGAACTGACCCTGACCTATAAACAGGCAGCACAGGACCACGACTTGGGTATACCGGATGACCCATGGATGCAACTGTATGAATCCATAAATATGGTAATTGGCTCCTGGAATGCCACCGAGGCCATCAAATACCGCAGCCTGATGGATATCTCCAATGAATGGGGCACTGCCGTGCTGATCCAAGGCATGGTGTTTGGCAACCTGAATCAGGACTCTGGCACCGGCGTTCTATTTACCGCTCACCCCTACCGCAAATTGAGCCAGGTCACCCTGTGGGGCGACTACACACCCGGCAACCAGGGTGAGGATATCGTGGGCGGACTGGTAGCCACCATGCCCATCTCCATAGAACAGGCCGAACTGGACGACCGCCCGGTTAATCAGAGCATGGAGGTGATGTTTCCGGAGATTTATGACTCCCTGCTCAAGCTGTCGCGGGAACTGGTATACAACGAGAATTGGAATAAGCAGGAGATGGAGTTCACCTTCGAAGGCCCGGAGGCTGATAACCTGTATCTGCTTCAGACCCGGGATATGGTCACCTCCAAGATCCAGTCTCTAGCCCATTTTGAACCCACTGCGGCACTCAAGACCAGCCTGCTGGGACGCGGCATCGGCGTCTGTGGCGGTGCCCTGTCGGGACGGGCCGTGTTCAACCTGAACAACATCAAGGCCCTGAGGGAGCAGTCACCCAACACACCCTTGATCCTGATACGATCAGATACGGTACCGGAGGATATCCATGAGATATCCCAAGCCGATGGCGTACTCACCGCCCGCGGCGGTCAGACCTCCCACGCCTCCATCGTCACCATCCGCCTGGAGAAGACCTGCGTGGTGGGCTGTGAGGCCCTGAAGGTATTTGAATCTGAGAGCCGCTGCTCCATCAACGACACCGAAATACGCTTTGGTGACACCATTAGCATTGATGGCCGCAGCGGCATCCTGCTGCGTGGCGAGCACCCAACCGAAACGGCACCGGAAGGGGACAGTGCATCCAGGTTGATATAAGGACCAGCTACAGTAAAATTAACACCCCCGCAATTCTATGACTAAAATCATAGTCTGGCGCATTAAACTACTAATACATCCCTTTCACAGGAGAAATCAGCAGGATGGGAACTGAAACCAGCGCCTTAAAGTTAGGCATCAACGGCATGGGTCGGATAGGCAAACTGTCACTTTGGCACCATATCGCCAACAAATCCTTTTCCGGGATCGTCATCAACCTGGGACGCGACGTCGGTCAGGGCATGGCCGATATTGCCCAGGTGATAGAAAAGGACAGCAGCTACGGACGCCTGGGTAACTTCCTGTATGGTTTCAATTCACCACGCACGGTGATTGAGAATCTGAACGAAGAGACCGGCACCATGACCATTGACGGTGTCCCGGTAACGGTTCTGCGCAGCGACAGAAATCCCAGAGACATCGCCTGGCGTGAACATGGCGTGCGTCTGGTGGCGGATACCACTGGCGCCTATACCGACCCCACCGTATCCGGCGATGACCCCAAGGGCTCCCTGCGCGGACATCTGGATGCTGGTGCAGAGAAGGTCATCCTGTCGGCACCGTTTAAGATCAAGAACCAGGGTCTGGCCATGCCGGATGACGCCATAACCACCGTGATGGGCATCAACGGCAGTGACTTCGATCCCAGCCGCCACAACCTGCTGTCGGCCGCATCCTGCACCACCACCTGCCTCTCCTTCATGATGAAGCCGATGCTGGACGCCATTGGGTCCGATCACATACTTTCCGCCTCCATGGTTACCATCCACGCCGCTACCGGCAGTCAGAAGGTGTTGGATGCCGTGCCCAAGGCCGGTGCCAAGGATATCCGCAAGAACCGCAGCATCTTGAACAACATCATCCTCACCACCACCGGTGCCGCCAAGGCGCTGAAGCTGGTGTTGCCAGAGATGGGGGATATAGGTTTCATGGCCGAATCGGTACGGGTACCCACCGCCACCGGCTCCCTGATTATCCTGACTCTGAACATTCAGGCGGAAGACCCATCCAAGCCGGTGGATCGCAATCAGATCAACGCCATCTATAAGGCCGCAGCTGAAGGCCCTATGGACGGCTACCTCAGCTACTCGGAACACCAAAATGTCTCCTCGGACATTATCGGCTTCCCCAAGGCAGCCGCCACCATCGAGTCCAGCGAGACCCATACCCGTACCGCCATGGTGCGCATGTACCCACCAGATGGTGGCGACGCCCTGGAGGCCCCGGTCACCAAGGTAGTGATCTATGGCTGGTATGACAATGAACTGGGCAGTTACACCAACATGCTGGGAGATCGTCTGATCAGCATCGCCGACAAGATGTTATAAGGACCAACCCGCATGAACAGCTCCATGTACCAGGACCTGGGTAGCGGCATCTTCTGCATCGAGGCCATGTACCAACGTCCTGGCCTCGCGGCCTGCTATCTGCTGCATGAGGGCGATGCCGCAGTGCTGATCGACACCGGCACCAGCCACACTGTGCCTACCATCATGGAGTTGCTAGATAAACAGGGGCTGCAACCGGAACAGGTCCGGTACGTAATGCCCACCCACGTGCATCTGGACCATGCCGGCGGCGTGGGCGAACTGATGCAACAACTGCCTGAGGCGCATCTGGTGATTCATCCATATGGTGCCCGCCATATGATAGATCCTGCCAAACTCACCGCAGGCGCCACTGCGGTCTATGGTGAAGATAAATTCCGAGAGAATTTTGGCCAACTTAAGGCTGTACCGGAAGAAAGGGTAATTGAGGCTGCAGACGGATTTACTGTTGATCTGAATGGACGACAACTGGTGTGCCTGGACACCCCGGGACATGCCCGTCACCACTACTGCGTGTATGACGAAAGCAGCAACGGCTTTTTCACCGGCGACACCTTCGGCATCTCATACCGGGAGTTCGACAACCACAACGGACAGTTCATCTACGCCCCATCCACCCCGGTTCAGTTCGACCCGGACGCCTGGCATCAGACCATCGACCGGCTCATGGGTTACAACCCTGAGAACATGTACCTGGCCCACTATGGCCGTATTGGAGACCTGTCACGTATGGCCGAGGACCTGCACCGCTGTCTGGACGCCTATGTGGAGTTGAGCAAAACAGTAACTTCAGACAACCGTTATGCACAGTTGCAGACAGGACTGAAGCAGATCTACCTGGATCAGCTGAAGAAACATGCATGTGATCTGCCACTGACACAGCAGGAGGAGCTGCTAAGCCTGGATCTGGATATAAACGCCCAGGGTCTGGAGATATGGATGCAGCGCCAGGAGAAGTCTGACACTTAACTGTAGTCCTGGGGTCGGAGTCAATCCAAACGTACCCTTTCGTAAAGAACATCTATGGGTAGTTGGTTTGGCTCCAGCCCCTGAATATCTACAAGTCTAACCTGATTGTTTGACTGGTTATTAGATGCGGGTTAGTCTCTGAACAAGAGATGCAAAGCGAATAAACCGGGTCAGAGAGCAATTGTTTCTAATATAGGTTTAGGTTTTTGGTTTGCGAATAAACCGGGTCAGAATAAACCGGGTCAGAGAGCAATTATTTCTAATATAGGCTTTTGGTTTGTATGATAGGCAATAGATAAGTACGTTTAGCCAACAAGGAGGTTGGATATGCCACGTAAACCCAGGTTTAACTTACCCGGTATTCCTCAGCACATTATTCAACGTGGAAATAATCGAGAACCCTGTTTTTTGTCTGAGGGTGATTACAGTCGCTATCTAGATGAGTTAAGCGTGTCGGCAGAAAAGTATCAATGCCGGGTTCATGCGTATGTTCTTATGACAAATCATGTACATTTGCTGGTTACGCCAATGATACAGCATGGCATATCACAGATGATGCAAGCACTTGGTCGACGCTATGTACGGTACATAAATACGAGTTACAACCGGTCTGGTACTCTTTGGGAAGGTCGCTATAAATCAAGTTTGGTTGATTCTGATAGCTATCTTCTGGCCTGTATGCGGTATATTGAACTTAATCCGGTTAGAGCAAGGATGGTAGATCATCCTGGTGATTATAAATGGTCTAGTTACCACTGCAATGCACAGGCAGGCATGGATGATCTGATCCAATCACATCCAATCTATATGCGGCTTGGTTCAAGTGTTGAAGAGAGGCAATCCGCATATCGCGAGCTCTTCAGGGGTGCAGTAGATGATGTTGATACTATTCACCATATACGCGAGGCGCTTAACCATGAGCTTGTGCTTGGGCGATCAATGTTTAAAGATAAAATTGAAAACATGACTAACAGATCGGCCCGATTGGGCCAACCCGGGCGACCATGTGTTAAGGAGGACTGGCCCGGGTATCTGGTGTTTGATTAGTATATTAGGAACAATTGCTCTCTGACCCGGTTTAACTCCGGTTTAACTCGAACTCGGTTTAACTCATATTGTTATATAATCAATTGTTATACTTTGAACGCCTGCACTATTGAGGCGGGGTCCATACCGTTTCCCATACACAACTTCACCAGAATCGCGCTCTTCACCGCCCCCAGATTTGATAAGATCAGCGGGCTGTTACGGTCCAGAAAATAGCGGTAACTACCAGGAAAACCATACTCATCATAAATGTGGTAGTTGTGAACCCTGGTGGTGAGAATAACCAGCTTCTCTTGCGCTGCCTGTTCAACCAGTTCAAGAATCGCCAGCGGCACACGTCCGCCACCGTAGCCCTCCACCACAACAGCATCGGCCATAGCCACCGCCGAGGCGACGATTTCTGGATCCACATCCATATGACATTTCAGAATAAACACCCGACCCTGCACCAGATTCTCCAAAACCTGGCCACGAAACGGCGGACAGGTGTAGACCACTTGACGGCCCACCAGATGCCCCAATACTCCACCCCGCACCGAATCAAAGGCATGATAGCGGATGGACTCACTCTTTTCTGCATACAGGGCACTATTGATCACACCATCAAAAACCAGCATGGAGCCACGCCCCACAGAATCCGGGGAGGCAGCCACGCTGATGGCGTCGTTGATATTCACCATGCCATCAAACCCATCCATATCCGGTTTACGCTGGGAACCTGTGAACACTATCGGTTTGTCCGACTTAATCGTGAGCATGCAGTGATAGGCGGCCTCTTCCATGGTGTCAGTGCCATGGGTAACCACAATACCGTCATACTCCTGCAACAGATCTGCAAGCCCATCTGCCAGTCGTACTGCGGTTTCAGAGGTGAGGTAGCTGCTGGGCTGATCCATGAATGGGATGACCTTACAGCGGTGATTGGCGGCCTGAATAAAACTACTGTCTACCGCAACATCCTCTCCGCTACCGGAGGTAGCTATGGTCCCGCCGGTGGTTACCACCGCAATATTTGCACTGTCATCTACATCCACATCATTCTCGCTCTTGTTATTGTCAACCAACCCTGTTCAGGCGTCACAGCAGATGGGCACCCTCAAACACATCGGCCTCCAGAGTAAAGCAGTCTACCCCCTCCACACAGCCGAGATTCACCCGGTAGTGCCCAGCCTTTCTGGCGGTCTCATGATGGGTATAGATACCACAGTTACGACAAAAGTAGTGCTTGGCGCTCTTTTTTCCAAACTGGTACAGGCCCAAATCCTTGAGGCCAGCATCCACCTTCAGATTAGCCTCAGGGATCATCTCTGCCGACATCATGGTCCCCTTGCGGGAACACAGCGAGCAATTGCAGCGCAGCCCCTGGGTTACCTCCTCCCCGCCGTAGCTGAAACGCACTGCCCCACAGTGGCAACTGCCCTGGTACTCTGCCATCACGCTCTCCTCAATCCAATGCACTGCCCCTGGTTATAGCAGGGATCCATGACGCCGTCGGGGCCATTTGGCCAGCCTGACATAGCAAGCTAACCATAAGTGCAAACCAAAGGTGAATCAATTTTCCGATTTTTCGAAAAAAACCCTTTCCCAGCGTTTTTCCCAGCAAGGATTACGCGCTATAATTCACTATTTTTCACAGCCGGTAAAAATATCATGAGCCAAGCGGATGCCCTTTTCGAATCCGATCTGCCACACCTGGAGCTGCTGAACCGCGGCAAGGTCAGGGATATCTACAACGTGGACGACCAGCACATGCTAATCGTCACCTCGGACCGCCTCTCGGCCTTTGACGTGGTATTGCCACAACCCATCCCGGGCAAAGGCGAAGTACTCACCAGAGTGGCCAACTTCTGGTTTAAGCGCACGCGGAATATCATCCCCAACCACCTCTCAGACAAGCCACTGTCTGATGTAGTGCCTGACGCCAGACAACGCGCCATCCTGGGAGACCGGGCCCTGGTGGTGCGCAAGCTGCGCCCCCTGCCAGTGGAGGCCATTGTCCGCGGTTACCTGATTGGATCCGGCTGGAAGGATTACCAGCGCAGTGGCGGCGTCTGCGGCATTCAGCTCCCGGAGGGCCTGGAGCAGGCTGCCAAGCTGCCTGAGGCCATCTACACCCCATCTACCAAGGCCGATATCGGCGATCACGACGAGAACATCAGTTTCGAAGAGACGGTGAAGCTGCTGGGGCAGGAGTTGGCGGAACAGGTACGTGATGTGAGCATCAGGATCTACACCGAGTGTGCAGCCTATGCCCTGGAGAAGGGGATCATCATCGCCGACACCAAGTTCGAGTTCGGCCTGGACCAGGATGACAATCTGGTTCTGATCGACGAGATCCTAACCCCGGATTCATCCCGTTTCTGGCCTGCTGATCAATACCAGACGGGGATCAGCCCCCCCAGCTACGACAAGCAGTTTGTACGGGATTACCTGGAGACCCTGGAGTGGGACAAGACTCCACCAGGACCAGACCTGCCACAGGAAATCGTAACAAAAACGGCCGAAAAATATCACGAGGCTGAGACCCGTCTCACCGGTCACGAATGACGCAGGACACCCTTCCGCCCTACTCTGGGCTGACCCCGGATACCATCATCGCGGCCCTGGAATCCAGGGGGTTCCAGCCCGATGGCAGCATGCTGGCATTGAACAGCTATGAAAACCGGGTCTACCAGATTGGGCAGGAGGACGGCCCGCCACTGGTGGCAAAATTCTACCGTCCTGGGCGTTGGAGTGACACCGCCATCCAGGAGGAGCATGACTTCAGCCTGAGCCTGGCCGCTGAAGAGATCCCGGTGGTGGCCCCGCTGCAAGACGCTGAGGGCAACACCCTACACAGCTATCAGGGCTATCGTTTCAGCCTCTGCCCACGCCAGGGTGGCCGCTGGCCGGATCTGGATGATCCAGATGACCTGATGTGGGTGGGACGCCTTATGGCCCGCATCCATCAGCTTGGGGCCAGCCAGCCATTCAAGAACCGCCCCACCCTAAATCCGGGAGAGATGGGCTCTGATTCAGCCAACTACCTGTTGGAAAATGGCGTGATTCCCATAGAACTGGAGACCAGCTACCGTCAGATCACGCAACAGCTACAGGGGATAATCGACACCTCATTTGATGACGTTGGCGACTATCAACAGATCCGCCTGCATGGTGATTGCCACCTGGGGAATATCCTCTGGACCGACAATGGCCCCCACTTTGTGGATCTGGATGACTGCCGCAACGGCCCGGCCATTCAGGATCTGTGGATGTTGCTCTCGGGCGAGGCCAACGAGATGTCCATGCAACTTAGTTATCTGCGTGAAGGTTACGAGATGTTCCGGCCCCTGAACCCGGCGGAAGTTCGTCTGATCGAGCCGTTACGCACCCTGCGCATCATCCATTATGCCGCCTGGCTGGCGCGGCGCTGGAGTGATCCGGCCTTTCCCGCCGCCTTCCCCTGGTTTAACAGCCATCAGTACTGGCAGGATCATATCTCCACGCTTGCACATCAACGTGTAGCCATGGAGAATACGCCCCTTGCCCTGTATTAAACAGAACGGATTACACCAACATGCGACCTACAACCAAACATCTTCTCTCCGCCATTGCCTGCACCCTCATCCTAGCCACACCCCCTATCTGGGCCGGATTTGAGCAGAGTCACGAAGCCTATACCAAGGGTGACTACACCACCGCCTTCAAGGGTTATCTGGCAGCGGCGAATAGCGGTGACTCCCGCGCCTACGGCAAGGTGGCAGCACTCTATCTATACGGCAGGGGCACAGAGAAAGATTTCACCCAGGCCTATATATGGTTCGCCATCGCAGAGGAGAGCAAGGATAAGTACGCGACCAGGTTTCTGGATGCCACAGCATCCATGTTGACTCGCAAACAGATTGAGCAGGCGGAGCTGGCGTTGACGGTTAAGCGGGAACAACTCAAATTACAAACAAAGTGATAGGGGCTTGCACCGTCGGCATAGATTCTGGCAGCTTAGGAGCCGATCTTCTTTACCAATGATCTCAGGCTGCGGGTGAGGCTAGACCAATCCTTTCGGCCCTGCTCTATAACACGTGGATAGAGCTTTAAGTGTTGACACCCATCACCACTCTCCATCCCCTTCTGCGGCTTACCGCTGTCCATATGTTCTATTCTTGACTCTTGTTCTATACGCGGTCCCACAAATGGTTTCAGCATCAACCTTTTGTACACCAGCATCCCCATCTTTTCGAACGCAGCCATATGGCGTTCGACTTCAATATCGGAGAGGTTTTTTTTCAGGGTCACCTTACAGTCGATCTTATACAGTGCTGCTGCCTTCTCCCGGCTGGCGCCCAGATGTTCACTAAAGGAAGCGACAAACTCATCCTGAACCACCCATGACTTGAACTTACCACTAAACAAAATCTTGTACTTGGCATCCATAACCATCTCTCTACTAAACTACCTTCCAGCCCCTTTGTTACGGTAAAAGGCGTATGGTTAAAAAATGGCTGTCAACACCACTTCATCCCCATACGCCTTTGTATTGTTATTCTTATTAACGCCTGCCTTGTGGCAGCGCTAGCACCGCGCCTTTATACGACCTTATTCTTTATGAATTCACGCACGCTGTCCAGTTGCCCGGCACTTCCCAGCACCTCACTCTTGTGGGCAATGTAGTTGGCGTACTCGGCCATAAATATCTTACCCGGCCCACGCAAATCAAAATTTTCCTTGTTCTCCAAAAGATGTTCGCGGTGCACCCGGCACCATACCAGACGGCCATCAGTGTCAATATTTACCTTGGTCACACCCATCTTGCTGGCCTTGGATATCTCTGCCTCATCCACACCCTTGGCACCACCCATATTCCCCCCGGCCGCATTGATGCGCTGCACCTCTTCCTGGGGCACTGAACTGGAGCCATGCATCACCAGCGGAAAACGCGGCAGCAGCTTGGCAATATCCTCAATTACATTGAAGTGTAGCCCCTGGGAACCACTGAACTTGTAGGCGCCGTGGCTGGTACCAATGGCGCAAGCCAGACTATCGCAACCACTTCTGGACACGAACTCTTCCACCTGTTTTGGATCAGTGAGCTTGGCATCGGCCTCATCCACCGAGACATGCTCTTCCACCCCACCCAGCTTACCCAGTTCGGCCTCCACTACAATGCCCTTGGCGTGGGCGGCATCCACCACCCGTTTGGTGATGGCAATATTTTCCTCGAACTCCTCAGCGCTAGCATCGATCATCACCGAACTGTAGAAGCCGCTGTCGATACACTCATAGCAAGTCTCCTCATCACCATGATCCAGATGCACCGCAAAGATGGCCTCGGGAAAGATCTCATCCGCAGCCCGGATCATCGCCTCCAACAACCGCTTATCGGTGTAACCACGTGCGC
>CAZVME010000054.1:0-22582 GCA_964628835.1 uncultured Gammaproteobacteria bacterium | reverse complement strand
GATCGGTTTCATGGAGGCCATTGCCATTGCCAAGGCCATGGCGGCACGTACCAGAAAATAAAATTAGATAAAATCTCCCATTCAATTCATGTAGTATCTGGATTAAGTGACTACGGGGATAGACCGGTGTTGGCCAATAATGGCAGATGGCGTATAGGTCTGGGAGTCAATCAAATATAGAGTATTAGCTGGCCTCGCCTGGATATAATTAAAGGCTGAACAGCTAAGGACGATATGAACAGAACAATCTTTTTAGGGGAGTTACAAAACCAGTGAAACAGCTGTCGACACTAATTACTCTTATCCTTTGCATACTGCCAGGTGCAGTCATGGCATCTGCCGCAGGAGAAGGAACTCACCTTGATCTGACCACCCATCTGGTCGGATATGCAGGCCTGGCAATTTTCGGTGTAGCTTATCTACTGGTTATGGCAGAGGAGTTTACTCATCTACGTAAATCCAAACCCGTAATCCTGGCCGCAGGCATCATCTGGGCCTGTATCGCTGTAGTCTACGCCAACAACGGTCTCACCCACGAGGCTGAAGTTGCCGTACGCCACAACCTGCTGGAGTATGCAGAACTGATGCTATTCCTGCTGGTGGCGATGACCTACATCAACGCCATGGATGAGAGGAATGTATTTGAGAGCCTGCGTTCCTGGCTGGTAATCAAGGGGTTTGGGTTCCGGCAACTATTCTGGATCACCGGCGTACTCTCTTTCTTTATCTCACCCATCGCAGATAATCTGACCACCGCACTGCTGATGTGCGCTGTAATCCTCGCTGTGGGTGGCTATAACAGCAAGTTTATCCTGCTAGGCTGCATCAACATTGTGGTAGCCGCCAATGCCGGCGGTGCCTTCAGCCCGTTTGGGGATATCACCACCCTGATGGTGTGGCAGAAGTCCATTGTCACACCACAGGGGGCCGTTGATTTCTGGGCCTTCTTTGGGCTGTTCATTCCTTCAGTGGTCAACTGGCTGGTGCCTGCGGCAATCATGTCCTTTGCCGTTCCCGACGAAAAACCGACTGGCGGTGGCGATACAGTGGTGATGAAACGTGGCGCAAAAAGGATCATTGCCTTGTTTCTCCTGACTATCACTACTGCAGTTTGCTTCCATAACTTCCTGCATCTGCCACCAGTAATCGGTATGCTCACTGGCCTCTCATACCTGCAGTTTTTTGGCTACTTCCTGAAGCGCACCTCGCGCCTACACCATGACAAGGCGGAAAACACTGAGCATGCAGGACAGATAGGTGATCCGGTGGCATTCGATGTGTTCAACAAAATTGCCCGAGCCGAGTGGGATACCCTGCTATTTTTCTACGGTGTTGTACTGTGCGTGGGCGGCCTTGGTTTCATGGGTTATCTGGCCATGGTCTCAGAGCTCATGTACGTAGACTGGGGCCACACCAACGCCAACATTGTGGTGGGCATACTCTCCGCCATCGTGGATAACATCCCGGTCATGTTTGCCGTGCTTACCATGATGCCTGAGATGTCATATGACCAGTGGCTATTGGTAACCCTGACTGCCGGGGTGGGCGGATCACTACTCTCCATCGGCTCCGCTGCCGGCGTTGCCCTGATGGGTCAGGCCAGAGGCCGCTACACCTTCTTTGGGCATCTCAAGTGGGCGCCAGTGATTGCACTGGGCTATGCGGCATCCATCGCGGTTCACATCTGGATGAGCCCAACCATAACCTTCTAAGAAATTTCTGTTTTATTCAGAGGTTCCTGCAGCACATGGATACGCTGCCATTTTTTATGGCTATGAGCCATTGGGAATGCAGGAAGTGGGAAATCGCATTTTCCACCTACATACTCTGATTAAAGCCATGGATGGCTTTAATCAGAGCTTCCTTAAAATCAGTAACCTGGCTATCTAGACTTCATGACTGGATAGCCGGTTTTCGTTACTGCACCATGAACAGTGGGATAGTCTTGCCATTCACACTCAGCAAGCCACCACCGAGCTTGGCGTTGCCGGATATGTATGCACCGTCACGAACCAACATCTCCTGTTCTAGCAAACCATTCAAGCGCTGTTCCACCAGATCCTGCCCCAGCAGCTGCATCTTATCTTCCGAGGGCATCTCAATCTCTTCGCCCAGCTGCTTACGCATCGCTACCTGCTGCCTGACACTCTGCTGTGCCTGCTTTTCCAGAATGGAACGCAGCAGTTTCTCTGGCATACGCAACGCTGCATCAGCATTCAGTTTTCCCAGAACCGCCTGCGCGCTCCCAAGATCACCTAACGACAATCCATCTGTGGCCAGTGAGAGATTCCCTTCAATGTCCCCGTCTGGAGTCTTAACAAAAAAACGCTTCAGCTTCAGTTCGGGATTGGCCTTAAGCAGATCAGGACTCGCCGCCATAAGCACGTTCAACAAGGCCATTCCCAGCTGCTCTTGGGGCAGATTCTGGCGCCGGATATCCTGCATATCCTGCTGTATCTTTGCTGTAACTTCCACCGGAATATTACCAATATCAAACTCAAGCTCCGCCGGCCCATAGTTGGTTTCGTTCACCGCCACCGCCTGCAGCGAGTAGTTTGCCTTGAAGGTGAGGTTACCCTCCTGCACCTGCGTATCGCCATACAGATCAATGGCATCAATATTGATATTCACTCCATTCTTGGGTTTAACAAAACCGATCTGCTTGATCCACAGCTTGCCACTGCCCAGACGCAGGTTGGATAGGCCTTTATTGGATTTTGAGACGAGGGTAACTTCAGTAATCTTCAGGCTCTGCCCCTCCCCTCCGCCCAAGCGTAAGGCCGGAACCTTCAGATCAATCTCCAACTGGGAAAAGCTGGTGTCAAACAGCAGCACACCATCGGCCCCACCAAACTGAATCTCTGGCGTTCCCGGACCACCCGCAAGCTTCAGCGCGGGAATCTCAATCAGGGTCTTACCACTGCCACCCAGGGTGATTATGGTATTCAGAATCTTATTATCATCCTCCGGGAATAGCGCCTCACCGTTGATCTTGAAATAGGTGCCAACCGATGCCAGTGCCATCCCGCCATCGGGTGACAGGGGGCCATGCACCAGATCACTATGCATAGAGAGGGTAAACCCTTCCACGCCCATATCCTGCGGCAGGGCCAGCTTGAATTCAGTCTCTGAACGTGATCCGAACCAGCCACGCTGGTAGTCGTTGCGGGTAACTTCAAGCCCCGCCTGCTGCATGCCGATAATGATCTCCTGGTACCGGTTCTGGGCCATAAACCCGATGACGCCAGGGGCGACAAACAGCGCAGCAACCAATATTGAAATCAGGATAGCAATTTTTTTCATGGTGACTCCATTCCTGGAAGATTTGGTACCGATCAGCCTGACACTGTACTGGCCAGCGTGTCACTATCGGAAAACTGAGTTACAGCATTGATGATGCCAGCCACATCCAGGCCACACGCCTGCAACTGCTGGCTGGGTGATGCCTGTTCGATAAAGCGGTCTGGCAAACCCAGGTTCAATACCCGGACATTGATATCACACCGGGCCAGACACTCATTGACGGCAGATCCAGCTCCGCCCTGAACCATATTCTCTTCCAGGGTGACCAGGATCTCATGGGTTTCCGCCAAACTGGTTATCAGCTCTTCATCCAGTGGCTTTACAAAGCGCATGTTGACCACGGTTGCATTCAGGCTTTCAGCCGCCTTCAGGGATGGGGTGAGCATGCTGCCGAAGGCCAGAAGCGCGATCTTCTTCCCATCCCGAACCACCTGCCCGACACCTATGGGCAGGGTATCTATCTCTTTGGAGATGGCCACACCGGGACCGGTCCCGCGTGGATAACGCACCATGGCTGGCCCCTCGAACTCATAGGCGGTCTGCAACATCTGGCGACACTCATTCTCATTGGCCGGGGCCATCACTAACATATTTGGCAGACTACGCACATAGCTCAAATCAAAGCTGCCCGAGTGGGTGGCGCCATCCGCCCCCACCAGCCCGGCCCGATCCACGGCCAGGGTTACATCCAGATTTTGTAGTGCAATATCATGCGCCAGTTGATCGAAGGCGCGCTGTAAAAAAGTGGAGTAGATCGCCACCACCGGCTTTAACCCCTCACAGGAGATACCAGCGGCAAAGGTCAGGGCGTGCCCTTCGGCGATGCCCACATCATAATAACGCTCGGGATAGTTCTTGGCATAACGCACCAACCCGGAACCCTCTCTCATGGCGGGCGTTATGGCCACCACCCGCATATCCTGCGCCGCCAGATCACAGATCCAATCACCGAAAACCTTGGTATAGGTCATCCCGGACCCACCACCACTGATAGCCCCGGTTATGGGATCAAATGGCGGTACACCATGGTAGAAACAGGGATCACCCTCTGCCGGCTTAAAGCCCTTGCCCTTCTTGGTGACCACATGCAGCAGACGCGGCCCCGGGATGGATTTCATGTTCTCCAGGGTATCCACCACCGCATCGATGTCATGGCCGTCAATGGGGCCAATGTAGTTGAATCCCAGCTCTTCAAACAGGGTGCCGGGCATCACCATACCCTTCATGTGTTCTTCCGCCCGCCCCACAAACTGGCTCACATGGGGCAGATTACTGAGGGCAGATTTCCCCCCCTCTCTTACCTTGGTGTACACCTTGCTGGAGAGCACTTTGGCCAGATGGTTACGAAAGGCACCCACTGGTGGAGAGATCGCCATATCGTTGTCGTTCAGAATCACCAACAGGTCAGTATCCATTCCACCGGCCTGATTCATGGCCTCAAAGGCCATGCCGCCACTGATGGATGAGTCGCCAATCACCGCCACAATCTTGCGATCCTCACCTTTCTGTCTGGCCGCTACCGCCATACCCAGGGCAGCGCTGATTGAGGTACTGGCATGACCCACGCCAAAGGCGTCGTAGCGACTCTCGTCCCGCCGTGGAAACCCCGACAATCCCCCCTGTTGCCGCAGAGTATGCATCTGATTACGCCGCCCGGTCAGGATCTTATGAGGGTAGGCCTGGTGCCCCACATCCCACACCACCCGGTCCTCAGGTGTATCAAACACGTAGTGCAGCGCCACCGACAACTCCACCACCCCAAGCCCGGCAGCCAGATGCCCCCCGGTGCTGGCTACGGTCTCAATCAGAAAACATCTGAGTTCCTCGGAGAGTTGTGCCAGTTGTGACTTGTTCAGCAGTCGCAACCCGGAGGGTGTATCAATGGCGTTTAGCAGTGGATATTTGTTTTCACTCATGCTCAATATACTTCTCAAATACGTCACCCGGCAGCGGGTATATCCCGCTAATTCTACCTTAACTGCGCCCTCTGCGCCGAAAAAACCTCCTTGTTCTAGGATCAAAATAAACCTTAATTACAGTACGGAACCATACCACCAGAGGCCAGCATGGGTATGCGATTTGCTTTATAATCGCGTCTGTTCTTCAGCTTTGACATGAAAATTATGACCTACAATACAGATGACCTTCGAATCCGCGAGATAAAAGAGCTAATCTCACCGGAACAATTATTAACCGATTTCCCCATTACCGAGCAGGCTGCCGAGACCGTCTACAAGGCGCGCCAGGCCATCCACAAAATCCTGCATGGTGAGGATGACCGTCTGCTGGTGGTGATCGGACCCTGCTCAGTGCACGACCCGGATGCCGCACGGGAGTATGCTGCCAAACTAAGACCCCTGTGTGACAAGTATCAGGATGACCTGATGATCGTGATGCGGGTTTACTTTGAGAAACCCCGCACCACGGTGGGCTGGAAAGGGCTGATCAACGACCCGGAGCTGAATAACACCTTCCATATCAACAAGGGCCTGCAACTGGCGCGCCAACTACTGTTGGACATCAACGGTATGGGCCTGCCCGCAGGCACCGAGTACCTGGACCCCATCAGCCCCCAGTATGTTGCCGACCTGATCAGCTGGGGCGCCATCGGGGCCCGCACAACCGAGAGCCAGGTGCACCGCGAACTTGCATCCGGTCTCTCCTGCCCGGTTGGTTTCAAAAATGCCACCAATGGCAGTCTCAAGGTAGCCCTGGACGCGATCCGTTCATCTTCGCAATCGCACCATTTTCTGTCTGTGGTCAAGCAGGGGCGTTCTGCGATCTTTGCCACCAGCGGCAACAGTGACTGTCACGTTATTCTGCGCGGTGGCACCCGGCCAAACTATGATACCGAGAGCATCAACATTGCCGCTGAAGAGATGGAAGCCGCCGGTCATAAGCCGCAGATGATGATAGATTTCAGCCACGCCAACAGCCGTAAGCGACATGAGAAACAGATCAGCACCGCCCATGACGTGGCCGGGCAGATTGCCCGCGGCGACCAGCGTATTATCGGGGCCATGATCGAGAGTAATCTGGTGGCAGGCCGCCAGGACATACGGCCAGACCAGGAGCTGACCTATGGCCAGAGTGTCACCGACGCCTGTATCAGCTGGGAGGAGAGCACCCCCCTACTGCACGCCATGGCAGAGGCGGTACGACTGCGCCGGGGTGGTAAATAACCAGCACCAGGCCGTGGCATAACGGGAGGCAAATATGCCTCCCGTTATGCCGCTATTGCACCAAATAACACTAAGCCAGCAGTGCTGGTGTCACCTGATTATGCGGAACCTATAGCTCGCTCCATCTATCGTGGCGGGCTTACCTGGGGGGAACTGCTCAGTCCCCCGGTTGATCTTGCCGTCACCATTCAGGTCAATGCTGATGCCGTCATTACGATAATCCCCATCCACTGGCCCATTATCCGCCAGATACGCCGTATAACGCCGCCCATTGAGCACCAGTTCCCCCCGTAGTTGAGTCATGGAGTAATAGAGCATTTTCCCCCTTTTCCAGCTAGCAGGATTGGTAAACAACCACAACCGGTACTCCCCCTCCAACTTTGAGATGCCACTCACACGGGCCAGTGGCAGGATGATCTTGGTGGCAAATAGCCCCTTGCCTTGATTGACCAGGGGCTCACCATCATCGCGCAGATCTCCATTTCGATTACGGTCAAGGAACATGCGATATCCCGCCGCCGCCAGATCCAGGGCAAAACTATACTCCTGGCCGTGGGCCAGCTTGATCACCCCATAGCTCTGCTGGAGTGCGTCAAACCTGGGCAGTCTATGCATGCGCCTGCCCGGTTGTGATGACAGAGATATATTTTTTGAGACGGCCCCGATCCTGAATCCCGCAGGCTTGAACCCAAGACCAATAGAGATATCCAGTTGCACCGGTTTGACACCATCTCGCCCCATAGGCGCCTCTGGCGCTCTATAGACAGTGGGAGCAACTCTCTTTTGGGCCAGTCTTTGCACTACGGATTTTGGCCGCGACTGCGGCTTGGGAGCAGGCCTGGTGGCTGGATGTGAGCCTGGACCAGGTAGGACTCCAATACCTTCACGCTCACTCAGCAGTTGTTGCAGTTGCGCCAGATATGGGGCCCAGGGCCTGCCCGGCATCTGGTAGATGTAGAGACCAGCGGCCAAGGAGAGAATGAACAACACCGGCAAGAACTTGCTACGGCGGGGACGCTCCTGCCCATAGTGGCCACTATTGCGGGATTGGGTGCGCCGGGAAGCCCCGGGGAATTTGCTCTCCCGCTTCAGCATCTAGTTAGTGCATCCTGATGCCTACATCTCATCAAATCCCGCCTCGTGGTACAGACGTTTGGCCTCATCCAGATCCTTCTCTACCCCCAACCCCTCTTTGTACATCCTGGCCATGGTGGTAAGAGAACCGATCATGCCTTGATCCGCCGCCTTTCTGAACCACTCAATGGCCTTGACCGGGTCACTCGGCGCACACTCACCCTCCATGTACATAAATCCCAGCCCGTGCTGTGCCAACGCATGACCAGACTCCGCAGCCCCGGTCATATATTTCAGGGCCATATTTTCGTTCTGGACCATACCCAGGCCATTTTGCGCCATCACCGCCATCCGGTACTGGGCTTCAGGATGACCGGCATCTGCCAGCGGGGAGAGCAACTTTGAAGCATCACCAAAATACTTAGCTTCAAAGGCGGAGATGCCACTGCGTAACTCCATTGCCATGTTTTCATCTTCAACAACCATCACTCTCTCCTGTGTAACACGATATTAACCCGGCCCCATAACATGGGGCCGGGTCGGGTTAATAATAGACTGTAAAAGATAGATTCTGCCCAACACTGCTCCCAGATACAACACAGAGCTACAGGGCGCCACTTTAGACTGACGCCCAGCCGCAGAATCAATAATGGCTAAATTCACCGGCACTGAAACCAGGAGAAAAACCAAACCCCATCATGCTATGCTGTTTTTATAGACCGCAATTGATCACATATTACACAGGAAACCAAACCATCAATAACAACCGCAACATATTGTTTTTACTTGTATTGATACTCTCTTGCCAGGCGGGAGCAAAGAACGTTGCCGCCCAATATACAGAACAGCGCAGCAACTTTGTCGCGGCAGAAAAGGCCCTGAAACAGGGCAAGATAACCAAGTATCAGGCCCTGAGAAAAACTCTGGCAGACTACCCGCTCTACCCCTATCTGGAATACCAGGAGCTACGCTACGGTTTTTCCAGCAAAAAACTCCCCCGGGTAAAGAAATTCCTGAACAACTACAAAGATGTCCCCATCTCCCATCTCCTGCGCCGAGAGTGGCTCAATTATCTGGCAAAGAAGAGGATGTGGTCGGACTATCTGGCGATATATGCACCACAGGACAGTATCCAACGTCAGTGCAACTATCTGCGCGCCCTGATCCACAACAAACAGCAGAAGAAGGCCTACCAACTGGTTGTGCCCATCTGGTCATATGGCGGCTCCCGTCCAGACGACTGCACCCCGGTATTCACGGCATGGCGCAAGGCCGGCAAGCTAACGGCCAGACTGGTGTGGAAACGTATTGAACTCGCCATGCAGAAGAACGAGCCTGGACTTGCCCGCTACCTGCGGCGCTACCTGCCAGCCAGTGAGAGAGGGTGGTTTGATCAGTGGCTACGAATCCATAACCATCCTGATAAGCTGAAAAAAAGGGTCAAGCTTTCCGGCCCTGACCGCTTGCGCAAGATCATCCTGACCCATGGAGTCAAACGGCTAGCGCGTAAAAACGTCAACACCGCCATCTCCGCCTGGAACAGGCTACAGAAGGATAACAAGTTTCCGGTCGAACTGCAGAAGCAGGCCGAGCGCGCCATAGCCATGCGTATGATACAGCGCAGACATAAGCAAAGCCTGAAATACCTGGGTCAAATTCGGCCTCAGCCCCATGACACCCTACTGCATGAAAAACGCATAAGGACCGCCCTCTCCAAACAAAAATGGAAACTGGTGAACCGGTGGATTAAGCAACTGCCAGACAACCTTAAATCCAGTGACGAGTGGCGATATTGGCAGGCCCGGGCATTGGGCGAACTGGGACAGAAGAGTGAGGCGGAAGATCATTTCCGACAGATCATCGGCGAACGCAGCTTTTACGGCTTCCTGGCTGCCGATATCCTGAAGATTGATTACGCCCTGAACTACCAGCCATTGAAGGTGAAGGACTCCACCCTCAAACAGCTAAAGACAAACCCTGGATTGCTGCGTTCAAGGGAGATGTTTCTGCTAAACCGTTACACCTCGGGACGCAGGGAGTGGCGGGCAGCAACCAGAAAGATGAGTCCAGAGCAGCTCAATGGCGCGGCCATCCTGGCACATAAGTGGGGCCTGTATGATCGTTCCATAGTTGCCACAGCCGCAGCCAGATCCTGGGATGATCTGAAACTACGTTTCCCCCTGGCGCATCGCAAGCGCGTGGATAAACGCGCCAAGGAGAAGAATCTAGAGAGCGCCTGGGTATTTGCAGTAATCCGTCAGGAGAGCGCCTTTGTCCAGGATGCGCATTCACCGGCCGGGGCACTGGGTCTGATGCAACTGATGCCAAGAACTGCTCGCAGCACCGCCCGCAAGCTCAAGATACGCGTCCCCAAAAATAGCAAAATACTGCAACCGGATATAAATATTCGCCTGGGTACGGCCTACCTAAGAGGGGTTCTAAACCAACTGGGACAGAATCAGGTACTGGCAACCGCCGCCTACAATGCCGGTCCCAGCCGGGTGCGCCGCTGGCTACCGGTCAAGGCCATACCGGCCGACCTCTGGATTGCCACTGTCCCTTTTGAAGAGACCAGAGGCTATCTGAAGCGGGTCCTGGCCTACACCGTAATCTACCAACAACGCCTGGGTCAGAAGCCCAGACGCCTTACGGATAGCATGCCACCCATACAGCGGCGTATCCGCAAAACCGCAGACAATATCCAGATTCCGCAAAATAAAGGTTAGCGCTGACAGACCTTAGTTGTAGTAACTCAAATCTAATCTTACACATTTGAAAACAAGTTTAGATATAGTCTGACAGTCCGCAGTATGCCAGAGGCGGTTAAACAGCAAGCTAAGAAAAACCCCATCCAGTACAGTAGCTGGGTGGGGCTTTAATTATATGCTATAGCAAATTCTAACTACTTCTTTCGCGCCTTATCTGCTCCATTAGCTCTACAGTAACTCGACTTTCACTCGATTCAATGGCAGTTTTCTCAATCTTTTTCTTAGCGGCATTGCGTACAAAAAAAGGAATCTTTTTAAGTAATTTCAATGCATCTTCATCCCAAACCAGCTCACTTTTACTCATTTTGCACCTTCAATCTAACCTGCTCTATTTTTGTGGAATCCCTAAAAATCACACGACAGCCTGACTTATATCAAAAAAACCCACTTCAATGCCAGCAGATCATCCATTTTTATCGCTACTGCTAATCTATTGATGGTTGATTAAACCCGACCGGTTTAGAATTACCCTTTATATTCACCTATTCATTACAGTTCACCACTCTAATAATTCATTTCGCTAAACTTAAATAATGGCTCTCAACTATTAACAGTTCATTTGGATTATCATATCTCTGCTATCGCGCAGTGCCGGTGACCAGGACGGCCGGGGCAGTAACAGGCTGTCGAAAATCGAGTGTGTTTTGAAGGCTTGGATGCCCCAAAATGCATCGTGGGATCAAAGACTCGCTTGGGTGTGTAGTTTTGAAATAGCGCGCTTGGATAGGATTGCAGTTGTTACTATTTCAATAGATGGCATTTGTCCGGTTTGTGTCGTTTGCGGCCATATACTTAACTTTTTCTACTACTTTTTATCACTTCATCTTTCAATGAACCTTGATCGGGGTAGAGTCTTATGAAATCGCTTTTTTTAGCACTCGTAACAATAGTATTCATGGTTGTCACGTCCGGGCAGAAACTGATGGCGGATGAAACGGAGTCACCCGATACAATCCAGTACCAGGTCCACCCGATTGGCTGGGTACGAAAAGTAGGTGACAAGACTGCCCTTGAAATTAGCAGGGAATACCAGGATGCCCTGCTGGGCGTGGATGAACTGGAATCAATCTGGGTAATCTGGTGGTTTGACCGCAATGATACGCCGGCACAACGCTCTATCCTGCGGGTGCATCCCTTTGCCGACCCGAGCAACCCGCTCAGGGGCGTTTTTGCGACCCGTGCACCGGTGCGACCAAACCTGGTTGCGCTCACGCGTTGCAAGGTGTTATCGGTCAAAGGGAATATTATCGAGATTGATGGTATTGATGCCTTCGCCGATACGCCGATCCTCGATATCAAGCGTTATATCGAAGGTTACTGATACCTAATACAAAACAAATCTTCACACAATTTAATTCTTAGCCACACTAATTTCCGAAGTTTGATGGCCGCTTTATGTCCAGGGTGTGTCGTAAGCAGCAATTCATGGTTCAGGCTGATTCTGGGCAGTATGGGCAGGTGTAAAAAATACTGACACACTATATAAGCAACTCATAACAGACTGCTTAGTGTCGGAAGCGATCAAATAGCAGAAAAGAAAAACCCCGCCACTAAGGACAGGGTTTCATGTACATACCGCTCTATTATCAGGCTGCTTTCTTGCGTTTGTAGAGGCCGGTCAGACCTAGCAGCCCAGAGCCCAATAGCCATACGGCTGACGGGATTGGAACAGCACTTGTGATGGGCATAATACTGCCACTTTTAACAAGCCCAAAAATCCCTAAAGTTGGCGATATCGTCCATTTACTGTTAACGGTATCGAGTAAAGCTGATGAAGTAGGTGTTAATGGGTTCAGAAAGACCAGGGTGATATTAAAATCTCTATCATGGAAGTTACCAATCAATGAAAACTCGATAGATTTTTTTATATCATATGAAATCGTATATGGGCCGTAAAAAGCTTCTGAATATGTAGGAATGCTGAATTCACTAGAAGAAACGCTACCACCCTCAAAATCTCCAGCGTCATAATTCCAAACAAAAGTCCCCGTCATTTGCTGAGTGCTATTAAGAAAAACATTATCCAATATGTAAGTCTGCGTAAGCGCCTGAGCCATACCTGAAACCATCAGGCTTCCTACAAACAACACCATCAGTATAGGGGGCAGAAATTTGCGTTCGGCAGTTGCAGCACTTTGCGCCATCAGCAGACCCAAGAGACCAGTTGCAGCCTGTTTAACATAACCCCAGTTATCTGTAATAGTCACTCACCATCTCCTTGGTCTTGTATAATTACCAAATGCAATAATTGACAATAGTCAGTTAGTATATCCTCTCGATATGCAATTACCATTTCTCAAAAGCGGTATTTCAGAAGGAGTAGTCGCAGTGAGTTGTGTTCCAGATTAGGATGGGGGTCGTGGCCATTTAGCTTATATGGCATTTGCCCGGAGTGTGTCGAAAGCAGTCTGATTGCATCTAGCCCAGATATACAGAAGTGTCAGGTCGAGTCAGAGCCACTACACCTTAGTGGATGTACTGAGCACCATCCGGGTCATCGGTCGGGTAGTCACCGATACCGGGCTGTGTATCCTCATGGCCCTTTTTATCCATTATCCGTTTCTTGAGTCTGGTGATCACGTCAGGATCAGTGACCACTTCATAGAATCTGCGCCCCCACTCCTCCTCAGTGCTGACACTGTTCCCTACCCAAAGCCGTACCGGAGCCTCACGCACCACCAGCCAATGCATATTGCCAGTGCGATCGGGATAACGTCCGGCATAAAACACACTGTGCTTACTATAGTTGGCTAGGCTGCCCCGCACACGTAGTAGCGCCAGCTCGGTCTTGAGCTTAAAGAAGGCGGGCATATCCAGCTCAATTCCATTCACATTGAAGCTCAATAACTCATCATTCCGATCCTTGTGCACCGCACTCTGATCCACTGGGACCACAACCTCAACCCCGCGTTTGATCTTCTCCTCCAAGGTGGTGCGACGCAAGACCGCAGCACAGGATGATAGACGATCTGCCCGGTTTATCGCTGGAGAGATCATAATCTTCTGATCACCATCGTAGAGAAATGTGGGTGAGCCATCATTGAAAGATATGCCTAGCCCCAACTCCAGTTCAGGCAGCCCATGCTTCCTGTTTTGAACATTTTGCGCATCCACCACCTGAAGTATCTTGCGCGACAATCCACAGGCATGACTTACACATAACCACTGATATGGGGTGTCCTCGTATTCAGCAATACTCAGAATAACCGCATCGCCTTCCACAAACACCTTCACCGCACCGAAGGGATCCAGGAGCTTGGTTATAGGTTGAAAAAAATTAAGGCTGAAGTGTGACGCAGGATTCAGATTTTTCTCCAGCAGCTCAGCGGTCATTGCCGTGGAACCACGCACATCCGCTTTGATGATCACATGATTTCTAATCCGCTCCTTCTCGACTCCAGCTTCAGAAGGCTGAATAAACTCCTGTAAACTGTCATTGCTTCTGGAAAGCTCTATGGCCTCATCACGTAATAGAATCCGGATGCTGTTCATGGTGCAGTGGGTCTTGTAGGCCAGCTTCAGGTCACGGCGCAGCATGGCGAAATCACGCACAAAGCATTTAATGTGATACTGCCTGCGCGCCTTAGGCATATTTCTTATTCTTTCCGCGGCATTTTCCAATACCTTCTTGGCAACATAAGGCTGAGAGACACCCTTGAGACCCGTCAGCCTCTGCAGCAGCTTGCGCCGGGGAAACCGACCCTCCAGATATTGGTTAATCAGGCCCAGAGGAACCCGACCATGCAGTTCGTTAAAGACCTTGGTGGATTCATTAGCAGCTAATATCTTTATGCCCAGCCCGGCACGTCTAAACCGTCGTTGCACCTGGTCCAGAATATGCTCCTGCAACTTGAGCCAGCGAACGCCCTGCTCCGCATCGGTTGTACGTACCCGGTGAGATAACTTGGCACCCACATCCGCTCTATCCAAAAACAGTATCGCCTCTAAATTTCCCGGATCATCCAGCCATGAACACAAACCCTCTGCATATTCATCTTGCTGAACTGAACCTGCAAGCAACAGCTCGGTTTCAAGAAACCCTGACAACATACCCCGATCATGACGCAAGCGCATACCCGCAGAGTCGCCACTGGCCCCAGCCACATCTATCGCATCTGGCAGATGTGGCGCATGCGCCCAGGCTGGCAGTCCACAGCTCAATATATCGGTAAGAATTCCGTTTATCAGACTGAAACGTTCCGGCTCTTCTTTGCTCATCAGCGCCAGAGAATAGTGGTGCATAAACTGCTCTTCTGCCCACATACTGGGGAGCTGTAGCAGCGGATTAAACAGTATCACCTTTGGAACCGGCCAGGACCGTCCCAGAACTGACTTGCGCAACTTGCGCATGGCGGTTGACTCCAGCTTGTACACATGACGAAACAGCTTACGCGTAATGCGATACCTTAATGCCGTTTCCTCTTTTGCCAGTGTCACCAGCTTGTCATGCAGGTGTACCGCATGACCACTGGATTGATCCCCGTCCATGGTTCTCGCGTGCTGCAACCTGTCTCTATGCTGTATCAACTCCTCACCCACCGAGAGCAACAGGTATTTGAGTATGGCAAACTGCAGCAGTTGAATCTGGTCGGGTGAGGACTCTACTCTGGCCCGACCTACCCCGGCCTCCATTAATCCAGTGTAGGCTTGTTTAAAGTTTGTAAGATCGCGCACACTAGGTGGTGGGTGAGACTCTCCCCAGCTATTAACTCCGATGTCATGCAGCAACATACGCCTGACCATGATCCGGGCTGAGCTGGTAAAATCCGGGCTTAAATATACATCGAGATGGGTGTTGTCTATCCCTTTGGGTATGCGTTCAAGAGAAAATCTGAAAGGCATCGGCACCCGTAAAGATGAAAACAGATCATCTATATCCGGTTGTGCGCGAAATATTTTTTTCAGCTTATTGAGCATTAAGTGTAAATCGCACTCTTAATTTGCCGTAACACAGTAGTTATAGCCCATCATGCAGTCATTGCGGCCACCAACTGGTCTTCCAGCTCTATCCGAACCGCCAGTTCCTCGCCCAATATTGACAGGTCATGTTCCAGTTGCCCGAACTCATCTTGAGTGGTTGAATCGTATTTGTCATTGAAAGCAACAGCATACTCGGTTGCTTCCAGAATTTTTTCATATACCCCTTCAGCCACCTTTATCACACTGGAGCGCTTCTCTTCACCGCGCGTTATCCGCTCCAGGATTTCAAAGTGCCCAAAGGCCATATAGTCCATCAACACCTGACAAAAGCGCCGCAGCTTACGTTTGTCCATCTCTCCCGGAGCGTATGGTTCCAGCCCTGCCGCCTGACAAAACAGGCTCAACATCTCCTGCCTTTCAACCAGTAGTTTATCCACCATCTGCGTGGTTCTGGTGCGCCTCTCACTACTCTCGACTATTCCTTCTGACATGGTCAGAATCCCCTTTATTATTGACCCCAGCATTAAGCTAATCATTATCCGCTGGCAGTGGCAAGTAATTGACTGAAATGATTATATCCTATATCCGGCACCAGGTTGCCTGCCAACACTCCATTTATCCCAGCATCAACTTTACACCTACCGCAAACAGCAACAGGGCAAACAACCTTTTTAAAATCCGGGTTGGAAGACTATGGGCCAGACTGGCTCCCAGGGGGGCGAATATTATTGTGGTCATTACGATCCATGGCATGGCGCTCCAGTATACAAAGCCGCTACTCCCCACAGGCAGTCCCGCCGCACCCAGACCCGTGACCACAAAACCAATGGTTCCCGCCAACGCTATTGGAAGACCGCAGGCGCTGGATGTTGCAACCGCATTTCGGATGGCGATCCCATTCCAGTGCAGATATGGCACCGTCATAGAACCCCCTCCAATCCCAACAATGGAAGAGATCATTCCGATCACACCACCTGCCAGAGTCAGCGTAACCCGCCCCGGCGTGGTGCTACCTGAGCCAAACTCCAGTTCCAGAACCAAATGCAACGCCACCAAAATGGTAAACACAGCAAACACTCTCTGCAGCCACACCGTCGACAGCAGATCAGCTGTAGCAGCACCGAGCCATGCCCCCAACACAATCCCTGGGGTCAGCATAATTACCAGATCCCAATGTATCGCCTTGCGTTTGTTGTGAGCACGAATGGATGACAGGGAAGTTACAATAATCGTTGCCAGCGACGTACCGATAGCCAGATGCATCATTATGGATTGATCAAAACCATGGCGCTGAAACACCCACAACAGCGTGGGCACAATAACCAGCCCTCCACCTACACCAAACAACCCGGCCGTCAAACCAGCCACCGCCCCCAGCCCCAGGAATATGCCAATCTCCTGCAGTGAGGGTTGATTAGCGACCAGTTCAACAAATAATTGGGACATATCTGTAATTTGGTCCTATATTTTTATTTACACAAAGTAGAATGGGTTAATAAAGGACAGTATTTCTAATGAAGAATAACAGAGTATGCATTCTTGGAGGAACCGGTTTTGTCGGCCGCCACCTAACCGCCAGGTTGACTAGTATGGGTATAGAGTGCCGAATACCTACCCGCCGCCCGGAACCATATCGAGCCATGCTCCTCAACGGAGCAGTTGAGCTGATCCCAGCTAATCTGTTCAACCCCGAACAACTGCGCTCTCTATTCAGCAACTGCGACGCAGTAATAAATCTGATCGGCATCTTAAACCAGGGCAGTGACAGCAGCTTCCAACACCTGCACGTGAAGCTGCCGGACCTGGTGATAGATGCGTGCAAGAGGACCAAGGTAAAGCGCCTGCTACACATGAGTGCCCTCAATGCCAGCACCACCGGAGAGGTGAGTGAGTATCTTCGCAGCAAGGGGGAGGCGCAAAACCGCATGCTTACCAACTCCAGTTCACATGGCGGTTTGAACGTAACCAGCTTCGGGCCATCGGTGATCTTCGGACATGATGACAGCTTCTTCAACCGTTTTGCCGCTCTGCTCAAACTGATGCCGACCCCCTTCCCTCTGGCTTGCCCTGACTCACGCTTTGCTCCGGTATACGTTGACGACGTTGCCAAGGCATTCACCGAGTCACTACACAACAAGAGCACCTGGAAAAAACATTACGAGCTGTGCGGACCACGCAGCTTCACCCTGCGAGAGCTGGTGCAATACACCGCCAGACAGATGGGGCTTAAGCGCTGGATTATCGGGCTGAACAACAGCCTGTCGCGCATGCAGGGACACGTATTTGGGATTTTACCCGGCAAGCCATTTACGTATGACAACTACCTCTCACTTCAGATCGATAGCGTATGCAGTAGTGACGGCCTGGCGCAACTAGGCATAACGGCTACCGATATCGATGCCATAGTTCCGTACTATCTCGGGCCCCGCTCAGAACGCTCCCGTTACCTGGGACTAAGAAGCCTGACATAGATCACTGCTGCCGCAGTTTTTGCAATCTTGAGGTACGCTGCTTAAGCGGAGTTTTTGCCAACTGCTCACTGGCCTGGTAAAACTTGACCAACTCCCCGCCTGACTCCTCCAGCAACACAAGAAACGCCGACACCCACTGGGCATAGGTTGCCACCGATGCCAGACGGGCATTGTTCAGTCCACGCCCGAACCAGCGATCATAACCGGTGTATCCACCCCACTTCTGTTTCAGCCTGCTGTAATCATTTTGCAGAGCGGCAAAAGCGGCCGCCTTTTGCTTGCGCATCTCCGCTGGTTGCAGGGGACGCTCATAGAGTTGTTGCAGCTCTGCTCTGGTCTGGAGCAACAGCTGATAGAACTCCTGCTTACGCCCCTTGCGCTGCTGCCACTGCCCCAGCCCGGCAGCATCCATGCGCGCTCTAAACCAACGCTCCACCCCAACCTGCTCTACGGCAGAAGCAAACGCCTCATTAAAGGCACTATCATCCGCCACATATAGTTGCTGATGGGCCAACTCATGGAATATCAGCCCTACCAGTTGTGACTCTGGCCAGTTGATAACGGTACTGGGTAGAGGGTCATCAAACCAACCCAGGGTGGAGTAAGCGGTGGCCGGTTCCACTGCCACATCCAGCCCAGCCTGCCTCAGAATTGCCCCATACTGCTGCGCCTGTTCCTGGCTGAAGTAGCCCCGGTAGCTGGCGCAACCAATCACTGGGTAACACCACTGTTTTGCTGCAACCGAAAACTCCGGTGTCGCCACCACATTCCACACCACCGCCTTACGATCAAGGGCGGCAAAGGAGTGGTAACTGTCGTTTGTTGGAAGCCCCAGTTGGCTGCTGGCAAACTCACGCACCTCCAGCACCAGCTTCAGCCTTTTTCGCAACCCGGAATCTGTATCTGCATCTTGCAGTAGCTCCTCGATGGGCCTGCTCTGCTGCATCAGATTGAGGTGGCCACGCATCGATTGGTAGTAGTAGCCAATGGTTCCACAACTACTCAGCAGCAGTGATGCCAACAACACACAGAGCAACACCAGCCTACGAAAAACCGAACCGGAAACAACCAGAAAATTGCCACCACCAACTCTAATGGGGATAAAACTCAACATATACGGCATTATCCATTAAACTGAAAATGAATGCATTTTGTCGGGCAATACAGACACATGAAAAGTTATCTGGTGGGAGGGGCGGTACGCGATCAGCTGCTCGGGCTAACACCCAGGGAACGAGACTGGCTGGTCACCGGAGTTACACCCGAACGGTTAATCAGCGATGGCTTCCAGCAGGTGGGACGCGATTTTCCAATATTCCTCCACCCCAAGACCAAAGAGGAGTACGCCCTGCCGCGCACCGAGCGCAGCAGTCCTGGCAACAGCGTGGTTTCGGTAGAAGAGGATCTGGCGCGCCGCGACCTCACCATAAACGCCATGGCCTTGGACCGGGACGGCAACATCACCGATCCATGCGGTGGCCAGCGCGACCTGGAACAGCGCATCCTGCGTCACACCCCGGCCTTTCGCGAAGACCCAATCCGGGTATTGCGCCTGGCCCGTTTCGCCACTCGCTACCACGCCCTGGGATTCAGGATTGCCGACGAAACCCGTGACCTGGTAAAACGGATGGCGTGGCAGGGCGACCTTGACCAGCTAGTGCCGGAGCGTATCTTTGCAGAACTATCCAAGGCCCTGGAGGAGGAGCAACCAGATATATTCTTTCAGGAGCTGCGCGACTGTCAGGCCCTGGCAGTGATCATACCCGAGCTGGACCGACTGTTCGGCATCCCCCAGCCGGAGAAACATCACCCGGAGATAGACTCCGGCATCCACTCACTGTTGACCCTGAAGCAGGCGGCAAAGCTGAGCCCGGACCCCCAGGTGCGCTACGCCGCCATACTGCATGACCTGGGCAAAGGAACCACGCCACCAGAGGAGTGGCCCCGACACATCGGGCATGAACATCGTGGCGTGCCCCTGGTGAACTTTGTCAGCGGCCGAGTGCGCGCCCCCAATGAGTGGAACCGGCTGGCCCAACACGTGGCCCGGTTTCACCTGGATTGCCACCGGGCCATGCAACTGCGCTCCAAGACCATCCTGAAGATGTTGCAGCGCCTGGATGCCCTGCGTAATCCTGAGCGCTTTGAACGTTTTCTACTGGCCTGCCACGCCGATCTTCGGGGGCGCCAGGGGCAGGAACAGGCTGAATATCCCCAGGCTGAACTGCTGCGCTGCGCCAGGGAGGCCGCGCTAGCGGTGGATGCCAATGCCCTGGTTCAGGGTATGAGCGATGGAACCGCCATTGCCGAGAAGATTCAACAGGCGCGGCAACAGGCTATTGGTGACACCATCAGGGCCTACCGGGGTCGGAGTCAAATTGACTAACCCTTAGAGGAGAAACTCCAGAGGGCAAAGGCAATTTGACTCCGACCCCAGACAAACATCAGATAGGAATAAACACCGCCGAGGCGATGGACTGAATCACGTTCTTGACCCTGCGGTTGGTGGTCTCAGCCACAAACCGTGCGGTACTATCCTGCACCGCAATCATCTTGCCAAACAGTCGCTCAAAGCTAAGATTATGCACCGGGCCCTGGGTCTCGTTACTAAGCAGAAACAGCTGCCCCTCATGGTTCCGGTCGTTGTTCAGCTTCCAGACGGTAATCTCGATATTGCGCGCGGCGTTGTATAGTTTCTGTGGATCCAACTCGTCCAGCAGAAACAGCTGTCGCTTTCCGTTGTAGGAGTCCAACAGCATGCCACGCAGCCCCTCCATCAGCGCCAGCACCCGATCACCATAGTAGTCATCATCGAAGGCGAGACGCATGGCATCCACCGAACGCTTGCCCTGCAGAGCAGAAAAGTATCTGGCCTGTCCGGGACCAAACACCCGTTGTTTGGCCACCTTGCGGCTCACCCAACCGCCCTTGCGCAGCTCCTTGGGGTTGCGCTTGTACAGCTTCTCCATCAACCCCTCTAGATACTCCAGCGAGTAGTTGAGCTGTACCTCCAACACCAGATCCACATCGCCTTTGGCCAGGTCATCCAGCTTGAAGGCGCGGGTCTTTACCGGGGAGTTGCCATTGGTTGCCAGGTTACATCCCGCCAGGGACAGGGCCAGACCAACAATCCATATCATGCGCAGACTACAGGCGTTCACGTTGATCCCTCATACCAAACCCTATCAAGGGCTGATCCAGCCCTTTGGTTAGCCCCAGCACCTTGAACTGCTCCCCCATCCCGGTGGGCAGGGTAAGGCGCCGAATCTCCTGCGCCAGCTGCATGTGGTCCTCCACCTCATTCGGGTCAGATGCCGCCAGGATCTCGTCCAGCCCGGAACTCATCAGAAACAGGGCCTGAGTGGAGTAGCCGCCAATCTCCAACCCGGCTTTGAGACCCGCCTCTGCCATGGCGGTAAAGTCCACATGGGCGGTAATATCCTGCAGCCCCGGCAGTAGCAAGGGATCGGAATGGGTGCGGTGCCGGTAGTAGCACATGAGAGTCCCTTCACTGCGCTGGGGATGGTAGTACTCTGCTCTGGGATAACCGTAATCAATCAACAGAATCGCTCCCGTATCAAGCCGCCCCCCCAACTCATGGATCCAGTGTGTGGCACGCATATTCAGCTCTGACTCATAGCCGTCATCCAGCTCCAAGCCCAGATCGGCCACCGCCTCTGCCAAGCCCGGGGTTGCCGGATCGTCCCAAAACAGACCGAAGCTATCCCCATCCATCCGCACAAACTGCTCACAGACTTTTCCCGACTCCATCCGAAACCGCTGTACCGGCATAGCATCCATGACCTCGTTGGCCAGAATGACCCCGTTAAATCCAGGCGCGGGCATGCGCTCCAGCCACTGCACCTTGTACCGGAGGTGGGGGGCCCTATCCTCCAGCGTCTCCTGCTGGCGCAGCCTCAGGTCCGGGCTCAGCTCCAGGATCAGATAACGCTCCGGAAGCGCCCCCAACAGCTCCAGTTCTACCAGGACATCTGCGGCCATGGCGCCGGTTCCAGCACCGAACTCCAGCAGGTCGCCAGCTGCAATCTGCTCAAACACCTGGGCACACTGCCGCGCCAGGCAACGGGCAAAGATAGAAGAAACCTCCGGCGCCGTTACAAAGTCCCCGCCCTCTCCAAACTTGCGGCTACCGGCTACGTAATAGCCGAGGCCCGGGGCGTACAGGCAGAGCTCCATAAAGCGGTCAAACAACAACCGGCCACCTGCGCGCTCCATCTCCTGCCTAATATGGTTACACAGCAGCTCACTATGGATCCGGGCATCAGCACCGGGTTGCGGCAGCTTCAGAAGGTCGGACGGATGGTTTGTGGATGGCCTCTGCTCAGACATAGGTTCCTGAATTCAAACAACTCGGTTAATCTATAGGTTGATAGTGTAACAATCATGGAGAGCATCTGTGGAAGAAAATTCAAGCTCTATTGCAGGCCAGGTAGCCCTGATCACGGGCGCGGCAGTTCGGGTTGGGGCGGAGATCACCCGGACCCTGCATGCCGCCGGTATGGACACCGTAATCCACTACCGCAACTCAGGCTCTGCCGCTATGCAACTGGGACAGGAGCTGGAGAACCAGCGCCCAGATTCAACCCTGCTGTTGCAGACCGATCTGGCAGATACTGCGGCATTCCCGGCCATGGTAGAACAGATCCAAAATTGGCGGGGACGACTGGACCTGCTGGTAAACAACGCCTCCAGTTTTTACCCCACCCCCCTGGGCGAAAGCAGCGAGCAGCAGTGGGATGAGCTGATGGATTCCAATCTGAAGGCGCCTTTCTTTCTGGCCCAGGCCATGACGCCAATGCTGAAACAAAACCGGGGCAGCATAGTTAACATGGTTGACATACAT
>CAZVME010000053.1:0-23785 GCA_964628835.1 uncultured Gammaproteobacteria bacterium | reverse complement strand
CTGGTTGTCCGGCTCAGTATCAATTTCCCAAGACACATGTGTATGCAACCATTTCCGTGAATTAGGAGGTAATACCGTATGAATAAGAAGCGCAGATCATTACTAGTAGGCGCCGTTGTGCTATCTGCAGCGATACTTGCTGTCCCGGCTACATCTTTTGCAGCCAAGAAACGCATAGTTTTTGGTGGCGGTCCGGCAGGTGGCACCTTCCAGGTGGTAGCCAATGCTGTTCAGGTCTACAAGCCAGTCAAAGCTCTTGCCGGGTATAACATCCAGGCTCAGTCTTCCGCCGGTTCCGTGGAGAATCTGCGCAAGGTGGATAAGGGAAAATCCCATTTTGGAGTGGTCTATTCCGGGCATGTCTATCTGGGTAGAAACGGCCTGCTGAAGAATGACAGCAAAAAGTATGAAAACGTAATGGCAGTCTCTTATCTTTACGGTGCTCCAGCCCAGTTGGTGGTGCGTAAGGGCTCCGGTATCAAGAGTACCAAGGACCTGGTTGGAAAGAAGGTAGGTGTGGGCAATGCCGGTTCCGGCGCCTTCGCCAATGCTGATCTCTTCTTCAACTACATGGGGGTATGGGACAAGATCAAACGTAACGCCATGGGCTATAACGACGCGGCTGCTGCATTCGGTAACAACCAGTTGGATGCCTTCTGGCTGTTTACTGCATTCCCCAGTGGTGCCGTCATCATGGCTGCCCAGTCCAATGATATTGAGTTGATCAACCTGGGTAAGGATGCAGATGAGAGCGGCTTCTTCAAGAAGTATCCATACTTCTCCAAGTTGTCAGTCCCGGCCAACACCTATCGCGGTGTAGCCACCGATACCCCGTCCTTTCAGGATTCAACCCTTTGGGTAGCTAACTCAAAGGTGTCTGATGATCTGGTCTACGACATGCTGTCCGTTATCTACACCGATGAAGGTCTGGCCCATATGCTGGCACAGAAAAAGACCTTTAAGGAGATGGCAATTGCCACCGGAACCAAGGGTATTGTTACCCCGATGCACCCGGGAGCCATCAAATTCTGGAAAGAGAAAGGTATGTTGAAGTAGGAACTCAGGGTGGAATCTCAGGATTCCACCCTTTTTTTCTGGGATGGTTCTTCCCAATTTATTTCAGTAGCGTATGGTTTTAGGGTTTCGATTTTTCGGTGTGCGTACTCCCGCAATCCAGGTGTGGGGTAAAATGGTGGTTATCTAATATCTCCATGAAAAAATAACAGATGCTCCAGTTGCCGATGACCGCTCCTTGAACTGACGCCTTACTATAATAATTAACTAATGGCGGATAGATATCGTGGCGACCTTTGAAAAATTACAGAAGTGGGAGCAGTGGCTGTTTGATGCCATGGCCATGGTGTTGGTGGTGTTCTACTCCTATTCCGCCGTATTGGAACCAGCAGCAACCCAGTATCATCGTGGTATCTATGTAATTATCACCTATGTTCTGGTGTTTCTGCTCTACCAGTCTAAAACCAGACTGGGGCGAGTAATCGATTATCTGTTGATATTCGCCTCCATAGGCACTCTCGGTTACTGGATGTTCAATTTTGAGGTGATCAACTACCGGGCCGGCGCAGAAACAGAACTGGACGCGGCCATTGCCATGGTCGGCGTGCTGATCGGCATGGAGGTGGCGCGCAGGGTGGTGGGGAATATTTTTATCATCCTCGGTTCCTGTATGCTGCTGTATGGGGTGTATGGGGCCTATGCACCGGAGTTGATATCCCATGCCGGAGATACCTTTCCCGATCTTTGCACCAGTATTTTCTACAAGAGTGATGGCGTGTTTGGCATCATGGCCAATGTTCTGGCCACCTACATCCTGCTGTTTGTTATCTTCGGGGCCTTCCTGGAGAAGAGCGGGGCGCAGCGCTTCTTTATCGATTTCCCTCTGGCTGCTGTGGGCCATAAGACCGGTGGTCCCGCCAAGGTAGCGGTAATCGCCAGTGGCCTGTTTGGTTCCATCTCCGGTAGCGCCATTGCCAATACCGTGTCCACTGGGGCCTTTACCATACCTATGATGAAAAAGGCCGGGTTCCGTCCCCATGTGGCCGGTGCTATCGAACCTGCTGCCTCCATCGGTGGTATGTTCATGCCCCCCATTATGGGTGCCGGCGGCTTTATCATGGCAGAACTCACCGGGCTCCCCTATTCGCAGATCATGCTAGTGGCGATCTTTCCGGCCCTGATGTACTTCTTTAGTGTCTTCGTCATGGTCCATTACGAGGCAAAACGCTACAACATCGTAGGTGAAAAGAGTAAGGAGAGTGCAAAAGAAATATTGAAGAAGGAGTGGTTCTATACTCTGCCGCTTGTTGTAATTACCATCCTGATGCTGCTGGGTTACTCACCAGGATATTCAGCTATCCTCGGTATTGTAACCAGTATTGTCGTGAGCTGGTTTCGCAAGGATACCCGGATCATGCCCAGGGAGTTCCTGGAGGCAGCCCGTGCTGGCGCCATGAACAGCCTTAAGATTGGTGCCACTGTGGGTGTGATTGGCATCATTATCGGGGTGTTGACCTACAGTGGCTTGATACTCACCTTTGCCGATATCGTGATCGAACTGGCTGACGGCAAGCTGTTTCTCACCATTCTGCTTATCGCCCTGGCGTCACTGATTCTGGGTATGGGGGTTCCGGTTACTGCGGCCTATCTTATTACCGCTGTAGTGGCAGTGCCGGCCCTGACCCATCTGGGGGTAAACCCCATTGCGGCTCACATGATCGTTTACTGGCTCTCGCAGGACTCCAATATAACGCCTCCGGTCTGTATCGCTGCTTTTGCTGGAGCCACCATAGCCAAAGCCAATATGTGGCGGACCGCATTCACCGCATTCAAGTTCGCCAAGTTTCTCTATCTGGCCCCATTTATCTTCGGCTATGTACCGGCCTTCTCATTGAATGGCAGTACCATGGATATCGCCATAGTGTTCTTTCTGGTGTTTATTGGCACCTACCTGTTCGGCTGGCTGCTGAGCGGGATCTGGCTGGATTATTTCAAGAGCACAAGCAATAAGTAATGTGAATAGGCTCGTAGTGGATTGTGCTGGGGTCGCAATCTACTCCGAGTCCTGTAGGTTACATCTGTGCTTGCAGATAGTTTTCCAGGCTAGTGTTGAGTCTCCAGCCAGTTAATTTGTTCTTCCGTCTCTTCCATGATCCTTTTAATCAGTTCCCGGTTAACATAGTCTTGTGCTGACTCGTAGTGGGCTGCCACTAATGGTGTGTACAGCATGAAGGGCTTGGAGGAAGAGCTGAACGTTGGTACCTGCTGTGGGCGCTATTTTGACTGTGCCCGCCAGATTCTTGATGAATCAGTGACCAGTAGGGGAGATTTAATCCAGCAACTATCTGTGGCGCTGTAGACGTGATGCCGCAAATGAAAGAAATATTTAGATGGAGATTTTTTTGACGGTCCGATTTATATTGCTGGCTCTCTAGTCACCTGCCGCAGAGAGTTAGGGAGAGTCGCCGCCAAAGAAGTTGGCGTCTGATTGGTGAATTTGTTCGGGCAGACCATCCCGGTTAAGGTAGAAACTAATAAAAAGAGGAGTTATGGCATGAGCCATAACTCCCCAATCTTTTTAACTCCAGACAATCTCTGATGCTCAGAAGTCTCCGGTAGCGGCCGCTTCCATCATGGCCTCGATGTCTTCGCGTATTTTGATGGCGCGTTTACGCAGTTCATCAGATATCCGGTTTGGATTGGGGCTGGTGTCTAGCCAACGCACATCCCAATCCAGGGTTGTGAGCCAGATCTGCTTATCCGCATCTTCCATCACCGCTATTCTGCATGGTACCAGTGCGGAGAATTCGAGAGAGTAATCAAGAATCTGTCGTAAAGTAATTAGATCGCAGAAGCTCAGGAACTCCACTCTTGGGCTGTTGGGATCGTCAATCTGCCGTAGAACCTTCCAAGGCGTGTTGTGACCACTGGCCGTCATGTTGAATTCATTGCCCTTTATCTTCAGGGATTCTATCACCTCATCGAAGGTTATACCTGGCGCCACCTTCTTCTTCGCCACCATCATGTTGATCATGTCGCGAACACTGAATGGGTTAACTGCCATCATGGACTGCATCATGTTCATTTTTGCTTGCGCAGAAATGGGGTCAATCATGGTGTTTTTGCGGTATTTTTCTTTCGGCCGTGTGGGGATCCAGGCCATATTCTCAGGCTTGGTGTGCTCAATTACGGTTGGGTTTTTCTCATAGGACTGCTTGTTGTATTCAAGCACTTCCTCTTCGGTAACCTCGGCATTGACCGGGGAACACAGTAGTGCGGCGGTAAATGCCAATAAGGTTGTTGTTCTTGTAAAATTCATCGGACTACTCCCATGGAGTTTAATGAATTGCCATGACCCAGTGGATGATACAAATCAGCCCTGACTCTGCAACTGGTTAACGATCATTTGTTTACTTTAGCGCGCTTTTGGTGCTGCAGTTTCAGCCTTGGGCGGTTGCGCGTTGGGCGTGCCGGGTGCTGAACCCAATATGGACATGGTGGACTGTAGCATCTTGGTAAACAGGTTCGGGTCCATCATCAACATCATTGAGTTCATCATTTTTGGCTCGGTCATGATTCCCATCCAGGCGTTCAACATGTCTGGATCAACCACCTTGAACATGTCCTGCATGAGTTGTGGATTGGTCATCATGTTCATCCAGCTGCCCATCATGGCCGGGTTGGCCATTTGCATCATGGGGGTCATGAGTTGTGGATTGGTCATCATTCCCATCCATAAGTTCATAACGGCTGGATCAGCCATTTTTGCCATGGTTTTAACCATATTTTCATTGGTTACTATGCCGATCCAGTTCTCAACCATTTTTGGGTCGTTGGCATTCATGATGGAAGTGACAAACTGAGGGTTAGTCATTACCGTCATGATTGATGTAATCTGGTTTGTGTTAGGCGACTTCAGCATGGACTCCAACTGGGCTGGGTCGGTCATGACTTTCATCCACTCATCCATCATCTTGGAGTCTATTGAAGACGCAAATTTCTTGACGAAATCTGGATTAGTGAGTGAGGTCATCGCTCCTGTGGCCTGTGCTTGGGCAGGCGAAAAGATACCGGTAATGGGGCCGGCTATCGCTAGGGCCATGACTCCGGCGATAACGGTGGTCTTGGAGGGCAAGATTTTCATAGTATTCTCCAGGTTGTAGGGTGGCCTCTAGCCTGGTAGAACGGGCTATGTACTGTTGGCCTGTGTCTTGTTTGTGCCGCTGCGAACTCGTTTTTCTATTAGCTCCGGCGGCTATGTCTACGGTTGTCGTGGGCAGGGGTTAGCGCCTATGCCCATATAAATCGAGTGTTATTATATTCTAAAATTATAAAATGTAAATATACCTGCTGTGTTTTATGTTATGGCTGGGCTTATGTGAGCAGCACAAAATTAATGCTCGCGTGCTTAACTCACCTTTCATCTTTTTATCCAGGTCAATATAGCGGAGTGTGCTTGACTTCATCAAGTTTGTCGACTTATCTGGCCGGTAATTATTATGGCTTTGGGTTGGTCTTTTTACCGGGTCTTGCTTAGTCCAAGCTTTGTCAGTAGTTGGCATTTGTTACCGTTTCCGCGATGTCCTACGGGGATTCTGGGCTCACATCACAAATAATAAGCCAGGGTGTTGTGCGCTTTTCCCCGGTTTCGTCGTTTATGTGGAATATTACTGTTTGGCATAGTGCCCCTTTGATGTTGGTTGCCGATGAAACAAAATAGAGGTGACTATTACCGTTTGGCGACAGATCGCCAGAAATGCTGAGTAAATGATGCCATATGTCTATATTACGCGGGTAAATGGTGTGGTTCTACATCTCTTGAGGGGTATTGCTCAAAACCAGTTGGGCTGCCGGGCTGGAAGAGGGTATGACTCAGGTCAGCTGTTAAACACTGTTTTATGCAGTTATCAATCTTTGATCTTTCCACGTGGATTCCTGAATTTTCGCTCCAAATCTTTCATACATCTTTTAACTTCACGCGGGAAATAGAATCTTTCCCCTTTGATAATAGCCGCCGTGTTTGCCAGATGCGTGTCGCCAGACTCGTTGGCGGCATCTGCAATATCCTGCCAGAATTCGGCCGTGCCTTTCGGTTGCTGGTTTATCCGGAGAGATCTGAGATCGATCCCGGTGTGAAAGGAGTCTGTATAGGGGGCTGCCCCGGCAGCGCGCATTTCCATAAGTGTTCGAATACACTTAAAGCATTTGCCGCAGTTAGGATGTATAGCCTCTTCAGGTCTGTTCTTATAGCATACGCGGAGCTGGCGCAGTCCTTCCGGGTAAATGTTTTTCAGGAATTTGATTTTATCTATACGGGTTGAATTGACACCTTTTAGCTCAAACCCATAAAAATCTGAAGACAATCGCGGCTCAATCAGAGGGTGCGATCCCACCGGGGGAGGAGTTGCCATGGTCCAGCTGGAAGGGATGATGGCCCTCCCCATTCGTTTCTGGAGTAATAGCGCTACAGTGGCCAGTTGGCAGCCGATGTAAGCCTTGACCACAAAATCAGGATATGGCCGTCCAGCATCTTCCAGGCGTTGACGGGTTATTTTCAGCATCTCCTCAAAATTTGAGACAATTGGAATTGCTTGTTTGCCAAACTCCTTGGCCACATCCCTGACGCGTGAGTGCGCCAAGTTCCACAGTTGTGAGTTGTCCAGCTGGATTTCAAAGCCGTGAATATGTATCAGGTGGGTGATGGTATCCTGGTTTTCAACCAATGAGTGCCAGGAATCCAGCCCTCCAGAAAAGAAGCTGCCTACCTCGTTGCGCAGATTTGAGGATTGCCCTGGAACAACATTCCGGGTGCGAATAGTGACATTGCGGAACTCCGGATTCCATTGGAGAATTTGAGGCACAAGACATGACTCAATCCGCTCAAGCAATTGTTCTGTGACCGGTGCGTCAATATATAGATCTTCGTGGAGGGCGAGGGCGGGTATAATTGTTGCCATCAAGTAGGGGTCACCCGGAGCATTGAGCGATCCATATGCTGAAGGTCTGCAAAACCAGAGGTCAATGTCTGCTTGCGGTTCATTTTCAAAGCTAACATTGGCTGATAGCTTTGCATCCCCAGCTACAATGGACTCAGTAACTTCTGTGACTATCAATTATTTTTCCTGCGTCGTTTATAAAGTCTATCTTTCATTGGAGTGTGCAAGTGTCTTCAAACTTGTTGCTAACTAGGGTCTGTTAGCAGGCCCTGAGGCATTCGGCTTGATCCTGCTGCGCTTAGAAGCTTCTCGCCCAGGTCTTCGCAATTTTCGTCGCCGAAAAAGAGTCGCAGCCACATCTCCATGCCAACGAGATGGTAGCGTAATAGGTCGTCACCTGCAGCTAGAAACATGATATCGCGCTGAGTTGCCGATGCCCACCTGAACCGCTGTGCCAACAGGCCATCATTTAGGAGTCGTTGTGTCCCAGAGGTAAATGTATCCGGGATGGGAAAGCCTTTCTTTTTTGCGTAGACAACATCTTTTGGCAAATGGCGTTCGGACTCTTTTTTTACAATCCACTTGCAGGTTTTTCGGTGCAGCTTGGTGCGCTTTGGCAGGTGGAATGCGAGATCAAACATGCCGTTCTCCAGGAATGGCACCCGCATCTCCATGGATGCGGCCATACCGATACGATCGTGGCGGAAGAGAATCCATGACATGTGGCCATAGAGATCGGCCAGGCTGTTGGCGAGCATCCCCCGGTCAGCTGCGGGTTCGATCGACGCTAGTAGTTCGAGTATGCGATTAGGAAGTAACTCGGTGTTTGCATCCATGCTGATGATCATGCGCCGTCCAGTGCTTCTGCTGCGCCCCATTATATTACTGAACGGAGTCTCCGACAGTATCAGGCGTTTCTTTGCGAGCCTCTTTTTCGGCAGCAACCTGTGCAGTGGACCGTAGAGCCTATTCCAGTGTTGCCATGTCTGCGGGTACCAAGGATAACCGCCAAACAATTCATCTGAACCCTCACCCGTGAGCAGTACCTTGATGCCGTCCTCATGACAGCGTTGTGTTACCGCTAATAATGCGGGATCACTGGGGTGAAACGGTACCCCGTCATGATGCCATATGGTACTGGGCCAAAGACGCAGATAGAGTTCGCGATCAATACGCACACGATTTACCTTCATGCCAAGGTGGTGGCCAACCCGTTCGGCCTGGTCGCCCTCACCGCCACTCCAGGCGACATCAGCGACATAGCCCTGAAGGTCAGGCTGATGTTCACGCATATAGGCAGCGACAAGGCTGGAGTCGACCCCGCCGCTCACCATTGCGGCAAGTGGCACATCGCTGGCGAGGTGGAGCTTGACACTTTTTCTCATTGCGGCTGAGAAAGCATCGACAGAATGGTGTGGATCAGCGTCGGCTGCTGCGACCAGTCGCTCGACATCAAGATCATCCAGTACGTGGAAATAGCGGTGCTTCTCAATACCGCTCTTGCTCACCCGCCACCAAGTTCCGGCTTCAATCCCCTCAACGCCTTCGAAAAGGAATTGGTGGGACGCCGAGTGCCGCCCCATCAGACGCATGGTCAAGGCGCGGTCGTCTATTTTGCGCTTCATGCTGGGGTGTGCCAGCAGTGCTTTTACTTCCGATGCAAAGAGAAGTTCTGAGCCCGTGTCGGCCACTACCATCGGTTTGATGCCGATTCTGTCCCGAGCTAGCCATAACGTATTGTCGCGGCGGTTTAGATAGGCGAGGCCGAACATGCCGTTGAAGCGTGGAAGTGCCTGTTTCGGCCCCCAGTGGTGCAGTGCCTGCAATACCACCTCAGTATCCCCTTCGCTGTGGAAAGAGATGCCTTCACGTTCTAGCTCGTTGCGCAACTCAAGATAGTTGTAGACTTCACCATTGTACACCAGAACACCAAGCTCATCGCTTGTCAGCATCGGTTGGTGTGATCCTTGGGAAAGGTCAATGATAGTAAGCCGTTGCTGGCCTAGCGCAACCGGACCATTATACCAGATCCCTCTGTCATCCGGTCCGCGATGAACGATTGATGTGAGCATTGGTGTGAGGGGGGTCGCGTCGACATTCCCTCCATCGCGTCTCCAGATACCAGCTATTCCGCACATATTGGTTCAATAGATAAATTGTCAGGACATTAATCACCACACTAAGGTAAGGTGTTCTGATGTGTCAAGATAAGTTGTGTTTAAATTGTGGGGAATATTAAGGCCATGAGAAGGTATGGGGTCGGTGTTCTATTTTCTATCGTGAGGTTGAGGCTACGCTGTAGAATTTTTCTACATTTTTGTGTCACGCCTTATTCAATATTATTGTGCCTCAGAAAGTAACTATTTTAGGGTTGTTGGGTTATAAATAGAATTTCGAAAATGATGGCAAATAAAACCATAAAGATGATTCAAATATCTACCGTCTTTTCTACCCTGAAAGCGTTCATCATTCCCTATGCAGATTACTTTAGAAAACATGGTTGGATAGTGGATTGCGCAGCTGCGGATGGTCCTGCCAGGGAGATCTGAAAACCACATTTTAATACATGCCATGTTGTTCAGTGGAGCCGGAATCCCATAGCGATTAGTAATTTTGTCAGCGGTTTAAGAACAATAAGAGAAGTGGTCGTTGAAGGTGATTATTATATCGTGCATGTTCATACACCAGTAGCTTCATTATTAACCAGATACGCGTTAAGAAACATACGAAAAGAGAGAGATATTGCTGTTATTTATACTGCCCATGGGTTTCATTTTCATCCGCAGGGGAAGTGGCATCACAATTTGATGTTTAGTTATTTGGAGAGGATGGCTGGGAAATGGGCAGATACATTAATTACCATAAATCAGACAGACTATAATGTAGCTATTGATAGAGAATTGTTGCCAGAAAGCCGGATAAAATACACTGCAGGAATTGGGTTGGACTTGGATCATTACTCCAATGCAAATAGTGACGCAGATCGCCACGAAATTAGAAATGAATTAAAGTTAAAAGATGAATTTTGTTTTGTGGTTGTCGGCGCTGTAGATCGTAATAAAAGAGTGTCTGATGTTGTAGAGGCGTTTTCGAAAACTAATTTTAGTAACTCAAAGCTAATTGTTGTTGGTGCAGGCCAGGGCCTGTCAATCTGTGAGGAGCTAGCTAATAATCTCGATTTGGCAGATGACGTACTGTTTTTAGGCAGTAGAAATGATGTGAACAGAATCTTAAATGCAATGGACTGTTTGATAGCAGCATCTTCACGGGAAGGTTTGCCAAGGTGTGTAATGGAAGCCCTGGCTCAGGGGGTGCCTGTCATTGGCAGTAATATTAGAGGTACCAGGGATCTGATTGAGAATGGTTCTGGTTTGGTGTTTGATGTTGGAGATACAGATAAACTTGCCGCATTAATGAAAGAAATTGCAACTAACAAAGATATATATGAATCTTGCAAAGCTGAGGGATTAAGACGAGTAGGGAAATATAGTATTGATGTTTTACTAGCAAGCCATGAAGAGATATATAATGAAGTGCTGCTTTGCCAACCTGTAAATAATTCTGTGTAACTGCAATTGCTTAAATGAAGTCCACTGTAATAATCGAGACTGTAAATTAGATTGTGTATCTGCCTGCCTTCCTTTCTGGGGTTAATGATAGGCAGATGCGTAATCCAATTGAATCCAGGCAAACCACCGCTTCAGGCGGTGAGATACCAAAGGCCTCATGGTTCCCGTGCGCAGTGCAGAGAGCAAGTGGCGCCTGTTTGTAGAAGAGTGAGTTTGTTTAGCTGTAGGAGTGGCGACTCACCTCGATGCACTTGGCAGTCAGCCTGTCATACTCCATCGGCGCGGGCGCGCTTCCCACAGGCTAAATTGATTATGAGTGCGTATTTTAGCCCCTTCCAGAGGCCTTCTTCATACTACCTGCTTTGCGGGTAGTAGACGATTTACAGTATCTTCAAACCAGGTATGCAGTCTAAGCATACCTGGTTTTAGTTGAAACTATTGAATACGGAGTGTTCCAGCACTCGCGTAGTTGTTTACGCTACCAGGATAGTGAAAAACAGTTATATAGTAACTTCTGTTTTTGTAGATCTGGTGTGCTGGGGCCTGAACAATCAGGCTGTTCCCTTGCCTTCTTACATTCCTGAGTTGAAACACAGTTACTCCATAACCACTACCCCTAGTTACATCTTGCATTACTACTTTTATAGTTCCTGGTGTATTCCACGGGAAGCTGGTTGTGGTAATGGTAAAGAACTGCCCAAGAGAGACCGTCCCTTGACGCAAAGATGTATTTGCCGAATGGTCGTCATATGGGATTCCCCTGATATGTGTTTTCGTGACAGGAGCTGATCTTGGTGGCGCAGGTGCGGGCGTTGGGGTTTGGATAGGACGCAGGCTCCTTGGTGGCGCAGGTGTGGGTGTTGGGGGTTGGATAGGGCGCAGGTTCCTTGGTGGCGCGGGTGTGGGTGTTGGGGGCTGGATAGGGCGCAGGTTCCTTGGTGGCGTGGGTGTGGGCGTTGGGGTTTGGATAGGGCGCAGGCTCCTGGGTGGAGTAGGAGTTGGCACAGGGTACTTGATTATTGGTGTTGATGGAGTATACACCTTGCCGGCGGGCGGTATGGAGATGCCGGGTTTTGTGCACTGGCTATTGAGGCAGTTCAGTAGGGTTGCCTTTTTCGCCTTGGCGTCCCCGGACAACTTGTTCCACTGACTCATCAGGGCGTTATAACTCTTAGAGTCCTTCCTGCTTATAGCTGCTCCAATTTTGTTACGAACTACGGTAGATGCGCCGACTACTTGGTTGTGCGTCCTCTCCGATGGTAAGCACGGCCTACAGCTTCCGGTTATCGGCCTGATAAGGGCTGGTACGGTCATGTTTGCGCCGACCCTGGAGCCCGGTACGGTTCTTGGTGCACTCTGCTTTGCAGAGCACTTGTCCCTGATGCAGAAATCAAGTGCCTGTTTCAATGCTTTGACCAACCCATGTTTTGCGTTCCAGCTCTGCATGAGTGAGCGGTATTCCTTTGCTATCTTTGGCGGCACCTTTCCTCGTGGGCCGCCATGGCGCCGGACCAATTTTTTGATCTTGTTGCGAATCTTTGTAAGTGCCTTTGCTTGGGAGTTGTATTTTGCCTGATCCGGTTTGCACTTATCACAGGCGCCAGTGGTTGGTCTTACCTGGGGTGGTATTTTAAGAGCATTTTTCTGTAAACCAGGGGTTGTAATAATTACCCCGTTTTTATCGCACTTAACCACTTTCAATTTTTTAGCTGCTTTATGGGCGGCCTTGGCCTTACTCAAGACCTGCTTATGGCTCCTATAAACCCTCTGGGCTTTATTGAATAACTTGTCGAGGGCGGCTCTGGCCTGTCGTCCCTGTCCTCTTTTTGCCTTAACGTATCTATCGGCGTCTGCATGGGCCTTCTTGACATTGCGGTTAGCCGCATTGACTGCCTTCTTGGCCTTGCTTGTTAATGCACGCTTCTCTTTCTTGGTGCATACATAGGCGGGGACAGTGGGTATATTCACCTTTTCATATTGGACCAGCTTGGCGGTGCAGTTTTTTCTAGGTGCTTTTTTGAGGGCTCTTTCTTTGCCTGCAAGAATAGTTCCCGCCCTTTGAATGCTCCTTCGAATATTCTTGATTCGTGAGGTGGTTCCAGCTGGAACTAATTTCCCCCATACCACGGGTCTTGCAAGCATCCAGTTAACGGTTGCCTCGACATTTCTTAACTGCCGATTTAACTTATTAAGTTTAGATCTATGTCTGGTTATCTTGGTCCTGGTAGAGGCCTTGGTAGGCGTGCCGGTCCCAGGCAAGCAATACCTCTTTTTTATGACAATTCTATTTGCTGATGTCTGAAGTTTCTTTGCTGCAGTTGATATCGAGCCCAAACTCTTTATGGCTTGCTTGGCCTGCTGTCTGTTTTGTGGTGGGGCGCTCTGTGAAATGATCGGGTAACAGAGGAGGATCGCAAGGGCAAACAATGTTAATTTTTGGATGTTATATTTCACTGCAAACCTCCTGTAAGCATGGGCGCTATGCACTGACTTAAACAATAGGAATGAAAACCCACAAAATCAAGCCACTTACGAGGTATTCCCTAAAGGGCAGGGTGAAAGATGTGCTTTCAGTCCTGATGTTTAGGGTGTGGGAACTCCCATTACCGCCAATAATACCGCTCCATGAGGAGGATAGGTGGATTACAGCCGGGGTAATAACTGGTTGTCAAAGATAGGGTGCGTTTTGGGGGCTGGGATGTCCCAAAAGGCATCACGAGATCAAAGACTCGCTTAGACCTGCCACTACATTACAGCTCCAATTTTAGGTAGAAGAAGACAAAACGGCCATTTTCGATGTCGATCTTCAATGTGGCATTGCGATGCAGGGCATAGTCTACATAACCGGGGATGGCGCTGGCAGAGTGGCACTCACTGCTATGTTGGGGTGACTCAAAATCCCGGTCCAGGTCGTACCAGGAGAGCAGCATGTGCTCGCCAACTTGCTGCTGGGCCTCGACGTTGGCCAGTTCCATTGCCTGCAGATAATCCTCTGGTGCAGGATTGGGCGATAGCTCCACTATGGCCACTCCTGTGTAGTCTGCCTTCTGAGGGTTATCGCATGCCGATTTACTTTTTTGCTGTGTATCAGTCAAGTTGTTTCCCATAATAGCCAGTAAGTAGTAAGTATATCAGGGTCGAAGAGCTATTTTTCCAGTTACACAGGGATGAGTGAAGGGTGATCAGCAGGAAATGATAGTAAAAATGCCGGGTTTATCAGTGATAATTCCGTCTACATAATAGTGTAAGGTTTGATTGACTTGTTTTCTCTTCTTCCCTAGCCTGCAGCTATCGACATCCTCGTTACTTATGCAAACAACAGACCACTGCTTGTTATGAAATGCTTTCAACAAAACTTTAGCGCTATGTTATTTGTCCTGGCCCTATGCCTGTCTGTGGTTACACCGCCAGCACAGTCGGAAGAGGGGCCACCTTCCACTGAGCAAATCAACTATGCCATCCGATCGGCAACAGATTATCTGATTCGGATCACCCTGCCCAATGGGGAATTCATCTACAGCCCCAATGCCTCACAGGATCACAAGACGCCTCATCATTACAACGTTGTAAGACATGCTGGCACCATGTGGGGGTTTGTAATGGATCTGGATCGGCAACAGCAACAGGGTTCAGATACCCTGGCCGCCTTGGAACGGGCTGCTAGATTTCTGTTCGAGTGTTGTTCGGCAACCATTCCTGATCACGATGATTTGCTGGCCATCTGGTCTCACCCCTCTTTCGAGCGCACCAGTAGTCCTCTCAAGGCGTCATTGGGAGCTGCAGGGCTTGCTTTGGTATCAATGGCTGGATTGGAAAAACATAAACCTGGTTCCGTGTCTCTCGATGGCCTCAGAAGTTTAGGGAAATTCATCATTTATATGCAAAAAAAGGATGGCAGCTACTTCGAACACTACCTGTTTTCAACAAGGCAGCCCACTGAAGCCACTCACAACCTGTACTATCCTGGCGAAGCGGTTCTTGGGCTGCTGGCCTTGTATGAGTTGGACCCCTCACCAGTCTGGCTGGAGAGTGCAATCAAGGCTATGATTTTTCTTTCTGGAGAAAATAACCTTCAAAAGGACTCCAGGTCTGACCACTGGACAATCATGGCTACCGCTGTGCTGCTGAATAATCATGGTGATAAAATCTCTACAGCTGAGCGCGAACAGTTGATTAAGGCTTCAATCAAAATTGCGCGTTCCCTTCTGCCATTAGAGATAGATCACTGGTCTAATCCTGACCTTCATGGCAGTTTCGACGAAAAAGGTAGAACAACGGGGACCGCTTCCAGAATAGAGGGTTTGACGGCCCTGTTGGATTTTCTTCCAGCTGATGAGCAAAAATTACGGCGTGAGATAATCACTGCCTGCGAAAACGGCATTGTATTTTTGCTCCGCTCACAGATTCGTATAGGTCCCTTTGCCGGAGCCATTCCTTATGCTGTACGGCCCCTGGAAGGTGATGGGACTGAACAGACCAGAGCCTTCAATAGGAGCGCAGGCATGATACGCATAGATTTTGTACAACATGTCCTGGGTGCTTTGCACAGCTATTTGCGCGTCATGCAGGTTGCTGACAGATAGTGAATGATGGAGCTTGGATATTTGAAGGCAGTACTATACTGCCGTACTCAACTGCTTATCTCTATTCTGGGGCTAAAGTATCAGCGAAATCATCCACAACTATTACCTTAGGCTCATTATCTTTATCGTCCTTGTCGCAGATGGCCTTGCTTGCGCAGAGTATGCCGAAGGTGCCCAGACCAATAATGGCCCACTGGTTAGGCGTAATATCCTGCATTGAGAAGTTGCTGCTCACGGTGCCGTCTGCATTGTGTACAGCGACTCGCTGCATTAGGGTGCTGCCCCCAAGTTTGAGGGAGTTTACACCCCTGGCTTTGAACTGAAGATCCAGGATAGGAGGGCGTTTGTTATGGCGGTCGCCAACTACTTGGCTTTGGCCTGATTCCTGCGCATAACCGAGAGACAACCCGTATACCGGCTCGGACTGGGTCTTGTTGCCACCACCCAATGGGACATTTATATAGGCCATAGGCACAAGTTCCCTTTCAGTCTCCTGAGCTACCAGCAAGCCGGATACCACAGTTATTCCCAGAACAGCAGCCATTGCCGTTAGATGACCTTTCATGTCGCTCTCCCCCAAGCTTGAAACTGCCAATATTCGGATACGAATACTGTCTGCGTCCATACTACCAGATGAAAGTTGTATGTATAAAGTTATCTCATACTGTAATCACCCCGTTGCTGATACACCAGGCGCTTAAGCACTGGAGAGCCCAGGGGTAAATTTGCGCAGTGGCAGACAATATGGAGGAGTCTTGTAACTAATAAGGAGTTGAAAATAAACACTAATATTTAAAGTGATCGATCTCTTGAACCATATGACCAAGGGAGTATGAATCTATTGGCTGTAGAGTTGTAACCATTAGAATTAAAACGAATAGGTGGGTCTGAGGGACTCGAACCTTCGGCCAATTCAGGTAATTCAGGGGGCAGTATACTTAATTTTCATATCATTTTTGGTTTTGGCCCAGGCTTTACAGGCATGAGCGATCTGCCGGTAATTAACTCCAGTTCACTTATTAAATGGTTGCTCACCCAATGGCCTACCTGTACGTGTGTGTTTTTCTATCTCAGCTTCAGCATTAGTTCCAAATTCATTCACTGACAAGTAGTCAGCCCAATCATCTACTCTATTCAACATTGGGCGCACACTTACCAGCATATCATCAACGCCATTTATGTGCGCGCTTGCACTGGACCATTTCCAGTCTTCTGGACTAACACATAATCCTGCCTTAACAGGATTTAATTAAATTTGGTAAACCCCCAGCTCTGCTGGGGTGACTCGCATAGGTTTTACCGAGACTACGGTAAAGCTTACTTTCAAATCTCGACCAAGAGAAAAGGAAAGTAACCTATGCGAGACTACAAGAGTTTGACCCATACGCGTTGGGATTGTAAATACCACGTTGTATTTATCCCCAAGAAGCGTAAGAAGCAGATCTATGGTGTGATTAGAATGCACCTTGGAGAGATATTGCCTGAACTGGCTAAGCGTAAAGGAGTGGTTATAGAAGAGGGACATTTAATGCCGGATCATATCCGTATGTGCATAAGCATACCGCCAAAGTATGCAGTATCAAATGTGGTTGGCTATCTGAAAGGTAAGAGTGCTATATCTATTGCGCGAAGATTTAAAGGTCGCCAGAGAAATTTTACAGGTGAACATTTCTGGGCAAGAGGATATTTTGTATCAACAGTAGGCCTTGATGAGGATATGGCGATTGAATATATCAGAAGCCAAGAAAAAGCGGATGAGCAGCAAGATCAATTGCGATTTGGGATGTAGTAGCGCCTTGAGCGCTTACTTGAGCCCTTTGAGGGCGTCATCCAATAAGCCTCCGGCTATGCCGGAGGTCATTTAACTCAACATAGTGAACTGTTGATATTAGATACTCTTCATCCATTGGAAAGGAGTGAAAACGTTCTTGCCACAGATGACCTCGTTAACCCTCGCGGAAATTGATGTGGCGCGTATACCTATGATGCGTCTCGCCTAGTGCTTCACGCAACCCGTCTTCATGCCTGGGAACCATGGCCAGGTGAACATGATTTGGCATTAGGCAGTATGCCCAAATTTCCGTGCCTGCCCCATGGGCAAACTCTGCCGGCGATTACCTCGCTGTGTAATGTGGTGAGGGTAACCGGGTACCACTACGCGTGCCATCCTGGCCATTGTAAAACCTCCTTGTTGACTCATGCAGCATGACGGAAAAGTGTACGTCTTTCCAAACACTTTTTCATTCCTTTGAGTTATGCATACTGTCCCAAAAATTGCCCTTAATGGTACTATACTTGCCTATAAGCAGTGGACTGAGGATTTACGGGTTATGGCAAGCAGACTATCTACTGACTGGGGCAAGCTTCTCAATTCGGGTGACCGCATCTTCATTGGTTCCAATGCAGCCGTGCCAAATGCACTGGTTCAGGACCTGATAGATAATGCCGGGCAGCTACGCGACATGGAAGTGGTTCATATCCTGACAATGGGTGACAATGCCTGGGTCAACAAAAAGTACCACTCCCGTTTTCAGGTCAATTCATTATTTCTTGGTCCCGGTACGCGTAAGGCGGTGGCCAAAGGCTATGCTGACTATACTCCCTGCTTTCTGTCGGAGATTCCCGGCTTGTTCCGTGATCAGGTTCTACCGCTGGATGCGGCGCTAATCTCGGTCAGTCCACCGGATGAACATGGCTACTGCTCGCTCGGCGTCTCGGTCGATATAGTCTCCGCAGCATGTCGCTATGCAAAAAAAGTGATCGCGCAGATTAATCAGGCGATGCCTGTAACCAGCGGTCATAGTTTTATTCACAAAGACCAGATCGATGCCTGGATAGAACATGAGGAACCACTATTTGAGCTGGAGACACCGGAGTTCGATCGTGTTACTGAGCAGATTGGGCAGTATGTATCGTTGCTGATTGAAGATGGCGCCACGCTACAGCTTGGCATAGGTAAGATTCCCAATGCAGTGCTACATTACTTGAGCAACCACAAGGATCTTGGTGTGCATACTGAGATGTTTAGTGATGGAATTATTGACCTGATAAACAATGGAGTTATCAATAATCGCCGCAAGACCTTTCACCGTGGCAAGACCATTACCACCTTCTGTATGGGCAGCAGGAAACTGTATGATTTTGTGCATCGTAACCCACATGTTGAATTTTACCCATCTGAACATGTCAACAACCCGGCCAACATCGCTAAGAACGATCGCATGGTATCGATTAACGGTGCCATTGAGGTTGATTTAACCGGACAGGTGGTAGCAGATTCACTGGGTTACCGTTTTTACAGCGGTATCGGTGGGCAGGTCGATTTTATACGTGGTGCAGCAATGAGTCGGGATGGACGTCCAATCATCGCACTGCCATCCACTGCCAAGAACGATACTGTGTCACGGATTGTTGTGCACCTGACCGAGGGGTCTGGTGTGGTTACATCGCGTGGTGATGTGCATTATGTGGTCACCGAACATGGTATTGCCACTTTGCGTGGAAAGAGTATCCGCAAACGTGCACTGGAACTGATTCAGATTGCCCATCCAGATTTTCGCGATGAACTGATGAGTGCCGTACGTAAATACTATCGCGTGCCAGATTATCACCAGCAGAAGCCGACTGACGTCCCTGAATGGGATGGCATGGAGATGCATAAGATCAAGATCAAAGGAGATAAATATCAGCTGCGCCCATTGCAACCTGCTGATGAGCGCCTGCTGCAGGAGTTTTTTTATTCTCACTCAAAAGAGACTCTTCTGATGCGCTACAACCATCAACCAAAGCAGATGTCACGGGAGAAGGCAGCGTCACTGGTAGCAGTTGATCAGAGCCAAGATTTGGCGCTGTGTATTATGCGCAGAAAAGGGCCGGTGGAGGAGATTGAGGCGGTAGGGCGTTTCTACTATATAGAGAATGATAACAATGCTGAAGTTGCATTTGTGGTGCGTGAGGCAATGCAGGGGCGTGGTATGGCCAGGATACTGCTTGATGAGATGATCTCAATCGCATCTCAGCGTGGCCTTGAGAAGCTGACTGCAACGGTGCGTGCTGATAACAAGCCAATGCTGAAGGTTTTTGCACGCCATGGTTTCGAACGTACTGCAGCCAGCGACATACATGAGGTGATTCTAGAGCTGTTGTTGGCCGGTGGTGATTCTGAGAGAAAAAAATAGAGTCTTTGATTTTGTTGCGCATTTTGTGACATCCCAGTCCCTAAAACGCACTCGATCTTCGACATCCTGTCATTGCTCCGGGCGTCCCGGTCGCAGGCGCTGCGCGACAACATCGCAAGCTCGTTACTGGCGATGAGGGGACAGTATACTTAATTCTCACATCATTTTTGGTTTTGGCCCAGGCTTTACAGGCATGAGCGATCTGCCGGTAATTAACTCCAGTTCACTTATTAAATGGTTGCTCACCCAATGGCCTACCTGTACGTGTGTGTTTTTCTATCTCAGCTTCAGCATTAGTTCCAAATTCATTCATTGACAAGTAGCCAGCCCAATCATCTATTCTATTCAACATTGGGCGCACACTTACCAGCGTATCATCAACGCCATTTATGTGCGCGCTTGCACTGGACCATTTCCCGTCTTCTGGATTAACACATAACCCTGCCGTAACAGGATTTAATTCAACATAGCGAATTGTTGATATTAGATACTCTTCATCCATTGGAAAGGAGTGAAAACGTTCTTGCCACAGATGACCTCGTTAACCCTCGCGGAAATTGATGTGGCGCGTATACCTATGATGCGTCTCGCCTAGTGCTTCACGCAACCCGTCTTCATGCCTGGGAACCATGGCCAGGTGAACATGATTTGGCATTAGGCAGTATGCCCAAATTTCCGTGCCTGCCCCATGGGCAAACTCTGCCATGAGATGTATGTAGATTTGGTAATCATCACGGCAAAAAAACGTTTTCTGCCGGCGATTACCTCGCTGTGTAATGTGGTGAAGGTAACTGGGTACCACTACGCGTGCCATCCTGGCCATTGTAAAACCTCCTTGTTGACTCATGTAGCATGACGTAAAAGTGTACGTCTTTCCAAACACTTTTTCATTCCTTTGAGTTATGTATACTGTCCCCGGAATTCGCCCAAGCCAACAATACAAAATGGGAGATATACGGCAATATGCGGTATATCCACAGATAACACTAACAATAAAGGCAAGTATCCAGAAGAATAGTAGTCCTTGTCTTTGAACTGAAATGCAACTGCGGCGCCCCATGCTGCAGGGGGGGATCTCAAACCGGGACTTCCTGGATTCCAGTTGGCAGGAACAATACGGAGACAAGAGGCCGCGCAATCTTGATGCGAGGCGCGGCAGTTTGCCGTTTGAAATTGCACGTCAAACCAATAATATACATTCCCCATCGTGCCAGTAGTTAATAGCTGATGCTTCTACTCAAGCAGGCGCAGTGTGGAGTGGTTCCTCTAGGGCATCTTCCAAGCAAGCCGGTGAGGGGGATTGTAAATGACCAAGCCCAACTATGCGGTTGCCAAACGGCAGAGAGATATCGCTAAGAAACAGAAGAAGGAAGAAAAGCGGAAGTTGGAAGCTAAAGCAAAGCCGGAAGCCCAGGAGGAGTGCCTGACAGAGCTGCCCGATGATGAGACGACCGAGGCGTGATCCTCCGTGGTTATACTATTTTTTGGAAGGCTACGTTGTTAGATAAAAAAGGTTGAATCTCTCGAATATCAAAAGGAAACGCGGTCTATCTCTGTTTGCTCGCGTAGGCGTTGCTGGCGGGCCTGTTCTTCGATAACGGCCGCCTTGATCTCTTGTAGTACAGCATCTACATCAGCAGTTTCTTCTTTTTCCTCAAAGTGGCCAGTTAGCTCGACCTCAGGGTGTAATTTCCCGTTTTCGTACAGCGCCCAAATCTCTTTGGCGTATTGGCTACCTAGCAATTCGGGGGCGTACTGGCTGTAGTAGGTGGTTATCTTGTTAACGTCCCGCTCCAACATCCACTGGGCGTGGTTATTGGTGGCCGCATCCACGGCTTGAGGCAGGTCGATAATTACCGGTCCGTGTCCATCCATCAGCACGTTGAATTCTGACAGGTCGCCATGCACCAGCCCAACACAAAGCATGCGCATTACGTATTGCATGAGGATCGCATGGCCTTCCAGCGCGTCTTCAGCGGACATGGAAATATCATTCAGGCGCGGCGCTGCTAGACCCTCATGATCGGTTATCAACTCCATCAGCAAGACGCCGTCAAAGCAGCCGTAGGGTTGGGGGACGCGCACGCCTGCATTGGCTAGACGATAGAGTGCATCCACTTCAGCTGTTTGCCAGACTTGTTCTTGCTGACTACGGCCGAACTTGGAGCCTTTGTTCATGGCGCGGGCACGGCGGCTGTTGCGCACTTTGCGGCCCTCTTGGTATTGTGCGGCCTGTTTGAAGCTGCGCTTGTTCGCTTCCTTGTAGACCTTGGCGCAGCGGATATCGTTGCCGCAGCGCACTAGATAGACGGCGGCCTCTTTGCCGCTCATCAGAGAGCGGATGACTTCATCTACCAAGCCGTCGTCAACTAAGGGTTGGATTCGTTTTGGAATTTTCATAGCGCCCTTACATGATAATGAGGTTCAGACTGTCCCTATTTACACGCATCTACCTCTAGTTACGGATGGTTATGATGCCTTGCTGTTGGTGACGGTCTCCAGCCCTTGGCTGTGTAGGTAATCATCATAGCTGCCACTGAAGTCGACAATACCGTCTGGTGTCAGCTCGATGATTCGGGTTGCCAAGGATGAGACAAACTCACGGTCATGACTCACGAAGAGGAGGGTGCCTGGGAAATTTTCCAGTGCCAGATTGAGAGACTCAATGGTCTCCATGTCCATGTGGTTGGTCGGCTCATCCATCACCAGGATGTTGGGTAGCTGTAGCATCAGTTTGCCAAACAGCATGCGTCCCTGTTCACCACCCGAGAGGACGTTGACCTGCTTATTGGTCTCGTCCTGGGAGAAGAGTAGCCGTCCCAGAGTGCTGCGAATGGCCTGCTCATCATCGCTCTCTTGTCCCCACTGGCTCATCCAGTCGAGCAGGTTCGTGTTGCTGTTGAAATCTGCTGAATGGTCCTGGGCATAGTAGCCGACGTGGCTGTTTTCCGACCATTTAACCACGCCATCGTTCGGGGTTAGGTCGCCCACCAGAGTGCGCAGCAGGGTAGTCTTGCCGATGCCGTTGGGGCCGATGATGGCGACTCGTTCACCTACTTCAACCGTCAGGTCAAGTTGGCTAAACAGCGGCTCATCCTCAAAGCCTTTGGCTAGGCCCTTTAATTCCAGAGCTAGGCGAAAGAGTTTTTTCTTCTGATTAAAACGGATATAGGGATTGGCTCGGCTGGATGGCTTGATCTCATCTAGTTGAATCTTCTCGATCTGTCTGGAGCGGGATGTGGCCTGCTTGGCCTTGGAGGCGTTGGCGGAGAAACGGCTGACGAAGGTCTGCAATTCGGTGATCTTGGCCTGCTTCTTTGCGTTGTCTGTATACATGCGCTCGCGGATCTGGGTGGCGGCGGTCATGTACTCATCATAGTTTCCAGGATAGATCCTCAGCTCACCGTAATCCAAATCGGCCATGTGGGTGCAGACGCTGTTCAGAAAGTGGCGGTCATGGGAGATGATAATCATGGTGCTGTTGCGTTTGTTCAACTCGTCTTCCAACCAGCGGATGGTGTTGATATCGAGGTTGTTGGTGGGCTCGTCCAGCAACATGATGTCGGGGTTAGCGAATAGTGCCTGTGCCAGGAGTACCCGTAGCTTCCAGCCGGGGGCGACGGCGCCCATGGCGCCGCTGTGCTGTTCCAATGGGATATCGAGTCCCAGCAAGAGTTCTCCCGCCCGCGATTCGGCGGTATAGCCATCCAGTTCGGCGAACTCCACCTCCAAGTGGGCGACCCGCATGCCTTCCTCCTCACTCATCTCCGGGAGTGAGTAGATACGGTCCCGCTCTTGTTTGACTGCCCACAGCTCAGCATGGCCCATGATGACTGTGTCCAGCACCGTCTGCTCCTCAAAGGCGAATTGATCCTGGCGCAGCTTACCCAGACGTTCGTTGGGGGCGATACTGAAAGTGCCGGAGGTGGCATCCAGGTCACCAGCAAGAATCCGCATGAAGGTGGATTTTCCACAACCATTGGCGCCGATGAGGCCGTAGCGGTTGCCGTTACCAAATTTGGCAGAGACGTTTTCAAACAGGGGCTTGGCCCCGAATTGCATAGTGAGGTTGGCTGTAGAGATCAAGGTGCTATTCCAAGGGTCTCCGCTCCTACACGTCCCTGTGTATGCGGCATACCGTACATAAATAAAAACGCCCTGCCAGTCAATGACAGGACGCATAGAAAAGAGTTAATGTTTATTGTCTCATATCTCCTGCCAAATAGCAGGATCAAGAAGAAATGGGCTGTTCGTAGAATAAACACCGGGTCAGATAGATTATTCTCTTATATTAGAAACAATTGCTCTCTGACCATAATGCTACATATATCCTCCATGTGGGTGTGTGTTACAGGAAGATATGGGCATATTTTTTCTGCAGCATTAACACAATTGCAGTCCGGTATAAGATGGTCAAACTGGTGCTATCCTACAAGACTAATAATAGATGTGAACCTCCCCCAGTTTAACGGATACTTTAAATCAGCGACAATGTCGCCTAAGGA
>CAZVME010000052.1:0-23912 GCA_964628835.1 uncultured Gammaproteobacteria bacterium | reverse complement strand
CCTCACGGCTACCGGGGTTTACCAGCCTTCGCTTCGCTCTCCATGGCTGGCAGCGGAAGAAGACTGATACGCCCAGATTCTGGGCATCAAGAGACCTAGCAGGTAACGCATGTTGATTTGAGTTGCCAGAAAGCGAAGTGACGGTTCATGTGGGGTGTGAAGAGTAGGAATTTCAACCCACAAAACCAACCTATTTCAATGCACTCAAAAGGTTGGGTGTTACCTCCACATGGATTTTGGCGAGCGCAAAGCACTTATTTCCCTCCCCATTGTCTGTATCACGATGAAAGTGTGTCATCGGAACACCGTTCGGCATGAGGTATGAAATAATCCCAGAAGTGAGAGTATTTGAGCCTCCTCATCACGCAGTAGATAACTCACTCTTCCCATAATATCCAGCAGGGCGATTATCTAGCCAATTCAGGTCGAAGATATTCCTGTCATATAGACAGCATGCTGTCAATGTGACAGTATACTGGCATTGGACGCGGGAAAACCTAATGAGCCTAGATAAGATATTTGAAGAGTTCTCTCCTGGAGCAAATGCCCTGATCGGGCTTAATCTGACTATTTTCAAACTCAATGGTATGTTTCTGGATCTGGGAAATGAGCTGTTCCACCCTATTGCCATGACCCATGCCCGCAGCCAGGTGATTGGCGCCATAGACATTGCAGGGGTTCCACTTACCGCCGCTCAGATTGCCCGCAACATGGGGCTCACCCGTCAGAGCGTGCAGCGCATCATCAATATCCTGGTGGATGATGGCCTATTGGTCCTGGAGGACAACCCTCACCACAAACGGGCATCACTGGTAAGGATTACGCCGGCGGGTGAGGTGAAAGTCGCACAGATTAGAGAGGTGTTGCGTCAGTGGTCGGAGGAGGTCGCCGTCAATTTTGACGACGCGGCTCTCAGGCAGGGTCTGAGGCTACTGCAGTCGCTATCTGATTATCTGGAACAGAATCCAGCATCTACTTCTTACAACAGAGGTCAATGATTACATGTTTCCTTTAAAACAGTTTCTGCTGTTGATATTGATCTCATCTCTACTGCTGGCAGGTTGTGATGAGACGGAGAATCTGGCGCCAAAGCCGGTGCGACCGGTTCTCTCGCAACTGGTGGAAATCACCCCCTACTGGCAGACCAATACATACTCAGGAGAGATTAGGGCCCGGCACGAAACCAATCTGGGGTTTCGCATCAATGGCAAGATCATTGAACGCCGGGTTGAGGCTGGAGACCGGGTGAAGCCTGGGGATATCCTGGCCAGGCTTGATCCAGATGATTACCGCCTGCGACTGGCAGAGGCAGAGGCGCAACTGGCGGTCGCCGAGGCTGAAAAAAGTAAAGCTGCGGCAGATCTGAAGCGCTACGACACCTTGCTCCAGAAAAGGCTGGTGAGCGAAGAGGAGTTTCAGAACTATCGAAAACTACTGGAAGTTGCCAGCGCCAAGGAGAGACAGGCCAGTGCAGCCGTTAATGTGGCGCGCAACCAACACAGCTACACCACCCTGATTGCCGACCGCAAAGGTGTGGTGACATTGGTGCAGGCCGATGAGGGGGAGGTGGTTGCCGCTGGTCAATCAATTGTGCAACTGGCTCTGTGTTGCGAGAAGGAGGCAGAGATATCGGTGCCGGAAAATCGTCTGGATGCCCTGCGTGGCGCCAATGATATCCAGATCACTCTTTGGGCATTGCCGGAACAGCACTACACTGCCGAGCTGCGTGAACTCGCGCCTGCTGCGGACAGCGTAACCCGAACCTACCGGGTTCGTCTTGCCATTGCCGCTACCGGCCCTGAGATCAGTTATGGAATGACAGCCACCGCCAAGGTTCGTATGCAACTGCACAAACAGATTGTGCAGCTCCCACTTAGTGCCATCTTTCAACAGGGAACCAGCACCGCAGTCTGGGTCGTGGACCCTGAACAGCTCAGCGTCAAGCTGCAGCCGGTGACAATCGCCGAGTATCGTCAGGATGGTGCTTTGATCAGTTCGGGTCTGAATGGTAGTGAGCGGGTGGTCTCCGCCGGGGTGCATCGTCTGGTTGCCGGGCAACAGGTCAGGCTGCTGGAATGAGCGCGCCCAACCTCTCATCCTGGGCCCTGCGCCACGTCTCGCTCATCTACTATCTGATGTTGATCCTGGTTCTGGGTGGCGTTATGGCATTCAATGGCCTGGGTCAGGCGGAAGATCCAGAGTTTACCATCAAGACCATGGTGGTGCGTACCATGTGGCCAGGAGCAACCGCACAAGAGGTTGAGCAACAGCTCACCGATCGGCTGGAGATGAAGCTACAGGAGACCCCATGGCTGGACTTTTTGAGTAGCTACTCCAAACCCGGCGAGTCGATGATCTTCATCAACCTGGAACCTGGAACCCCCGCATCGGAGGTGCCAGAGAGTTGGTATCAGGTGCGAAAAAAACTGGCCGATATTAGACACACCCTACCCCAGGGCGCCATGGGACCCTACCCCAATGATGAGTTTGGCGATACCTTCGGCACCATCTATGCGTTCACCGCTGACGGTATCAATCACGCCCTGTTGCGGGATTATGTGGATGATGTTCGCCAGGAGCTGTTACGCATTGGAGCAGTGGATAAGGTAGACCTTATCGGGGTGCAGGACGAGAAGATATTTATTGAGTTCTCTAACGTCAAACTGGCTGCCCTGGGGCTTAATCCACTGTTGATTATAGAGACCCTGCAGGCGCAAAATTTCATTACCCCATCGGGAGTGGTGGAGACCAAAAGCGACGAGGTTCACCTGCGGGTTGAAGGTCTGAAGTCGGTTGCGGCCATCCGCGAATTCGGTATACGCGCCAACGATCGTATCTTCAGGCTGGGGGATATCGCCCGGGTACAACGCGACTATCTTGATCCACCCCAATTTAAGATGCGCTTTCAGGGACAAGAGGTGCTGGGGTTGGCCGTTAGCATGCGTGAAGGCGACAACGTGCTGATCCTGGGTGAGGAGCTGGACAGCACCATGGCCCAGATTGAAGCCAACCTTCCTGTCGGTATTGACCTGCACAAGGTAGCTGATCAGCCTATGGTGGTTAAGACATCCATCAATGAGTTTCTCAAAGTCCTGGCAGAGGCTGTGGGTATAGTTTTACTGGTCAGTTTTATCAGCCTGGGGTTCAGAACCGGGCTGGTGGTCGCCCTATCAATCCCTTTGGTATTGGCGGCAACCTTCCTGGGGATGAAGCTGGTGGGCGTTGATCTGCAGCGTATCTCATTGGGCGCGCTGATTATTGCCTTAGGACTGCTGGTGGATGACGCCATGATTGCCATTGAAATGATGGCGGTCAAACTGGAACAGGGCTGGGACCGATTCAAGGCGGCTTCATTCGCTTACAGCAACACCGCCTTCCCCATGCTCACCGGCACCCTGATCACAGTATTGGGCTTCTCTCCTGTATCCTTTGCCGAATCCGGTGCCGGTGAATATACCCGCTCAATCTTTATTGTTGTGGGTATCGCTCTCATGATCTCCTGGCTGGTTGCCGTGCTGTTTATCCCCTTTCTCGGCTATCGTCTGCTGCCAGTTCCAACATCAAAACATGCAGAAACCGATCTCTATCAACGTCCGTTCTATCGGGTTTTCAGGGGTATTGTGGGTTGGTGTGTGCGCCGGCGTTGGCTGGTCATTTCCATCACTCTGGGCATTTTTATCGGGTCGTTGGCGGGCTTTAAGTATGTAAACCACAACTTCTTTCCTACCTCAAATCGCCCTGAACTTATAGTCGATCTCTGGCTGCCACAGAGTGCGTCCTTCATTGCTGCAGAGGCCAGGGCAAAACAGCTGGAGACACTGTTGAATCAAGACCCGGAGATTAGCAATTATGTGGGATACATAGGTGGAGGCTCACCCCGGTTTTACCTGCCGCTTGGTCAGGAACTACGGCACAAAAATCTGGCGCAATATGTGGTCCTTACCACCGGGCCAGAGGAGAGAGCCGCGGTCAGACAGCGACTACAGCAGGGTGTCGCAGCGTTATTTCCCGACCTGCGGGTAAGGGTGCGTCCACTGTTTAATGGTCCCCCGGTGAACTATCCGGTGCAGTTCCGGGTTAGCGGTGATAACAATACACAGATCCGGGCTATTGCGGCCCGGGTTGCCACCGTTATGGCGCAGGATCCGGCCACCCGCAATATCCATCTCAACTGGAACGAGATGAGCAAGGTGGTACGGCTGGAGATTGATCAGGACAAGGCCAGAGTCCTTGGTATCAGTAGCCGGGAGTTGGCTGTGATGCTCAACGCGGCGCTGGATGGGCACAGCATAACCCGCTTTCGGGAGGGCAATCGCAGTATTGAGCTTTTGGCCCGGGCCAAAGAGGAGGAGCGGGTGGCGCTGGAGAATGTGGGTGATCTGAATATCGACACCCCTAGCGGCGAATCGATCCCCATGAGTCAAGTGGTCAAGCTCAGCTATGGGCTGGAAGAGGGTATTATCTGGCGGCGTAACAGCCTGCCGACCATCACGGTTCGGGCTGATGTGATATCTGGCGCCCAGGCACCGGATGTCTCTCACCGGATTGAGCCGCTACTGCAAAATATCCGCGCCGGGCTACCACCGGGTTATCGTATTGAAATGGGTGGAACGGCAGAGGCGTCGGCAGACAATGAAGAGCCGATCGCGGCGGCCATGCCTATCATGGTACTGGCGGTGTTCACCCTGTTGATGATTCAGTTGCAGAGCTTTCAGCGTTCACTACTGGTGATGTTGACCGCTCCATTGGGACTGATCGGTGTGGTTGCAGCGCTACTTATCTTTAATGCGCCGTTTGGGTTTGTATCTACCCTTGGTGTCATTGCACTATCTGGGATGATTATCCGCAACTCGGTAATCCTGGTGGATCAGATCGAGCAGGATCGTGCCGAAGGCGCCGATCTCTATACCGCGATCGTGGAATCCACGGTGCGCAGACTGCGCCCAATTGCACTAACAGCGGCAGCTGCTGTACTGGCCATGATACCCCTCTCCCGCAGTATCTTCTGGGGGCCAATGGCCATGACTATCATGGGTGGTTTAATCGTGGCCACCGTGTTGACGCTACTGTTTCTGCCAGCACTCTACGCTGCCTGGTTCAGGGCTGAGAAGGTCAATAACTGAATAAAAGTACGAACTTGAGTGTATTGCCAGATAGTTATTTCTCAACTCGTCCAACACAGTCATCACTACCACAATTACAGTCAAATGGTGCTGTTATTATTTTTTCAGACTCTAGGTAGTTAAATGTAATTTCATCACCAAGCTTAACGGTGGTAATCGTAACTAGAGATTTTGTTGTGTGGCATACCTTTGTGGTGGGTTTACAGCTATGGTTTATATATCTGCCCATTGGGTGATCTATGTGATGGTCTCCCATGTCAATGGTTAAACGGCTTGGGCTGTCCAGTTGTTCACTAGCTGAAAAATCGATAACTATTTCTCCTGCAATAAAGCTGGTTTGAGCTAGAAGCATAGAGTAACGGTTATCGCGCTTGTGAACTATTAATTTATCCGGCACCAGTATTTCCTTTATTAGAATTATGTCCAGTTATTGATTTCAAGTAGGATTTTGCTATGTTGATGTCAATTAATTTGCCATATTCAAAATCCAGTTCAACCGGTTTCCATTTAATGTATCCACATTCGGGGGCAAAGGTTAACTCCCCAAAGTAAATTTGTCCGTCAATATTATACAAATCAACACGTATATGTGGGTGGCCTTTGCTTAATAATTGAACGATATCGATCATGTCTGCAAAGTTGCGTGGCTTATCAAATGGTTGAGATGGTTTTTTTGCATCATCATAAAACTGCACTGAGTGTGTGTTAAGATCGGTGTCGTAGTAACTCCTGACATGACTTTCTGTTTTTCTCTCAGTTTCTACTGATAGAAACCCGATATTCCCATTAAAACAGTAGAATTTGTAATCTCGAAAACTCTGGCTATTATCTTTTAAATACTCTTCTGCGATGATTTTTGGTGCAATTTTTAAATAATGAAATTCACCATGCTTGTAACCAAATCTTGTACCTAAGGCGCTATCAATTTCTTGAAATATTTGCTGCTTGTTAGTTAAGCTTTTGTTTGCTATGCGCCATATATATTTTCTTCCTGAGCCGTTATTAAGTTTTAAAATAAATTCATTGGGAAGAGCATCCCACTGAATTTTATTTGTGTCATCCCAGCATCCATATAGCTTCACCAATAGGTTGCTTAGTCCAAGATTGGCCAGATGTTCGCGTACCATGTATTTATCAGAGCACTGGATAATCAGGGGATTGTGCTCAAGGTAATTCAATTTTAACCACTGAACTTTTTCGTTATAGCTTTGGGGGTTAGATAAGTTTGGTATATATCCGAGCCTCTTCTTAAATCTTCGTATTATTCCTAGTTTGATGAATTGGCGACGTAGGCGTGTAGGGGTGGCTTGCATGCTGCGTAATATAGGATTTTTTAGTTGATTTATGGAATGTATGTAATTGGTTTTATCAGGGGTGGAATATCCGTATTTATTGTTTTAATTAGAGTCTAAGTCATCCCTGATTAATGCGGAATATAATATACTATTAACAAATAGCTTACAATTATTGAGTAAATAAAGGTAAAGCTTGGAGGCGTCTACAGTGCCAGGGTCATATCAGGTCTCTCTATTACCGAATGTTGGCTAGAGGTCATTGGGTACTCTGAATCTGGAGTAATATTGATCAGTCCTAATCCCTGAATAGCTATTTATCTGAGTCCTTTTGTGGCACAGCCAACAGATCAGGCTTCAGGCAAAAAGGAAATATCCATTTGCCAGGTGTATTCTGGTGGAGCCGAGGAGGAACTCCACCACCTTGTAATGTCGTAGTACAATCAATCAGTTACGAGGTCTATTATAGCTGTTTGTGTCACAGTGTGCATCAGTCTTGTGTCACAGTTTGCTGATTGCTAGGGATTCCCTGTGGGGGAGGGGACTGACTAATAGTACGGCCAAATTGCGGCCAGACGTCAGGGTGTCCACTGTTTCTAATCAAATTTAGTTTCTGTTTTGCACCCAGCACTACCCACACAATAAATCAGGGAGTTACATTGATATTGATATAGTATTACTATGCAAATAATGTGGGAATATTGCTATATTCTGAGTACAACCACAATTAAAAAGGATTCTTAGGGATTGATATAGACCCCCTAGGGGGCAAATGAGAGGGAGTTTTAAATATGGAGAAACCCACCTCCACCTATGGCTACAAAATACAAAGCGTTTTTTGTTGAAGAGATGTACACCTAAAGGTGTGTCTCGGCATTGTAATAAAAAACAAAAATGGAGAGTGAAATGATTTGGAATAATTTTGGGAATCTAAAATTACTTTTATTGGCTGTGCTCATAATGGGATGTAGTGCATCGCGGATATCAAGTTTGTCCACAACTGGTTCTTCTACGGGATCGATTAATGCTATTGCATTGGCATCTAGTGGGGGACTGCTAGCAGATGCGGTAGGAGTAGAGCTCTCTAATCGCGGATTTACTGTAATTGATTCTGGTGCAACGTCAAAAATGATGGTCAGATTGAATTTAAATGAAATTGAAATTACTAAACCACAAGGACTTGAGAAACTAAATAAACAGGGGATTGATGCATTTTTAACGGTGCGTGCTGCGGGTGGTTACGATATGCAGCCTCAAAGCGCAAGTGCACGTATGAATAGCACTAAGACAGGCCGTGTTTTAGCTGGTATCAGTTGGCAAAATGGATGGGGCGGGCAGGCTGGATCTATAGCAGACAGGACAATGAGAAAAGGATTAGCGGAAGCTTCTAAAGAAATTGCAGAAGCCTTGGTGGAAAAAATACGACCTAACTAGTTTCAGTAACATATGAAATAGTAAGAAATGAAAAAAATATGTGTATGGATATCGGTTGTTTTTCTATTTACTAGTGCTGAAGCATCTGCCTGTGAAAAGGCTTATATCAAATACCGTGACACTCCCGTATGTCTGGATCAGGGGTTTGAGTATAAAAGCACAGACAAGAGTAGCTGGATTAGAGGTGCTTGGTATGACAGTGTGAACAACTATTTCCTGATTAACCTGAAAGGTACGATGTACCATTACTGTGGATTCACTTTGAACAAGTGGGAATCTTTTAAGACCGCTAGTTCCTTTGGTAAGTTTTACGGTAGTCAGATCAAGGGGAGGTATGATTGTAGATTGGGAGGTATACCTGAGTAAGATTGCATACTACTTTTTTTATGCTTTCTCCATCAGTCCATGTAAATTAGCTAAAGTACTACGGGTAGCTCCCTCATATCTCAATACTTCCATACCTAATTTATCTTCAAGGGCCTTGCGGCGATTAGGGTGTTTTTCTGAAATGATGGCTTGAGAGTGGTTCCTTGCCGAGGGGTTAGTTTTATAGCGGCTAAAGAGGTCGCTTTGCCTAATATATATACTTATTAGAGAGTGTAGCCTCTTTAATCTTCCTGCCAATAGCCTGGACCCCGAAATCGTCTTCACCTCATCAGGAAAACACTTCTTCAGGTGCTCACGATTAAGTGGAATCACTCCATCTGAGATTTCCCACAGCTTTATGAATTCCTGGAGGTGTTTCCAGTCCCATAAATAATCTACAGTCATATCCAGGGGGATGCTAGTAAGAATGAAGACTCCTGCTTTCCCAATATCTCTATCCCTCACCGGTCTCAGCCTGTCTATTGCTTGGGCTATTTCATGCTCCCTGGTTAGTTCCAGTAGGTCTTGCACTCTCCTGTCTGGATGATACTTTGTGGTAATAGACTCTGAACTCCCATCCTGCATCCGATAGCCCCTTAACTCATCATCATATGGTCGGCTTCCAGATTTACTTGGGAGAAGGGTAAGGGGTGCATCCTCATCCCACCACAGTGCTTTTGCTTGTGCCTCCATGTCTTGCCCTGATGGCTGTTGCCTTCCGATGATAATGACTTTGTCATATTCCTTAAATTCATCCAGGCCACGAAGATTCTGGAAGTGAATGATGCTTGCGCCTTCGCACTCCCCAATTCTTTCTAGATCAGTGGCGGCCTCACCAGTTACCTGAAGCCTAATACTCTTGGTAGTTACAACCAAGGTATCTGAATACTGACCAATATTACGTACAAATGACTTGAGCTGCTCAATGGTCTCTGGATTCTTGTCGATCCAGTACTGACTGAATGTGTTCTTAAACTGATGAACTTTAGCTTGTCTCTCAGCAGCTATCTCAATCAATGACGTATTAGGTCTAAATAGATTGATTAAGTTGTGATTTGCATCTGCGTCAATGAATAGTAATGGCAGATCGATAGGGATGTTCAACTCTTTACGAGTGTGTATTTCAATAGTATCTATTCCGCTGGTGGTGTTCTGTATTAATTCGACAGAATAACTATCATCCCTGTCTGTAATTTCCAATTCATCAGCAAGAGTGTAGAGTAGTTTGTCTATATGATCAGGCTGTTCAAGCCTACCAATTAAGTTCTGCTGATCACTATAATTGATTGTTGGAGATATGGCTGGTATTTCTGGCGCAAATTTCAAGGCCTCTTCCCTAAGAAGTTCTGGAGTGATTACTTCATCTCTCAGTTGTTTCAATAGTGGCTTTTCATCATATAGCGTTTCAAATATGGTTCTCGCTATACCTGATCTAGATCTTCTTAGAACTGTTGGAATTACAGATGTTTCATCGATTCCTACTTGAAAGAAAGACTCATCAACAATAACCAGATCAGATTTAGGCAGTTCTTCTCTTTTCTTCAGAAATAGGTGGTTATGCGTAAGGATGTTGATTGCAGGTATGGTTGATGGGAGAGTGGAATCAGTCTTGAATTGCTTTCTGTATTGGCAGTCATCGTAGTGTTCGCAGTGATCAGTATCATTCCCACATAAGTAGAATTCAACTGATAATCCAACCTCCGATAATTTTTTAGCTTCTTCATGTTTCAAGCAAAGTTGTTCTCCTGAATCTGCTTGTCTATGTCGCCCTCTGATAACCTGAAGTTGGATGTCATCACTACTTCCACTATCCCTTGTTATTACTTCCTCAAGCATTTCCCTCAATTTTGATTCAAGCTCTTCTGCCAGGGCATGGGTGGGAACATAATATTCAATGTTCTTTCCATTGAATAAATTGAATCGTGTGGAAAATATAATGGCCTTTGTTGTCTTGCCCAGTCCAGCGGATGCTTTAAGAGCTAGATTTGGGGCTATATCTTCACCAGATTTGTTATGCTTAAAGGCATCCAGTAGGAAATTCTGTATATCAATGGATAGCATTGATTCTGCATTCTTTATTTGAAGGTGATCCTTTGAAAAATATGGTGGAACATACTTGGTATGATCTCCATATCCCTTGGCAATTGCACTTGTCAGTAGCTTTTCCAGGTATTCATGTGAGCGATATTTTTCTATATCTTCTGTTGAGTGATTAAATTGATCTGCTTTATCAATGTGGTCTTGCAGGTCAGCAATAATGCTACTCATATTATCCTCAATCCACTTAGTGCCTTTCTCTTGTACAAGTGAGGCAGTCCCTCTCAGTAGTGGTTCATGGAAACTGTTTCCTCCAGCATGATCTCCGAGTTCACTCAGTATGCCTTCATAACCATGTGTACCAGATATTGGAGTTGTGGTTGTAGTGCTCCCCCTGGCGGTTGATGTGGTAACTGGAACCTTGATATCCAGATTTATAGATACTTCATTAGCTAGCTTCTTGGTAATCCCTGAACGAACTGTTATTGGATCTTTCAGAGGTAGCTTAAAGATTGGATTGGTTATGTAGTGTGGCTGTACGGCATTGTATAGACTTGGATCAATCAGGTTTGGGCCATATATCAGGTTATATTTTTTTGACCATTCTTTGAGATCATATGTGGTTACGCCTTTGTCCAGCCAGAACCAAAGATGTATCTTGATCCTGTCGGTAATAGGTTGGTCATTATTGTGTTTGGGAACTCCATGTGAAGATGAGAACTGCCAATGATAAGTGACATTATGAAACTCCTCTGGGAGTTGTTCTATGGTGTATTCGATAGCTTCTTCAGGATTAGCTATTGCATCTATTCCTGTGGGTAGTACCAGGTTGTCAATATCAATCATTACCCAATTCTGTGGAGCATCAATAAAAGCATATCTATCTTCTTTTCTTGTATGGGTTTTTCTTCTTACAGGGATGGTTAGGTCTGCATCTTCGTGTAGTAAACCACGAATAATTATGACTCTTTCTTTTTTCTCTAATTCAATGAGTAGTTTACTTAGCTCTTGGATTCCGTTGACATCACGCATATCCACATCGAATAGATATCCTGCCTTGTAGGAAGTTTTCGTAATGCTTCCATCATCTCTGGCAGAGAAAGTCTTTGATGTGACACTGTTGAGATATGTTGGGTGCAGCAGTGCAATAGGCATATTACAATTCTCTTTGTTACAGCTAGCGTGTGTTTGCTTAGAAGAACATGTGTTTCCAAGCTATGCAAAAAATCAGCTTTTTTAGAAACTGGTCTCTTATGGTTGTTGGTTACTAATTAGGCTGTTTCTTACGTTTGGAGAATCCTATTAGTCCTAGTAGACCTGAGCCGAAGAGCCATAGTGCTGCGGGGATGGGTACAGCACCTATATCACCGTCATGTACTGCCCATACATTATTTGAAATTCCCTTGTTGGGTGTGCCTTGACCGCCTGCTCCAAAGTTAAATGCAAATACATCTGAAGGATTTGATGGGTCTTGTAAGCCAGACCAATATGAGCCAGCCACTAAGTTAACAAATAGGTCCGAGTTTTCTAAGCATCCTCCAAATACAGCAGCACAACTATTAAAATTCCCATCAATGTCGTACACACCCTTATTGTCTAAATTTGTGTAGTACATGTATCCCATTTCGCTTGCGGTGCTACTAGGATATGTAGAGTCGGGCGCACTGATATTGTAGCCATTGTCAGTAGAGCCGTTATACATGAAGGTGTTTTGAAAATTGGTGCCATTAACAGGGGTTAAGGTGGGTAGCCGCCAGTCGTTCAATCCCTTGTAGCCTGTTCCATTATAAAGATTCATGGCAGTGATCCATTCATTTGCAGCATCCCATTGCATTTTGCCATCAAAGTTTATGGGGGTTACTCCGAATGTATTGGTATCTGCTAAATTAGCATTTTGTAACCATGTTATATCCAGCACATTGTCATAAATAAGGCCATTGCCTCTGTCAATCAATGCACCATATAAGTTGCTGGTGGATACTAATAGAATAGCTATAGTGATAATATGCTTAAAATCCATCTCCATCCTTGTTATCCATGATAATCATATCTTGATGATATGTAGTCTATTATCCCTACCAATAGTAGGCAATAGTGTATTTGGATGTCTCAGTAGTTTGGGTTTGCACCTCTGGCAGGCTCAAAACATGCCCGCATTGCCCAGAAATGCACACGTGGGTGCAATTTCACAGCATAACTACTCTTACCAATACCTACCTACTGGGTCGGTGGTACTGGTCTGAAAATGTGCAATATACTGTACTAAAATGGGTGGTCTCTAAAGGCTGTTTTTAGCAGAATGTCCAATTAGTTAGATCTGCATTCCAGAGCTTTAATTAATCTATTTCCCAGGTGCTCAGGCTTGATGTGAGTGTATCTCTTCAGCATCTTAAGATTCTGATGCCCACTGATGGTAGCAACCTCCATTGGATAATGACCGGAGCTATTACTCCATGTATGGCTTAACGTCTGTAAGAACAGAATCAAAGTCTAGGCCATTAAGTAAATCTTCCAGTTTCTCTGGAGAATAGGCTTTCCCATATCTACCATAGGTCATTGAACTCACAGTATGTCCCAGCAATTCAGCTACTAGAACTTCACTATAATCTTTGTGTTTTAGAGTGGTGGCTACTGTATGTCTGAAAGAATGGAATACTGGCTTAAAGCCTAGCCTCTTCCGTAATCTTCCAAACCACTTTGAAGCAGTCTGGGAATATCCGTCTCTCTGTCTGGTTAGCTCTGGGAACAGTCGTTGTTCGCCCTTGGTACTTAACTTCTGTTTGTATTTGAGTAAACCGAGTTCAACAAGCTTGGAATGTATTGGAACCAGACGGTTACTTGCCCTGTTTTTCAATTTCTTGCTGTCATTGTCATTTATATCAAACACCCAGATAGCCCCTTCCCGCCTGATATCTTCAAGGTGGAGTTGACATATCTCCTCTATTCTCATTCCACTGTAGAGGCCAATCAGTGGCAACCAATAATAGTATGGTTTTAGGTATTTGTGTCTTCGGTAATGGTCTGCGTGAAAAAGTAGACCAAGGTCTTCATTGGTGAATGGGGGTCTCTCTTCACTGGCCTTAGTTTGTTTGGTTACTGTCAGTCCGTCAAAGTAGTTCTTGTCGCAGTATTCAAACTTTACAGCCCATTTGAACAGTGAACTGACTTTGCCAAGACGCTTGTTGACCGAATTGACAGCCATTGGTGTCTTACCTAGTGATAGTATCTTTTCAAGGGACTTATCACTGTATCTACTCAGGTGTGGGGGGAGTTCCAGCAGGGTAGCTTTATATTTCCTGGCGGTATCCATTCCTACTTTGTCAATCGGTAGATCACCCACAATCTTGACAAATAGACTGTAGATAGTCCTAGTTTCCTGTTCAGTTTTAGGAGTCCATGCACCCTCTCTGAGCTTCTCAGTGCAATATTCTTCTATGATCTCGGATAGGAGCTTGCTTGGGTTAGGTTTGCTTGGAGTAGTTTTACCGCTTGATTCTTGAATAAACTTAATTAATTCTTTTGCATCCTGGAGGTCACGGTCTGGGTCTCCAGTATCAACTTTGATCTTAGTTCCATTTGGGGCTACACATGTGATAAGACCAACAGTGGGTTTTCTGTCCTTCATGGACTCAAGTGTATCATTTACCTGTATAAACAGTGCATGAGCCAATCTGAGGGCTTTTTGTTTGTGATTGGTGTGAAGTGCTGTCCTGATCTCTCTTTGACCAAATATTGGCTGGAGATCATGGGGGATTCTGATTCTGAAGTAATACCGACCGGATCTGTTCCATAAATAGTTGTTCATCTGAGTCCTTTTGTGCATCAGTCTTGTGTCACAGTTGACTGATTAGACTACAGACAAAACAAATAACATCCTGGTTATTCAATATGTTATGTCATTATTGGTGGAGCCGAGGAGGATCGAACTCCCGACCTTCGCATTGCGAACGCGACGCTCTCCCAGCTGAGCTACGGCCCCAATAGGAGGTTCATTCTATCACCGGATACCAATCGGCTGCCAATGTTAGGTGTTTCGAGTCAAGGAAATATTGCTGTCGTGCCGCCGGTTGTGTCGTAACAGACTGGCTGTTTGCGGATGCTGCTGCTTATTTGTAGTGGTTGAATGGGTCTCTGAACCGGTCAGGCTTTGGTGTGCAGGTTATTGGATTTACTGAACTGGGTCTCGCCCTCCTGACTATAGGTTCCGGTCAGGTTTTCTTTGCCGCTCAGGATGTCCAGGGCCTGCTTTACCCGCCGCTGGCCAATGGTGATTATGCCGCCATTGATCTCATTCTGTCGTTGCAGTTTGATCTCCATTGATCGCAGCGCATCCCATTTGGCTTGTATCTGCATGTCGGGGCCGGTTCTGGCGATCGCTTGCTCTGCCCCCCGGGTATCGGCTGTCAGTCCCAGTCCCAGCAAAAAATGGTTTACCTGTTGCAGGTGCTGTTCCATTCCTTGCAACCGATCCAGCTTTTTTTTGCTAATGGTTGTTATCTCCTCTGGGTTGCCATCAGTCAGAGCTTCGTACTCACGTTCGAGCAGTACGTGCATGGAACTGGCCAGCTCCAGTTCCTCCTCGATGAGGCTAGATAGGGTCTGTTTCTGTGCCGGTGAAAACTGCATACAGACTCTACTTACGAGAAGCTCTTCTCAATTTCCAGAAGATTCGTGGCTGCGTCGGCCTCGTTTATCTCCAGTGTGCCTGTTGCCATGGCGCGCTGTACATCGGACACCCGTTGTACGTCCACCACTGGCAGGTCAGCAATCCTGTCCTCAAGCTCACGCAGTTTCATGGCCGATGCGGTCAGGCTCACCTTGTCACCTCCTCCGGTTTTGGAGGCTGCTGCTGGGGCCCCTTGGCCGCTATTGTTGGTTGCGGTTACGCTGCTTTTGTCTCCCGGATCCTGAATGGATTTTCCCGGTACACCACCGACTTCAATTGTCATAATACACCTGTGTTGTTGTCCGTCCCTACACCGTAGTTATCGGCAGTTACGCATTGGACTTTAGTAAATCCAGTGGGTTTATATTGTTCCATGTCAGCAAAATTCGGAACCTGCTCACAGTTTACATTGCTACTTCCACAATTCCAGGGGCAATTACCCTGGCGTCCAGCTCTTTTTTAGAACTCTCATTCCTTACCCGGATCAATTCACCCACACTTCCGTTCTGCAGGGCCTTACCTGCCACCCTTATCTTCAGGGTCTTGCTGCTGGCCAAGATGGTTACCCTGTTATTGCGTTTTATTGCATATGGAGTATCCAGTTGTGAGGGGGTAATTACCTGATGCTGGCGCATACGTTGCCTGAGTTTTTTACCCAGAACGGCCTTTTTATCCTCCAGGTAACCGCGGTGCAGACGTGAAATATCTCTCTGTTCCAGGCCGATATCACCCTCTCCAATGATGGCGCCACGGGGCAGACTGCCTCTGGCCACCACCACTTGAGTCATTATTTTGACGGTTACCGGTACAAACATACTCCAGGGATGTAGGCCGTTGCATCTGATTCCAACCGTTATCTTGCCCATGCGGCGTCGGCCCTGGGGCACGTAGCTTTCTAGGGGCTGCTCACATGCTGCAAGGCGCAGACGACTGTCCAGTCTGCCTACTGTTACCTCTGGGGGGGAGGGGTAATCGCTGCTGCGGTCCAGTATATGCTGGCGTGCTGCATCCGTTATGCTGCCATGGGACTGAATCTCAGAGGCTGCAAGATCGAGTGTTATCAACGCCAGCAGAAGGACCAGAACCATGACCTGGGGCCTGGGGGTATGGGTTGCTATGTTGCGATCTTTAATCATATCGATAGTTACTGGTTTAAATCTCCCGACAAATAAAATGCAATTGACATGCCAGAATTTGCGGTCTGCACCTGATTCAGGTGACTGGGTGTCTGTAACCGGAATTAATCGGCAGATTAATTCCGGCCGTGATATCTGGGTTCAGCGGGTTGACCGGGTGGATATCTTACATTCAACTGCCGCCTCAGCCAGTTCTGGGTCTTATGGGTTAAAGGAATGGCCCGGTGTGCCGTTACATGGTGGGAGAGTAGCTAACGGGGGAGATGGTAATGTCTGGTGTTCTGGCTGGTGTTGATCAACGTACCCAATTGGCTGGGCATAACCGTATGGAGCTGTTGCTGTTCAGGCTTAAGGGACGCCAGCGCTACGGGATAAATGTCTTCAAGGTGCAAGAGGTTATAACCTGCCCGCCACTTACGGAAATACCTGGCTCCAGCCCGGTGGTGCGGGGTATTGCCAGTATGCGTGGCAAGACCGTTACCGTTATGGATCTCTCCATGTCTATCGGTGGCCCATGCTTGGGGAATGCAGAAAATAGCTTTTTGATCGTTACCGAATATAACCGCAGAGTTCAGGGTTTTCTGGTGGGTTCTGTGGACCGCATTGTGAATATCAATTGGGATCAGATTTTGCCTCCACCCAAGGGGGTGACCAGTGACAGTTACATGACCGCAGTGACTCAGATAGATGATGAGCTGGTTGAGATCATCGACGTGGAAAAGGTTATGAAAGAGGTCGTGGGCGGTAACGAGGAGATCTCAGAGGGTGTCGTGAATGAGGCGGTAAAGGAGCAGATTCAGCGTGTACTGGTGGTGGATGACTCCAATGTTGCCCGTAAGCAGATAAAGAGAGTTCTGGATCAGTTGGCGGTTGAGGCAACCCTGTGTAATAACGGTAGAGAGGCATACGATCAACTTCAGGACTGGGTAGCCGAGGGCAAGAACCTGGCGGAGTGGCTGTCGTTGGTGATCTCGGACGTGGAGATGCCGGTAATGGATGGTTATGCGCTGACAACAGCTATTCGCAAAAATCAGGAGCTGCAGAATCTTCATGTTATTCTGCATACGTCACTTAGTGGGGTGTTCAATGAAGCGATGATTGAAAAGGTAGGTGCAGACGCATTTCTCGCTAAGTTTGAGCCGGATGAGTTGACCAGGGTGGTGCAGGATCGTCTATTACAGCATATGGCCGAGTATGAAACAGAAGCGTGAGTCTACGCATAATAAATTAGTGCATGGAACAAGTAGTGGCGAATCATAATATGTTAGGACCAGGGGATTACGAGGCCTTCCAGAAGTATCTGCAGGGGGTGTGCGGTATCGTGCTTGGGAGAGGTAAAGAGTACCTAGTAACTAGCCGCCTCTCCGGTCTGATGAATACCAAAGGTATCAACTCGGTTGGTGATCTCCTGAAACAGGTGAATAGCGGACGCAATCAAAGCCTGCAGGTCAGCATAATCGACGCCATGACCACCAATGAAACCTTCTGGTTTCGTGACGTATCCCATTTTCAAATGCTGGCAGATATGATCTTTCCCGAGATCGAATCCAAACTGGGACGCTCAATGCGCATCTGGTCTTCGGCCTGCTCCTCTGGCCAGGAGCCGTACAACATCAGCATGACAGTGCAGAAGTATCTATCCAGCAATCCCGGGCGCCTCTCTGGTGGAGTGGAGATACTGGGGACAGATATCTCCAGCCAGATCCTGGGGCAGGCCAAAAAAGGGGTCTACTGCGGACTGTCGGCATCACGGGGCATGGATGCAGATCTGCAGCAACGCTACTTCCTGGCGCGTGACAATTGTATTGAGGTGCGTCCTGAAATTCGCAGTCGGGTCTCATTTAGAAGTCAAAACATCACCCAGAACTACACCCTGCTGGGCCGTTTTGATGTGGTGTTCTGTCGTAATGTACTGATCTATTTTTCCGCTGAGAAAAAGGCCGACATAATCGAACGCATTGCCCGTGTACTTAATCCTGGTGGCTACCTGTTTCTGGGCTCTACCGAGTCCCTGGTCTCACACTCTGATCTGTTTAACATGGTGAGACAGGGTGGTGGCATCGTCTATCGTCTGAAGTAGGTTTTTTCAGCCTACTTTCGTTCCAGCTATCCCCATATCACGGTCGGACTATAGTTGCCGCTTCGGCGGATGTACCTTGCCGCACCGGCGGCTGCCGTCTAAGTTTATCCCTCTGTTTGCTACATATCTCCCGATATTATTAATCTTGCATAAAATAATAATAGTCATGTAATACAATGCATTAGCAGGCACTTATGGCCCTGTATTCATGCCTTCCTGCACCCATTTGTCCATTCTTGGCATGATGCCTGCTCTTAGGGGGATAAGAGTTAACGTCTGGAGTAAAGAACGGTGAAATTTGATCAGGCATTTGGAATCCATGAACAGGCCCTGCAATTGCGGGCAAGACGGGCAGAGGTGCTGGCAGGAAATATCGCCAATGTGGACACCCCCGGCTATAAGGCCAGGGATTTTGATTTCAGCGCCATGTTGCAACAGGAGGTTGGCGCCAGCCAGCGGATGCGGACAACCCACCCCAGACATATCCAGTTGGATGCAGGAATAGTGCCCCCCAGTCAGATGGGGTATCGGGTGCCAAGCCAGCCCAGTCTCGACGGAAATACAGTTGATTCCCAGTTGGAGCATTCGGCATTTGCCAGCAATGCCCTGGAGTATCAAGCCAGTCTGCGGTTTGTCTCTGGACGAATTAAAGACTTAATGACAGCAATAAAGGGTTAATAACCATGTCTATGTTCAATATTTTTGATACCGCGGCCTCCGGCATGAGCGCCCAGAGTCTGCGCCTCAATCTGGTGGCCAGCAATATGGCTAATGGTGATGCGGTAAGCAGCAGTATGGATGAGACCTACCGCGCCCGGCAGCCAGTATTCAGGGCCATGCTGAATCAGCTAAACCCGGACGACCCAGCTGTTGGTGTGCGGCTACAGGGAGTGGTGGAGAGCCAGACCCCTCTGCAGATGGAGTATGCGCCGGATCATCCCATGGCCAATGAAGATGGCTACATTTTTCGGCCCAATGTGAACATGGTTGAGGAGATGGCAAATATGATCTCTGCCTCACGCTCATACCAAAGTAATGTAGAAGTGGTAAATGCGGCAAAACAGCTTATGTCTGCAACCCTACGTATGGGTGAATAAGGGAGAGAACAATGAGCGTAATAACTAACGATACTGAACTTTATTCCTCACTGGGCCTGACCAGTGAGGTTGAACAGACCAAGAATGACAACCTGGAGATGGAGGATTTTCTGGAGCTGATGGTCACTGAGCTGACCCATCAGGATCCCTTTAAACCCATGGAAAATTCAGAGCTGGCAACCCAGATCTCACAGTTTGCCGCAGTCTCCGGTATTGATGAACTGAACAGCTCTTTTACTGATCTGTCCGGTTCACTGTTATCCGACCAGGCCCTGCAGGCGGCAAACCTGGTTGGACATGATGTTCTGGCGCCCATCGGTACCGGTTATCTGGCCAGTGGCGGCAGTGTTGAGGGCATGGTGGGGCTCTACTCATCAGCCAGTAATGTGATGGTACGGGTGACCGACAGTGCCGGTACTCTGGTGCGGGAACTGAACTTGGGGACTCAGCCTCAGGGTGAAGTCTCTTTCACTTGGGATGGCACCACCAGTGATGGCACCTATGCACCCCCAGGACAGTACCAGATCAGTGCAGAGGCAATCCAAGATGGTGAGCCCATAGTCCCTTACACCCTGATTAAGGCCAAGGTAACCAGTGTAAGTCTGGGTGGGGCCGGCCAGGAGATGGCCCTGAATCTGGAAGGACTTGGACCAATTTCATTCAATGATGTGGCAGAAATCCACTGATAACGATTAGATAGGAGAGAATAAATGCCTTTTCGTATAGCGCTCAGCGGTCTCGAAGCCGCATCCACTGACCTACAGGTAACAGGTCATAATATTGCCAACGCAGCAACCAACGGTTTTAAGGAGTCACGTGCTGAGTTTGCGGATATCTACGCCAACTCGGTACAGGATGTGAGTACCACCTCTGCTGGACGGGGTGTGCGCGTCACCCGGGTGGCCCAGCAGTTTAGTCAGGGTAATATCGACTTTACAGCCAACAACCTGGACCTCGCCATTAACGGGGAAGGGTTCTTCGTACTGGAAGACACCAGCGGCAATGTTTCCTATAGCCGGGCCGGCGCCTATAGCGCAGACCGTGAAGGTTATGTGGTTGATCATGCGGATAATCGTGTGCAGGTGTTTGCCCCGGATGGAACAGGTGGTTTCAATACCGGTTCCACCACCGATCTGCAGCTTCCACTGCTGTCTGGTACTCCATCTGCATCCACCACAGTAACCATTTCGTTGAATCTGGACCCTACCAGTGTGGCCACCCCCGCCGCCACCACTTTTGATCCGGCCCAGCCTGGCAGCTACGATAGCGCCACCTCCACTACGGTATACGACTCTCTGGGTGTGGCTCACACCATGACCATGTACTACCGTGAATCCGCCACCGATAACAGCTGGCTGGCATGGAGTACGGTGGTGGATACAGATGGCACCACAATCCTACCTCTGGACCCCACAACTGGCGCCACTACAGCAGCTCCGGCCTCTGCCGGCTTCCCGGCAGCGGTGGTGACCTTTGATACCAGTGGTGCCTTGGTGCCAGGTGTGGGCAGTGTGGATGCCAACGGTGATGTGGCCTACAACGCCGAAGCCATTACTGGCGCCGCCAATCTTAGCCTTACCTTCGACTACAGCAATACCACCCAGTTCGGCAGCAACTTTGCAGTCAACGACCTAACCCAGGATGGCTATGCCCCGGGCCGGTTGAGTGGGGTGGATATAGATAACAGCGGTGTGGTGTTTGCCCGCTTCACCAATGGCCAGTCTGATGAGCTGGGTATGGTGGCACTGGCCAAATTCAACAATCAGCAGGGTCTGCGGCAACTGGGTGATACCAGCTGGGCCGAGACATATGAGTCGGGTGATGTGCAGATGGGTCAACCTGGTTCCTCCAGTCTGGGCCTGATCCAGTCTGGTGGCCTGGAGAACTCCAATGTGGATATCGCCGAGCAGCTGGTGAACCTGATTACCGCGCAGCGGAATTTTCAGGCCAACGCCCAGGTGATCACCACCGCCGACACCATAACCCAGACCATTATCAACATCAGGTAACCAGGTTACGGATTGGGGGTAACAGACAATGCTGACCCTAATCCATAACCAGGACAGACTCAGGAGACCAACATGGACAGAATGCTATATGTAGCTATGAGTGGCGCCAAGGAGACCCTCCTGGCACAGGCCGCCAATAGCAACAATCTGGCCAATGCCAACACCACAGGATTTCTGGCCGATCTGCAGCAGTTCCGCAGTATGCCGGTATTCGGTGATGGTCATCCCACCAGAGTCTATGCCCTGAGTGAACGCCCGGCCATAGATTTCAAGTCTGGCCCCATTGTTCAGACCGGCCGTGAGCTGGATGTGGCAGTGAGTGGCAAGGGTTGGCTCGCGGTGCAGGCCCCGGATGGCAGTGAGGCCTACACCAGACGCGGCGACCTGAAATTGGATGCCAATGGACTGCTCACCACCGGCAACGGCTTGCCAGTTACCGGCAATGGTGGGCCGATCGCTATACCTCCAGCCGAGAAGATTGATATAGCCCCGGACGGAACCATCTCCATTCGTCCCTTGGGTCAGGCAGCAAATGAGCTGGCGATTGTGGATCAGATCAAGATGGTCAACCTACCGCATAGTGATCTGGATAAGGGTAAGGATGGTCTGATGCGGCTGAAGCCTGGTGTTACGGCAGCAGAGCCTGACACCTCGCTACAGCTGGTTAGCGGCACCCTGGAGGGGAGTAACGTAAATGTAGTGGACTCCATGGTGGATATGATTGAGCTGGCGCGCAAGTTTGAGATCCAGGTCAAGATGATGAAGACCGCAGAAGAGATGGAGCAGGGCTCCACCAGCATCTTGCGGATTGGTTGATTCAATAGTGGCAAAGAAATTGCTTAGTCTCTTTATAGACAGAGCCAACAGAAATTAGAAGGCAAAGGAAAAGATTATGTACCCGGCACTCTGGATAGCAAAAACTGGACTGGATGCGCAACAGACTCAGATGTCTGTAATTGCCAACAACCTGGCCAATGTAAAGACCACCGGTTTCAAACGTGATCGGGCGGTGTTTGAAGACCTGATCTATCAGAATGTAAGACAGGTGGGCGCCCAATCATCTCAGGACACTCAGTTGCCTTCAGGTCTGGCGCTGGGTACCGGTGTGCGTACCGTAGCCACCCAGAAGCTGCACACTCAGGGCAATATCACCCAGACCAGCAACGCATTTGATATAGCGGTGCAAGGGCGGGGCTTCTTTCAGGTGTTGCATCCCGATGGCAGCGTGGTCTACACCCGCGATGGCTCCTTCGGTCTGGATGCCGATGGGCAGATAGTAAACGCCAACGGTTTTGCCTTTGAACCTGCCATTACCGTACCGGCCAATACCCTGAGCATGACCATCGGTTCCGATGGTGTGGTCTCGGCATTGGTCTCAGGCTCCAGCACGCCAACCACGATTGGAAACATAGAGCTGGCTGACTTTATCAACCCCACTGGCCTGGAGGCCATTGGTGGCAACCTGTTTCGGGAGTCGGCGGCAAGTGGTTCTCCCCAGACTACGATCCCAGGTCAGGACGGTCTCGGTACAGTAATTCAGGGTTCCCTGGAGAGTTCCAACGTCAATGTGGTGGAGGAGCTGGTGAATATGATCGAGACCCAGCGTGCCTACGAGATGAATTCAAAAGCCATCTCCACTACCGATGAAATGCTCTCCTACATAAGCAACCAGCTCTGATAGGAATAATGGTTGATGACCAAGGTAATAACATGAACACACGGCTTGGACTTTTACTGATAGTGCTGGTGACGACTTTGGTCGTGGGCTGCAACACGCCACCCAAGAGGGATCCAGACTATGCCCCAGTCCGGCCCATGGCGCCACCGCCAGCCCCGGAGGGCACCGGCTCCATCTATCAGACTGGGTACTCCAACTTCTGGTTTGAAAATATCAGGGCGCGGCGGGTGGGCGATATGCTGACGGTCAAACTGGTGGAACAGACCGATGCCACCAAGAAGGCCGAGACTGCGGTGGATAAATCCAACTCCACCAGCATTACCAACCCCACCGTACTGGGCAGCACTCTATCATTTGATACACCAAGTGCAATACCCCTGGCCAGCAACAAAGATAACAACCTGGGCATGAGCCTGGAGTCAAAGCATGCATTTGAGGGTGAGGGGGATAGTTCCCAGAGCAATAAACTCACTGGCGATATTACCGTGACCGTGATTGAGGTGCTCTCCAATGGCTATCTGATGGTGCGCGGCGAAAAGCGCATTGGGATCAACCAGGGCAATGAGTACATCAAGCTCTCTGGCATCGTGCGGCCTTCCGATATCGATTCCACCAATACCGTTCAATCCACTCGCCTGGCCGATCCTACTATCGTGTATGTGGGTGACGGCGCGGTTGCCGATTCCAATGTAATGGGTTGGCTGGCCAAGTTTTTCATCAGCGCCATCTTGCCCTTTTAGGAGGCTATCATGAAACAGACAGGCAGAAATCCATCCATGTTTTTGATCGCCGCCCTAGTGTTGACCATTGGGTTTTTTGCCCCGGCCACTCAGGCGGCGCGGGTGAAGGATATCGCCTCTATCGCCGGGGTGCGTAGCAACCAGTTGATTGGCTATGGCCTGGTGGTGGGATTGAATGGCAGCGGCGACAAGGTCAACTCTTCGCCATTCACCGAGCAGAGCCTCAGAAGCATGCTGACTCAACTCGGTATAGT
>CAZVME010000051.1:0-24468 GCA_964628835.1 uncultured Gammaproteobacteria bacterium | reverse complement strand
CTTACTGGATACCGGGTCAAGCCCGGTATGACGGATTTCAGTTAACGGGACAGCAGTGGTCACAAATAGTAAAAAATATAACTTTGCGATCTTTGCGTCTTGGTGCGAATTATTCTATCTGGACAGGCAGTTAATAACTGCCAGGTTAGTTTTCTCTTACCTTTGCCTGCCACTGGCCAGCCGTAGATAATATCCTATTGCTATCTAAGGTGGTTATATCTCTGTCCTTCAATACCTGCCTGCCTCCCACCCAGACGTCGCTGACCATATTGCGGCTGCTGGCGTACACCAGTTGCGAGATGGGGTGATAGATGGGTTGTGACTCCAGGGTGCCCAGATCCACCGCCGTGATGTCGGCATATTTGCCGCTCTCCAGTGATCCGGCCTCTTCGGCGATGCCCAGGGCCAGGGCCCCGTTGTAGGTGGCCATGCGCAGGGCAGCGGCTGCGGGCAGGGCGCTGGCGTCACCGGCGACACCCTTGGCCAGCAGGGCGGCGGTATGCATCTCGTTGAACATGTCCAGGTCGTTGTTGCTGGCGGCACTGTCGGTTCCCAGGGCTACGTTTATTCCGGATTCCTGTAGTCTGGCTGTGGGACAGAAGCCGCTGGCCAGTTTCAGATTGGACTCTGGGCAGTGCACCACGTGGGCACCGGACTCTGCGAACAGCTCCAGCTCGTCATCCTCCAGTTGGGTCATGTGTACGGCGATCAGTGAAGGGGAGAGCAGCCCCAGATCTTTCAGCCTTTGTATCGGTCTGACGCCGTACTCCCCCAGGCTATGCTGTATCTCATCTTTGGTCTCATGCAGGTGGATATGGATCTGAACACCCAGCTCATCGGCCAGAGTGCGGATGCTCTCCAGCGGGCCATCTGATACCGAGTAGGGGGCGTGGGGGGCAAACGCTGTAGTGATCAACGGATGGGCGCGATAGTGATCGTGCACCTCCAGGCCACGGTGCAGATACTCTTCGCTGCCCCCGGCCCAGGCTGATGGGAAGTCGATCATGATCATCCCCACCACCGCGCGCATCCCCGCTTCGGCACAGACCCGGGCGGTAACATCTGGGAAGAAGTACATGTCGTTAAAACAGGTGATGCCGCCACGCAGCATCTCGGCCACGGCCAGACGGGTACCATCAGCCACAAAATCCTCATTTACCCACTTCTGTTCTGCCGGCCAGATATGCTCATTCAGCCAGGTCATCAGGGGCAGGTCATCAGCCAGACCGCGCAGCAGGTTCATGCTGGCATGGGTGTGGGCATTGATCAGGCCTGGAATCAGGGCGTGCGTATTCAGGCTGTGCCTGGTTGCGGCCTGGTATTTTTCCGCCTGCTCAGTGGGGAGGATGTCTTGTATCCGTCCCTCGTGGATGGCCACGGAGTGGTGTTCCAGCACCACTCCTTCGGGGTTTACCGGGATGACCCAACGTGCATCTATCAGTGTGTCGATATTCAAACTATTACCTTTGGATTGTAATTATTCATCCGGGCCTTGAATTTGCCCAGATATCAGAAAGTCTGCGTAGATATCCGGCCTGAATCCTATAAGATACACAGTTTCGGTTAAATAGATTAATTCTTTTTAAAGGTTAGACACTATATGCAACCACTCCCACTGGAAATTCCGGCTGATGCCAATAAGGCGATTGTCTGGAGCAATGATCGGCTACACCTGTTGGATCAGCGGGTTCTACCCATGCAGGAGCTCTATCTTGAGCTACAAACTGCAGCGGCCACCGCAGATGCTATCCGTGACATGGTGGTGCGCGGGGCTCCAGCCATTGGGGTGACAGTAGCCTTTGGTGTGGTACTGGCTGCGCGTGAGAGCTATCAGGCTCATGGCGCCGGCTGGAAGGAGGGTGTAAAGGCCGGGATGGATTGTCTGGCGGCCTCCCGCCCTACAGCGGTAAACCTGTTTTGGGCCCTGAAGCGTATGCAAGGGCTTATCTCAGGGCTAGACAGCGGTGATCCTGAACCCAGACTGTTGCAGGAGGCGTTGCAAATACACCAGGAGGATATAGCCTCCTGTCGTCGTCTGGGTGATTTGGGGGCAGAGTTGATCGAGTCTGTCACCTCGGTCATCACCCACTGTAACGCCGGGGCCCTGGCGACCGGAGGCTACGGTACCGCGCTGGGGGTGATTCGCAGCGCCTGGGCCGCGGGCAAGATTGAACGGGTCTACGCCGATGAAACCAGGCCCTGGCTACAGGGCTCTCGCCTTACCGCGTGGGAACTGCATAAAGATAATATCCCGGTCACCATACTCACAGATGGCGCTGCGGCCAGTCGTTTGCGGGCCGGTGGTATTGATTGGGTAATCGTTGGTTCTGACCGCATTGCGGGCAATGGGGATGTGGCTAACAAGATCGGCACCTACAGTCTGGCGGTGGCGGCCAAGCACCATGGGGTGAAGGTGATGGTGGCGGCACCCACCTCTACCATAGATATGTCTGCGGCCTCGGGTGAGGATATACCCATCGAATCCCGCGACTCTGATGAGGTGCTGAATTGTGGCGGAAAGCGCATTGGAGCCGACGGGGTGGATGCCTGGAATCCGGTGTTTGATGTCACCCCAGCGGCAATGGTGGATGCAATCGTGACAGAAAAGGGTGTTGTGCACTCGCCAAACACGAAAAAGATCACAGAATTAATGGCATTATGATTCAGACGGGCTGAAATGCGATTTCAGACGTTATTATTTGAAGCAGCAGTCACCCTAAGTGTGGTATGATTCGGCGTTGTTATTTGTGCGGAATCCGGGTCGCGCCGGTGTTTCGGTCGCAGGTCAAAACAGATAGAGGATTTATGCGTCATAGCCAGACGATTTAATAGAATTCCATGACTGAATTTGCCAAAGAAGTACTACCAGTAAACCTCGAAGACGAGATGCAGCACTCCTATCTGGAGTATGCCATGAGCGTAATCGTGGGCCGGGCGCTGCCGGATGTCAGAGATGGCCTAAAACCGGTGCACCGCCGGGTCCTGTTCGCCATGAGCGAACTGGGTAATGACTGGAACAAGCCCTACAAAAAATCCGCCAGAGTGGTGGGTGACGTCATCGGTAAGTACCACCCCCACGGTGATACAGCCGTATATGACACCATAGTACGCATGGCCCAGCCATTTTCGCTGCGCTACATGTTGGTGGATGGCCAGGGTAACTTTGGTTCGGTGGATGGTGATTCTCCGGCTGCTATGCGTTACACCGAAGTGCGTATGGCCAAGATCGCCACCACCATGTTGGACGATCTGGACAAGGATACTGTCGACTTTACCGCTAACTATGACGAGTCTGAGCATGAACCATCGGTTATGCCAGCCCGCATCCCCAATCTGCTAATCAACGGTTCTGCCGGTATTGCGGTGGGTATGGCTACCAACATTCCGCCGCACAATCTTACCGAGACCATCAACGGCTGTATCGCCCTGATTGACAATCCGGATGAGACGGTTGAGGGGCTGATGCAGATAATACCTGGCCCTGACTTCCCAACTGCCGCTTTTATCAACGGCGCATCGGGGATTGCCGAGGCCTACCGGACTGGACGTGGACGGGTGCACATACGGGCACGCAGCCATATTGAGGATTATGACTCTGGCAATCGCCAGCGGATTGTAGTCACAGAACTGCCGTATCAGGTCAACAAGGCCCGCCTGCTGGAGAAGATTGCCGAGCTGGTCAAAGACAAGCGCATTGAGGGTATCACCGGAATCCGTGACGAGTCCGACAAGGATGGTATGCGCATGGTGATCGAGCTTCGCCGCGGCGAAGTGGCCGCGGTGGTGTTGAACAACCTCTATCAACATACCCAGCTACAGAATGTGTTTGGCATCAATATGGTGGCCCTGGTGGATAACCAGCCACGCCTGTTGAACCTGAAACAGATGCTGGAGTACTTCATTCGCCATCGGCGTGAAGTGGTTACCAGGCGCACCCTGTTTGAGCTGCGCAAAGCCAGAGACCGGGCTCATATCTTGGAAGGTCTGGCGGTGGCCCTGGCAAACATTGATGAAGTGATCGCCATGATCAAGGCGGCCAAGAGTCCAGCTGAGGCCAAACAGGGGTTGTTGTCGCGCCACTGGCAGTCCGGCACCGTGGAGTCCATGCTGGCCAGAGCCGGTGCGGGTGCTTCCAAGCCGCAAGATATAGGCGCTGAATATGGTCTGAGTGACAAGGGTTATCTGCTAACCGAGGTTCAGGCCCAGGCAATATTGGACTTGCGTCTGCACCGTCTTACCGGTCTGGAGCAGGACAAGATCCTGAATGAGTACAGCGAGATTCTGGGACGAATCGAATATCTGCTGGATATCCTTTCCAACGCCGATCGCCTGATGCAGGTAATCCGGGATGAACTGGTGGCTATCCGTGATCAATATGGGGACGATCGTCGCACTGAGATCCTGGATGTACATCTGGATCTGACCCTGGAAGATCTGATTACAGAAGAGGACGTGGTGGTAACCCTGTCCCATGCCGGATATGCCAAGGCCCAGTCCATGGATTCGTACCAGGCCCAGCGTCGGGGTGGCAAGGGTAAATCAGCTACTAGTACTAGAGCTGAGGACTTCGTGGATCAGCTGTTTGTGGCCAGTACTCACGATACCATTCTCTGTTTCTCCAACCGTGGCCGGGTCTACTGGCTGAAGGTGTATCAGCTGCCGCAGGCTGGACGTGGCGCCAGGGGCAAGCCGATAAATAATATCCTGCCGTTGGAAGAGGGTGAGCGTATCAACGCCGTACTGCCAATCCGTGAATACAGCGATGAGCAGTATATATTCATGGCGGCCAGTTCCGGTACTGTGAAAAAGACCAAACTGACAGATTTTTCCCGTCCTCGCTCTAGTGGCATCATTGCCGTGGACTTGAAGGAAGAGGATCAACTCATCGGGGTTTCCATCACCGATGGCAGCAAGGATGTGATGCTGTTCACTTCGGCCGGAAAGGCCATCAGATTCAATGAATCCAATGTGCGGCCTATGGGTCGTACCGCATGCGGCGTCCGTGGGGTCAAACTGGCAGGGGGTCAGACGGTTATCTCACTGATTATCACCGAACCGGACAAGACCATTCTAACCGTTACCGAAAATGGTTTCGGCAAGCGCACCCTGCAAGACCAGTTCACAGCCAAGGGCCGTGGTGGCATGGGTATGATCTCCATCAAGACCTCTGAGCGCAATGGCAGCCAAGTGGGAGCCGTGCTGGTGGATGATGAGGATGAGGTGATGCTGATTACCGATGGCGGTACCCTGGTGCGTATCCGAGTGTCTGACGTTTCGATAATGGGCCGTGACACACAGGGCGTGAAGGTGATCAACGTCAGCAAGGATGAGCGTCTGATCGGCATCGAGCGTATCGCCTCTATCGATTCGGATGAAGACGGGGAAGACTGGGAAGAAGAGGTAGAGGCAGAGGAGTAGCTTGATTTCTGACCGCAACCCGTGATCCGAATAGAGAATTTTATTAACAGTAACTAACTAATTTCAATCTGGAAGCACCACTGATTTCGCGCGAAAACGCAAAGAGAACTACTTTTTTAATTTATTAACAGTAAATTATATCTTTGCGTTCTTGGCGTCTTTGCGCGATATGTTCTTTTGGATTGACACTAACTAAATCTTGGAGATCTTATTAAATGTCCAGAGTCTACAATTTCAGTGCCGGTCCTGCGGCGCTGCCGCAAGACGTATTGCAACAGGCACGCGATGAAATGCTTGATTGGGAAGGCAGTGGCATGTCCGTGATGGAGATGAGCCACCGTGGCAAGGAGTTCACCTCCATTGCCGCTGCAGCCGAGGCCGACCTACGTGAGTTGATGGCCATCCCGGAAAACTACAAGGTGCTGTTTCTACAGGGTGGGGCCTCAGCCCAGTTTGCTGCAATTCCCATGAACCTGCTGCGCGGAAAGAAGAGTGCTGACTATATCAATACCGGTTCCTGGTCAAAAAAGGCCATCGCTGAAGCGAAACGTTTCTGCGATGTAAACGTTGCCGCCGAGACCAGCATGTGTACCCCGAGCCAGGGTGAGCTGAACCTGAACCCGGATGCCGCCTATGTGCACTACACCCCAAATGAGACCATCCAGGGGGTAGAGTTTCCTTATGTGCCGGAGACCAGTGATGTGCCGCTGATTGCGGATATGTCTTCCACCATCCTGTCGCGTACGGTGGATGTCTCCAAGTTCGGTATGATCTATGCGGGCGCCCAGAAGAATATCGGACCGGCTGGTCTTACCGTGGTAATTGTACGAGAAGATCTGATCGGTGATGTCATGCCCGACACTCCCACCATGTTCAACTACGCCACCATGGCGGATGCCGGCTCCATGTACAACACCCCACCAACCTATGGCTGGTATCTGGCTGGTCTGGTGTTCAAATGGCTCAAGGGCAATGGTGGACTGCAAGCCATGGCCGAGGTGAATGAGCGCAAGGCAGCCAAGCTATATGCCCATATCGACGGCTCAGATTTCTTTAGCAACCCGGTGGCCGTCGACAGCCGTTCCTGGATGAATGTCCCGTTCGTACTGGCAAACTCAGAGTTGGATGCCAGCTTTCTGACTGAGGCAAAGGATGCAAATCTGGTTACCCTGAAGGGGCATAGATCTGTCGGCGGTATGCGCGCCAGCATCTATAACGCCATGCCGGAGGAAGGGGTTCAGGCATTAATAGACTTTATGGCGGATTTCGAAAAACGGAATGGCTAACAGCAACTCATCACAGATATGATTGCAGACCATGTGATGAGATAACAAAAGAAGCAGGTAATTAGACATGTATAAGATCCAGACCTTGAACAACATCTCCGTAGTTGGGCTGAAAAAGCTGCCGCGGGAAACCTATGAGATCGCATCAGAGATCTCAAACCCAGATGCCATATTGCTGCGTTCCTACAAGATGCACGATATGGAGCTGCCTGAGAGTGTAAAGGCGATTGGTCGCGCCGGTGCCGGAACCAACAATATCCCGGTGCCACGTATGACCGAAATTGGGGTGCCGGTATTCAACGCTCCAGGCGCCAATGCTAATGCAGTGCGGGAGCTAGTGTTGGCCTGTATGCTCATGTCCTGTCGTAATCTTGGTACTGCCTGGAGTTATGCTCGTGCCCTGGAAGGGGATGATGCAGAGATCTCCAAGCAGGTTGAAAAGGGTAAGAAACAGTTTGTTGGTTTTGAACTGCCTGGACGCACCCTGGGTGTGGTTGGGCTTGGCGCCATCGGTGTCAAGATAGCCAATGCCGCTCGGGCTTTGGGTATGAATGTTATCGGTTATGATCCTACCATTACTATGAAAAGCGCATGGCAGCTCTCCTCCGATGTGGAGGAGGCCTTGAGCGTGGATGATCTGCTCTCAAAATCAGATTTCGTTACCTTCCATGTGCCACTGGTCGAATCCACCAAGAACATGATTAATGCCGAGCGCATAAACATCATGAAGGATAACGCCACCATCCTTAACTTTGCTCGCAATGGCATCATTGACGACGAAGCGGTAGTTCCAGCCCTGGATTCTGGCAAGCTGTATGCCTACGCGTGTGATTTCCCCAGTAATCTTCTGAAGAATCATCCGCGTTGTATCACTCTGCCACACCTGGGTGCTTCCACCGGCGAAGCCGAAGAGAACTGCGCGGTTATGGTGGCGGAGCAGGTTAGGGATTATCTGGAGAATGGCAACGTAACCAATTCAGTGAATTTTCCGGCAGTGCGATTGGGTCGAAACGGTGGTTTCAGGCTGGCTGTGGTCAACTCAAATGTTCCCAATATGTTAGGGCAGATCTCCACCGACCTGGCAGATGCCAAGCTGAATATTATCGATATGGTGAATAAGTCCCGCGACGATATCGCCATAACCCTGCTGGATGTGGACAAAGAGCCAGACCAGGCTACTCTGGATCGTATCTTGGGTATTGAAGGCGTTCTCTCGGTACGTTGTCTGGGGGAATAATTATAGCGGACTCCACCTGCCATGAATGATAACGACAAACTACAACAGATTCGTGAGCGCATAGACTCGCTGGATTTACAGATCCAGGAGCTGATAAACCAGCGGGCCGAGGCGGCGCAGGAGGTGGCTCGGGTTAAACGGGCTGAGGACAAGGACGCATTTTTCTATCGCCCGGAACGGGAAGCTCAGGTTCTGGCTACGGTAAAAGAGCGTAACTCAGGGCCAGTGGGTGATGAAGAGATGACCCGTCTGTTTCGGGAGATCATGTCCACTTGCCTAGCCCTGGAACAACCGCTGCGTATAGCATTTCTGGGGCCACAGGGGACCTTTACCCAGGCTGCTGCACTGAAGCATTTCGGGCATTCGGTGGAAACAGTCGCCATGGCCTCTATCCCAGATATCTTCCGGGATGTGGAGTCCGGTGAATGCCATTACGGCGTGGTGCCGGTGGAGAACTCCACCGAGGGTGTAATCAGCCACACCCTGGATATGTTTCTGAATTCCGGTCTCCAGATCTGCGGTGAAGTAACCCTGCGCATCCATCATCATCTGATGAGTAAGGAGAAAGATCTCTCCAAGATAACCAAGGTGTATTCCCATCAGCAATCACTGGCCCAATGCCGCCTGTGGTTGGATAGAAACATGCACCATGCAGAACAGCAGTCTGTGGGTAGTAATGCCGAGGCCGCGCGACTGGCTGGAGAAGATGCCGACTCAGCGGCCATCGCCGGTGAAATGGCAGCAGAGATATACGGCCTTGATTTCCTGGCTGAGAGTATCGAGGATGAGCCAGATAATACAACCAGATTCCTTATTATTGGTCGCCAGAGCGTGGCTGCAAGTGGCAATGACAAGACCACTCTGCTGCTATCTGCACGCAACGTGGCCGGTAGCCTCAATACCCTGCTCAGACCATTGGCGGAACACAGCATAAGCATGACCAGGATTGAGTCCAGACCATCCCGGCGCGGCACTTGGGACTACGTGTTCTTCATAGATATCCATGGCCACAAGGATGACCCTAATGTGGCCAAGGCCATGGAAGGGCTGCGGGCGGATGCCAGCCTGTTCAAGGTGTTGGGTTCATACCCCATAGCGGTGTTATAGAGCTATAAGAGGTTGGAGCCGTTGTGGTAGTTGCGCATGCATTTCCGCAGTAAACTCCGACCCGAACTGGATATTAATCATGAGCAATAACGACAATCAATTCGCGCATATGGCTGCTAGCGGTGTGGCCAACTTGAATCCCTATGTGCCGGGAAAACCGGTGTCTGAATTGGAACGTGAGTTGGGAATCAGTAACTCGGTGAAGTTGGCATCGAATGAGAACCCGTTGGGTTGCAGCCCAAAAGCTACGGCTGCAATAAGCCAAGAGCTTGCTGAGGTTGCCCGCTACCCGGATGGTGGTGGCTTTGGGTTGCGCAGCGCCCTGGCGGAAAAGCATGGTGTGGATGCGGCTGGCATTACCCTGGGTAATGGCTCCAACGACGTACTGGATATGATCGCCCGGGTATTTCTGGGGCCTGGCAAGGAGTCGCTGTTTTCCCAACACGCCTTTGCGGTTTATCCCATTAGCAGTCAGGCGGTGGGTGCCGAGCTCAAGATCGCAGCGGCCATGGATTACGGTCACGACCTGAAGGCAATGGCAGAACTGATCAGCGCTAAGACCGCCGTGATCTGGATTGCCAATCCCAACAACCCAACCGGTAACTGGCTGGCCTCTGGCGAGCTGCACTCCTTTATTGCGGCGGTCCCATCTAACGTAATCGTGGTGGTGGATGAGGCCTACATCGAATATGTGGAGGAGGCGGACTATCCAGATGCCTCCCACTGGTTGCAAGAGTTCCCCAACATGATTGTCACCCGCACCTTTTCCAAGGCCTACGGTCTGGCCAGTCTGCGGGTGGGCTACGGAATTTCACACCCGGATATTGCAGATCTGTTGAACCGGGTGCGCCAACCGTTCAATGTGAACTCCATGGCGCTGGCAGCAGCGAAAGCGGCACTGGATGATGCGGAATTTATCCAACGTGCGGTAGAGGTAAATCGCACCGGCATGTCACAGTTGGAGAACGGATTCCGGGAGATGGGTCTGGAGTTTATCCCCTCGGTAGGCAATTTTATTACTGTGGATGTTGACCGGTCTGGATCAGAAGTGGATCAGGCGCTATTACGGGAGGGTTGCATTGTGCGCCCAGTGGCGAACTATGGTCTCCCCAATCACCTGCGGGTCTCCATTGGCCTGCCGGAGGAGAATGCCAGGCTGCTGGCTGCAATGCAGAAGGTGTTGGGACAGTGCTGATAAAGCGACTTGCCATAATCGGCGTGGGTCTGATCGGTGGCTCACTGGCTCGTGCCCTGCGTGCTGCCGGTGAGGTGGGCGAGGTAGTGGGTTGTGGCCGTGGTAAAGGCAACCTGGAACAGGCGGTACAGCTTGGGGTGATAGATAGCTACACCCATGACGCCGGGGAGGCGGTGCAAGGTGCGGACATGGTGTTTCTGGCGGTACCGCTGGGAGCCATGCGCGATACTTTTGCCGCCATCAAGGGGCATCTTGGTGATGGTGCTGTGCTGACCGATGGCGGTAGTGCCAAGGGTAGCGTGGTGAATGACTGCCAGGCAGTGTTTGGCCAGGACCTGCCAGGATTTGTGCCTGGACACCCCATTGCCGGAACCGAGAACAGCGGGGTAGAGGCCTCCTTTGCCGAGCTGTATAAGAACAGAAGAGTCATCCTGACCCCCACAGAAAACACATCTGATGCGGCCCTGCAACGGGTTACCACCATGTGGAAGATATGCGGTGGTGATGTCACCCATATGTCTGTCCAGCATCACGATGAGGTGTTGGCTGCCACCTCGCATCTTCCCCACATGCTGGCGTTTGCCCTGGTGGATTCACTGGCAAGAATGAAAGAGAACGACGAGATATTCCGTTATGCCGCTGGTGGGTTCCGTGACTTTACGCGCATAGCATCCTCCAGCCCGGTGATGTGGCGCGATATATGTATCGCAAACCGTGAGGCCCTAAGCTCCATTATGAAGAGCTATAGTCATGACATGGCTGATCTGGCCGACACCATAAGCCGTGGTGATGGTGAGCATCTGCTGGAGATCTTCGAGCGGGCCAAGGAGTCACGCGACCGTTACATTGATGGAATTATTGATTCATCCGAATAGTTACACCTCTTTTTCAACTACCTGTAGTTTTATAACTAACCATATATATAGGCTAGAGCACTATGAAAATAGTTATACTTTTCCTCTTGCTGGTATCGCTGTGCGGACTTCTGTTTAGCGGCTGGAAGGCGTGGGAGCAGGCAGTTGCCTATGAGGTTGAGACGGTAAATATCATCAAGCGTCTGGATGCTGAGTCCAAGCTTGAAAGCACCGGCCAGCGTCTGCTGGAGTGGCTTAGTCTGGGTACCTATTCCGGTTATTCAGACGAGCTGCAAGAGATCGTCGAACAAAAGAAGTTGAAGCAGAGCTATGGCAAGTCTGCATGGCAGTTGACCGGGGTGTTTTTTATATTTGCATTGACCCTCACCGGTCTGGCCTATGCCTTTAGATCGGACTGGTGTGACATGGCCTATGCCATGCTTGGCGCCTCAATCATCGCTCTGGCGGTTGGTCTGGTGACGCCTATACTCACCGTAAGTGCAACCCAGGATATACCTGTAATTGGCGAGACGGTATTGCAGTTTCAATCCAAGGGTATTGTCTCCACCATAGTCGGCCTCAAGCATGCGGGGAATATTTGGTTGGCCCTGTTGCTGTTTCTGTTCAGTGTGCTTATTCCCATCGTGAAGACCTCACTGGTGGCAGTCACCATGTTTGCACGTGGCCATAGGCTAACCCAGAAGGGTCTTCACTGGAGCAGAAGTATCGGTAAGTGGTCCATGACCGATGTGTTTGTGGTTGCCGTACTGGTGGTGTTTTTTGCTAATGAGCAGGATGGTTTGACCCAGGCAGAGGTGCAGGTGGGCCTATGCTTCTTCGCCGGTTACGTGGTGTTGTCACTGCTCGGCACCAGTATCATCAGTCATCGCCTGAGTATTGAAAATAGTAAAATTACTGAAGTAGTGTAACTTGTCTGGAAGACGGAGCACGGAATATGTGGTGGATCAGGAGCATCTGTGGGCTACTTGTTTGCACTTTGCCAGTGGCTTTATCAGGGTGTGCCTCGACCCAGGAGTTTCCTGAAACAGAAGCAACCACTACAACTGGGATAAATGAGGGTGCGGCTGGCTGGTGGTATGCACGCTTTAGAATTAATCGTTCCAGAGGCGGTATTCGGTGGCACCTGGATGGGCTGTTGGCAAATGAGGTGATCGCGCCAATTCTAAAACAGCACAAACAGGATATTCCAGTCTGGAGGTTTCATCGTCGTGCGGCAGATGACAGTACTGGCCATCAGTTCAGCTTTATCTTTTACGCCAGCCCAAGGGCCGCAGCAGCTATCAACAGTAAACTTGTTGGGAGCAGGTTGTATTCTGAACTCAAAGGGCAGGGAATTATCCAACAGCTGTTGGTGGATAAAACCGATAAAGTTTTACGCCCTCAGATGATTGCAACCAGTGATAAGAAGTGGAGTGTGCCACTTCAGGAGTCCTGGCCATTTTATATAATGGGTGTGAGTAAGATATGGCTGGGATTGATCGAACAATATTCAGTGCAGCATGGTTTACCCAAGTCGGTAACTGAACTGACCAATCATTATCTGGAAGTGCATAAGAAGGTAACCCAAGTATGGCGCAAGCAGGGCAGACACGCCTTTTTACATCACCTTAATGCCATGTTTGGTTATGAACCGATGGAGATGTATGAACATAGGCTGATAAATTTTTAAGTGAATCAACCTGAATGCAATGCCTGGCGCCTTGCCGCATTTTTCCTTTGGCTGTGCATAGCCCTATTAGTGTTCTACCTCTTGATGGCCTGAAACAGCACCAGGATACAACTAAGCCCTGCAATCATGGCCATAATTACCCCGGCGTTGACATGCTCAGCGGTAACAAGTGATGTGATCAGATAGACAAATCCGCCCACTAGGCAAGCGAAAAGCGCCATGATCATGATTGCCCAGAAGGATTTCCAGGCGTGGGTCTTTACTGGGCCAATTATCAGCTTCCAGTAGATATAAAACATGACTGTAAGAACAATAACAGCCGCAACTTGAGCTATGGTATCCATGGGTTTTTGAATGGTCCTGCGGTAACAAATGGCGCGATTGTACGCCCAAGAGTGATTTATGTGGATGATATACGACAATTCATCATGTTTCATTAGCTGACGGATTGTGAAGTGTGCGGCTTGGGTTATTTTCCTGTAGTTGCAATACCTACTAACTGCTTGTTTTAACTGATATTCAGGTTTACATGTTTGGGGGGAACGGTTAAGCTGCTGCGTTTTAAACAAATATAAATATGTCATTCGGATCGGGGAAATAATTGAGTTCATCCAGTAATCTGCTGTTTTCAGTCAAGCCAGGCGGGCTTCTTACCGGGAGCGTGCGAGTACCAGGCGATAAGTCTATCTCCCACCGTTCCATCATGCTGGGATCACTGGCCGATGGGGTTACCCATGTAACCGGATTTCTTGAGGGTGAGGATAGCCTTGCCACCCTACAGGCATTTCGCAATATGGGGGTCCAGATTGATGGACCTGAAGATGGTGTGGTTGTGATCCATGGCGTAGGCATGCATGGACTGCAACGGCCTGAATCCGCCTTGAATCTGGGAAATTCCGGCACCTCCATGCGTCTGCTATCAGGACTGTTGGCGGGACAGGGCTTTGATAGCACGCTGGTAGGAGACAGCTCACTCTCCAGTCGACCCATGCGTCGGGTCACAGATCCACTTGGGCAGATGGGTGCGCAGATCGTATCCACCGCAGCTGGTTCAGCGCCACTACAGATCCAGGGTGGTGGTAAATTGAGTGGCATTGATTACCCAATGCCGGTGGCAAGCGCCCAGGTAAAGTCGTCTCTATTGCTTGCCGGTCTGTACGCAGAGGGGGAAACAACCGTCACCGAACCGGCTCCAACCAGAGATCACACCGAGCGCATGCTTAAGGGATTCGGTTACCAGGTGCAACGAGATGGAAGTCGGATAAGCCTTGAAGGTGGTGGCAAGCTCACGGCATGTGATATTGATGTGCCTGCAGATATCTCTTCGGCAGCATTTTTTCTGGTGGGGGCGAGCATTGCTCAGGACTCAGACTTGCTGCTGCGACATGTGGGGATGAATCCGACCCGTGATGGAGTTATCAACATCCTGCGTCTGATGGGGGCAAACATTGAAGTTGGCAACCGGAGAGACGTGGGTGGGGAGCCGGTAGCGGATCTGCGGGTAAGATCTGCAAAGCTCAAAGGCATACGCATACCAGAGGATCAGGTGCCACTGGCGATCGATGAGTTCCCGGCTCTGTTTATTGCCGCAGCCTGTGCTAAGGGTGAGACTATCCTCACCGGCGCCGAGGAGTTGCGGGTAAAGGAGAGCGATCGCATTCAGGTGATGGCAGATGGTCTGGTGGCGCTTGGCATTGATGCCCAGGCCACAGATGATGGTATCCGCATCCAGGGTGGACAGCTAACCGGGGGCGAGGTGGGTAGCCATGGAGATCACCGTATCGCCATGTCTTTTGCCATGGCGGCTCTGCGAGCTAACGGAACGGTTAAGATCCATGACTGCCGCAATGTGGACACATCATTTCCAGGCTTTGTCTCACTGGCAGCCCAGGCTGGTGTGCAAATTACTGCTGAAAACCAGGTTTAGAGATGATCCCGATAATTACCATCGATGGTCCCAGTGGCTCCGGCAAGGGCACTATTGCCAGCCTGCTGGCTGAGCGCTTGGGCTGGGAGGTTCTGGATAGCGGAGCACTCTATCGCCTGGTTGGATATGCAGCGGAAAAATCGGGTATCAGCCTTGATCAGGTAGCTAACTTGTGTGAAGTTGCAAGAAATTTGAATGTTATATTTAAGGGTGACCAGGTCTTTCTCGATGGTGAAGAGGTGAGCAGATACATCCGTACCGAGGTGGCAGGTAATGCCGCGTCCAAAGTGGCCGCTGTACCTGAGGTTAGGGTAGCGCTGCTGGGGTGGCAAAGGTCATTTGCCAGGGAGCCGGGACTGGTGGCGGATGGACGGGATATGGGTAGTGTGGTGTTCCCAGACGCCGATGTAAAAGTGTTTCTTACCGCAAGTGCAGAAGAAAGGGCCAGTCGTCGTTATAACCAGTTGAAAGAAAAAGGAATAAGTGTTAGTTTACGCGATCTTGTCAGGGATATCCGTGAACGTGATGAACGGGATCAGAACCGTGACGTTGCTCCTCTTGTGGCGCCGGTCGCAGCGCTTGAAGTGGAGTCGACATCACTGTCTATTGATGAGGTGTTGGAACAGGTCCTGAGAAAGGTGCGCAGTACGTTTCCAGATCTGTGTGTATAGGTGGTCCATCTGCAGCTATTGCAGTGGGCTTTAATTTAACTTTTACCGTCGTCCACCATGTGGCCAGACGATATCTGCGACCATTTCTAGGAATTTCAACTCATGACCGAAAGTTTTGCAGAACTATTTGAAGAGAGTATTGCTAATACTCAGCTACGTCCAGGTGCCATCGTAATTGGTACAGTACTGGACATTACCTCGGACTCTGTGGTGGTAAACGCAGGACTAAAATCCGAAGGTGTAATACCAAAGAATCAGTTTTTTGACGCTAATGGTGAACTTGAGGTTGCCGTTGGTGATCAGGTGGAAGTAGCACTGGATGCCATGGAAGATGGCTTTGGTGCAACCCGCCTCTCCCGTGAAAAGGCCAAGCGTGAGCAGGCCTGGACCTTCTTGGATAAGGCCTTTGAAGCACAGGATACCGTTACCGGTCGCATTAATGGCAAGGTCAAGGGTGGCTTTACCGTTGAGTTGGGAGAGATTCGCGCCTTCCTGCCAGGTTCCCTGGTGGATGTACGTCCGGTTCGCGATACCTCCTATCTGGAAGGTAAGGACCTGGAATTCAAGGTAATCAAGCTGGATCGTCGTCGCAACAACGTTGTGGTCTCCCGCCGTGCCGTGGTTGAGACCGAATACAGTGCAGAACGTGAAGCCCTGCTGGAGAATCTGGAAGAGGGTATGGAGGTCAAGGGCGTAGTCAAGAACCTGACCGATTACGGTGCATTTGTTGATCTGGGCGGCATCGATGGCCTGCTGCACATCACCGATATGGCCTGGAAGCGCGTCAAGCATCCTTCCGAAGTGGTAGAGATCGCTGACGAGATCATGGTCAAGGTCCTCAAGTTCGACCGCGAGAAGCAGAGAGTATCACTTGGCCTCAAGCAGATGGGTGACGATCCCTGGTCAAATCTGGCCCGTCGTTATCCTGAGCACACCAGGATCTTTGGTAAGGTTACCAACCTGGCTGACTACGGCTGCTTTGTTGAGATTGAAGAGGGTGTTGAAGGTCTGGTTCACGTTTCAGAAATGGATTGGACCAATAAGAACATCCATCCATCCAAGCTGGTTCAGTTGGGTGATGAGGTTGAGGTTGTGGTTCTCGATATTGATGAAGAACGCCGCCGCATCTCTCTCGGTATGAAACAGTGTCAGGCCAACCCATGGGATGATTTCGCTGAGAAGCATAACAAGGGTGATCACATAGTCGGTAACATCAAGTCCATTACTGACTTCGGTATCTTCATCGGTCTGGAAGGTAATATCGATGGTCTGGTACATCTGTCTGACATCTCTTGGGATGAGGCAGGCGAAGAGGCTGTCCGTAACTTCAAGAAAGGCCAGGAAATCGAGACTGTTGTGCTCTCAGTAGACCCAGAGCGTGAGCGTATCTCACTGGGTGTTAAGCATCTCGATAAAGACCCCTTCTCCAGCTACGTTGGCTCACATGCCAAAGGTAGTGTGGTCACAGGTGTGGTGAAAGAGGTTGATCCTAAGGGCGCTGTGATAACACTGGCCGAAGGAATTGAGGGTTACCTAAGAGCTTCTGAACTGTCTCGCGACAGGGTTGAAGATGCACGTACCGTATTGAAGGAAGGTGCAGAGATTGAGGCGAAATTTCTTGGCGTTGACCGGAAAAACCGCACCATCTCACTTTCAATCAAGGCCAAGGATGTAGAAGAGGAAGCAGCGGCAATCCAAAACTATGCTTCTGGTTCTAAACCTGGGACTGCAACCCTCGGTGATTTACTGAAGGGGCAAATGGGAGATAAGAGCGAATAATCGCATTATCTTAGCTGAAGGTTAGGCCCGGGGGTCGCAAGACCCCCGGTCATTATGATCAAGGGGTAAAACAAGAATGACAAAATCTGAATTGATTGATGTCATCGCAAAAGATCAAAGTCATCTGGCGTATCGAGATGTTGAACTTGCGGTTAAGTGTATTCTTGAGCAAATGAGCCAGTCATTGGCTTCTGGTGAGCGAATAGAAATACGTGGGTTTGGTAGTTTTTCGCTGCATTACCGTCCACCACGTCAGGGACGTAATCCAAAAACCGGAACCACGGTTGCTCTTGCTGGTAAGCATGTACCACACTTCAAACCCGGTAAAGAGCTGCGTGAACGCGTAAATACTGGTTTTCAGAAAGAACGAGAAAAGGCTGCTGAATACTAATTCACACATGCCATTAACTGTCGTGTAGCTTGATGGCAGTGCAATAAATGCATTTGCCCCAGATTCAATCTGTACCCTATAACCGCAACAGTGCATACCTATTCTCTGCAATTGCGGACCGACCGTGGTCGGTGTTTCTGGATAGTGGCAAACCTGGCTCAGACCAGGGTCGATATGATGTAATCACTGCTGATCCTGTCGTCACGATTGTCTCCAGAAATGGCACAACGCAGGTAGTTGGCCCAGATGGTGACACCACATCCACAGACAATCCCTTTGCCCTGATACGAGAAGCACTGGGTAAAACTCAGAAGAGAGAATCTCTGCCATTTATTGGTGGTGCCATTGGCTATGTTGGCTATGGGCTTGCAAGCCATCTCACCGCGCTCCCTGAAATTTCCCCAGACCACAGCGGTATGCCGGATATGTGTTTTGGTATATATGAGTGGGCACTTGTTGTTGATCATCAGGAACAACAAAGCTGGTTGATGAGCCGGGATGACAAGTGTATTGATACACAGCACTGGGAGGACCTGGCAGCGCTATTTTCCAGTTATCCGGCAGAGCCTCAGAGTGAGGAATTTAAAGTCACCAGTAATATTCAGTCTAACCTTTCACCCCAGCAATACGCCGCCGCTTTTAACCGAATTAAACACTATATCCATGATGGCGATTGCTACCAGGTAAATTTCTCACAAAGGTTTTTTGCCAATTGCCACGGCAGTCCATGGCATGCCTACAGAAAACTGCGTGATCTTAACCCAGCTCCATTTGGAGCGTATATAAATACTCCATATGGTCAGATACTAAGCAGTTCACCAGAGCGATTCCTGAGGTTGAATAACCGTCAGGTAGAAACCAAACCAATCAAAGGTACGAAGCCGCGATCTCAGGACCCGCAACAGGACAACAGCTTACTGAGTGAGCTGGAAAACAGTGAAAAGGAACGGGCAGAAAACCTGATGATTGTTGATCTTTTGCGAAATGATCTGGGAAAAAGCTGTGAACCGGGCAGTATTCAGGTCCCACAACTATTTAAGGTGGAGAGCTTCGCTACCGTGCATCATCTGGTGAGTACGGTCACAGGGACCCTGGCTGCGGACAAGGATGCCCTGGATCTGTTGTCTGACTGCTTCCCTGGGGGGTCGATAACCGGAGCACCAAAGTACCGGGCAATGGAAATAATCGAGGAGTTGGAGCCGGATCCGCGTGGGATCTATTGCGGCAGTATTGGCTATATTGGTTTTGATGGAAAAATGGATACCAATATAGCCATCCGCACCATGGTGCATCAAAACGGCCAGATACATTTCTCTGCCGGGGGCGGTATTGTTGCCGACTCAAACATGGAGTCTGAGTATCAGGAGACCTTCGACAAGGCAAGTGCGATGCTCGAAATGCTCACGGTTGGCTAGCAGTAATCCTTTGATACAACAGATGTTTCCACTGAGATAAAATTAAAAACTAAAGCAGCAGAAACCTAAATGCCGCCAATGCGACGGCCGCGACTGAAAGCTGGCTAAGAAATTTAAAAATAGAGTGATCAGTAGCATGCTCCATAATGCTTGGTACAAAGTTATGAACCTGATCGCGCATGATAAAATTACTTGTATTGTTCATGATATGCCCCTAAATGTTTATCTGTGGCGCCCTGTAAACAGGGTCAATTGTGCTACAAGAGTCCATTTGTTGAGTAAACATACCTGTTTAGCGTTCTTGTTACGTTCTATATTAGCATCAATAGAACAAAAAGAGAACAAATAATCTGTTTTCAGTTTAACTGCATATTAGTAATGCAGAGAGAGGGTTTGAGTCATGGGCAAAACAAAACGGAGAACCGATACTGCACTTAAACATGTGGTGGTAGCCTTGCCCTCTGATATCCATGGGACAGGATTATTCTCCAGGCGGAATATCGCTCAAGGTGAGTATATTGGCACCTTTCACGGCAGTGAAGTGGAGGAGGATGGAGAGCATGTGCTATGGATAGAGGTGGAAAGTTCAAGCTCTGAGTATGTGGGTATCCGTGGGGAGAACCTGTTACGCTATTTAAATCACGACTCCCCTGGAAATGCCGAGTTTGATGGACAGGACCTGCATGCCCGGGTCGATATCATGTCAGGTGATGAGATTACCTTTGACTATGAGGGTGATGGCCAATAGAAAGTACAGGCACCTGGCTGTTCCTCGGGAAGAGTTTGGTGTTGCACTAGGTCGGGTAGGACGGTCCGACGCTAATGATAGCGCCGCATCTGGCCAACCAATATGCCCTGAATATCCACCTGATCCGGCTTGTAATGCATGGGCTTAAAATCAGCATTGGCCGGATGTAAGGTCACCTTTCCTGGTTTCTGCTCAATCCGTTTTAAGGTTGCTTCGGAGTTATCGATCAACGCCACCACGATGCTGCCATTTCTTGCCTGCGAACGTTTCTCAACCACGATAAAGTCACCATCAAAGATGCCCTCATCAATCATGGAATCCCCCTTGATCTGGAGTACATAACAGGGCTTGCTGGTACGTAGAGACTCTGGAACCTGGATGCTTTCTTGATGCTCGATTGCTTCAATCGGCCTGCCGGCTGCGATGTAACCAAGCATTGGCAACATGTCCTCATCCTGCTCCATGTTATCAGTAAGACGGATGCCACGGCGGAGGTTGTTCATGGGTTCGACCAAGCCAGCTTCAATCAGGGCCTGAATCTGTTTATGCAGTGACCCTTTTGAGCTCAGGCCGAGCGCCACGCACAACTCATCCAGGGTAGGGGGGTGGGAAAAATCAGCTAGATTCTCCACTAGAAAATCGTAAATCTCTTGCTGGCGTCGAGTAATTGTAGTTGACATGGCACTCCTCCAGTTCTCTGCAAGTTCTATTCTAGCAGTATTAGAACAAATGGGGAACCTTGGGATTGAATAACTCGCGAGGTTGCTTGCTGGAGGTTGGTAACGATCCTAGGAATCAGCAGCAATCACCATATTCTTACCGGCCATTTTTGCCTGGTATAGGGCCTTGTCGGCAGCATCCAGCAGTTGGTTTGACAGAGTTTTCTGAACTGGAATATGCGAGGCGGTTCCGACACTGAGGGTTACTATTTTATGGTTGGTGTTGCCACTATGTGGGATTTTGATTTTCTCAACCTCTGTGCGGATACGCTCAGCCACAAACATGGCTCCATCCAAATCGGTATTGGGCAGAATTACACAAAATTCTTCGCCACCATAACGCCCCACCAGATCTTCCGGTCTCCTGACGGTGTTCTTTAAAACCTTAGATACCTTTTTCAGGCAGCTGTCACCTGCGATATGACCATAGTTATCGTTATAGGCCTTAAAGTTGTCCAGATCTATCATAATGACTGCTATTGGGCATTTACCTCTAATGGCGCGGGTGATCTCCTTCTCCATATATTCATCCAGGATACGGCGGTTGGCTAGGCCGGTAAGCCCATCGACATTGGCCTGTTTTTGCAAATCTTCATTAGCTTTTTCAAGTTCGTGAGAGACCTGGATGAGCTGGTGACGCATGGCTGCGATGCGCTGCATGGCAGTCATTTTTGCTGCCAGGACCGTTTCGTCCACCGGCTTGCTTAGGTAGTCGTCCCCCCCGGCAGCGATACCTGCAGCAATATCATCTGGACTGGTGCGGCCACTGAGAAAGATGATAGGCACCCAATCATTTTCCATACCTCTGATGCGACGGGCTGCTTCATGTCCATCCATGATCGGCATAATCACATCCATTAACACCAGGTCAAAATCGTATTGGCCGTACTGCTCGATCGCTTCTTGGCCGTTGGAACAGCAGACCACATCGTGGCCCATATCACTCAGGCGGACTGTCATGATATGTTGTTCCGTGCGCGTGTCGTCAACCAGGAGAATGTTCATATTAATTACTAGGGTCTTCCGACGCTAGCCTTGGTAGTAGTGGCAAAACTGAGCCATCGTTTAATATGGAAAATCTATAGCATTAGCTTCTGCATATACTCCCAGTCAGCAGTGCTTTATCTATTTTGTGACTTCAATATTTTATAAAGGGTCATTCAGTTGTTGACCACTACCCCAGGAGTAGACAGCCTCTACCTGATTACCAGGTTCCAGATAGCTAATGGAACTGCAAAGCTCGGTTATTAGTTGTATTCCACGGCCACAGAGTAGGGAAGAATCTGACTTATCATATCGATAACCGGCAAAATCAAACCCAGGGCCGCTATCCTTCATTTTTATTATTATCTCCCCACCATTTGCTGTCGCGCAGGAAGAGACGGATATAGTGATATATCCATCGGTTAATTGATGCAAGCGTTTTTCACGCTCTGTAAAGTAATTGTTAAATCCATCTTTTTCGCGTTTTAGGGCTGAATCAAGACTTAATACACCGTGGTCCAGGGCATTAGTGTAGAGCTCGGTAAGGATTGTAAATAGGAACCTTCTGTGTTCGGTCAAACCTTCAATTTCATTAATGTGATTGATCAGTAGTGGAATCGGGTCAGCATTAGAGAGACGTTCGCCATGCAGGCTGATGGTGAAATCCACCCTGTTGTCATCGCTGCTACTGCTAAAGCTGGGGATAGAGCCACTCTTCTGCAGCTTATCCGTTGTATTGCCCTCAATCTGCTGCAGGATTTCCTGGGTGCATGGAATTTCAGCCAGACTTATATCGTCTGTCTGGGATGCGTCGCCACAGAACTCCTGTAGGGCTCTGGAGATGCTGTCGATAGTTGATTCATCTGCATGCCGGTCTGAGATAGCGGCCTCGAGTCTATCTTTGGTGAAGTACTCTTTGTTGTTATTAAATGCCTCGGTTACCCCGTCACTGACAAATAAAACAGAGTCCCCAGGATTAACTCTTACCAGCTCGACACACTCATGGAAATCGATGTCGGCGGTAATTCCTAATGGAATCCCCTGTGATGGTGTGCGGTGCTTAATGGTGTGGTTATCTGCGTCTAGAAACAGGATGTCCGGCATGCCACAGTTACACACTGACACATGGTCCAGAGAACTTGAGATTGTAATGAACTGTATTGCCAGAAACATGCTGGTGGGAAGGAAGTGAAGTAACTTGGAGTTAATTCCAGAGAGTATCTGTTGGGTAGAGAAACCTTTACTGGTCATGGCGCGAAACACTTCAGATGTCGGCATGGCTCCAAGTGCTGCGGCTAGGCCATGGCCAGTGAAGTCTCCCATCATTATATTCAGATCGCCTGATGGAGAGTATGCAGAAAGCAGGACATCGCCACTGAACAGTTCGGCTGGTTGCAGCAGGGTCTGGATTGCATCCAGGGCAACGTTGTCTGTGACCACTGCACCAGCAAATACCTCTTCTGCCATGGCCTGATCCTGCTGTGTCCTGGCATACAGCACATTCACCTGTTGATGTAGGAGTGAGATCCTCTCCATAGCACGTATCTTTGCCGTGAGCAGGGTACGGTTTATCGGTTTGGTAAGAAAGTCATCACCACCAACTTCAATACATTTCGCCAGATCCTGCTCGTTGGTCATGCCGGTGATGAAAATGACGGGAGTAAAGCTGTCACTGGGGTCAGATTTAATCTGTTCCACTGCAGCATAACCATTCATAACTGGCATCATAATGTCCATGAGAACGATGTCAGGGTTTTCTGATCGGAACAGTTCCACCGCCTGCAAACCGTTTTCGGCCTGAATCACCTCGTAACCCATCTGTTTGAGTATGGCGCTCAGGATCATCCTGTTCGAGCGCTCGTCGTCGACCAACAAGGCCCTGCCTTTAGTTACAACACTATCCAGCATTGTTTGGCATCCGGTTGGTGGAAGATGTTGTCAAGAGTTGCTCCTGGAAAATGAGAATATAAATGGCCGCAAAAAATGTTCTGTGAAGGCTGCTATATATGTCTGTATCGGCATCCGAATAAGATTCTTTAATCTATTAATCCTCAAATATATTTATCATAAACAGGAAGTTATGCGCGTTATTTATTGATGTGTATGACTATGTCTATATATTTGTGTCTTGACCCGGCCGGTTTATCTGATTAGAGTTTCGCCACCTGAGGTATCTGCGTGATGCAGATAAATGGGAAGTCGGTGCGACTTTAATACCAAGTCAATTCCGGCGCTGCCCCCGCAACGGTAGGCAGGGTATGTGATCAGCAGGAGGCCACTGTGTAAACACATGGGAAGGCGCTGCTTCACCGGAGAGATCCGCCCTGTGAGCCCGGAGACCAGCCTTTGGTAACTAACCCATGGGTGTTGCGGAGGGCGACCTAGGTGAACATTCTGGCCATGTCTGGCAGATTAGGGCCGCATGCCCGGTTCGCACTTTCCTCTCTAATTTACCCCTGATTCTGAAATTACACACGGCACGGGTGAGCGCCGTTGGGGAAAATTATGCAAAGATCTATCCTTCTATTATCCATTCTGGGCCTGGTTGTCGGCCAAACCTCAGCTGAAGATCCAACCGTTTTGAATACGGTGGTGGTTAGCGCCACCAGGTCGGAGCAGGCAACCGTGCCTACTCCCGCCAGCATCTCCGTAATAACCACGCAGGATATTGCAAAAAGTGGCGCCAGAAACGTAGCGGAACTGCTGCGTGGGCGCGCCGGCATCCAGGTGAGTGATCTGTTTGGTGACGGCAGTGGCGGGGCGGTTTTTGACCTGCGTGGTTTTGGCGCCACCGCCGGTTCCAATACCCTGATCATGGTTGATGGCCGACGTCTGAACAACGGGGCCGATATTGCTACACCAGATGTAACTACCATCGCCCTGAAGAATATTGAGCGTATAGAGATTATCCAGGGTAGTGCCGGTACCCTGTTCGGAAATCAGGCGGTGGGTGGTGTGATAAATATCATTACCCGCCGACCACAGGAGTTTCACGCTGATGTGGATCTGACCATCGGCAGCTACAATAGCCGCACCCTTACCGCATC
>CAZVME010000050.1:0-24703 GCA_964628835.1 uncultured Gammaproteobacteria bacterium | reverse complement strand
TGAGGAAAGGTATGCCCCTCAATAATCTTGTCCGTTTTACTGGGGGAGGTTCAGAAAGCTACGGGGCTTTAAGGATGATTCTTGACCCGGTGGTGATAGGAGAAAACCTTGAAACTTACTAAACCATTTTCAGCCTTCATACTCTGGATATTCATGACTCAGGCGTCTCACGCGGTCACCGTTGTTGGTGATGAAGTAAGCGGATTCACGGGTATAACCGGAATTAGCATTGCGGGATACAGTGGATTATGGGATGTGACATTTAATGCAGGATCATTCAGCTTATCCGGCGCTCCCCTGACTACGAGTGCATTTTCCTTGAACGCAACAAATGCATTGTTGGATTTATTCGCGTCAGATACCCTCGGCGCTATTGACACAGCCCCCGAGACAGCGATCGGTTGTGGCAACACGGGAGGATGCTACCTCGCTACTCCGTATGAAAGCACACAAGATATGGTTAAGACATATGCGGTGTGGAACGAATACGAGGATCGTTCAGATTATTTAGGGTCACCGACCCTGGACATCAACATTGAAAAAGATATTATGAATTATGTTACCTGGACCCCCACAGCCGTGCCCTTGCCCGGGGCCCTCTGGCTATTCGGCTCCGCCTTGGCAGGATTTGGCTTTATAACCAGAAAGCGCAAGGGTGTCGAGGCCACTTAGCGGTATACCGCTATATCGATCAGTGTCACCTGTACCAATCCTTGCAGCCGCATGGCTCTTTGGCTCTGGCCTTATTGGTCTAATAGGTTTTCCAAACGCGTAAGAAAGCTGCCTGATAGCAGAACAGCAATTACAACAGACCCCGTCCTTTGTGGCTGGATCTTTCTTTGACTGCTATTTGACCGCTATGTAGTAAGTGACTATTTAGGCAGCAAACTACAGCTGACCCTCTTTGAGGGAAAAGGGACATGTATATTGTCTTTACATCTTTTTTCAATTTACCTCATATGGGTAATATTACGCCACTTCATGTGTTGAATAGAATTGTCTACCAAATAAGAGAAAATCTACGATTTTGTCCATAAAATGAGGATTACATGAAGATGAGACGATTTATTGCTGGTCTTGGTATTTTGTTGTTTATTACAACGGTAAAAGCTGCTCCTATGTATTATACGTTCCAAGGGGCAGTGAATTGGGGTCCGGTAGACGAATTAGGCATCATGGGAAGTATTCAATCCGGAGATCCCGTAACCTATGTATGGAAGATTGATTTTGATGAGCTCGGGTATAATAGAGCAGCAGATGGTACAGAATCCGCTCAAAGCCAGTTCTATGCTGAACTTGTTAGTGGGCGTCTGATGGATCCTGCAGATGCTGGTATGCCTTACGACCCGAATTCAACTCCACTCAGTTTCTATGGCGTTGGTCTTACTGGACAGAATGCAAGCTTTATTGATATCCGTGGGTCTCACATCATCCAAATCTACAACCTAGGTGATGATGTAACCAATCTTGAGGTAGGAGATACCGGTTTCAGCGTGTATGCGCGAGTAACTGATATTGACAACAAAGCTTCGCGTTATCAGAGCCTAGGGAATGTTACTTTAACGAACATAAGTGCTGTTCCCATTCCCGCAGCCGCATGGCTCTTCGGCTCTGGCCTTTTAGGTCTAATCGGATTCTCCAAGCGCAAGAAAGCAGCCTGATAACTAAACCGAAACAACAATAGACCCCGTTATGGTTCGCCCTGTCGGGGTTTTTCTTTGCTTGCTATTTGACCGCTGTTGGCACATAGGCGGCCTTGAGCTTATCTGTTCCCTTGTACTTCAAGCCTAGTTGTCTCAATTGGCGCTTACCGACACACAGGAGCCATTTCCTAGAATTGATCAGGCGTCGACGATTTGCCGAAACTGCCATTCTTCAAACAGTTAAATAGTAAATAATTCGACGCCATACTTCCGGTGGTTCATCAATGATAATTGGCAATTCACCCGCCTTACTTGTCATATTATTGCTATCGGTCAAACTTAGTTCTGGTTACTGGGCTATACGTAATTCAAGCAACGCAAGTACCCTATTATATGGGCGGGGACTATGTGGAAGTCTCAGGGGTGTGTTGGAATAATTTAAAGTTTACTTTCGTGAAGAAAGCCATTCCAGCGCAGGTTGTAGCGATATATGGAATGTATTACCGGAGGGAAGCAGTCATGAAAAAGTTTCTTATATTTGTAATAATTACGTTATTGATGGTGGGAACAGCATGGTCCTTCGACAAAGGATTGGCTGGGAGTTATGAGCAGTACTTTGAGCAATTTGATGGGAAAGCTACGCCGAAGGCATTGCATATGATCAAAACGTCTGGTTTTGTGAAAGCAGTGCTAACTGGCCAGAAGATGTTTGTATTAGATATTCGGACACCGGCTGAAACTGGTATGTATGGCTTAACACTACCTAGAAGTACTGCAATCCCCATGAACGAGGTGTTTAAGCCGGAGAACCTGGCACGCATCCCAACTGACCAGAAGGTTGTTATCGTATGTAAAGCTGGTCATAGGGCAATGTCAATTGCGACCGCGCTACGTCATGTTGGTTTCAAGAACGTGTATGTTCTGAAGCACGGGATCTCCGATTTGGCAAGATACCTGTCAGCCAAGAATGGTTATCTGAGTGTGCCTAAAACCACCGCAAGGTAACTGCAATAGTTTAGAAGATATATTCAAGTGTAGACCGAAAGGAGACATTAACATCTTAGCCCGCCTTAGGCGGGCTTTTTATATTCATGAAAGGCCGCTCTTGGCACGATCCAGCCATAGATGAGCGATGAAACTATGTCTGCTTTCGGGGAACGGCTAATACCTAATTTGTACCACCACACAGCTGATGAGGGCAGGTTTAGGCCGTTTTGGGCAGGAAATGGAAATTAGCAAGCGTCGTAAGGCACTGATTAATAAAAGTAAATAAGCGCTCCAGATACGGCTACGAACCAGGTGGTCGGAGGTTCGAATACTTCAGGGTACGCTATTTCACAGATTTCACTATTGCTGTGTCCAACTCTAAAGCAGGTATTATGGAGGTGAGTTAGTGAAATGACTCTGTAGTACCAACTGCGGCCATTTGAGTGTTTACGTATCAAGCCAGACATTCTTAACATATCATCCTGTTCCAGATATTGCCGAGCTATTTTCTTATCGTTGTCAGCAAAGTTAGCTTAATTGAGCGGTGCTCCATCTTTTTAGGGCAAAATGTTTTTGTTTGGGTTTGGCCATGGCGTTTGAGACAGGCAGCTTTCCGGTAAGTTGCACTTAATACCTGGGGTTGCTCTGTGTATCTGCTGCTTATATCCCTTTGCAGGGTGTAGGAGGACGCTTTCCGCAAACTCTCTGGATGCAGGGGCCACATAGCCTGTATAGTTCAACTTCTGTTGTACAACAAGTGTGGTTGATTATAGCCTAATATCTGAACCCACGGATTCAATATTATGTAAACAAAACAGGGGTTTTGTGTTCAAACAGGACCAGGAGGAGATATATGTTTAAGGCGCTGGTGTTGGATCAGGTTAAAGAGGTGTCTAAAGAGATCATGGCAGGCCAGGTGCAGGGTAGGGTGCTGATTGATCCAAATCTATAGCTGGCATCTTTTATGGGTAGAGCCCGGTCAGAGTGAAATACTCTCGTGGAAAATGCAAAGTCATAACTTATTTCTGCCACTATTGTGATGAGTTAGGAGGTAAAATGAGGTATTCGGAAGTAACGACAAGAATCGTACAGCTTTTAATGATTGTTTCTGTTGTGTTAATGCTATGGAGCCAAACTGCATTAAGCCGGGAAACAAAGCTTGTTTCTGTTGAGGTAAAGAAAACACCATTTGAAATAGATATACCGGCTAACTGGGGTAAAGGGGCGTTTTCCGGAGAGTCGGTACTGTTGTGTCGCTCTCCCGGTGGTGCACTCTATCCTAACCTTAATATAGTAATGCAGGATCGAAAAAATCTATCCCTTGAACAGGCGCATAAAAATTGGCTTAAACTACTCAATAATCCACAAACATTTAGTGAACAGGCAGTCACCATTAATGGAACTCCAGCCCACTTTTCAGCAATTACCTGGAACAGTCCTCTGGGTGGCCTGAAAGCTGTAACTCTCTTTGTGGAGCAAAATAACAAACATATAAAAATAACCTATGTTGACCGGGCGGATAACACAACAACCGAAGATATAGAGTTATACATAAAATCCATCAACACACTGCGCCACATACTCCCAGGTGGAACGGAGTAGAGTAATCACCTCGTAATGATGGGTCAGAGTCAAGCCGTACCACGAGATGGTCTGACTATGCAGACTCAGGCAGGTTCATTATTGCTCCCAGTGGACTGACCACTGCTGATCCTGAACGATTGAGTACATGTGTATAGATCTGAGTAGTCCTGACATCCTTATGGCCCAACTGCTCCTGCACGGTTCGGATATCCATGCCCCTCTCCAGTAAATGTGTGGCAAATGAATGTCTCAGACTATGACAACTGGCTTTTTGTGGATATTGGACTTTCTAACAGCAGCAGTCACAGCCTTCCTGACACAGCTTTCATCCGCATGATATCGGCGCTCAACTCCTGTGCGCGGGTCAATGCTTCGCACCGATGATGGAAATACATATTGCCATCCCCACTCTGCTGCAGCATTCGGATACTTTCTTGCCAAAGCATGTGGCAGATGGACCTTTCCGAAACCCTCCTCCAGATCACGCTCATGGCGTGTACGAACCGTTTCGAGATGACGTTTAAGGGGTGTAATCACCTCATCTGCCAAGGTGACTATTCTGTCTTTAGCTCCCTTACCATTACGTACATTACTGGCGAAGACCCTGACTTCTCAGGTGGCATAAGCTTAAAGAGGGCATTTTGATTGGCTTTAGATAACTGGGCACTATGCAAAATCCGAAGGGAGCCTAAGTGCTCCCATTTTTGTGTCTAAAAAGGGTCTTAGTGGGTCACTTTTGGATGCAATTTAACACTCCACTAGAAAGCGTGTCGTAAATCTAGTGTCTCAGCGTCGCAAACCAAGTGTCGCGCTACAGCAAAAGAAAAAAGGCTTACATCGAAATTCGACATAAGCCTTTGATTTATTGGTGGGCCATGAAGGATTTGAACCTTCGACCAATGGATAAGAGTCCTTTGTGATCCCTTTATATTCAACATGTTAAGTAACCACACTGCCCTGCATGTCACGCTTAGCAGAGATAATCCATAGAAAATCCACTTTTCAGCTACTTTTTCAAACATTCAACTAAGTCTAGTTTATACAACATTAGCACCCCTGCCCTTCAACCTCCCCAAACTGATCCATTACCTCAAACATGGCATCGGCTAGAGCAACTGCAGAGGTTACGGGTTCCTCAGTTTCACCTTCTCCTGGGTTGCGGGTTTCAGCAACGCTGACTTGGCCGTCTTTGGCCCTATGACTGATAGACGGGATAGTCGATGTAGCCCTTTTCCCCACCACCGTAAAAGGTCTCTCGATCCGCTTCATTGAGGGGCCAGCCGTTTTCTAGTCGGACCGGGAGATCAGGGTTGGCGATGTAGGGAACACCGAAGGCAACAAGGTCGGCAATACCCTCACAAATGACACCATGGGCACGTGACGCATCATAGCCACCACAGAGAATAATGGGCCCACGGAATACGGTACGAATCTTTGGAATCAGACCGTCTGGGATAGCGGGCATGCCAAAAGTGGCCTGATCGTTGATGTGAAGGTAGGCGATGCTACGGCGATCGAGTTCCTCGGCAAGGTATAAGAAGGTCGTCTCCATCTCCGGGTCCTCGGGCATGGAGTTGAACCTACCATTGGGCGAGATGCGAACACCAGTTCGCTCGACACCGATGGCATCGGCCACTGTATCTACGGTTTCGAGTAGGAAGCGGCAGCGGTTCTCGACCGAACCACTATAGCCATCACTACGAGTATTGACCACCGAGTTTAAAAACTCATCAAATAGGTAACCGTTCGCCCCATGAATCTCCACCCCATCCATTCCCGCTTCACGGGCGTTGCAGGCTGCCTGAACGAACTCTTCCCGAACACGGGCTATGCCATCAACATCCAAGGGCCGGGGTTGACTGGTAGGAACGTTTCCTGGATTGCCATTTTCATCATAGGCAAAACAGACAGCATCCTCAGGCTGTTCATTAGTGGGGCCCTCAGGTGCACCTTTGTCGGGTTGCAGACTTTGATGGGAGATACGCCCCACATGCCAAATTTGAGCAAAAATCCTACCGCACACGTCATGTACGGCCTTTGTCACCTGTCCCCAGCCCTCTACCTGTTCAGCTGTGTAGATACCTGGGGTCCAGAGATAACCCCGCGCCCTGAGGGACACCGGCAGGCCTTCAGTGATAATCAGCCCAGCTGTGGCACGTTGAGCATAGTATTTGGCCATGAGTGGTGTCGGCATGTCACCTACTCCAGAGCGGCAACGGGTCATAGGGGCCATAACGATGCGGTTCTTCAAGGGCAGAGATTTCAATTCGTACGGTTCGAAAAGTTTATGCGACATTTTGACCTCTAAATGTTCTAACCGATTATTTAGTCAAACGTTTATGACAGAACCTCAGTTTACTGCATGGTCTGATCTCGGTCCAAGATAAGCGTTTTGGGCTGAAAGCAGTGAATACTCTTCAATCATCCCAGACGATACACTTCATCACCATTAGGTTTTGCTTATTTATTGTGCGGGTATTATATTCGTTCGGAAGAATCTAATAATAAGGAAGTGAAAAGATGCCAAATAACATTGCAGGGAAGCGCGCCCGGATTCTAGGCTTAACAGTAGATTGTCCCTTTAGCAGTCCATTATCTGACTGTATTATCAATCAATTCCGCGGTATTCCCCTTCCTGAAGTCTACAAGCTGCTACAGGAGTTACCGGCATCTGAGCTTGAACAGATCTTTCAGTGTCACAAAAACTGCTTTGCTGAGAGAGAGCAAGGGCTATAGTTGCCCTCAGACTCGCCATGATGGACCGGAAGGAAATTAGGCGCTCCTGTGTTAATTTGACGGTGCTTTACCCTGCTGACTGGTCCGAGATTCGCGTAGGAGAGCATATAGGCATGGGTACCACGCACTATGGCGGGGGTCTGTTATGGGTAGATAGTCCTTTTTAAACTATCACTGGGATGTTGTCACCTACCTTGACTGCTCCAGATATATAAACTGGTTCCATAAACAATTGCTTCCTACGCCTATCCCCCTTACGAAGATCCTTGAACATATCAGCATCAATATCAGATTGACCCTTTCTCCTATCCCGCATTGGTGAGCGTTGATAGAATTTTCTGACTTCAACAGGCACCCCTTTAAGGGTGGTTCGGTTTAATTTTTTGATTGCAGCCTGGGCAGATGTCGCAGGCTCAATATTAACTATCCCATGGTACTCGACTGATTGCATTTCCTGGTTGGTGACCTTATTGATAGACACGCTATCAACGCTTCCTTGTTTACCAGCATACCGCGTCCAAAAAGAATTTACGCCTTTGCTGACAAAATGACGTAACTCGTTACAATTGACCGACTTAGGTATCATTCTAATAAACACCAACATTCGAGCTACCTCCCAGAGATAGAATGGAAAATTGTTATTGTTAAGCCTTATTTACGACTCCTTTCTTTTCCTTCTGACACATCTATCCCGATTGTTATGTCAGTGTATCTGTAAATTATTAGGTCTGAGCATGACAGACATCACTCAAATGGGTTAAGCAAGGAAATAGGAAAACCGCCAATGGTCATCACCTACTAGTGTTCACACGTTCACGCAGTTCCTTGCCAGGTTTGAAATGGGGGAAATATCTTTCTGGAAGAATTACTGTTGCCCCGGTTCTCGGATTACGCGCTCTTCTGGACAGGCGGTGGCTCAGAGAAAAGCTGCCAAATCCCCGAATCTCAATGCGTTCACCGGAAGCCAATGCTTGGGTCATATGTTCAAGCATACATTTAACAGCCATATCAACATCACTGTGATCCAGGTGGCTCTGCTCTTTAGCGATTGCAACTATCAGATCAGATCTTTTCATTGTTATTGCTCAAGTCTTCTAAGTCGTTCTCAATACAATAGCATTAACTATATGGAAATACAGTATTATTTACCAATCTTTAACTTTAGTTTCATAGCAGGCTACCGATACTTTTCAATTCTTCCAGGCAACAAAAAGCTAGCCAGGACTAACCGTGGTGGGGGGTAGTTTTGAGGGACTGCTGATGGCACGAGGTGCTGCATCTGCTGTAAACAAACTCCTATCCCTCTTCTCTCCGCCAAACAATGAATCAAGCAATGCAATTAGCTTGTTTGGTGCTCTGAAGATCAGATTGTACTGTAAAAAAAACCAAGCCAGCTATATTCTTATCTATGTAAACTAAATAATAAACAGTCAGGTGACCAGATTATGATTTCTGTTAAACGAGTTGTGTTGGATGTTCTTAAACCACATCACCCCAATGCACTGGAGTTTTCCCATAGCATCGCCGAAGTCGGCCCCGACTACCGTGTGCTTTTGACGGTCCTTGAGGTGGATGAGAACACCGAAACGTTGCAGGTGGTGGTGGAGGGAGACGCTATCGATTTTGAGGCCATTCAAACAGCCATCAGCAATCTGGGTGGGTCACTCCATAGCATCGATGAAGTTGAAGTCCAAAGCTGGTCTGATAATGACTAGATGGTCTATCCTCATGAACCCGTTAAAACAGGTGCGTTTTCTACTGCACATTACACGTACCCGCGGTATTGCCCGTCGCTATTTTGTAGTGAACGGTTTCGATGGTGCACTCACCATGCTGGGCCTTATTCTGGGATTTCTTGTCAGTAACCCAACGGAACTTCCAGTGATTATCAGCGCGTGCTTGGGCGCCGCAATTGCCCTGGGTATGAGTGGTATCAGCAGTGCCTATATTAGTGAGGTAGCGGAGCGGCGCCGTGAACTGGCACAGTTGGAAGCGGCGATGGTGACGAATCTGCAGGAAAGTGCCCACGGTGAGGCAGCACGCTGGGTTCCGATGTTGATTGCCATAGTTAATGGCTCTTCACCACTCTTAATTTCACTGATCATTCTTGTTCCGCTGTGGTTGTCAAATAACGGAATCGTTCTACCTCTTTCTCCCTTGCACGCCGCTATTATCATTGCTCTGTTACTCATCTTTCTGCTTGGTGCTTACCTGGGTCGGATCTCAGGCATCTCATGGTTGCTGAGTGGTATCAAGACACTGTTGGTGGCTCTAGTGACAGCAATGCTTATCTATCTTTTTGCAAGAGCTTAAAGCGCTGCAGTCAAACTGGCACACCATTGAGACTGCTGTCACACTGCAAAGTCTCAAAACACATGACTGCTCCTCCAGTTGGTCCTGGCTCAGCAAAACCAAGATCTTTTCATAGCATAGTGTCTGTTGATTCATGACTACACCCCCCCCCTTATTGTCGATTGAAATTGCATGGTCAATCATCTGCTCCGCCTCAATCTTGAATTCTTCTGTATAGCGTTTTCCACTCATTTCAACACCTTCTCTTTTTGCGTTATTGTAACGCTAACAGGTGTCTACGATACTAGGGGCTTGCCATCCCTTAAATCGTGTGGGCTCAAAGTCAATCTGAGTGTCGTTATCATCTACTACCAGGAGCGCCTCATCAGAACGCTGGTGATATTCACCAACAATCATTATTTCTTCACCTGTTCCACTGTCTATTACAACCACATCACCATCTTTCGGCTTACGATTTGGATCAACGAGAAGACCGTCACCATTACGCAAACGAGGTGATATACCAGGTCCATGATACTCAATACCAAACAAGTCATTTTCAGCAAATTTGATCAGGTTTGTTTTATTCATGGCTGTACCTTCTCAGATTCATAGTTGTTGGCAATACATCCACCACGGCCGGCACCAGTCGTAGTGACAACAAAACACCGGTCGATCACATGGCCAGTCTGAATGGAATCATTAGCCAGCTGCAGGGCTTCAGATTCGTTCTGCGCCTCAAGTAAGTATCCCCCGGCAAAGCCGGGGGCTTTAGTTTGTGAGCCGCTCGAAGCGGCCTAAACGGAGCCTTCGCTCCTTGAGCCCCCCAAGGGGGCGCCAACTACACCAAATTCAGCTGATCCACTCTGTGATCTTCAGCTTCCTGATGCCTTATGTACTCCCTGATCACTTTCTCATCCCGACCAACTGTTGATGCAAAATATCCTCTTGCCCAGAAATGCTGACCAACATAGTTCCTTTTACGACCAGCATAGGTTCTGGCTATATGAATTGCACTTTTCCCTTTGATAAATCCTACTACTTGCAAGACAGCATATTTTGGAGGAATCGATATCATCATGTGAACATGATTCGGCATTATATGACCCTCCTCTATCACACTTTCTTTCTGCTCGGCTAGCTTGCGGAACACTTCCCCCAATTCCTGACGTATCTGACCAAAAATAGCTTTCCGTCGATACTTCGGGATAAACACAATGTGGTACTTACACTCCCACCGCGTGTGATTTAAACTGCTTACTCGTCTCATGGTTTCTCCTAAACGTGTTGCTTGGCGGCTCACGCTTGGGAGTTCCCATGAGATTCCCGTATTTGTCAAACTGTTAATGCCTCCCCAGCAGAGCTGGGGGATCTCCTATGTTTGTTTAGCCAAGCCTACCCCATGCCCTGCTTTACTATAAGTTTGCTGGCATGGCTCATTACCTGACTCATTGGCCCATTGCCATAGCATGTTAAAAAGCTGATTCCAAATTGCTCGCACCTCCTTATTTGACATTTCAGAGAACGCACAATCTGAATAGATTTAACTGGTTTAATCAGAGTGCTTCATTCTGGATATCCATCTACCCAATCTTCATCAAGACCAATATACTCAGTTGCTTCCATGTTCATTCTCCATCTGATTTATTACCGCTACATTATCCACTGAAAACACATCCAAACAATCCGCCCACTTCTGCAGCCACTCCTTAGCCTCTGCATCATGCTCATAGTGCTGATAGATGGAATCAACAGAGCTGTCTTTGTGGTTGCTTAGACGATCACGCAATTCCTTACCACAACCCATACTTGCCAGTTGAGTTAATGCTGTATGTCTTAATCCGTGAGTAGTAAATTTATCAGGAACACCAAGCTGCTTCCTATTATCAGATAGCCAGGATGCAATACTATCTGGCCTCAGATACCCGCTACTGGTATTCCATGGAAATACATACTTAGACTTACCGGCTAGCGTCTTCCTCGCCTTCAGCATTTCCAGAGCCTGATTTGACAACATCACCCGGTGAGCCTCCTTATTTTTTGAGCGCTCCGCAGGAAGATTCCATACACCATGCTCCAGATCCAGTTCTGCCCAGGGAAGCCCACAAATCTCACCAATACGGGAGACCGTCAAGAATTGCAGCCTTAGTGCCTGCCGGGCCTCATCAGGCATCGAAGCAGTTGGCAAGTTATGAAGAAAAGATTTGATCTCTGATTCGTTTAGATGAGTGCTTTGAGGCTTCCGCTTGTCCAATTCAACGAACTTGCACGGATTTGATTCCAAACCAGATACCCAGCGTTTTCGAATCGCTTGATTGAACACCTTACGAACACAGGCCAGAGTCTTTTCGGCTGCCCGGGGTGAATTCCGCTCAATGATTGCTGTAAGCATTGCCTCAATATCATCACGAGTGATCTCCACAACAGGCTTCTCACGGTACAATTTCAAAAAGTCCCGCTCCAGCATCGACTCATCTTCGGCCCAAGTGCGTTTATTCGGCTTGGCATACTCAATCACATACTGATGAACTAACTGTTCACAGGTCATGTGACATGAATCATTTGCCACCCCCGCTGGATCTTGGCCACTAAGACGTAGCTCACGCAGCTGCTTCCACTGCTCTCTAGCTTCCCTCAATTCTGTAGCCGGATAGGTGGCAAATTGATATTCCCTCTGCTTTCCATCAATTTTGTAGCGATAGATCCACACCTTGCCAGTGCGGTTAGCCCGGAGACGCAGACCAGGCCGTTTCGGGTCTGAGAGTGTCTCTCCTGATCTCAGGTTGCGGTAATGGACGTCACGAAGATCTGACTGCCCATCATCCTCTATCACCTCAATAGCGAATTGGACAGCTTCCCGGTTACGGCCACGAATGCCACTATCGAGCGCGGCATGTAGATGATGCAACGCCAAATCGCGAGGTGTAAGATTGGAATCAGCCACATCCAGCTCCTTCTCAGCTTTTTGATGGTCAGAGCCCGGTCGAGGCAGCACCCTCACCGGGTTTCGTTTTCAGGGGTAAAAATACCCTGAGTAATCCAATGATAGCATTTTTACCCTTTTTTACCCCTAGACCCCGTATGATGAAGAATCAGGGCGTAATAAGGCGAAGTACTACGAAGGGTGGCCTAAACAGGGTAATAATAGATAACTTATTGATAAGAATAAAAAAAGCCCCTGTAATCAGGGGCTTGATATGGTGGGCCATGAAGGATTCGAACCTTCGACCAATGGATTAAGAGTCCACTGCTCTACCAGCTGAGCTAATGGCCCAAAAATGGGGTGGATGATGGGACTCGAACCCACGACGACTGGAATCACAATCCAGGGCTCTACCAACTGAGCTACACCCACCATTATCTGGTGTTTACTGCATCGTCCTTGAATCTGCTACTGACGACTTGGCTAACAAAAATCAAAACGTAAACCACGGGCACCAAAATGGCACGCCCGGCAGGATTCGAACCTGCTACCCTCGGCTTAGAAGGCCGATGCTCTATCCAAATGAGCTACGGGCGCATGGACGATAAAAAACTGGTCGGGGTAGAGAGATTCGAACTCCCGACATCCTGCTCCCAAAGCAGGCGCGCTACCAGACTGCGCTATACCCCGTTGTTCAGCTTTTTCGCACCTCGGCGAAGAGCGGAATAATACGCAGACAAACGCTTGCCGTCAACGGCGAATTGTCAATTATAATCCACTTTTCGGTGGACATCAGACCCCATTAAAGTATTATTCGCTCTCGCTTTCACAGTTTGCTAACAGAGTAGGGATAACAAGCATGAGCGCACAGATTATTGACGGCAAGGCGATTGCCGCCGAAATTAGACAGGAGATTAAATCCACCGTATCCGAGATGCTCTCCCTGGGTAGGCGCCCACCTGGGCTGGCCGTGGTGCTGGTTGGTGAAGACCCAGCATCCCAGGTATATGTAAGGAATAAGGAGCGCTCCTGTGAAGAAGTTGGGTTTCTCTCAGAACTACACCGTCTGCCGGCAGATGTGAGCGAGAAGGCACTATTGAAGCTGATTGATGACCTGAATACGCGCGATGAGATAGATGGCATCCTGGTGCAACTACCACTGCCAAACCAGATCGACGAAGAGGCCATGATCGAGCGCATCCTGCCCACCAAGGACGTGGATGGCTTCCACCCCTACAATGTGGGACGCCTGACGCTAAAAATGCCCATTATGCGCCCCTGCACCCCCAAGGGGGTTATGACCATGCTGGAGCGTACCGGGCAAAAGATCGAGGGTATGGATGCGGTCATCATTGGCCAGTCCAACATCGTGGGCCGCCCCATGGCTATGGAACTACTGGCCGCCCGCTGCACCATAACCGTATGTCACAGCCGCACCAAGGAGCTGCAGAAGAAGATAAGCGAGGCCGATATCGTGGTGGCCGCTGTGGGCCGTCCCGAGTTTGTCCAGGGGGAGTGGATCAAGCCTGGCGCCATCGTGATCGATGTGGGTATCAACCGCAAGGATGACGGCACTCTGTGCGGTGACGTAGACTATGAATCCGCCAGGGAACAGGCCGGATGGATTACACCAGTACCGGGCGGAGTTGGCCCCATGACCATCGCCACCCTGCTGGAAAACACCCTGCTGGCCAGAGAACTACACGGCACCAGCCGCAAATAGGGCCATGTTTACCGGGATCGTTCAGGGTACTGCTGAAGTCATCGAGATCATCGAGAAGGAGAACTTCCGCACCCACATCATCAGACTTCCTCAAGAGCAGCTTGAGGGACTTAAGCCGGGCGCCTCGGTGGCCCACAACGGCTGCTGTCTCACCGTGGTGAACATCGACGCCGATCTGGTGAAGTTTGACCTGATGCACGAGACCCTGCGCGTCACCAATCTGGGTGAACTGAAGGTGGGCAACCGGATCAACTATGAACGCGCTGCCCGCTTTGGGGATGAGATCGGCGGACATCAGATGTCCGGGCACATTATCGCCATGGCCGAGGTAACCCGGGTAATTGAAAGCGAAAACAACCGCCAGGTGTGGTTTCGACTGCCGCAGGATCTGATGCGTTATGTGTTCGCCAAGGGGTATATAGGCATAGATGGCATTAGCCTCACCATCGGAGAGGTGGATGGAGATGAATTCAATGTCAACCTGATCCCGGAGACCCTGGAGCGGACCAATATGGACAGCCGCAAGCCGGGAGACCATATCAATATTGAGGTGGACCCCCAGACCCAGGCCATAGTGGACACAGTGGAACGGGTACTGGAAGAGCGCGCCACCCTCACCTGACCGACCGCCCCTCTACTTTTAATTCCTACGCCACAGGCAATACATACCACTTTATTTAGGTGGTTAATTCGCCCGTTTGCCATAGAAAAACCCCTCTGTTGTCCCTAAACTTATAGATATGAAGGCAACAGAGATGGATAAATGGCGACTTATAAGCAGATTCTTATAGCTGTGGATTTTTCACCGGAAAGCTCCAAAGTGCTGGAACAGGGCATCGCCCTAGGCAAACAAAGCGGTGCGGAGCTGTCACTGGTACACGTGGTTGAACATGTGGCCTCCGTCTACACCAACGAGTCCAGTTTCCCAGAGATCCCTGATATCGAAAAACGCCTCACGGAAAGGGCCACAGCCAATCTGGAGAAGATCAAGGAGGATTACCACATGCCAGATGCTACGTATCAGGTGCGCTGTGGTGCCGCCAAGCACGAAATAGTAGACCTGGCGAAGGAGATAAACACCGACCTGATCGTAATAGGGAGCCATGGCCGCCACGGCCTGCAACTACTCCTAGGGTCAACTGCCAACGGAATACTGCATCTTGCAACCTGCGATGTGCTTGCGGTACGGATTGGTGTTAACAGGGCCTAGATTAACCCACCCATACCCGAGCATTGCGGAACAGCCGTAGCCAGGGGGCATCCTCATCCCAACCATCTGGGTGCCAGGAGTTCTGCACCGTACGTATCACCCGTTCCGGGTGCGGCATCATGATGGTCACCCGCCCGTCCGCACTACTGAGACCGGCAATCCCCATGGGAGAACCGTTGGGGTTGGCCGGGTAACGCTCTGCCACCCCACCACTGTTTTCCATATAGCGTAGCGACACCAGATCCGAGGCGCTCTCCAGATGAGTCTGACCAGAGAACTCTGCCCTGCCCTCGCCGTGGGCCACGGCTATGGGGATGCGGGTTCCGGCCATACCCTGCAACAGAACCGAGGGGGTATCCTGAATCTCCACTGTGACAAACCTGGCCTCGAACTGCTCCGAGCGATTACGCACAAAGTGGGGCCAGTGTCCGGATCCTGGGATCAAGTCATGTAGATTGGACAACATCTGGCAGCCGTTACACACCCCGAGAGAGAAGGTGTCTTCCCGCTCAAAAAAGGCCTGAAACTGGTCTCTGGCCCTGGGGTTGAACAGGATGGACTTGGCCCAGCCCTCGCCCGCCCCCAGCACATCACCATAGGAGAAACCACCACAGGCCACCAGGCCGCGAAAGTTGTCCAGGGTTACCCGTCCCGAGAGGATATCTGACATGTGCACATCCACACTCTCAAACCCGGCGCGGTGGAACGAGTTGGCCATCTCGACCTGACCATTTACCCCCTGCTCGCGCAGGATCGCCATGGGCGGCATGACCCCGGTGGCGATCATGGGTGCGGCCACATCCTCACTCTGATCGAAACTCATCTTGATCTGGATGCCGGGGTCTGCGGCATCGGAGATGCGCTCGAACTCTTCACTGGCACACTCGGGATTATCCCGCATCGCCTGCATCTCGCGCGTGGTCTCGGACCAGGCCTGTTGCAGCTCCACCCGGCTGGCGGAAAACAGCTCCTGCTCGCCACGGCTGATGCTGATGTCGCCATCAGAGCTTATGCCACCGATACGATGGCTGTATTTGCCCAGACCGGCATCATGCAACCGTTCCAGGACAGCGGCGACATCGTCACTACGCACTTGGACCACCGCCCCCAGCTCCTCATTGAACAGGGCGGCCAGATCATCCTCAGCCAGATCATCCTCAGCCAGCTCAGATATATCCAGGGAGAGACCGCACCTTCCGGCAAATGCCATCTCACACAGGGTGGCAAACAGGCCCCCATCAGAGCGATCATGGTAGGCCAGTAACAGGCCGTCCCGGTTGAGGCCCTGAATGGCGGCAAAGAAGTGCTTCAGCGCCCCAGGATCTTTCAGATCCGGGCCGTAGTGTCCCACCTGCTTGTACACCTGGGCCAGGGCCGAGGCGCCCAGACGGTTAGTCCCCTTGCCCAGATCGATCAAGATCAGATCCGTTGCCCCCAGATCGGTTCGCAACTGCGGGGTGAGGGTACGCCGTACGTCACTCACCGGGGCAAAGCCGGTAATGATCAGGGAGAGGGGTGCGGCCATCTCACGCTTTTCAGCTCCATCCTGCCACACCGTCTTCATGGACATGGAGTCCTTGCCCACCGGCACCGATATGCCCAGGGCCGGGCACAGCTCCATACCCACCGCCCTTACCGTATCGTACAGTTTGGCATCTTCACCCGGGTATCCGGCGGCGGCCATCCAGTTGGCGGAGAGCTGGATATCGCCGATATTGTCGATGGCACCAGCGGCCAGGTTGGTAACAGCCTCGCCAATGGCCATACGCCCGGAAGCCGGGGCGTCAATCAGGGCCAGCGGCGTGCGCTCACCCAGGGCCATGGCCTCACCTTTGTAGCCCACATAATCAGAGACGGTAATTGCCAGATCAGCCACCGGCACCTGCCAGGGACCCACCATCTGGTCTCTGGCCACCTGCCCGGTAATGGAACGATCGCCGATGGTTATCAGAAAGGTCTTGTTGGCCACGGTGGGCAGTCGCAACACGCGCATGGCCGCCTGCTTCAGGTCGACCTGCGCAAAATCCAGTTCCGGCTTTTGGAATGACAGGTGTTTCACATCCCGCAGCATGCGCGGCGGCTTACCGAACAGCAGCGGCATGGGGATATCGATGGGGTTGTTGCCAAAGTGGGCATCGCCCAGCAGCAGGTGTTCTTCATCCGTGGCTTCACCCACCACGGCATAGGGGCAGCGTTCCCGTTCACACAGGGCCTTGAACTCATCCAGACACTCGGCGGCCACAGCCATCACGTAGCGCTCCTGGGATTCGTTACACCAGATCTCCATGGGGGTCATACCAGGTTCGTCATTGGGCACCTGGCGTAGCTCAAACCTGCCGCCACGTGCTGAGTCATGCACCAGCTCCGGCAGCGCATTGGAGAGACCACCAGCGCCCACGTCGTGGATAAAGATGATCGGGTTCTCGTCTCCCCGTTCCCAGCAGCGGTCTATCACCTCCTGACAGCGGCGCTCCATCTCCGGGTTGGAACGTTGCACCGAGGCAAAGTCCAGATCCTCAGCTGAGGTGCCGCTAGCCATGGATGAAGCAGCCCCACCACCCAGGCCGATCAACATGGCTGGCCCACCCAGGACCACCAGCGGGGTGCCGGCTGGGAACTCCTCTTTTTGTACGTGTTCTTCACGGATATTGCCCAGACCACCGGCCAGCATGATGGGCTTGTGATAACCGCGCAGTTCCTTGCCATTGGCCGCAGGCACATCCTCTTCATAGGTCCGAAAATAGCCACACAGGTTGGGACGCCCAAACTCGTTGTTGAACGAGGCGCCGCCAACAGGCCCCTCCAGCATGATATCCAGGGCCGAGACTATGCGGTCCGGCTTGCCGTGATCGGTCTCCCATGGCTGCTCCAACCCGGGTATGCGCAGGTTGGAGACCGAAAATCCAGTCAATCCTGCCTTGGGTTTGGAACCCTGGCCGGTGGCACCCTCATCCCGGATCTCACCACCGGAACCGGTGGCAGCCCCAGGGTCTGGAGAGATGGCGGTGGGGTGGTTATGAGTCTCCACCTTCATCAGGATATGGATCGGTTCCTGGCTATAGCCATAGGCCTTGGTCTGTGGATCTGGGTAGAAACGCGCACCCTCATGCCCGCTCATAACAGCAGAGTTGTCCTTGTAGGCGGAGAGCACATTCTCCGGTGACTGCTCGGTGGTGTTGCGGATCATATTGAACAGAGATCGCTCCTGGGTCTGGCCATCGATCACCCAGTCTGCATTGAATATCTTGTGCCGACAGTGCTCAGAGTTGGCCTGGGCAAACATCATCAACTCGATATCCACCGGGTTACGTCCCAGCCCCTGAAAGCTCTCCACCAGATAATCGATCTCATCTGGGGACAGGGCAAGCCCCAGGTCCAGGTTGGCCCGCTCCAGCGCTGACCGACCACTGCCTATCACATCCACGCTGGTGGCGGCCTTGGGCTCTGCATGGGTAAACAGACTGACGGCATCGTCCAGCTCAAAAAAGATCGACTCGGTCATGCGGTCATGCAGGACCGTCTTGGCCACTGCCAGCTCATCTTCACTCAGGCCAGCACCAGATTTGAGATCTACAGCGATGTAGTAGGCGATGCCACGCTCCAGCCGCTCAATCTTGTGCAACCCACAGTTATGGGCAATATCTGTGGCCTTGGTGGACCAGGGAGAGATGGTACCGGGACGGGGCACCACCAGAAACAGCGTGCCTTGTGGTTCATGTTCGGCCAGATGGGGGCCGTAGCGCAGCACCTGATCCAGAATGGTCTGCTCATCTTCACTCAGGGACTGTTCCAGCTCAGCAAAATGAACAAATTCTGCATACAAGTTTACCGCATGCCCCAGGGCCGAAATCAGGCGCTGCTCAAGCTTCTGCAGGCGAAATTTGGAGAGGGCTGGAGCACCACGAAGAATGAGCATTTGCGACCTTATTAATCAGAGACAATTAAAGGCGCAATGATACTCCAAGCTTGGAGATAATTCCGCAGAAAATAGAACCAAACCTACAGGGTCTCGATACGACCACGGTGATAGATGGAGTAGTAGCGCACATCTCCCGGGGCGTGGGATATATAGCCGGAGATGATGATCACCACAATCAGCAGCCAGGCGCTGGCCGCAGGCCATACCAGAATAAGCGCCAACAGCAGCAGTTTGAGGATGATCGCCTGCCCCCGCAACTGCAGCAGCCAGATGGCATTGGACCAGACGGAGATCAGGGTGAGGACCAGGCCTGAGGCCAGAGTGAGGTAGAGATAGTTGCTGGAAGCGTCCGCAGGGGCCGGATAGAGAAGGCCGGAACCAATCCCGGCCAGACCAATCAGATGCAGGGTGCGCAGGGATATGTTCACCCAGCGTTGTCCGGAAAACAGGCGTGATTCAGCAGGAAATAACTGTTCTTTTAGCGACATGGGCACTAGTTAATCTCAAATAGCTGACTGACCTCATCCTGACCAGCAATATCCAGTCGATCTTCAATGGTCTCCGATACAGACAGCATGGCTGCATGCACCAGCTCCGGGGTGTTGTTTTTTTCACTCAGGTGCGCAGCAACCAGGTGCTGTATCTGCTCCAGGTCAAACTGCCGCAGAAACTCCACCGCCTGATCGTTGCTGAGATGGCCCAATCTACCAGCCACCCGTCGCTGCAACGCAGGCGGATATGGCCCTCTGGCAAGCATATCAACATCGTGATTACACTCCAGAAACAGCGCATCGCAGGTCTCTATCATCTCACTGATATGCGGGGTATAGAATCCGATATCGGTAAGAATACCCAGCCGACGGCCCTGGGCAGAGAACACAAACTGGACCGGTTCACTAGCATCATGAGGGACCGGAAATGGTGTCACTTCCAGCTCTCCAATTCTAAAGCTGCCATCGTGGGGGTTGAACAGCCTGACTTCGGGAAGTACCCCGCAACGGTCCTGGCGATGGGTCCCGGCGGTCATCCATACCGGCAGGCGATAGCGCCGTGCGTATGCACCTACGCCCTTGATGTGATCCTGATGTTCGTGGGTAACCACGATAGCGTCGATGCTATCCGGCTCCACCCCGATCTTACCCAGACGGGATTCAACCTCGCGGGCGGCAAACCCACTATCCAGCAACACCCTGGTGCTACCGGTTTCAATCAGCATGGAGTTGCCACGACTACCGCTACCAAGAGAGGCAAATCTCACACCCTGCTCCTGACGACAATCAACGCATCTGTTCGTGCAACAGTGTCAGTACCCGAACCGCAGTGGCTGAGTTATCCCTGGTGCCAGCCTCATTCAGGATCACAATCTGGGTAATATCTGCTTCCGCGCTCAGCTTGACCTGATAGCGGTTCTCCTTGTCGATATTCTTCTCATCCTCCCAGAAGGCGAGTTTGGACAGGATGCCTGGATCTTCGTTCACTTTCATGGGGTCGTTATAACGGACAAAATAAACCCCATCGGAGCGACTACGGTCTTCCACCGCAAAACCCACCCGATCCAGGGCCACACCGGCCAATCTCCAGGCCCGTGGAAACTCCTCTTTCACCGTGAGAGAGACCTGACCCTGACCACGGTTAAGCTGAGAACGCTGTCTTGTGGAGGTGCTCTTTCTGGCCAGTGACCTGCTGGCTTTCTTATCAGCCACACCCAGATGCACCATCAGGCGACGCAGCATCTCGGCCTCCAGACCATGGTCGGTAGCACGCGGAATCCACACTGTCCTCTCGCTCTCGCTGCCGGTAGAGTCAACCATCTCTTCCTGCATGCCCCGGTGGGTCAGGAATAGTTCCACTGTGTCCGCATCGCCACCACGCTCTATCCGCACCCGATATTGATCTCTGGTGGAAGCAGAGTAGACCCCATCAAACAACTTGCGCACCGAGTCGGTTATAATGTCCGATTTTATGTCAGCACGGTTCTCTATCCAGTCGGTAACCATCACGCCCACAGACGGATCCTGCTCCACCATCAGGATTCCATTCTCCTGCCAAAAATCGATCACCCGAGCCCATACATCATCTGGACTGGCCTTTACTACCAGCCAACGCTGATCCCCATCACGCTGAACCTTGAGATCATCCAACTGGGGGATAACACCGCCGGAGGATCTTACGCCTGGGGCTGGAGTGTCCCGGTTGGCAAAATCAGAGTAGGTGGCAGAACCAGAACCCTGACCCGGTATAACCAACGAATCACTAATGGAACTACTGGTGAGGTCTGGCGGCACCTCCAGATTCTTCTCTGCCTGCTTCGATTTCTTGTATTCAACCTTACGATCGGGAAGCATCCCTTCCACATTCGGCAAGGTGTCACACGCGGCCAGAAGCGTAAGTATCAGAGAGAACAGTACCAACTTGGAGACTTTCAGTGACATTTTAATTTTTGCCTGTTTGGTTTAGTTATATTTCAGGCCCGGTGCTGATTGGCGCCGGAGCTGTTGCAAGACCTACCGTTCTGATTTAAGTAGAACGTTATCGAGTGGAATCTTCTATATGATCCCCGCCTGCTGCATAGAGTTCCGCAGTTCACCACAAAATTTTTCCGACAGCCAGGTTAGCGGCAGCCTGATCCCATCTGGTATCCGCCCCATCTCGTGCAGCGCCCACTTTACCGGTATTGGGTTGGACTCCAGGAACAGGTCCCGGTGCAGGCCAGCCAGACTTTGATCAATCCTGAGCGCCACCTCCCGATCACCCGCCAGTGCCGCCTGGCACATCTCACCCATGGCCTGCGGGGCAATATTGGTGGTGACCGAGATCACCCCCTGTCCTCCCGCCAGCATAAACTCACAGGCGGTGGCGTCATCCCCACTATAGAGATCAAAACCGGCACCGCAAACAGCCCGGATTTGAGCGCCCCTGGCAACATCACCAGTGGCCTCCTTGATACCGACAATGTTGTTGATTTTGGACAGTCGCCCCACGGTCTCTGGAAGCATGTCACAGGCTGTACGACCGGGTACATTGTACAGGATCTGCGGGATATCCACCGCCTCAGCCACCGCCTTATGGTGCAGAAACAGACCCTCCTGGGTCGGTTTATTGTAATAAGGAGTTACCAGAAGGCAGGCATCGGCCCCAGCCTGCTTGGCACAGCTGGTGAGATTGATAGCTTCGGCGGTGGAATTGGCCCCGGTCCCAGCAATAACCGGCAGACGCCCAGCGCAAAACTCGACCACCTGACGGATCACATCACAGTGCTCCTTCTCATCCAGGGTAGCTGATTCCCCAGTGGTGCCAACCGCCACGATGGCGCTGGTGCCCTGCTCCACGTGCCAGCCCACCAGCCTGCGCATGGCCTGCTCGTCCACTGTGCCATCTTCTGTCATGGGGGTCACCAGGGCGACCATGCTGCCTTGAAACATCAAAAACTCCAGATCTGATATGTGGCCGGCTAATACCAACCATAACCTTCCATTCTAAACCCCCGCTCACGGCGCTGACAAGTAATGCAGTTACAGAATGAAAATAACCCAATCTCTGTTGGACCCTGAGGGGTACAGGTGGGTAAACTCTAACTTCCCATATATCCATGGAGCAGCATTGAACAGTATGTCGGCCCAACTCAACTACCTGGTAATCTCCGCCCTCGGCAGAGACAGACCAGGCATCGTAGATGAACTCTCCCGCACCATCCTGGACGAAGGGTGTAATATTGCAGACAGCCGCATGACAGTACTGGGCGGCGAGTTCGCCATCATGCTCATGGTAGACGGCAACTGGAACACTCTGACCAAGCTGGAAGATGCAGTCCCTGAGCTGGAGAACAAGCTGGGATTAACCATCATTGCCAAGCGCACCGGGGGTAAACAGAGTGGCGATGCCCTGCTGCCCTACGGCGTAGAGGTGGTGGCAATGGACCACCCGGGAATCGTGCATCACCTGGCCAGCTTCTTCTCCCAACGCGAAATCAACATAGAAGATATGTCCACCAGCAGTTATGCAGCGGCCCACACCGGCACCCCGATGTTCTCAGTACAAATGACCGTTGGCATACCATCCACCGTCCATATCGCAACCCTGCGCGATGAATTTATGGATTTTTGTGACAGCATGAATCTGGACGCGGTACTCGAGCCAATTAAAAACTGACACCTGCAAGACCAGGTGTTTCGGTAGCCGCACACCATAGATCGAAGCAACGAGTGATAGTAACAAGCAGAGACCATTAATATGCCTGAAGAGTCAATCCTGGAAAAATCCCTGTTTATTCTCGACACCAACGTTCTGATGCACGATCCCACCGCTATATTCAGGTTCCAGGAACACGACATATTCCTCCCCATGGTAGTGCTGGAGGAGTTGGACAAGGCGAAAAAGGGTATGTCAGAGGTCGCCACCAACGTGCGTCAGGTAAACCGTTTTTTAGACGAATTGATGCACGGCGCCAGCAAAAGTGATATCGATGCCGGTCTGGCCCTGCCCGCACCGACCAACGGCAAGAGCAACGATCTTCCAGAACATGGTCGGCTGTTCTTCCAGACCCGGGACCTGCCCAACCCCATACCATCCAGCCTGCCGGGAAACACCCCCGACAACAATATCCTGGGTACCGCCCTGGCCCTACAGGCCGAACTGCCGGAGACCCGCATTGTGGTGATCTCCAAGGATATCAACCTGCGCATCAAGGCCGCAGTGCTCGGCATCCACGCCGAGGACTACTCCAATGACAAGGTGCTGGATGATGTCAGCCTGCTCTACAGCGGCGAACAGTCTCTGCCGAACGATTTTTGGGACAGCCACAGCAAGGATGTCGAATCCTGGCAAGAGGAGGGACACACATTTTACCGGGTCAGCGGTCCTGACATCGAAGATTGGCACCCCAACCAGTGCCTGTTTATGGATGATGATTCTGGCTTTGACGCCATGGTCAGGGGCATTAAAGGTGACTCCGCCACCATCGAACTGGTAAATGATTACACCAATCCCAAGCACTCGGTATGGGGTATATCCGCCAGAAACCGCGAGCAGAACTACGCCCTGAATATGTTGATGGACCCACAGCTGGACTTTGTATCACTCCTGGGCACCGCTGGCACCGGCAAGACCCTGTTGGCCTTGGCGGCCGGACTTGCCCAGACCCTGGATCAGAGCCTCTACCGGGAGATCATCATGACCAGGGTCACGGTTCCGGTGGGCGAGGACATAGGATTCCTCCCCGGTACCGAAGAGGAGAAAATGACACCGTGGATGGGCGCACTCATGGACAACCTGGAGGTACTCACCCAGATCGAAGGTGGTGAGTGGGGGCGCGCCGCCACCGAGGATCTGCTGCGCAACCGCATCCGTATCCACTCACTGAATTTCATGCGCGGCCGCACCTTCCTGAACAAATACATCATCCTGGACGAGGCGCAGAACCTGACCCCGAAACAGATGAAGACCCTAATCACCCGGGCCGGGCCAGGAACCAAGATTGTCTGTCTCGGCAATGTGGCCCAGATCGATACGCCCTACCTTACTGAGACCACATCCGGCCTCACCTACGCGGTGGATCGATTCAAGAACTGGGAACACAGCGGCCACATCACCCTGCTGCGTGGGGAGCGTTCACGACTGGCGGACTATGCCTCAGACCGACTGTAACCAGATCTCCTATTAACCCGTACGGGATAAAATTCCGATCTAT
>CAZVME010000049.1:0-24809 GCA_964628835.1 uncultured Gammaproteobacteria bacterium | reverse complement strand
CTGGAAACGGCTGTGGCTGATGCTGCGGGTGATCTCAAGCAGGCGTTGGATGCGGCTGCCTTTGGCGGGGGCCTGGTAGGGTTGGGTCATCATCCAGACGCCCTGTTTACGCTCCAGCACAAATTCTGGTCCGCTGCCGTTGTTCACTGTTATCAGCTGGATCTGGTCCGGTTGCAGGTTGGTGAGGTGGGTGCGCCGATCTGTTTTCTGGTCCTGGATACTGAACCATGCCATGCCAGCCAGGAGTGCAATCACTGCCAGCAGGGAGCCGTTGATCAGGAGCGGGCGTCGCATGTCAGAGACGCCTGCGCCGCCACCAGGTGAGCGTCCCGGCCGTGACAAACAGCAGTGGCAGCACCAGTAGGAAGCCGAGGCCAATAACGGTGCTGGCTAGTCTGGATAGATCCAGGCGCAGATCTGGGGCAGTGCGTGCTGGGATGTCCAGCAGTTGCTCGTCACTACTCAGCCAGCGTATTAGGTTGAGACCAAGATTGAGGTTGCCGCCACTGCCCAGGTAGCTGTTGGCCAGAAAGTCGCCATCGCCGATGACCATGACGTTCTGTACCTCCTGTTGCCGCTTGCGACTGTAGGCGATGCCAATATTAAGCGGACCGGCGATCTCACCCTGCTCCTGGTTACGCGCAACCTCGCCCCGGATCGGGCCGGTCTCATTCCAGGATCCGCTCAGGGTGCTGAGTAGGGGAGTGGAGTTCCAGCCGCTCTCTCCCACGGCCTCAATTGCCGCAGCATGGGGGAATACTGTAATGAGCTTGAAGTTGGCTGTGGCCCTATGTTTTGGATAGCGCGTCACCAGGGCCATGGTTGGGTCTTGCAGTTGTATGGAGGCGGAATTTGCATCCACTATGGTGCCGGGCAGGATGTGCAGTCCCAGCATTTCCTTGAGTTGCTCCAGACCGTGTAGTGGTCCCGGCTCCAGCAGCCAGAGGAGATTGCCACCTGACTTCAGATAGCGCTGTATGCTTGCCACTTCCTGTGGCAGGTAATCTACCTGGGGGCTGGCTATGATCAGTAGTGATAGATTCTGCGGGATCTCGGTCATGGTGGCCAGATTCAGCTGCTGAAGCTGATAGCCCTTGCGTTGCAGCTCATCTCCAAAGCCCCCGATATCGTGGTTGGCCCGCCCATCAGTGCGCCTCTCGCCGTGGCCCTTGATGACGCCGATCCAACGTTCGGCACCCTGCATTAGTTGCTGGATGGTGTTGCTCAGCGCCTCTTCGTTTATGGTGCTGAGATTTTCCGCCCGGCTCTGATACTCCAGACGTAGCTCTCCCATCACCTTGATCCCAAGCTGGCGTACCAGTTCTGGTTGCCGGTCTGGATTCACGAAGCTGAACTGTATGTCCGGGCGGTAGCGGCGGTAGCGTTCGATGATGTCGCTGATACGTCGCCGCAGCTCGGGCGACTCCGGGGCGAAGGCGGTGATATGTAGTGGCTCCTGTAGCCGCGCCAGTAGCTCCTGGCTGGTGTGGGATAGAGTGTTACGCCCACCCGCTGACCAGTCCCACAGCAGGACATGGCGATTGCTCAGCCAGCCTGTCAGCCCCACCGCTACCGCTAACAACAGATAGAACAGTAACTGGTGCAGGGTTGTCATAAGCTTCTGAGGATGATTCATCTGCGCCACCTCAACCCTGGCTGCGACGACTATCCAGTCGTCGAATGCTGAGGAGCAGAAAGCTGATGCTCAGCAGCAGAAAATAGGCCAGGTCTGCGCTGCTGACCAGGCCGGAAAACATATTCTGCAGATGACTGATGGGGGAGATCCAGGCAAACAGCACGCTGCTGTGCCCGCCAGAGCCTGAGGCCAGATTTATGATCCAGAGAAACAGTAGTAGGCCATAGGTGCCGGTGGCGGCCACCGTGGGTCGGGAGGTGATGCTAGAGAAGAATAGCCCGATGGCAGCAAACCCCGCCAGGGCCAGCTCCAGCCCTAGCAGTCCGGCGCTGAGTTTTCCCAGATCCAGAGTGCTGCCTAGGAGCAGGGAGAGGGGCATGGCGGCCGTCACGGCCAGCAGTATGGACAGGAATATGATCAGGGCCAGGTATTTACCCAGCACGATGGCGGTCATGGAGACCGGGGCCGACAATAGCAGGCTGAAGGTGCCGCTGCGGTACTCGTCGCTGAACAGGCGCATGCTCATCAGGGGGATCAGGAACATGATGATGAGTGAGGCGCTGTTGAGCAGTGGGGTGGCCACCAAGTCGGTGATGCCGGGCGCTGTTGCCAGCTTGGCCAGACGGGGTTGAATCTGGATGAACTCCTCAATCTGCACCAGGAAGATCCAGGCCAGGATAAACTGCACCACCGCCAACAGGGTCCAGGCCAGTGGGGAGCGGAACATGCTCCTTAGCTCACGCAAGGCTATAGCCAGCATACTCAGCTCTCCTCATCCATGGTGAGGCGGGCGAACACCTGCTCCAGGGTGTGACGCTCGGGTATAAATTCACTCAGCCCCCAGCCTTTGGATACCAGTTGCCTGGATATATTCGATAGTGCTGGTTCAGCATTTAGTCCGACCCGGTACTGTCCATCCGGCAGTGCCTCAACCGCGCCTAGTCCTGGTATGGAGCTGATCTCATCAAGTCCCGGTGGCTGTTCGAGCCGGAACAGCAGGCTGGATGGTTTTGTCCCAGTAATGTTGTCGATGCTGTCGCTGAAGGCGACCCGCCCCTTGTTTAGTACCATTACCCGGCTGCAGATGGATTGCACCTCAGGCAGGATGTGGGTGGAGAGGATCACCCCATGCTCATCCCCCAGTTCCCGGATGAGGTCTCTTATCTCCATGATCTGGTTCGGGTCCAGTCCACTGGTGGGTTCATCCAGGATGATGATGTCCGGTTTGTGGATAATGGCCTGGGCGATACCGACCCGCTGTTGGTAGCCCTTGGACAGATTGCCTATGAGGCGCCGCTGCATATCCTTAAGACCGCATTTTTCCATGGCCTCATGTATGGCCGCCTTGGTTTGGGACCTGGGGATCTGATGCAGTTGGGCGCAGAAATCCAGATACTCCCCAATGGTCATGTCGCGATAGAGGGGCGGTTGCTCTGGAAGGTAGCCCAGGCTGGCCTTGGCCTGGAGTGGCTGGCTGTGCAGGTCAATCCCGTTCAGCTGCACGCGGCCACTGGTGGGTGCGGTGTTGCCGCTGATGATTCGCATGCTGGTGGATTTACCTGCACCATTGGGGCCGAGTAGTCCCAGGATCTCACCGCGCTGCAGTTTCAGGGATAGATCCTGAACAGCGTGAAATGAGCCGTAGTAGTGATTGAGATCGGTGGCGGTTATCAGGGCATCCATTACACCTAGAGTACCATGACTTTTTTCCCAAAGAAGCCTCTGATTGTGGGCCTGATTACCAGTTCTCAGATTGCGGGTTAGCCCGCATGTTGCATGAAGGGGTCGAGATTTATGGCCAAGCTGGCAAAGCAGGTTGGACGATCGGCCGTAGATCCATAGCTGTAGCTATGGTTCAAGGTGGATCGTTCAAGATGCAAAGCCAGATGGGGCAGAAAATCGATCAGGACAAGCTGTACTTTTTGCTCATCATGTTAAGTTGCCATAATCTTTCGACATTCCTGCATAATCGTCTATTGCTCAGTCCGCCTTTATGCAATATGCGGGCTAGCTCTCTTCGCCAAACCGATCCTTTACCAGCTCTTCCAATGCGGTCATAGCTGTCTCCTCATCTGTGCCATCGATGCTGAGGGTGAGGGTTGTGCCCTGTGCCGCTGCCAGCATCATGACCCCCATGATGCTCTTGCCATTCACCTCATGGCCATTGTGGTTGAGGTGGATGCTGCTCTCGTAGTGGCTGGCGCAGGTGACAAATTTAGCGGCAGCCCGGGCATGGAGCCCAAGCTTGTTTATGATGTCGATCTGTTTTTGAATCATGGTTCTAGTCGTGGTTGCTGGGTCTGCATTTTATAATGCTCTTCTGGCCACCGGTAAGTGCCGCATCCGTTATTTCGGTTAGGTCCAGTTGCGAGTAGTTGAATATCCTGGCCAGCATGGGCAGGTTTATGCCGGCTAGCACGCTAATCTTATCCTCTTGGTACATGGCGCTGGCTATGTTGCCAGGGGTGGAGCCATACATGTCTGCCAGAACCAATACCCCGTCTCCTGAATCCAGCTGTTTTATCAGTCTGGCTGCCTCGGACCTGATCTGATCCGGGTCGCTTTCGTTGAGTACTTCGATGGTCCTCACCGCAAGCGGGCAGCGGCCAAACATCTTGGTGGCTGCGTTTAACAGCTCCTTGCCGGTGTTGTTATGGGTGATGATAAGTAGGCCGACGCTCATGACAGCTCCCGGTGGCGGATGATGGTATCACGTCCACTGCTTTGGAAGTGGGCTGAGAGCTGTTCCACTAGATACACCGACCTGTGTTGACCTCCGGTACAGCCAATGGCTATGGTGAGGTAGCTGCGGCCGTCCTCTTCAAAGATGGGGACCCAGCGTTCCAGGAAGGCGATTATATCAATCTTGAGTTGTTGCACTCTACTGCTGTCGGCCAGAAACTCTGCAACTTGAGCATCCATGCCGGTAAGGGAGCGCAGCTCCTGCACCCAATGGGGGTTAGGAAGACAGCGCACGTCGTATACAAAATCCACATCCCTGGGTACACCGTGTTTGTAGCCGAAGGATTGGAACTGCAGGGATATGTTTCTGGGCCCCCGGTCATCCATATGCGAGCGGATGATGTCGCGCAGTTCATGCTGGTTGGTGCGGCTGGTGTCTATTCGCAGGTCGGCGCTGCTGAGATAAGGTTCCAGTATCTCGCGCTCCAGCTGAATGGCGTCTGACAGCGGACGCTCTTCATCACTGAGCGGGTGTTTGCGTCTGGTCTCACTGAAGCGGCGCAGCAGAACTTCGTCTTGGGCCTCCAGAAAGATCATCTCGCTGTGTACGCCGAGTTCCCGGATGTCTCTAACCAGCTCAGGCAGTTGGTGTAGGTCGCTGGTTTGGTTGCGGGCGTCAATACTGACTGCCATCTTGGGGTAGATGGATTGCGGCCGCTGTTTTAGTTCGTTGGCCATGGCCCGTAGCAGGTATATGGGGAGGTTGTCGATGCAGTAGTAACCGAGATCCTCCAGGGTGTGCAGGGCGATACTCTTCCCGGAGCCTGAGAGGCCTGAAACTATGACCAGTTTGATGTTCTTATCTGCGCACATGGATTGGGTCATCTGGTTTTCGTGTTAGTACATGCCTGTGCACTTGAGATGGACCAGAGAATGTTATCTGTTACCTTTGACCTCTTCAATAGCCTTTCGTTGGCGCCCAATGAAATCATCCCCGGCATTATAGCCGTTTATCTTCTGCATAAATTGGCGTACCGCTGCTTCCACCAGTATGGCAATCTCCTTGCCAGGCGCCACTGGGATGGTCACTTCCGGTAGCTTCAGGCCCAGCAGTGGGTACTCGGAGAAGTTCCCATATAGCCGGTCAATCATATTTATGTCCTGAGTATTCATGCGCTTAAGGTGAACAACCAGAGAGAGGTATTTCTTCTGTTTAATGGCGCTGTCGCCGAACATGCTCCTGATGTTCAATAGCCCCAGCCCGCGTATCTCCAGAAAGTCCTGTAGCAGTGGAGGGCAGGTTCCACTGATTATGTCAGGGGCTATTCTGGCAAATTCTGGAGTGTCGTCGGCTATCAACAGGTGTCCGCGGTTGATCAGTTCCAGCGCCAGTTCGCTTTTTCCCACTGCGGAATCGCCGGTGATCAACACCCCGATTCCAAGGACCTCCATAAATACTCCATGTACTACGGTGCGTTCAGCCAGGATGTGGGTGAGGTGATACTGCAGAGAACTCTGCAGCATGTTGTCGTTTTGACTGGAGGCCAGGAGCGGAGTGTCGTGCTTGTCTGCCGCCTTTATCAGATCCTCTTCTGCCTGGGCGTCAACCGCGATAATTATTGCTGCCGGTTTGGCGTTAAACAGCTTTTCTATAATATTTTGGCGTTTTTCCCGCGAGAGTTCATCGAATTCTGACTGCTCGGCAGGTCCGATGATCTGGATGCGGTAGGGGTGGATAAGGTTCATGGGGCCAGCGGTTCCGTGCTGTTCCGCCCCAGGAAAATTACCCCTTAGACTGGTATCGCGTCCAGCTTTACCGGCAAGCCATCTTAGTCCCAAAGTATCCTGTAGGGTTGATACCAGATAGCCTGTGGTGGCATCCGTCATGCCTCATTCTCTACCTTGTTCCAGTGTTCGATGTGGCGCATGATCTCTTCTGGCTGGCTGGAGTGGCGCAGCTTTTCGCAGAACTCTGCATTGCTGAACATGGAGGCCAGATGTGCTAGTAATTGTAGATGCTCTTTGGTAGCTGATTGCGGGACCAGGAGTCCAAAAACCAGATCCACCGGCTGGTTGTCTATGGCATCAAAGTCAACGCTGGATCCCAGTTGGATGAAGGCTCCATACGCCTCGTCAATACCGGTTACCCTGGCATGGGGCAGGGCGATGCCATGCCCCAACCCGGTACTGCCAAGGCGTTCCCGCTCCAACAGCTTGTCAAAGGTATCGTGCGGACTAAGCTCAGGAGCGGACTGGGCGAGTAAATCTCCCAGGTTCTGGAGCACTCGTTTTTTACTTGCTGCGGCGTTGCCACAGCTGATGCGTTTATCGTTAATAAAGTTATTGGAAAACACGTTAAAGTTCCAAAATCCCAGACTCAGTTATACGTCTGCTTGTTCCATGCCTTTTAATCCAGCTCCATTCCTGTGGCTGGTACTTTTCTCTTTATGCTTTTTAACCTGACGGTCAAGTTTGTCAATAAGACCATCTATAGCTGCATACATATCTTCCTGTGTGGAGTCGGCAAATACGTCTGCGCCGTTTAAATGTAGCGTAGCTTCTGCTTTCTGGCGAACTTTTTCCACACTGAGTATGACATGAACATTGGTAACCTGGTCAAAATGGCGTTCCAGGCGCTCAAATTTGGTGTCTACGTAGCTTCTGAGGGCTTGGGTTATGTCAATATGATGACCGGTAAGGCTAATCTGCATGGTTTACTCCTTAGTTAATGTACGCCTAAACCAGGCGCTTTCTTTCATTCGATGGTGGTATTGCCATCGCTTCGCGATATTTGGCAACTGTTCTGCGGGCAATATTAATGCCTTGCTCACCCAGGATGCCAGCTATCTTATTGTCACTTAGTGGTTTGTTGGGCTTTTCAGCGCTAACCAGTTTTTTGATTAGGGCCCGGATGGCTGTTGCTGAACACTCGCCGCCCCCCGTGGTGCCCACGTGGCTGGAAAAAAAGTATTTGAATTCCAGAGTGCCATTGGGGGTGTACATATATTTGTTGGTGGTGACCCGGGAGATGGTGGATTCGTGCATATCCACTGCTTCAGCTATATCCCTTAATACCAGGGGGCGCATGGCCTCTTCTCCATAGTCGAAGAAGCCGCGCTGAAACTCCACAATTTTTGTCGCTACCTTAAGCAGGGTTTCATTTCTGCTTACCAGGCTCTTGATGAACCAGCGTGCCTCCTGCAGGTGGTTTTTTAGATAGGTGTTGTCATCACTCTGATCTGCGCGCTTTATCAGGCTGGCATACTCTGAATTGACCCGGAGTTTGGGGGTACTGCTGGGGTTGAGTTCAACTCGCCATGCGCCATTTTTGCGTGATACAAACACATCCGGCGCCACGTAGCGAGGTTCGCTATCAGCTATGGATGTGCCTGGATGCGGGTTAAGTGAGCGGATAAGGTGATTGATCTGTCTTAGGCTTTCATCATCCAGCTTAAGGCGGCGTTTTATCTGGTTATGGTCTTGGCGCGCCAGTAGATCAAAGTTGTTCTCTATCAGATCGATAGCTTCACTCAGCCAGGGTGTGGAAGCTTTTAATTGTGACAGTTGCAACAACAGACACTCCCTTGGGTCGCGGGCGGCCACTCCTGGTGGGTCAAAGCGCTGAATCCGATGCAATACCGCTTCCACCTCATCCAGTTCCACCTCTTCACTGCCGACGGCTGCCATGATGTCGTCCAGATCGCAGGTCAGGTAGCCGTCTTCGTTGATACTATCGATTATAGTCGTTGCAATGACCTGGTCGGTATCACTAAAGGGGGTAAGCTGCATTTGCCAGATCAGGTGGTCGTGCAGGGTCTGGGAATTACTACATTGGGTAAGATAGTCGGCGTTGCTGTTCTCTTTCTGTTGGGAGCTGCCGGAGGATGGGGGTAGGGTACTGTCGTAGACGTCATCCCAGCCACTGTCTACCGGTAGTTCATCTGGCATGGTGCTCTGTTCAGAGTCCACCTCTTTCTCGTTGCTGCCAGCATCACTCTCTTTTTCGACCCGCGTGGTTTCTGGCCCCACGCCGTCTGCTATGGGCTCGTTTCTTGCCGCATCCTCCTCGGTCTCTAACATCAGGTTGGACTCCAGGGCCTCCTGTATCTCCTGTTGCAAGTCAAGCGTGGAGAGTTGCAGCAGACGAATGGCCTGCTGCAGCTGGGGAGTCATGGTTAGATGTTGCCCAAGGCGAAGCTGTAGTGTTTGCTTCATATGGCGTTGTTATGAAAAAAGCTGGTACATAATTTGTGTGTTCTCGCACTCACATTCACATTCTAGCTAAAACTGTGCCTGAGGTGCAGTGTTTGAATGTAATTATATTTATCTCATTTGATGCTGGACAATAGTTGGGCAATTATCCGTAATAAACCGGATATTATTGGCGGTTGCTATGTGGCGGAATATCCCTAATTATTTGTTGTTATTGTATTAATGTGGGGGCAAATACCTTGTTGCTAGTTATTATCCGCTGAATTTCGAGCCAAATCCCCAATTAGCCTACAGACTGAAGCTTTTCCCCAAGTACACCAGTCGTACCTCTTCATTATCCAGAATGGTCTCTGGGTCCCCTTCTGCAATCAGTTTTCCTTCATTGATGATGTAGGCGCGATCACAGATTCCCAATGTCTCTCTTACATTGTGGTCGGTTATAAGTATGCCGATGCCGCGGTTTGCCAGCTGCTTGATGATCTTCTGGATATCCACCACGGAAATGGGGTCCACGCCGGCGAACGGCTCATCCAGTAGAATGAATTTGGGTTTGACCGCCAGGGCCCTGGCGATCTCCAGGCGGCGGCGCTCACCACCGGAAAGCCCCATGGCCATGTTCTCTCGCAGATGTCCCAGATTGAAGTCCTGTAGCAGTCGGTCGCAAAGCTCATGGCGTTGTTCGTTGGAGAGGGCGGGTTGGGTCTCAAGGATTGCCAGGATGTTGTTCTGAACACTTAGCTTGCGGAAGACTGATGGCTCCTGGGCCAGATAGCTTAGTCCCTGTTGGGCCCGGCTGTGCATGGAGAGCTGGGTGATATCCTGATCTCCCAGTGATATTGAACCATGCTCCACCGGAATCAGACCGGCAATCATGTAGAAGCAGGTGGTCTTGCCCGCACCGTTGGGTCCCAGCAAGCCCACCACCTCACCGTTTGAAACCTCCATGGAAACGCCATTGACTACAGAACGCTTGCGATAATGTTTTTCCAGTTCAAAAGCGGCGAGACGGGTCATTTGCTACTATTCTTTTTTTTGTTTGACTTGATTGTAACTTTAACACGCTGTTTCCCCTTGGCGCTGGTGCCACCCTTTATCAACGACTTTTTTCGGTCGTAGGCGATGCGGTCACTCTGGAAGGTGTCTTTGCCCTGCACCAGAGAGGCATTGCCGATCAGGTACAGAATGTCGCTGTCTATGTAGTACTCCATGCGCTGGCTACGCCCCTTAATTCCCTTTTTCCCCTTGCTGGATTTCTGGGTCAGGGTAGCTGGTCTGCCCACTGCCTTGATCTGATCTGACTTTTTCTCGTTTTGAATAACGGTAATTGTGTCTGCCTTCAGACGGATGCTACCCTGGCTCAGGATCACATTCCCTTTGTAGGTGCTTTTACCACTACCTTCATCTATTTCGACACTGTCTGCTTCAACCTCGATCGGCTTGTTTACATCCTCTTTCAGGGCATGTGCGGTAAACGGGGCTGATACCAGAATTAGTATCGGTAGAAGTGTGGTGAGTAGTTTATTTATCGACCTCATATTGTCCTCTTACGTTGGCGCTAAACTTTATCCGCAGCGGCTTGGTCAGCCAGGCCTGCATACCTTTGGATGTTATCCGGTTGTCGAGCGTGTCAATGGTAATCTGTTCTTCGGTTTCGGCATAGTTCTGGTTTGGTTGTACCCGCAGGTTACTGGTTACTATACGCACTGGGTCCTGGGTGGATGTTTTGGGGCGATCAATGGTTACTTTGCCTTGTAGTAACAGCAGGTCCCCATCACCTGACAACCAGCCGGCCTCCGACCGGATTTTCCACTCTGGTGTCCTTTGTTCAAACATGGTTATGAGTGGTTTGGTAAGTTCAGTGGTGTCGTCGTCCGGGTAGTGCACCATGAGTTCAGCACTCAGTTGGCGGAATGGTTCCCCTTTCTCCCCCATTAGTGTGGTGGTGAAGTCGCGCACATAATAGTCCATTTTGTGCTCTTCAGCGCCTATGGCGGGCTCGGTCGTTGGGGTGGAGGAGATCATCCAGTTACTGCCCAAGGCCAGCAGTACCAGGATTATTCCAATTAATATGTTCCTCTGTTCCATGGTGGTCTCGGTTAATATTTTGCCAGGATGCCTTCGTAACAGCCCTGTGAGCGCATGATCGTTTCACATATCTCTCTGGCGGCACCCTTGCCGCCATTCGCCGTTGTCTGCCAGTCTGCCTGCGCCACCACCTCCGGGCTGGCATCCTGTACCGCTATGGCAAGCCCCACTTTGCGCATGATACAGAGGTCCAGCAGATCATCGCCCACGTAGGCGATCTGGCTGGGATCCAGGTTCAGTTTTTTCAGCAGGTCGGCAAACGCCTTTAGCTTGTTCCGCTCTCCCTGGTATACATGTTTAATGCCGAGGCTCTCCATCCGCAGTGAGACCACCCGGGAGTTGCGGGCGGAGATGATACCGATCTCCACCCCTGAGGCCTGCAGCATCTTCATGCCGTGGCCATCCTTTGCGTTGAAGGCCTTATACTCCTGCCCATCATCACCCATGATCAGACTACCGTCGGTGAGTACCCCGTCCACATCGAATATCACCAGACGTATCTGTTTGGCTAGTTCTGTAATCTGTTGCATTTCGCTCTTGTCAGTCATGGCTTGAGTTGGTTTATACTACGCCGGCCCGCAGCAGATCATGCATGCTGATGGCACCCACCAGACGCTGCTCCTGGTCCACGATGGGCAGGGCGTTGATCTTATTTTTCTGCATTATCTGTAGGGCCTCGGCCGCCAGCATATCTGCCTGTGCCGTCTGGCACTGGTCGGTCATCACCTCTGCTATCTCACAGTTGTGCATATCCACACCCAGGTCCAGGGTGCGTCTGAGATCGCCATCGGTGAAGATGCCGGCAACTGTATTGTCAGAATCTACTACCACGGTCATACCCAGACCCTTGTTGGTCATCTCCATCAGGCCGTCACGCAGGGGGGCGTCGGTTCTGACCTGGGGGATCCCGGCTCCAGAGTGCATGATATCACCTATGTGCAGCAGCAGCCTGCGGCCCAGGGTGCCGCCGGGGTGCGACTTGGCAAAATCGTGTTCGGTGAAGCCGCGCGCCTCCAGCAGGGCGATGGCCAGGGCGTCGCCCATGACCAGGGCGGCAGTGGTGCTGGAGGTGGGGGCCAGGTTTAGGGGACAGGCCTCCTGCTCCACGCTCACATCTATATTAACATCGGCCTCGCGGGCCATATTCGAGGTCTGATTGCCGGTCATGGCTATGAGTGGCACTCCCAGGCGTTTTATCAGTGGCAGAATGGTGAGCAGTTCCGAGGTCTCGCCAGAGTTGGATAGGGCCAGAACCACGTCGCTGGCGGTGATCATGCCAAGATCGCCATGGCTGGCCTCACCTGGATGCACAAAAAAGGCCGGGCTTCCGGTGCTGGCCAGGGTGGCGGCGATTTTGTGACCGATATGTCCGGACTTGCCCATCCCCAGCACCACGATGCGACCGCTACAGTTGAGCATGAAGTTGCAAGCGCGGACGAAGTGGTGGTCAATGCGGCTGGCCAGAGCCTGAACCGCCTCGGTTTCGTGCCGGATTACCGCTAGTCCCAACGCCTGTAGCCGTTCCGACTCCTCTGCGGATGGTGGTTGTTCGTGGTTCATTATATTAGGCCCCTTGAGTGCTTAAAAATAGCATTCCCTGATAACCGATGAAAGCACACAGTAGTAAAAGTCCCTCAATCCGGTTGATACGGCCATTTCTGCGAAATCCATAACTTATTACAAACATCAATAGGGTCAGCCCGATCATAACAGGCATATCCCGCTCCATTATCGCTGGATCAAAACGGCCTGATGCTAGAAGTGCAGGCATGGGCAGTACCGCTAACAGGTTGTACATGTTGGAGCCGATTATGTTGCCGATGGCGATGTCATGTTCCCGTTTCAGGGCGCTGGTGATGCCAGCGGCCAGCTCCGGCAGGCTGGTGCCCAGGGCGACGATGGTGAGCCCAATAATCAGGTCGCTCACTCCAAATGCGGTGGCTATATTTATTGCACCCCATACCAACATGCGTGAGCTGACTAGAAGCAGGGTGAGACCAACCAGGAACCAGAGCGCCGCCATGCCGGTGGGCATGTCCTGGGGGATCTCCGCCTCATACTCCATCTCCATGGGGTCTGATCTGCGGCTGGATTTACCAATGTGCACCAGGCCGTACATCACCAGCACCAGACCTGAGATCAGGATTATCCCGTCCAGTTGGTCCAGCTCCCCATCCAGCATCAGCAGTACGGCCAGCAGGCAGACCGCCAGCAACATTGGGTATTCCCGTTTTAGGGTGAGGGAGTGGACGTTAAGTGGTGCCACCATGGCGGTCACACCCAGAATCAGGGCGATATTAGCGATGTTGGAGCCGATGGCGTTGCCGATGGCCAATCCCGGGTTTCCCTGAACAGAGGACATGGCGGAGACCAGGATCTCCGGGGCTGAGGTGCCAAACCCCACGATGGTCAGTCCGATCAGCAGGGGAGAGATCCCCATATTGCGCGCAATGGCGGCGGCTCCGGTGACAAATCTTTCGGCCCCCCATACTAGGAGGGCAAAGCCGAGGATGATTGCTGCGCTGCTTAATAACATTACTGTTTTTAGTCGATATAGAATTGTTGGCTGAATCTCGCCAAGATGGGGCGTTTTTGGCCCTCAGGGATTACCTCAAGATTGAAATTTACTATCTCGCGGTTAACCACGGGGAAATCACCTATGTAGTAGATGGCCTGGTCCTCCACTATCTGTTTTAGCTCTATCTCCTTGGGCACGCTGTTCAGGTTGGCAACTTTGAGTTCTATGCGCGCCTTCACCGGAGTGCCGGATGTGCCAGGTTTATCTTTGATCACGCTGATGTTTAGCAGCCCGCGAAACTTACTGCGCTGGATGTTGTAGGCCTTGGCGATTGCCGGAGACAGGAAGTCTGCCTTCAATGCGTTGTGATGTATGGTGTAGCCGCCACTGCTGGTGCTGTTTTCTGCCACTGCAGGTGAGGATAGGAGTAGAAGGATAGATACGGCGCAAACATTTATCAGGTTGTTAATATGCATGACTCTTACCTCCAATAGTTCAGGTTATTGCCGCCAGGGTTCAGGGGGCTTGCAATGGCGGCAGTGCGGATGGCTGACAGAGAAAGTATATCTCTTTGCCTCAGACGCTGCCGCGCTGACAACGGAACAGGGCGATCTCGCCCAATAGATTTGGGAGAACACGGATGCCGGTGCGTGCGCGATGTGCCTGGTCCACTACCATGCGTTCCAGGATCCTGATCTCATGTTGATGACACAGATCCTCGAAATCCTTGACAGTGCACAGGTGGATGTTCATGGTGTCGTACCACTGGGCGGGCAGGGTTTTAGATATTGGCATCCGGCCGCCAATGCCCAACTGCAGCCGGTTCTTCCAGTTGCCAAAATTGGGGAAGGTGACTATTCCCTGATGTCCAACTCGCAGCATCTCTGTCAACAGACGGTCCGGGAAATGTACCGCTTGCAGGGTCTGGGTCATGATGACGTAATCGAAGGACTGCTCGTCAAAGTCACTTAGTCCCGCATCCAGGTCCCGCTGAATAACATTGATCCCCTTACGCACGCACTGGATGATATTCTCTGGTTCAATCTCCAGGCCGTAGCCATCTACTTCCATCTCATCCCGTAGCATGGAGAGCAGGGTGCCGTCACCGCAACCGAGATCAAGTACCCGTGAACCAGGCTTGATCCAGCGCTTTATATTAGTCAGATCCGGTCGCTGCATCATGCCCCCACCTCTTGTGCAACCTTATTCATATAGGAGTTGAGAATCTGCATGTAGTAAGTGATTGGCATCAGGAAGGCGTCATGTCCGCCCGAGGCTTCCACCTCAGCGTAGCTCACCTGACGTTTGGCATCGATCAGCGTCTTTACTATCTCTTTGGAGCGCGCTGGTGCAAACCGCCAGTCGCTGGTAAATGACACCACCAGGAACTTGGCCGTGGCCTGCTTCAGGGCGGTGACCAGATCATTTCCGTACTCACTGGCCGGATCGAAATAGTCCAGGGCCTTGGTCATCAGCAGATAGGTGTTGGCATCGAAGCGTTCCACAAAGGCGCTACCCTGGTGGCGCAGATAGCTCTCCACCTGAAACTCCACGCTGAAGTCGTAGTTCAGGTGTCCTTCCCGCAGCTCCCGTCCAAACTTGGCGCGCATGGCGTCATCTGACAGGTAGGTGATGTGGCCCAGCATGCGGGCCAGCATCAGGCCGCGTCGGGGGATGGTGTCGTGGCTGTAGAAGTGACCGCCGTGAAAATCCGGGTCGGACAGGATGGCCTGTCGGGCCACTTCGTTGAAGCCGATGTTCTGTGCCGACAGGCGCGAGGCTGCAGCAATCACCAAGGCGTATCCCACCTTGTCCGGGTAATCTATAGACCACTGCATGGCCTGCATGCCGCCCAGGCTGCCCCCGATCACTGCGGCCCATTTTTCAATGCCCAGACTTTGCATCAGGGTATGCTGGGTCTGCACCCAGTCTTTGACGGTTACTATGGGAAAGTCCGGGCCGTAGAAATTGCCGGTTTCCGGATTGATGGTGTTGGGTCCGGTGGAGCCCTTGCAGCTACCAATGTTGTTCACAGATACCACGTGAAACCGGTTGGTGTCGAATGGTTTTCCCGGCCCGATACATGTGTCCCACCAACCCGGTTTTTCATCGTCCGCATAGTAACCAGCGGCGTGGTGATCACCGGACAGGGCGTGGCATACCAGAATGGCATTGGATCTGGCTTGGTTTAACTCGCCGTAGGTTTCATAGACCAGTTCGTACCCGGGCAGGGTGCGGCCACTGATCAGCGAGATCGGCTCGTGGAAACTCTTTTTCTGTGGCTGTACCAGACCGACAGAGTCGGCAGGGAATGGCTCGGGCATTTGGTATTCAGGCCGATTAGTTTATGACCGCAGCAGTCTAATCACTGTGTCTACAGTAAGCAACTATATCATCCGGTCAGGCGCTGTTCTGTGTCACTAGGCGTGGTTTGGGTCGTTCATCTCCGGTCCATGGTTGCAGGTTGGTCAGCCTGTTGTGCATATTGCGCAGGGCTGTAAGATCCTGAGCTATGGCTTGGTGCTGTTGCTCCAGCTCTACGATTCTGGTTTTCAGGGTATCCCGGGATTGGTTGATCTTTTTTAGATCCTGCAGGTGATGCTCAATATTGTCGTGATGGTTGTGGATCTCAAACACCAGGGGTTCTAGGCAGATCTTGATCCAGGCATTGATCTCCTGGCGGGCCTGAAAGAACACGTCCCTGGCTCGGCTGACCATGGCTACAAAGAAGCGCTTTACCACGAAATGCTTCTCGGTCATGGCGGTTACCGGGCTGTTGCGGAAGATCTCAGCCTCCTGGGTCAGCAGGTCAAGATCCATGCGGTGACGCATAATGGAAAAGGTCTTGGGTTGGGCCGCAGTAAACCCGTGCTCTTGGTGGAAGCGCTGATAGATGCTGCGAATAAGCTTGCGGATCTGTTCGCTCTCTTTGGTTACAATCTGCATCTCGCCACGCATGTCATCAAACAGATGCTGCATGTTGGTTTTGAGCCCCAGGGTGGTCCAGTTGCCAGACATGCGGTGGCGGGTTCGCTTGATCTTCTGTTCCAGCTTCTCCATGTCCAGCGCTTCACGCAGGGTCATGGCGTGATCCTTCAACACCTTCCGGCTTATCTGAAAACTGTTGATGTTCTTCATGTACAGGGCCTGTTCCTCCCTGGTCTTCTGCATCATGGCCTCAATCACATCCTGGCTCTTGCCGCTGATTTGACGCAGTTCATCCAGTTGTGTGCCAATGCCGGCCAGTTTAGAAGAGATCATGCCGTAACTGGTCTCGATCATGTCACTGACTTCAGAGGTGATGGTGTCCTGGATTATCTCATGGCGTGAGTTGAGGATGTTGTCGGATAGATAGTTTTCCAGATCCGGCAGATTGCTTTTGGTCAACAGGTCGTCATCCTGGCGTATCTTTGCCAACAGACCCTTCTGGGCCGAGATGGGGAATATGGATTTCTCATCTATGCCCAGTACTCTGGCAGTGGAACGGCACTGCCCACCAATGGTCCGGTCGATATGGTCGCTGGCGTAGAGGCCATCCCATAGGGTGTCTATCTTGTTCAGCACCACCACCAGGCCGCGTTTGCGGCTACTTTGAAAGCCCTTGATATGGTGTTGCCACATATCCAGATCGGTGCGGGTGACGCCGGTGTCTGCGGCCAGCACAAACAGCACCGCTTGAGAGGCCGGTAGCATGTTCAGGGTCAGCTCGGGTTCGCTACCCAGGGCGTTGAGTCCCGGGGTGTCCAGTATGGTCAGGCCATCCTGTAGTAGCGGATGGGGGAAGCTGACCAGGGCATGGCGCCAACGGGGTATCTCTACAAACGCCGGGGGGCTTTCCAGATGGGGGTGCAGCTCCGGGTTATACAGTCCCAGCCGCACCGCCTCACGCAGACTTACCCGGCGGGTCTTTACCACCTCGCGCAGGGTGTCCTCTATCTGCTCGGCAGAACCCAGATCCAGGGGGTGGTGCACCCACTGTCCTGTCTCCTGCTTCAGTTCATGCAGGGTGGTGTCCTGGAGCCGACTCTCGATCGGCAGTAGGCGCACATAAGATTTATCTGCGCCCGAGTCATAGAAGATCTCGGTTGGGCACATGGTGGTGCGCCCGGCTGTGGATGGTAGCAGTCTGCGGCCATACTTGGCGAAGAAGATGGCGTTGATAAGTTCGGTTTTGCCGCGCGAGAACTCTGCGACGAAGGCGATGGTGAGTCGGTCGCTGTTGAGTGCGGAGATGGACTCCCTTATCTTGCGCGTGCTGTTTTTGTTGGCCATATCATTGCTGATCAGCCAATCCTGATACTCATTCATGGTACGGATGAGTTCGAATTTCCACTCTCCGTACGCCTGAACCTGTTTTCTCAAGCCTGAATCGTCCATAAACTTCTTCAACCAATTTGTTTTGGTTTGCGCATTATTCCATGATTATACGAGAATTTTTCATTTTTTCTCTATTTTTTTTAGCGCTGTGTATATTGCGGCCTTTGGACGGGTATGGGGAGTTGGTTCGGCGACTGGATGCGAAACAGTTTATTGCGTGAGGTGTGTCCGGCCTGCATGCTGATCTGGGACCTCTTCACCTCAAAGCTCTTGGCCAGAAAACGCAGCAGGTGATCATTGGCCTTCCCCTCCACTGGTGGCGCTGTTATCCGCACCTTGTAGTGGTCGCCATGGGGGGCGATAAACTCATCTTTGCGTGCGCGGGGCTGAACCCGCAGGGAGAGTATCAGGTCGTTGCCGTCCCAACGATACCATTCGCCCCCGGCCTCTGTCATCTAAACGGGCTGCCGGTCAATGCCTGGATCGGCGGCAGCAGCAACATCTCCAGTAGATATAACCCAATCATTGCCACCATGGGAGAGAGGTCCAGCCCGCCGATGGGAGGTATTGCCCTGCGCACTGGGCGCATAACGGGTTCAGTCAGATAACTGATCAGGGAGGTGACCGGGTTGTAGGCGCCGGGGTTGACCCAGCTGAAGATTACCTGGATCAGAATGGAGAACAGGAAGACGTTGATGCCGAGTTTGATTAACTCAGGTACGGCCCAAGCCATGGCCATCAGCGGGCTCAGTGGCAGGCTGGCCAGGGTGACGACCAGGGCCAGTTCGATGGATTTTAGCGCCCACATCAGCACCACTGAGGCCATGTCTATTCCACCAAAGCCGGGTATGATGCGCCGCAGATTTTTGAGCACCGGGTTTGTCAGCTTGACGATAAACTGGGATATGGGGTTATAGAAGTCGGCCTTGAATAGCTGGAGCAGAAACCGCAGCATGATCACCAGGATGTAGGCGCCGAATAGTGCCTGTATCAGAAAGACTGCCGGGTTGGTGAGGTAGCTGGATCCCATCATCCATCTCCCAGCAGTTTGGACAGCTCTACGGAGCGGTCACGAGCCTTGGTCAGCGCCTGCACAAACAGCTCACGCAGACCCTCATCCTCGAAGACCTGCAAAGCGGCCTCGGTGGTGCCGCCGGGGGAGGTCACCCGTTCTCTCAGGGTTGCTGGTGTGTCACTGCTTTCCATGGCCATGCGGGCGGTCCCCAGCGCCGTTTGCAGGGTGAGTAGATGTGCGGTGTCCGCGGACAGTCCTAATTCTACTGCTGCAGACTCCATCGCCTCCATCACCATAAAGAAATAGGCGGGACCGCTGCCAGAGAGGGCGGTAACCGCATCGATCATGGATTCACTCTCTACCCACTGGGTGAGGCCCACCGCCCGCAGGATAGTTTCGGCCAGATCTTTTTGGGCACTGCTTACCCTGGGGTTTGCATGTAGTGCGGTGGCGCCTACCTGGATCATGGCCGGGGTGTTAGGCATGGTTCTGACCAGGGCGACATCGCCACCCAGCCAGCTCTCTAGGTCCTGTTCCAGCACCCCTGCGGCAATGGAAATAATCAGTGGTTTGCCGTTCTGCACCGCCGGGGCAATGCCGTTCGCCACCTGTTCCAGCGCCTGTGGCTTTACCGCCATTACCACCACCTGGGCAAACTCCACCGCTTTGCTATTGTCGGTGGTGGAGTTAATGCCGCACAGGCTGGAGATCTGCCCCAGCTTGTCACTGTCAGGATCGCTTGCCATGATCTTCGTTGGATCGTATCCATCCGAGATCAGACCGTTTATCAGGCTGGCTGCCATGTTGCCGCAACCGATGAAGGCCAGTGTTTTGCTTTTCATTATCTCTATGTCCCGAAATTTGTTTTAGTTGGTTAAAGGCTCTTCAGAAAAGTATCGCCCAAACCGGCATTGAGGCCAAGATGAATGGCTTCGGTAAATAACGCTTGAATCTACTCTGGTCTGTTTGGATAGTTGCGTGGACCAAATATTGCCGTGCCCACCCGCACCGTGGTGGAGCCCTCGGCAATGGCCGCAGGCATATCACCTGACATACCCATGGAGAGGGTCTCCAGCGGCAGCCTGTCTGTTGCCAACTGGTCCCGCAGTTCGCGCAGTCTGCGAAACGGCAGGCGCTGTTCGTCGAGATTGTGTGCTGGGGAAGGCAGGGTCATTAATCCCCTAAGTTTTATTCGGGGTAGTGCAGATATCTGTTGGATCAATTTTGCCGCCTGCTCTGGTTCCACTCCGCCCTTGGTCGCTTCGTTGTCGATATTGATCTGCAGGCAGATGTTCAGAGGTGGCATGGAGTCCGGGCGTTGATCATTCAGGCGCTGGGCATGTTTTAGTTTGTCGATGCTGTGCACCCAGTCAAATTTTTCCGCAATCGGTCGCGTCTTGTTGCTTTGCACCCGCCCGATAAAATGCCATTCAATCGCTTCATTACTTAGCTGATCTATTTTGTTTATGGACTCCTTCAGATAGCTCTCTCCAAAGCAGTGTTGGCCAGCTGCCATGGCCTCCAGTATCTCCTCTGCGGTCCTGGTTTTGCTTACCGCGAGCAGTAGCACCGAACCGGCGGTCCTGGCGTACTCCGCCATAGATTCGGCAATGATGGTGTGAACGCTTTCCAGTCTGGATTTAATGGTTTCTTTCATCTGGGTTTTTTGTTGGTGCTGTTTTAGCCCTAAGGATGGAACGGGTTCCGCATTTTACGCGGATATTGAACCAAAAAACATGATAGTTCCAGATAATGTTGCTATACCTATGTTAGGATCATTCGGCATTAGAATCCACGGGTTGCACAGGAACAACCGGAACTGGGTAGGTTTTGCTCCAAGGATGTTTTGGGAGTTGTCTACAATAAATACTATAGAATAATGTCTGCCTTGTTGGGGAGTAATGTATGGATATTGCTGAGCTGCTTGCCTTTAGCGTAAAACATAACGCGTCGGACCTGCATCTGTCTGCGGGTTTGCCACCAATGATCAGGGTGGATGGCGATATTCGTCGCATCAACATTCCAGAGCTGGAACACAAAGTAGTTCATGCCCTGGTTTATGACATCATGAACGACAAGCAGAGGAAGGATTTCGAGGAGTTTTATGAAACCGATTTTTCCTTTGAGATTCCCGGGTTGGCCCGTTTTCGTGTCAACGCATTTAATCAGGACCGTGGCGCCAGCGCGGTGTTCAGGACCATCCCCTCAAAGGTCCTGACTCTGGAAGATCTAGGCTGTCCCTCCACTTTTAAGGATATCGTGAATGTACCGCGTGGACTGGTGCTGGTCACTGGTCCCACCGGTTCGGGTAAGTCCACTACCCTGGCGGCGATGATGGACTACAAGAACGATAATGAGTATGCCCATATCCTCACCATTGAAGATCCGATCGAATTTGTGCACACCAGCAAAAAGTGCCTGATCAACCAGCGTGAGGTGCATCGGGACACCCTGGGTTTTGCCGAGGCCTTGCGCTCTGCACTGCGTGAGGATCCAGATATCATTCTGGTGGGTGAGTTGCGTGACCTTGAGACCATTCGTCTGGCGCTCACCGCAGCGGAGACCGGCCACTTGGTGTTCGGCACCCTGCACACCAGCTCGGCCGCCAAGACCATCGACCGTATTATCGATGTGTTCCCGGCCGGTGAAAAAAGTATGGTGCGTTCCATGTTGTCAGAATCCCTGCGTGCGGTGGTATCACAAACCCTGATGAAGAAGATTGGCGGTGGTCGTACTGCGGCCTGGGAGATCATGATAGGTACGCCAGCCATCCGTAACCTGATTCGGGAAGACAAGGTGGCCCAGATGTACTCGGCAATCCAGACCGGTCAAGCGGTGGGTATGCATACCCTGGATCAGCATCTGCAGGAGATAGTGAAGAAAGGTATGGTGAGCCGCCTGGACGCCCGCACCAAGGCTATGAATAAAGATCTGTTTACTTGATGCAACTGCCATAACCTTGATTTTTTGGAGATAGAGATGGACTTTAACGGAATTCTAAAATTGATGGGTGAGAAGAAGGCGTCTGACCTGTTTATAACGGTTGGTATGCCACCCAGCATCAAAGTGCATGGACGTATCTCTCCCATATCCAAGGGCAGGTTGAACGAAGAGCAGACCAGAGAACTGGTGTTCAGTCTCATGAGTCCGGCGCAGCGAGATGAATTTAACAACACTAATGAGTGTAACTTTGCCATCAGTGCCAAGGGCATAGGCCGCTTCCGTGTGAGTTCGTTTATCCAGCGTGACTCTGTGGGCATGGTGTTACGACGTATAGAAAATGTTATTCCAACCATGGATCAGTTGTTGTTGCCGCCCATCCTAAAAGACCTGGCCATGACCAGGCGCGGACTGGTCATGTTTGTGGGCGCCACCGGAACCGGTAAGTCCACCTCGCTGGCAGGTATGCTGGAGTACCGGAATGGTAACAGCAGCGGTCATATTGTGACGGTGGAAGACCCCATTGAGTTTACCCATAATCATGCCGGTTGCATTGTTACCCAACGCGAGGTTGGCATCGATACTGAATCCTATGAGGTGGCGCTGAAAAATACCCTGCGTCAGGCTCCAGATGTGATCCTGATCGGCGAGATTCGTACCCGCGAAACTATGGAACATGCCATTGCATTTGCTGAGACCGGGCATCTCTGTCTCTCTACCCTGCATGCCAATAATGCCAACCAGGCTCTGGACCGCATCATAAACTTCTTTCCTGAGGATCGACACAATCAGGTGTTTATGGACATATCCCTGAATCTGCGTGCGATTGTGGCCCAGCAGTTGATACGGCGTCCTGACGGCAAAAGCAGGAGGCCGGTGGTGGAGGTGTTGATAAATACCCCGCTGGCGGCAGACCTGATCCGCAAGGGTGAGATACATAAACTCAAGGAGCTAATGAAGCGTTCCACCGAACAGGGGATGCTGACCTTCGACCAGGCGCTGTTTAGCCTCTACTCGGAAGGGGAGATCACCTACGACGATGCTATCCTGCACGCCGACTCAGCCAATGAGGTGCGCCTCATGATCAAGCTGGGTAGTGGCGATGTAGATCAATACTCGGCGCAGATGGAGGAGATATCATTGGTCAACGAAGAGGACTGGTAGTAAATACGGTCCTGGCATCGAACACCGGCCCGTCCACACACACCCGTTTCATGGCGGTTCCATCCGCGGTTTCAATTGGCACTACACAACCGGCGCAGCCGCCCACGCCGCAGGCCATGTACTCCTCCAGGGAGACTTGACAGGGCAGCTCATACTCTCTACACAGATTGGAGACCGCCTCCAGCATGGGGTGGGGGCCGCAGGCCAGCACCTCTACCTCGTTGCGTGCCGACTCGTCCAGAGAGTCCAGCCAGTGGCGCGCCAGATCGGTAACATAGCCCTGAAAGCAGCCAGGGAAGCCTTGCAGGCTGGTCAGCCTGTTGGGTACCCCCCAATCTTCCAACAGTGGCATACCGGCGATTACATCTGCGGGGATGCCGGTGATTATGGTTTGTGAAGGGCGTGGACGAAACGGGAACGGGACCTCTGAACCCAGGATTACAAAGGGTTTGATCTCCCGGTTGCGATAGAGGGTTTCTGCCAGAAACACCATGGGGGGCAGGCCTACGCCGCCACCGATTAGCAGTGGCCGGGGTCGTTCCGGGTGGATCTGGAACGGGTTGCCAATGGGTCCCATGATGCTGATGGATTCACCCACGGTGCGTTCCGACAGCAGAGTGGTGCCACGGCCCACGCGCTTATACAGAAACTCCACCCAACCATCTGTGGGCGAAACCCGCATGATGGAGATGGGGCGTCTTAGTGGTCGCTGTGGGCCGCACTGCAGGTGGGCAAAACTGCCGGGTTGGGCATGGGCTGCGCACTCGGGGGCCTGCAGGCGCAACAGGTATTGCTCCCCTTCAAAAGATGCATGGCTGAGGATCTCTGCCTGCTCTAGGAAGATGGTGTTGCGGTGGTTCTTATCGGCATTGGTCATGTGACTGCTTCTTGTGTCTTCAGGCCTGAAATACAACCCGGCCATGAAACAGGGTGTGGGTTACCCGCCCGGTAAACTCCCAGTCGAGAAACGGTGTGTTCTTGCCAGCACTTAGCATCTCATCTGGCCGCAGGTGCCACTGTTTTTCTGGATCGAAGATGCAGATGTCGGCGGCTGCACCCGCACCCAAATGTCCCAGTGTCAGTCCCAGAATTCTGGCCGGACCACTGGTGAGACAAGCTATGGCGGCTGGAAGATTCAACACTCCATCCTGCACCAGTTTCAGTGTTAGCGGTAGCAGGGTCTCCAGGGCGGAGATGCCGGGTGCGGTAGAGGGGAAGGGCGCCTCTTTGGCATCCGGCTCATGGGGTTGATGGTCGGAACAGATGGCGCTGATCACGCCATCGGCCAGACCCTGGCGCAGCTGTTCCATATCCTGCTGGGTGCGCAGGGGTGGAATGACGTGGCAGTTGCTGTCAAAGCCGTCGATATTCTCCTCGGTAAGATGTAGTTGATGGGCGGCAACGTTGGCGCTAATCGGTAGTTGTTTTTCCTGCGCGCTCCGGATCATCTGTAGGGCGGTGGCGGTGGATAGCGCGTGAAAGTGTATGGTGCCTCCGGTATGGGCAGCCAGGGCCAGATCTCGGGCCACGGCCACACTCTCAGCGGCCTCGGGAATGCCGGGTAGTCCCAGGCGGGCGCACACCGGTCCTTCGTGGGCGCAGCCATTGTTGCGTAGGTGTCTATCTTCCGGGCGGATGAACACCGTAATACCGAAGGTTGCGGCATATTCCAGGGCGCGTCTTTCCACCAGGGTATTGGCCAGTGGTACATAGGCGTTACTCAGTACCGGGCACTCGGCCTTGGTCAGTGCCACCATTTCACTTAGCTGATTGCCTTCCAGTCCCTGGGTGAGGGCGCCAATGGGTAGCACCCGCGCGTAGCCGATCTCCAGGCTCTTGTTGTAGATCATGCCGGCAACGGCCGGGGTGTCGATCACCGGGTTGGTGTCAGGAGGGCAGCATATGGTGGTGATGCCGCCCTTGGCTGCGGCCCGAGTCTCGCTTTCGATGGTGGCTTTGTGTTCCTGGCCAGGTTCGCGCACCCGGGCGCTCAGGTCTACCAGTCCTGGGCAGACAATCTGGCCCGTGGCGTCGATGCTCAGATCTGGTTTGAACCCGGAGGGGGCAGTGCCAATGGCGCTGATCTCTCCGTTTTCGATATACAGGTTGAGTTGTTCGTCAATATTGTTGGCCGGATCAATCAGGCGGCCGTTAATGATCTCTATTCTGTTAGCTGTGGTCATTTTTTGCCCGCTCCCGGCGTCACTGTTCCCATGGTCATGGACATGACCGCCATGCGT
>CAZVME010000048.1:0-25058 GCA_964628835.1 uncultured Gammaproteobacteria bacterium | reverse complement strand
TGTGATTTTCCATGAAAGAAACATGGTGAATGTATGTATCAAGGTTTAGCCAAATTCACTGGGGCTCTGGCTTACGATCCAGCGTAACTACTTCTGGTTCAAAAATAGCGGCCAATCGCAACTCCTCTAACCCCTCTGTCACATCATCTAATTGGCTTGCTACCTGCGCAAGTTTCTTTTTTTCCTGATTATGCTTAAGTTTCTTATGCGCTGCATAAAGCAATCCACCAGGCACAACAGCGGTGATTACGCCATCCTGTACGCTAAATTCACTATCTTTTACCGACTGAGCAATTTTTTCTCTCTTACTCTGGAGACTGTTATTTAATTGCCAAACCTGCAAAAACAGTTCTTGGGTATCAAGGGTAGGGATATTAGTGACTAACTCATTATCGTTATCGTAATCCATATACATCAACTGTGAATCTTCTGCAGCACTCGCATTAAGATTATCAGCATAAACGTTATATGCGGACAGGATCATCAGGGAAACAATCAAGTACCGAATAATAGACATTTAGAAGTTCCTTTTAAAGGATGGGAGCATAACCTACCATTATCCTCATAATATTTAAAGGGTTTCTGCATCATTCGTCATTATAATTGATTTTTCTAATATTGTTTTACGTGATTTATGCCATCTCTTTCCTTTATGTCAGGCAACGGAATAGCATTCCAAATAGCGTAATCCGGGGTAATGGGAGATAGACCAGAATGGCACTAAGTTAAGCCCGTTTAGCATAGTATTATGGGGTGCTCATGCATGTCCAAAATGAGACAATATGGCATGAGAAACAATACCTTATATTTACCTGGATTCCATCTCGCCACATTACGACTCAAGCTACATTCTACCAGTCAGAAACCAGCCAATGAGCAAGAATGAATTAGACATCATTCGATTGGCCTACGGGCGATTATTTCGCTCAGTTTATTCCGACACAGACATTGGAACACGGTAGCGATGGAGCCTTCAGCCGTCGCCGCCTATTTAGTAAGACGAACACATTCTGGGCTTTCTTTTCACAAGTACTAGATGCGGATGGTGGCTGCCAGGAAGTGGTTGAAAAGGTTCAGTCTTTTGCGGCCACCCAATCATTACCAGCACCTTCGGCATCTACATCAGCTTACTGTCAAGCACGTGGCAAGCTGGAGAAAAGCAGCCTGAAAACGATTCTTGCACACACTACCGAACATTGAATCAGCGCAGTCACAAACACTGCTGGAAAGATCGCCGGGTGGTCGTTGTCGATGGCACTGGTATAAGCATGCCTGATACGAGCATTAACCAGGAGGTCTGGCCACAAGCATCAAATCAGAAACCAGGCTGCGGTTTTCCATAAGAGCGTATTTACGCCTGCTTCTGTCTTCAAACCGGCTCGGAATAGGTGTAATGCTAAACGGGCTTAACTTAGTGCAATTCTGATCTATCCCCTATTTGTCCGAGGTAAAAGTCACCCACTCAATCAGGGGAAGATCCAAAAAATAATTATACAGTGTGTCACAAAATTGACTGCTGCTACGTTTTGACTACCAACAGACATCTCTGTTTCAATCAATCAACTAAGCAAATCACCATCAGGAGTATTTAATATGAAGAAAGGTATCTCGGTTATTCTCATTTCTCTCTCCATCTCGTTCTTTGCAATTGGGTTGCATGCAGCCGACGACGCACATAATCATGCGCATAGCAAACATAGTGGCGCGGCGGCTAGCGCGCTGACGCTAAATAATGGGGATCGGTGGGAAATGGATGACCATACAAGGGATTTGTCATCAAAGATGCAAAAAACGTTTTCTGGTGCTGACCATTCAACCCAGGCCAGCTTGAATGCATTGGGTGTCAAGCTGGGGGCGCAACTTGATGATCTGATTAAGGGTTGCACCATGGACGGCGAAGCCCATGCCCAGCTCCATGTATTTTTGACTGACTACATCCCAGCTGTCAAGAATCTTACCACAGCAAAAGATTACGACACCGCAAGAAGTTCAGCCATTAAGCTAAAAGGTGATCTTGATACATATAAGAAGCATTTCAAATAGAGAGAACTAATTTGGGCCTGGGGGTTTCTGACCCCCAGGACTAGCCCAAATATTGCGGTACCCATCATAGTAATCCCCCATACGAATTTGTCGATTCGTCGTTTTTTCAATTTTATCCTTAAATACTGACAGTCCAAGCACTAGCTCATGGTTAAGTGCTTCACGTATATGCTGAATAGTGTCACCGTCATCAACGGTGCTTCTGAAGAGTTCACGATATGTAGCTTGTCTTTCTCCAACTCCAGGACAAAGTTGCATATAGATTGGATGTGATTCAATCAGCCCATCTATCCCAGCAATGGTAACTTAACCACTTGTACGCACCTGGGTGCTTAACCTTCTACTTTTAACTTCGGTTAGAAATGGGGGGATTACCCACGCTGAATAACGTGTTGAGGAATACCTGGTAAGTTAAACCTGGGTTTACGTGGGCTAGTGTCCTTATCAGTCACTCATTACACAAACCTAAAATCTATATTAGAAACAATTGCTCTCTAACCCGGTTTTCGCGATTTTCGCAAACGCCGCAACAACCCGCGTAGTTACCTGCTGTACAACAGTCAGGTTAAGGGATTAGATAAGTATCTATCCGGTTAGCAGTGCTGTTCTGTTAGGTATTGATGTGATTGGTGCCCAGGGCCGGACTTGAACCGGCACAGCCGTTAGGCCGGCGGATTTTAAGTCCGCTGCGTCTACCAATTCCGCCACCCGGGCATGGGTGAAGTATGCGAACAAGAAAATGGAGGCTGAGCCCGGAATCGAACCGAGGTCCACGGCTTTGCAGGCCGCTGCATAACCACTCTGCCACTCAGCCATAACTTGTACAGAGGCTGAAAGTATCATGCATTACCATGCAACTTTCCAGCGTAATACGAAAAAAACCCCTGCAATGATACTCGGGGTTTTTCCGAAATTTGGAGCGGGAAACGAGATTCGAACTCGCGACCCCAACCTTGGCAAGGTTGTGCTCTACCAGCTGAGCTATTCCCGCATCATTGGAACGCCGGCTATTGTAATGTTCCTGCCTGTGCTGTCAAGGTGGAAGTTGGAATATTTCCTATTATTGACCTTTATCTTGCTGATTTCTTTGCTCATCAGCCACAGAATCGTTCATGCTCGGCAGTGCGGCCTTAAGATATACAAACATGGACCACACAGTAAGGACCGCTGATACATAGAGAAGTACATAACCAATTGTATATACGGGTATATCCCATACTTGTTCTCTGTAAATGAGCAGCAGTATGGCCAACATCTGAGCTGCAGTTTTCATCTTGGCAATGATGGTTACGGCAACCTTGGCCCTCTCCCCGATCTCTGCCATCCACTCCCGCAGGGCAGATATGGATAACTCACGACCGATGATGATGATGGTAGGGATGGCCAGTGCCGGGGTTGGATCCACCTCCACCAGCAGGATCAGGGCGGTGATGACCATGAGCTTGTCCGCTACCGGATCCAGAAAGGCCCCGAATGCAGACATCTGGCCCAATTTGCGCGCCAGGAAGCCATCTAGCCAGTCGGTAACCGCCGCCAGGGCGAATATTGCGGCACATATCTGGTTGGCATGTGCCACTGGCAGGTAAAAGAAGGCAATAAAAACCGGAATCAAGGCGATTCGTAACAGGGTCAAGATATTGGGGATACTAGAGAACATGTTGTATTCAATTCTGTCAGTGTGCTGTCTTTATACCACTATATGATACGTCTGTATTCCTGATATCGCTCAGCCATCGCTGTGGAGGCGCTGATAAATCTTTTCCGCAAGTTTACGACTTACGCCCTCTACCCGTTCCAGATCTTCCACCCCGGCACCGGCCAACTCCTGTATACCACCAAACTGTTTCAGCAGACGCTGGCGTCTTTTGGGACCAATACCGTCAATCTCCTCTAAGATAGAGCTCTTGCCACTCTTCTCCCGTCTCTGGCGATGTCCGGTAATGGCAAACCGATGTGCTTCATCCCGAATCTGCTGCACTAGGTGCATGGCGGGTGAATCCTCCGGCAGTATAATAGCGGCCTTGTGCTGGGACAAGAAAAGCTGTTCCAGTCCGGCCTTTCTAGACCGCCCCTTGGCCACACCCAGCATGGTAACCCCGGTCACCGCCAGCTCTTTCAGCACCCGCTCAGCGGCAGCCAACTGGCCCTTGCCACCGTCTATCAGCAGGAGGTCAGGCAACTTGCCCTCGCCTGACTGAATTCTCTGATAACGCCGCATCAGTGCCTGCTCCATGGCTGCATAGTCGTCGCCTGGAGTTATGCCCTTAATATTGAACCTGCGATAGTCCTGCTTTGCAGCCCCCTGCTGATCAAACACCACACAAGAGGCCACCATCTTCTCTCCCGAGGTGTGGCTGATATCAAAGCACTCCATACGTTGTGGCGTCTCATCCAGCTTGAGGGCGGCTTGCAACGCCTCCAGTCTGGCCGCAAATCCGGCCTTGCTCGCCAGTCTGGCATTCAGTGAGAGCTGCGCATTGTGCCGGGCCATCTTTAGCCAACGCGCGCGCTCAGAGCGCACATTAGAGAGGATGCGCACCTTGTGCCCACTCTCCTGAGAAAGCACCTCCTGCAGCAATTCCAGCCCCTCTGGCCTGGAACTTACAATTATCTCAGACGGCACCTGCTTGCCGATATAGTATTGGCTCAGAAATGCGGCCAGTATCTCTTTCTCACCCAGCTCATCCCGGGCGTTGATAAAAAACACCTTATTGCCGAGATTTCTTCCGCCCCGGATAAAAAACAGCTGCACTGATGCCATTCCAGCGTCCACGGCACAGGCGGCGATATCCAAATCACCCCGCTCACCGCTGACATACTGTTTTTTCTGGATCTTGCGCAGGCGTATCACCTGATCCCGAAACCTGGCTGCCTGTTCAAACTCCAACTGTTCCGAGGCCTGCTCCATGCGATCTACCAGCCTCTCGATCACCTCACTGGCCTTACCTTGCAGAAACAACACGGCATCACGCACATCACCGGCGTATTCGTCTTCACTTACCAGACCGACGCAAGGCGCGGTGCAGCGTTTGATCTGATACTGGAGACAGGGACGCGAGCGGTTGCGGTAGAAGGTCTCATCGCACTGTCGCACCGGAAACAGCTTTTGCAGCAGCTGCATGGTTTCACGCATGGAGCCAGCATTTGGATAGGGGCCAAAATAGCGCCCCTTGCCCCTTCTGGCGCCACGGTGAAATGCCAGGCGTGGAAACGTATCTGCTGACATATATATGTAGGGGTAACTCTTGTCATCCCGCAGCAGGATGTTGTAGTGCGGTTTCAGGCTCTTGATCAGGGTGTTTTCCAGGATCAAGGCCTCGGCCTCGGTGTGGGTTGCAGTTATCTCTATGTTGTTGATCCGGGAGACCATCAACTGGATGCGACGGTTGAGCGACCGGGTAAAATAGCTGCTGACTCGGCGTTTTAGATCCTTAGCCTTGCCCACATACAGCACCTCACCTTTGGCGTCCAGCATGCGATACACACCGGGAGAGTTAGTAAGGGTGTTGAGGAATGACTTGTGGTCGAACCGGTTATTTTCTGTATCAGACTGCATGTCTGGAGTATATATCTAAGAGGCCTCTGAATATTGGATTGTCTTACCCAAGCAGCTCCCTGGCATGGGCAAACACCTCGCAGAACATTTCTGGAGTCAGGCGTCTGGTCTGAGTGTTATAGCGACTAGAGTGGTATGAATCCAGAAGCTGGATGCCTTTTGTCAGCTGATGCAGCGAGTTATGACCAAACTTGAACTCCTTCTGGCGCAGGGAGAGCGCCTTGATCACTGAGTTGTGGGCAATGGAACCCAGGGCCAGCACTACAGCGGCATCAGGCAACGCCTGAATCTCTGCACTGAGATATGCATTGCAGCTGTTTATCTCAGCACCAATGGGTTTGTTCTGGGGCGGCAGACACTTCACTGCGTTGGTAATACGGCAGTTTTTCAGGGTCAAACCATCATCCCTTGAAACCGATACCGGCGCGGTGCTGAAGCCATATTTATACAGGGTTTCATACAACAGGATACCGGCATGGTCGCCGGTAAAAGGTCTGCCGGTGGCGTTTGCCCCATGCATCCCAGGGGCCAGCCCTACTATCAGTAACCTTGCCTCAGGATCACCAAACGGCGCCACCGGGCGGGCATGGTAGTCTGGATACTTGAGCTTCACCTCATCTAAAAAATCTGCCAGTCGTGGGCAGGTGCGGCAATCAATATCAAACACAGTTGTAAAGCCTGTTTATAGGTAGTTGACCGGAAGTGAAACACGGATATGGAGGGTTTATCAATAGCAGAAAATAGCAGGCGAGTCTAAGTCGGTGGCAGGATTGTTCCGGGCGACAGGGTTCAGGCGATCTCAGGCCTCGTACTCTGCAACCCCATGGCGGATGGCCAGCATGGTCAACTCGGCATCGGTCTGTATACCAAGCTTTTCAAACAGACGATGGCGGTAGGTACTCACGGTCTTGGGGCTTACACACAGGGTGTCGGAGATATCCTGATTTTTGGAGCCCTGCACGATCATCATCAACACTTGCATTTCACGCCGTGACAGGGATTCAAACGGTAGCTCCGAGTCCACCCCCGAGAGTCTGGCCAGGGAGAGTCTTTGCGCCACATCTGCCGACAGGAACGGTTTGCCGCTGGCAACGGTTTTGATTGCATCCAGCATCTCGCTAGCCGGACACCCCTTGGTCAGGTAACCCAACGCCCCTGCCTCATGCAGTTTTGAGGGGAATGGCGTATCTGAGTGAACGGTGATTGCAATCACTTGAACATCTGGATAGTTGCGTCTGATCCTCCTGGTGGATTCAATTCCACCGATACCAGGCATATTTACATCCATCAACACCAGGTCAGGCTTGAGCTCAGGGAGTTGCTTCAGAGCGCTTTCACCGGTATCCGCCTCCCCGACCACCAGTACGCCAGGTGCATCACCCAGGATAAGCCTGAAACCGGTTCGCACCAGTTCGTGGTCATCTACAAGCATTACTCTGATCATTCAACACTCTCTCGTTATTGACTTACCGGATTAAATACAACAATCCCCGATAGCGATGACCATTGGCGCAACTTATCAAGCTTGAAAACCCAAACAATATCTTTTGGAAACAATAGCAGAGGATTGTTTGCACCACAATTAGTATGGAAATTGCTATTTTCCTGATTTTATAGACCATATATATGTAGCAAATTCATCTGGTGTCTCTGGCTGAATCCAATGTTTACACGGTATTTCTCTCGATTTATAGCAACACAATATATAGATTTCACAAAACAGATAAATAATAGCTAAACGATTACCACGCAAAATCGTATATTACTGTTTAATAAACTTATTTACCGTTATTAGCAAAAGATGATATATCTTGACACGGTAAAAATAAATCCATAACCTAGACGCCACTAAACACAACATATAGTGTTTGGCGCTAAAGGACTCATGGCCACAGGACAAACAATAATTTTAACAAGCAGGCACCAGTTCAAATTCATCAGGTGCAAACAGCATGTGGAAAGTGTAAGGCAGAAACCGTATTCAGTTTTTCGCCCCATCCAAGGGAATGTAATGCGCACTCGCATTAAGACATCTAAATAAATAACCGACGAACAGGATAATCGCACCCATGAAAAGCGCCCACCTCAAAGCCGTACCTGCACAAGCTCTGGATATTCCACTACAGGCGGCCTCGCAGGATATATGGAATACCAAATACAGGCTTAAAACCAAGGATGGAAAACCGGTGGATGCGGATATTGACGCGACATATTTACGGGTTGCCAAGGCCCTGGCAGAGATGGAGCAGACTCCAGAGTTGCAGAAGTTATGGGAGGAGAAATTTGTCTGGGCCCTGCGCAATGGTGCTATACCGGCTGGACGCATAACCTCCAATGCCGGCGCCCAAGAGCACAAACCAGCCACATCCACCATCAACTGCACCGTATCTGGCACCATCCAGGACTCTATGAACGATATTCTGGGGAAAGTGCATGAAGCGGGACTTACCCTCAAGGCCGGTTGCGGTATCGGCTATGAATTCTCCACCCTGCGCCCTAAAGGCGCCTATGTAAGCGGAGCTGGCGCCTATACCTCAGGCCCTCTCTCCTTCATGGATATCTACGACAAGATGTGTTTTACCGTATCTTCTGCCGGTGGCAGACGCGGCGCTCAGATGGCCACCTTTGATATCGGTCACCCCGATGTAATGGACTTTATCCGCGCCAAGCGTGAAGCCGGGCGCCTACGTCAATTCAACCTGTCACTACTGATCACAGAGGAGTTTGTGGAAGCGGTGAAGAGTGACGGCGACTGGGATCTGTCTTTTCCACTGACAGAGAAAGAGGTGGAGACAGATGCGATTAATCTGAATGACAAAGAGCAGGTCATATGGCGCAACCTGCCCCATGGCAAGAACTACGTCACTAACGACGCGGGCAAGGTGGCCTGCAAGATCGACAAGACCATCCGCGCCCGCCGGCTGTGGGATGTAATCATGTCATCCACCTATGACTATGCCGAGCCAGGATTCATCCTTATCGACAAGGTAAATGAGATGAACAACAACTGGTTCTGTGAGGACGTGCGGGCCACCAACCCATGTGGTGAACAACCTCTGCCCCCGTACGGCGCCTGTCTGCTGGGTTCAATAAATCTGACCAAGTTCGTACGCAATCCCTTTACTAAAGAGGCCAGCTTTGACTGGGAATCCTTCCGTAAAGTAGTAAGAATATTTACCCGTATGCTGGATAATGTGGTGGATATCAACGGCCTGCCGCTGGAACAACAGCAGCGTGAGATTATACATAAACGCCGCCATGGCATGGGCTATCTGGGGCTGGGCTCATCCATCACTATGCTACGCATGAAATACGGTGAGCCTGAGTCTTTGGGATTTACCGAACGCGTTACTAGGGAGCTTGCAGTGGAAGGATGGCGTACCGGCCTGGAACTGGCAGTGGAAAAAGGCCCAGCGCCAATCATGGATGAAGAGTTCACCGTAACCTCTGAAATGCTGGCCCAGCGTCCAGAAATGAATGTGGACAACTGGCAGGTTGGAGACAAAATTAAAGGCAAGATACTGCATGCCAAATACAGCCGGTATATGCAGAAACTGGCCCAGGAGGATGCTGAACTGGTGAAACAGATTGCCGAGACCGGCTGCCGCTTCACCCACCACAGCTCCATTGCACCCACTGGGACCATCTCCCTGTCGCTGGCCAATAACTCCAGCAACGGTATTGAGCCAAGCTTTGCCCACCACTATTCACGTAACGTGATCCGTGAAGGCAAGAAGAGCAAGGAGAAGGTAGATGTATTCAGCTTTGAACTTCTGGCCTATCGCAAGCTGATCAACCCAAATGCTATGCCCTACTCCGAGGTGGAGAGCGAGCAGCTACCAGACTACTTTATTGCAGCTGACGATATCTCACCCAAACAGCATGTGGACATCCAGGCCGCAGCCCAGATATGGATCGACTCCTCCATCTCCAAGACGGCAAACATCCCCACAGACTTTCCATATGAAGAGTTCAAAGACATCTATCTCTACGCCTATGACAAGGGCCTTAAGGGATGCACCACATTCCGCTTCAACCCGGAAGCATTCCAGGGGGTACTGGTTAAAGAGAAGGACCTGGAGAACACCACCTACCGCTTCAAACTGGAGGATGGAAGTACTGTAGAGGTAAAGGGTAACGAAGAGATTGAGTACGACGGTGAAACCCATACCGCAGCCAATCTTTTTGATGCGCTAAAAGAGGGCTACTACGGTAAGTTCTGATATCACCCCAACCACATTGATACCGGCAACCATGGTTAAGTTGCCCAGAGACAAGGCATAAATAATGGCTATAATAATTGAAAAACAGATCGTTGAATACTCTGTAGCTAAGGAGCAGGAAGAGCTGGCATCAGAAGCCACGGCTATAACTGAGCAGGAAAACAACATCATCCACATGCATGAAAAGGTCGAACGACCTGAGATGCTGTTCGGTTCCACCTACAAGATCAAGACCCCGCTGTCAGAACATGCGCTGTACGTGACCATCAACGACATCATCCTAAACCAGGGAACAGAACATGAGGTGCGGCGTCCGTTTGAAGTATTTATCAACTCAAAAAACATGGACCACTTCCAGTGGATCGTGGCGCTGACCAAGATTATATCTGCAGTATTCCGCAAGGGTGGCGACGTCACCTTTCTGGTGGAAGAGTTGCGCTCTGTTTTCGATCCCAGTGGCGGCTACTTCAAGAAAGGCGGTAAATACATGCCATCACTGGTGGCAGAGATTGGTGATGTCATCCACTGCCACCTGGTTATGATCGGCCTGCTAAAAGAGGATGGACCGGATGAACACCAGCAGAAACTGATTGATGAAAAACGGGCGGAGTACGAAAAGTCCATCAAAATGAAAGATGCCGAACACGGCAGTGAGTTTCCGGAAGGATCACAACTGTGTGTGAAATGTAACACCAAGGCCATGATCCAGATGGATGGATGCCTCACCTGCCTGAACTGTGGCGAGTCTAAATGCGGCTAATAACCTAAGCCACACAGGATAGAGCCTGCAAAGGCTGCTCTACCCTGGCCTGTGAGCTTTTTTACGTTGTCATTGTTTACGCATTTGCCCACCTTTTGTTTCCATTAACCCTTCTCGTATTCACCCATTGCGGATAAAGTACTAACCATAAATTGCACTAAGCGATATATTCTTACCGACGCCATTATTAAAGTCAGGTTTTCGAGCCATATCAGGCGCTGACAATCGCTAATAAAAGCTGGGGTTGTTGGTTTTTAGGGTAGAATGTCACATAGGCGTTATCCATAACGAAATGGGTAACACTTCGACGACCCAAACACAGATCATGGGCCAGTGGGCCGGAGTAAAATAATCCACTGCAGTTCAGATAAGAACGAGGGAGAATGGAATGAGAGTGCTTTTGTGGATCAGCTGGGTACTTATAATAATCAGCGTATCGCTGATTATTGGCCATTTAGTTGCCTTCTATCTGGGTATGAGCGCCTCATACAACTTCGGCGACCCCAGTAAATACGAATTTTTTCTTGTCTCTTTTTGGAAGCTGGGTCTGGGTGCATTGATACCCGGACTTGTAGTACGTAGTCTAGTCAAAAGAGCAATATAATAAAAATGCCTGTGGAGTTAACACACCAGGCTTCAAAATTTATACGCGCTCTTATTTAATACGCTTGAAATCACCACTGGCGCAGACCCCTACGCTAGTACACCCATCCAGGTGCCAGGTATCGGCATCTGGCATATTTATTCTGGTACTATATACCTGTCCGTTAATTGGATGGGCCACCTGACCAACAAAGGCGCTGTCCTTCATTATTGGTTTGCTCTTAATCATCTCCATTCCCAAATTCTTGGGACCAGCAATCACTTTGGCACAGACACCACTGGCTTCACATTTTGTCACTTCGACGGTATAGCCCTCCCAGGTCCAGGTGCCAATCATGTCGTCCATGCTGATGGCCAAAGCAGAAGAACCTACGCCCATGAAAACAAGCCCGAGTGTGGCCGTAAACAATTTCTTCATGTAGATATCCTCATCTGTTATTTATTGGTCGTATACCACGTACCGGTGCACATGATAATACCGTGCACCCTATTGTTAATTAAAGAACTTATGGTGACATATCTGTTTATAGGGTGCTTATAATATATTAATTTAGCTATTATCAACAAGTTACCACCATTTAAACATAATTCCTTTACCCTAGGGCAACACTCCATGTACTAACGATACTTTATATCACCAACCTGAGCTACTACGTGTCAATTACAGTTAAGTCGCTGGCTGATATGATTTGATAAGCGTTATATTTTTTACGCTAAATACCATAAATCAGTAAACCAAGTATACTTTTAGAATATTTTACAGAACTGCTGATATCTGAATGCTTTCTTCCACTGGGAATTTGCCTATCGTTCTGTTTAATAGCTGATATAGCCTATCCAGATAAAGTTGTATCTATTGCTAACCATTTAAGCGTCACAATTGGGAGATTTCTGTTGAGAATTCTAATAAGCGTAATAATTACTTTTGCTCTTACCGGAATGGTTGAGGCCAAAAAGAACACCTCAAAAAGAAATACCCCTGCCAAGCAGTTATTTGGCAACATCGAAGGGCCAGCCCCAATGAAGCCGCGGGCAATTGGCGGTTACGCCAAGGGATGTCTGGCAGGTGCAGAGCGGTTGCCTGCCAACGGCTCAGGTTGGCAGACCATGCGCCTGAGTCGCAACAGGAACTGGGGGCATCCGGAGTTAATAGATTTTATCGAGCGCTTTTCCCTATCAGTAAAAAAAGGTGGTTGGCCAGGCCTTCTGGTAGGCGATCTGTCCCAACCCAGAGGTGGCCCCATGCTAACGGGACACGCCAGTCACCAGTTGGGTCTGGATGCGGACATCTGGTTTAAACAGATGCCGGAAAAAAAGCTAAGCAATAAGGCGCGCGAGAACGTAAGTGCGGTATCCATGATCAAGAGCAGGAGCAAGGTCAACCCAAAAACATGGAACACCGGGCATGCAAAATTGTTACGCAAAGCAGCCTCAGATAAGGCTGTGGCACGCATCTTTGTCCACCCTTCCATAAAGAAAGCCATGTGCGACTGGTCAAAAAAGGACAAAGAGAGATCCTGGCTGCGCAAGCTCAGACCCTGGTATGGACACCACTACCACTTCCATGTGCGTCTGGCCTGCCCAAAGGGGAGTCGTGGCTGCAAAAATCAGGCCCCGCCCCCACCAGGACCTGGTTGTGGCAAAAAACTGGCATGGTGGCTCTCTGATAAGCCTTACCGCAAGGCGACACCAAAGAAGAAGCCAGCTAAGAAGATCAAGAAAAAACGCCCTATGCGACTGGCGGATCTGCCAAAGCCCTGTAGTACCGTCTTGAACAGCAGTAGTGTAAAACAGGCAGCTGCAGATCAATGGGAAGAACCGGATATCTAGATAACATTGGTGATAGTGCTGCTACCTCGTGAAACATTTTTGGCTATCCCTATCCAGAAATGACTCGCAAACGCAGCAGCCTTTCCTTTTGCCCCAGCCGTCCTGCGCAGATCACAACTCCGTATGCACCTTGCCGCAAGCTGCTCGTGCACACTACATCATGATTTTCACAGTGACTCTACGGCGATGATAGCCGCTGCTGTATCTTCTGCATCACTCGCTTCCGGAATCTACAGGCGGCATCGTCTACTGGGTACTACCGGCCCTCGCGTTCACTCTCCTTGGCCGATAGCATATGTAACGCTATAGGCAGGCAAAAAAAGACCGCCGTCGAGGCGGTCTTTTTAACTCTACTGGATTTAGATCTAGAACATCCAGGACCAGCTTACCTCAACCTCAGCCTGGTACATCTCGATCTCTACGTCCTGCGCAGGATCATAAGTAAACGGGTTGGTGCCATCGAGCGATACTTTAGGCGCATACATGGCGGCAAAGTTGATCTCTTGATCTTTGCCGATCTTGCGGGTCAGACCGAAGGTAAAATGATCTTCCACCACGGCAGGGGCAAGAATGTTAAATAGAACATCAGCTGAGTCTATTGGCTGTTCTGTGCGGCTGTAGCCAAGGCGGACAGTCCAGAGGTTGTTCGGCTCATACTGCCATCCAAGCTTGTACACGGTCATGTCGTCCCAGCCAAAGCCGGCACCGTTATCACCGCCAAGGCAGTTCTCAGCAGCAGGACCAGGACCACAGCTAAATAGGTTGCCCATGGGGTTGGAGACGGCCTCCACATCGCTGTACATTATGCGCTGTATATCAAAGGTGAATGTGTGTTTGTCCACAGGGTTCCAGGCCAGACCGATGGTGGCAGTAGCCGGGATGTCAAAATCGCCATCTTCCGCAAACAGGTCTTTGTAGTCATCAAACTCAGACATCCAGGTCTTAGTCTGATAGGAAGCAGCCAGGGTCAGACCGTCTGTCACTTCGCCCTGGATACCAAACTTGAGCCCGGCACCATAGGACAAGTCATGGCCGGTATCAGACAGGTTGGTGGGAGTGCCACCCGTCATGGTCTCGTGGGTAAAGTCACCAAAATTCAACAGCCCCTTGGCTTCAAAGGCCTGTGCCGCCAGGATCAGGCTGGCACCATAGGATGCCCTCTCGTTGATCTTTCTGGCATAGCTCAGGTTTACAAACAGCTGTTTCAGGTCCACACCGGTAGTGCCGTCAGCAAATACACCACGGACGAAGGCGGGAGCACCATTACCGTAAGGGTCATTGGCATACTCGGTATTCATGCCGCCATTGGCATATACGCTGACACCCATGGAGCTGTTCTCATCCAGCATCTGGTTCCAGCCAAAACTTGGGATCAGGAACAGCGTATTGTCACTGTCGTGCTCTCCCGCCATTATTGGGAACGTCAAAGGAGCCATGGGCCCTGGCAGTGGACCAAAAGCACTACCTGCAGTGTAATCACGATGCGGCGAGAACAGGGAAACACCCAGATCGATTCTCTCTCCAACCCAGACCATGCCTGCCGGGTTGGTGGCTGCTGCCATTGAGTCCTGCGGCAGGGCGCTACCGCCACCGGCCAGCCCTTTGCTCTTGGTTCCATAGCCGTGTGAAAAGTAACCGTTTGTTGCCATGGATAAACCTGGTATTGCCACCATCAAAGCTGCTGCCAAAGCCAAATGTTGTTTGTTGCGCATGTCGCCCCTCCCGCTGTTAAAAAATACCCCTAAAATTATCCAAGTAGTCGTTTTAGTTATTTATACAACATAGCTCTAAAGATGACATTTCCTGGGTTGCACATCTTTCTTACTACTCATATATAGTAGGGAATTCCATGGATCTTGAGCCATTGATTGACAATTGTCAACCCTAATAGAACAGTATATTTTCTGACCTGGAATAGTGCTTTATGTGATTGTAGCAAATTTCCCAATTACATGGCGTGTTTTTTAAGTATATTATTATCTTTGATCTATAAGGTACTGTAATAACAGTCAATTATTAAGTAGCTATATTTTTAGCCCAATTACCGAAAAAAACTCATGGGATCACCTCATACACCTTCAATTGCACCTTGATTACCAGGCAGCTTCACTGCTGAAAGTCTCTGTTGCTTCAGGCGCCGATAAATCCAGGTGAACATCGAGAATTGGCCGATAATTTTTCTCTACTAGCTGGCTGGCTGGCGCACCAGATTATGGCTTGTGCTCCATGGCCAGATAGGCCTTGGACTGCATCTCCTGTAGGCGGCTTACCGCACGCTGAAAGTCAAAGGCCAGTCTCTTGCCCTGATATAGAGATTCCGGCTTGACAGCGGCACTCAGAATCAGCTTGACTCCACGATCATAAAACTCATCGATCAGGTATAGAAAACGGCGGGTCGCATCATCCAGAGAGGAACCAAGTACTGGTACATCTGAGATAATGACTGTGTGATAGCAGCGAGCCAGCTCCAGATAATCGGCCTGACTTCTCGGCGGCCCACACAGGGCCATGAAATCAAACCAGATAACATCATCAGCCACGGCCATTATTGGGATATCCCGGCCAAACACATGAATACTACCTCCGGCGTGCCCCTCTTCCGGTGACAGCTGCCTGAACTCTTCTTCCAGGCGCTCATCCACCTCCGGTCCCAGGGGGGTGTGATATACAGTTACATGCTCCAGGTAACGTAGACGGTAGTCGATATCACTATCCAGCTTTATCACCCTAGTATGGACCTTTAACATCTCTATCGCCGGCATGAAGTTCACCCGTTGCAGGCCATTCTCATACAGATTGTCAGGTTCGGTATTGGATGTGGTCACCAGGGTTACGCCACGAGCAAACAGCGCCTTGAGAAGTTGCGCCAGAATCATGGCGTCGGTAATATCAGTGACAATAAATTCATCCAGACAGAGTACGCAAGTGCGCTTGGAGAGTTTTTCTGCCACCATTTCCAGGGGGTCGCGTGTACCCTGCAGTTTGTCCAGAGAGGCGTGGACTTCACTCATAAAGTGATGAAAATGCCGACGCATCTTTGCCTTGGTGGCAAGCTGATTGTAAAACAGATCCACCAGCCAAGTCTTGCCACGCCCCACTCCGCCCCAGATATACAGTCCTGTTTCTGGTGTTGTACGGCTGTTGTTACCGAGCAGCCGACTGAAAATCCCCGCCGTTTTCGGCCCACTGGAGTCTTGCAACCGCTCATACAGATCCTGAAGCGCATCCACCACCTGGGCCTGGTAGTTATCTGGAAGCACCTCGCCACTATCAATCTTGGATTGGTAATATTGTTTTGGACTCATTACTGAAATGATAGTGGAACCAGTTATTACTTGTTGTTTATTAGGTGAATCGACTAAGTTCTGGTAAACACCCAGTTGCTGCTGTCTGACATGGAGTCATTATAGCTGTATCCATGGTCTTGGAAATCTTTCAACTGCTCTACGTCTGGTATGCTGTTCATAATTATGTATCTGGCCATGGCGCCACGGGCCTTTTTGGCAAATATCCCTATAATTTTGTAACCGTTCTCTCTCTTCTCCTTGAACTGCGGAGTGATGATTCTGCCTGCGATCTGCTTTGTCTTGATGGACTTGAAATACTCATTTGAGGCCAGGTTGACCAGCACGTCATCACCCTGTTTTCTTAGCGCCTGGTTAATCTGGTCGGTTATGATATCGCCCCAGAACTGATACAGGTTCCCACCGGAATCGGTTTCCAGACGGGTTCCCATCTCCAGACGATATGGCTGCATCAGGTCCAGGGGGCGTAACACCCCGTAGAGCCCAGACAGGATACGCAGGTGCTTCTGGGCAAAGCTGAAGTCATCGTTATTAAAGCTGTCTGCATCCAGCCCGGCATATACATCTCCCCGCATGGCCAGCACCGCCTGCTTGGAGTTTTTGGTACTACAGACCCGTTCCCATTTCTTATAACGCTCAAAATTAAGCTGGGAAAGCTTATCACTTAACTTCATCAGCCTGCTCAACTCAGCAACCGGGTACTCTCGCAAACATTCGATGAGACGTTCTGAATAGTCTAACAACTCCGGTTTGGTGGAACGCCTGGTCACAGGCTTGGATTCATAGTCCAGGGTTTTTGCAGGAGATATGACCATCAGCATGGGGTTATACTCTGAATGATTATTTATGTAGAGATGATCCCACACCAGACCTCAATTTCAAGCATAAATATGCATGGCTAAGCATTGAATAGGGTCACAACCCAGATCACCTAACCAACAGGAAACAGAAAGTGCGAATAAAAGTCGTCTCCTTCAACACCAACGGAATCAGGACCAGACAGCATCAGCTTGAGGCTCTGAAGCAGAACTATGACCCGGATATAATCGGCATTCAGGAGAGCAAGGTTCAGGATGTGGATTTCCCCCTGGAAATGATCTCCGAGCTGGGCTACACCCCCCACTATTTTGGGCAGAAGACCCACTACGGAGTGGCGCTACTCTCCAAACAGGAACCGGTGTCAGTACAGAAGGGCTATCCCTCAGATGCAGAAGATGCCCAGCGCCGCCTGATAAGCGCCAGCTTCGATCTGGGCGCAGAGAAAAAGCTCCATGTGATAAACGGCTATTTCCCCCAGGGCGAGGGGCGGGACCATCTAACCAAATTCCCGGCCAAGCAGAAATTCTACTCTGATCTCATGTCCCATCTGGAGGATAACTACACTCCACAGGACCAACTGCTGGTGATTGGAGATATGAACATAGCACCAGTTGATCAGGATATCGGCATTGGCGCCGACAACGCCAAGCGATGGCTGCGCACCGGTAAATGCAGCTTTCTACCGGAGGAGCGGGAGTGGCTGGAGAGACTTAAGGATTGGGGGCTGGAGGACACCTTCCGCCAACATTACCCGGAGGTGGATGACCGCTTCAGCTGGTTTGACTACCGCAGTCATGGATTCGACCGGGAACCCAGACGTGGACTACGCATAGACCTGATTCTGGCCACCGCAGAGTTGAGCGCCAACTGTCTGGATGCCGGGATCGCCTACGATATCCGCGCCATGGAGCGACCATCTGATCACTGTCCAATCTGGGCGGAATTTGAACTATAGCGCTCTTTCAGAACGCGCAAACTCTACACGCTATACTGTTTCTCATGGGTATCCTAACAGTGGGAATACAACATGAAACCTGACAAACAGTATCCAGATAAGCCAGCATCTGCCTATTTCTTTGGCACCTGCCTGATAGATCTGATCTATCCCCAGGCGGGTCTGGCTGGAATCCAGCTGCTACAGCGAGAGGGAGTAAAGATTATATTCCCCCAGAATCAGACCTGTTGTGGACAACCGGCCTGGAACTCCGGCTACCGTGAACAGGCACGGAGCGTAGCCCTGGCTCAGATCGACTGTTTCCCACAGAATATCCCCATAGTTGTTCCATCCGCCTCCTGTGCCGGAATGATGCGATATCACTACCCCGAGATGTTCAGAGACTTGCCGGAGCTGGATCGAGTAGAGGCACTCTCCAACAGGGTATTCGAACTTACCGAGTTCCTGGTGCATGTACTCAAGGTGGAACTTAAGGATCTTGGACCTCCCACCAGGGTAGCCCTGCACACCTCCTGTTCTGCCCAACGTGAGATGGCGGTAAGTGAGGAACACTCAGGTCTGCTGCAACAGCTGGATAACGTGGCCATATTGGAACAGGAGCGCAAGAGGGAGTGTTGCGGGTTCGGTGGCACTTTTGCCGTAAAGCACCCAGAGATCTCCAACGCCATGGTTCAGGACAAGGCGGGAGCCATCACCGCCACCGGAGCTGAAATGCTGGTAAGCGGTGACTGTGGCTGCCTGATGAATATCACCGGTCATATACAGCATAGCGGCGAGGGTCCGGAAGGCCAGCATATTGCAACCTTCTTATGGGAACGCACCAATGCAACAGAGAGTTGAATTTAACCGACGGGTCCACAAAGCACTGCGCGATATCCAGCTCAGAAAGAACTTCCGTAGCACCATGGACGGCCTGATGGCCAAGCGCAGCCAGGCTTTCCCAGACAAAAACCAACTAGAGAAGCTGCGCCTGCAGGGCGCCAAAATTCGGACCAATGCCCTACTAAAGCTCCCAGAACTCCTGGAACAGCTGGAGGATAAGTGCACAGAAAATGGCATAAAGGTGTACTGGGCTGAGACGGTGGAACAGGCCAATCAGACCGTGCAGGAAATCATGCAAAGCCATAATGCCACCGGCATGATCAAGGGCAAATCCATGGTCTCAGAGGAGATGAAACTGAACCAGTTTCTGGAGCAGCATGGCATGGATGTACTGGAGTCTGACCTGGGGGAGTTTATTGTGCAACTGGCCGGTGAACCCCCTTCACATATCGTCGCTCCCGCCATCCACAAAAGTCGCCAGGACATAGCCCAGCTGTTCAAGGAGAAGTTCCCGGACATACCCTACAGCGAGGATGTGGATACCCTAACCCACAGTGCCAGGGATATATTGCGCCGCAAATTCTATGAGGCCAAGATCGGACTCTCAGGGGTCAACTTTGCAGTGGCCGAGACCGGCACTATCTGCCTGGTGGAGAACGAAGGCAATGGTCGCATGTGCACCACCATCCCGGATGTGCATATAGCGGTTACCGGTATTGAGAAAGTGGTGGAGAAGCTGTCAGATGTGCCACCACTGGTGGAGCTTCTGCCCCGCTCCGCCACCGGCCAACACATAACCACCTACTTCAATATGATCACCTCTCCCCGTAAACAAGGAGAAAAAGATGGTCCCAGAGAGGTCCATCTGGTTCTGTTGGATAATGGCCGTTCCAGCATATATGAAGATGCAGAACTGATGGAGAGTCTGCGCTGCATCCGCTGTGGCGCCTGTATGAACCACTGCCCAGTGTATGCCCGCATTGGTGGTCACGCATACGGCACCACCATCCCTGGTCCCATAGGTTCAGTAATCGAACCACAGAAACTGGGGTTGGACAAATTTGGCGTGCTCCCCACCGCCTCCACCCTGTGTGGTGCCTGCGGCGAGGCGTGCCCGGTGCATATCCCGCTACCAAAACTGCTTAACCGTCTGAGGTTTGAACAGGTGAGGCGCAATCCGCCAGACAACACCATGGGAAAAGGCAGCCAGCGGTCAACCAGAGAGAGCATGATCTGGAGCCTCTGGGGCTGGATCAACACACATCCTGCCCTATACCGTTTGGGCTGCCGGTTTCTTACCCGCATGCGTGGCCTGATACCGAAACAACTCGGGCCCTGGACCAAGGTACGCCAGGCCCCAGCCATTGCGCCCAAGAGTTTGCATGAACTGGCGCGGAAGATGGGGGTTGAAGATGAATAACAGCAAAGAGAACATACTACAGCGTTTACGTAGTGGCAGACCGGGACTACCATCACCAACAGTGGCTGCAGAGACCGTAGCACCGAAGTGGAGTCTGGAGCAGAGAATAGACAATTTCTGTAGCAGGTTGGCCTCCGTCCGGGCTGAAGTACATCAGGTAACCGAGAACGACTGGCCAACAAAGCTATGGGAACTCGCGACAGAGAAACAGCTGGAGAATCTTCTGTATGCGCCCAAGGGTCCACTTGCCGCAGAGATTGAGTCAGCCTGGGCAGACAGCGACAGTTGCACCGAACTCATAACCAGAGAAGAGTCGGTAGACCAGTGGAAACAGGAACTTTTCTACCAAGTGGATGGAGCGGTTACCTCTGTACGCAGCGGCATCGCCGACGTGGGTGCCCTTATCCTGTGGCCGACCAGGGAGGAGCCGCGCACCTTCTCTCTGGTGCCGCCGGTGCACTTTGCCATACTACGCTCCACAAACCTGCACCATAGCTTCGCTGAGGCCGTGGAGTCAGAGCAGTGGAACCAGGGGATGCCCACCAATGCAGTGCTTATATCGGGTCCATCCAAATCTGCGGATATTGAACAGACCCTGGCCTACGGGGTACACGGGCCCACAGAGTTGGTGGTGCTACTGGTGTGTTAAACCAGCTCTATGCTGAACTCAGGGGGATTGTGGATATAGTGTTTGACCTTACACTGCTCCACCGCACGTACAATGCTGGCCCGGTACTTCTCCGGGAACTCTTTTGGTAGCACCAGCCGGAACCCAGCCTTGGCGGCAAAGGGGGGTTTGTCCGCATTCTCCCAGTCCAGATACAGGGCAAGGCCCTCAGTTGGAAGCTCGCGCGATTGGCAAAAACCCAGGGCAAAGATTCCGGCGCAACTGGCCAGCGAAGCCAGAAACATGGCAAATGGTTCTGGTGCAGAGGCATCGCCTCCGTGTTCTTGGGACTGATCGGTATTTATCTTGAAGTTACCGACATTTACATCTACCTTCTTTCCACCCGGAAAGCTGACAACAAGAGAATCCTTCATACTACTCACCTCTCTATAACTAAAGCGTAAGCTTACCGCAATTACTCTATATCTGTGAATCGCTACTCAGAGCAATCCACATGTTCACCACCAGTTGCTTCAGCAATTTCAGCCGCCCGGGAAAACCAGGTTGCTGCAAGATTGGTGTTTATCTTTACCCCCATGCCGCTGGCATATATTTTCCCCAGGGTATTTGCCGCACCATAGTGCAACTGATACGCCGCACGCTCCAGCCATTTCACCGCTTTCACCGGGTCTGGGTCTACGCCCTCTCCATGGGTATAGGCACGGCCCAGCAGATACTGCGCCTGCGGGCTCCCTTGCCGCGCCAACGGCCCCAGCAGGGTAACGCCGGTATGATAATCGCCCTTGGCCATGGCATCCAGGGCCTTTGCCAGCCCATCAGAAATTGCCTGACAGCCCAGAGACACCCCTGCCAGAGATAGGGCCAACATCAGCTGTTTTAACCATTTACTTCTCACACCACACTCAAGCATGTATTGCTCTCCCATCCAGATCCAATGCCGCCTCTTTAACCGCTTCGCCCAGAGCTGGGTGGGCATGGCAAGTGCGGGCTATATCTTCCGCCGAGCCACCAAACTCCATCACACTAACAGCCTCGGCTATCAGGTCGCCAGCCGCAGGACCAACAATGTGTACACCCAGCAACCGGTCAGTCTCTGCATCAGCCAGTATCTTAACAAATCCTTCACTGTCACCGTTAGCACGCGCACGTGAATTTGCACTGAATGGAAACTTGCCGACACTATAGGTAACGCCGTCGCGTTTCAGTCCATCTTCGGTACGACCAACACTGGCCACCTCTGGCCAGGTATAGACTACACCTGGAATAGTCTGGTAATTGACATGCCCCGGTTTCCCGGCAAGGTTCTCAGCCAACGCCATACCCTCCTCTTCTGCCTTGTGTGCCAGCATGGCACCGCCGATTACGTCACCAATGGCATAGATACCGTCCACATTGGTCTTGAAACCATCATCCACCTGGATAAACCCACGTTCGTCGGTGGCAACCCCCACCTGCTCCAGGCCCAGCCCCTGGGTATAGGGGATACGGCCGATGGCCACCAGCACCACCTCCGCCTGCAGGGTATCGGTATCACCTTTCTTGAGGGACTCAACACTGAGTGATACCCCATTCTTGTCCTTGCTGGCTGCGGTCACCTTGGTGGAGAGTTTCAGCTTCATCTTCTGTTTCTTCATGGTGCGCTGAATCTGTTTACGCACGTCCTGATCCATGCCGGGTAACAGGGTATCCATGAACTCAACCACGGTTACTTCGGCCCCCAGACGCCGCCACACCGAGCCCAGCTCCAGTCCGATCACACCGCCGCCAATCACAATCATGCTGGATGGTATCTTACTCAGGGAGAGTGCCCCAGTACTGGAAACGATCTGTTTTTCGTCGATTTCCACTCCGGGTAGAGGCGCAACATCCGAGCCGGTGGCGATCAGAATGTTAGCGGCTGTGATCTCCTGTTCCACTCCATCCAGCAGCGCCACTCTGATTTTGCCCTCGCCTGCCAGCACAGCGGTACCCCGTATATAGCTGACTTTGTTTTTCTTGAACAGAAATTCGATACCCTTGGTGAGATCCACCACCACCTTATCTTTACGCTGCAGCATCGTGGCAAGATCCACCTCCAGACCCTGGGTCTTGATGCCGTGATCGGCAAACTCACGGCTGGCGGTCTCAAAATGGTGCGATGACTGCAACATGGCCTTGGAGGGGATACAGCCCACATTCAGACAGGTGCCGCCGAGGCTACCGCGCTTCTCCACACAGGCCACCTTCATACCCAGCTGTGCTGCCCGTATTGCCGCCACATAACCACCAGGACCACCACCGATCACTACCAGATCAAAGCTGTTCTCGTTCATTTACTTCTACCTTTAATCAAAAAAACCGCTGAATAGGTCAGGGTTCATGCCGCACCTGAGGCACCGCACTGTATGTTCTACAATTGCTTGAAAATAAGGGAAAGTCAAAACCTCTATTTTGACCTCCCCCCCGTTAATAGATGACCCTAAGTATCCAACATGATGCGTCGCGGATCCTCGACACACTCCTTGACCCGGACCAGAAACCCCACCGCCTCTCTACCATCCACAATTCTATGATCATAGGTGAGAGCAATGTACATTATGGGCCGGGCCTGAATGCTACCATCCGGCATCACCATGGGACGTTGCACAATATTGTGCATCCCCAGGATGCCTGACTGCGGTGCGTTCAGGATCGGCGTGGACATCATGGAGCCATATACGCCACCGTTGGTAATGGTGAAGGTGCCACCCTGAAGTTCATCCAGTGACAACTGACCATCACGCGCCCTGGTACCGTACTCCCTAATCTGCTTTTCGATCTGGGCAAAGCCCATGCCTCCCACATCGCGCACCACCGGCACCACCAGACCCTGCTCGGTTCCCACGGCGATGCCAATATCATAGTAGTTCTTGTAGATAATTTCGTCACCGCTGATCTCGGCATTGATTGCCGGATACTCCTGCAGGGCGACCACACAGGCCTTGGCAAAGATGGACATAAACCCCACCTTCACCCCGTGCTTTTTCTGAAAGGCCTCATTATGACTACTGCGCATCTGCATGCTGGCGGTCATATCCACCTCATTGAAGGTGGTGAGCATGGCTGCGGTATTCTGGGCATCCTTGAGACGTTCCGCCACCCGTTTGCGCAGACGCGTCATGCGCGCGCGCTCCTCCCTTGGGCCTGCCACCGCTGGCGGGATCTGTGCCTCTGGGGCAGCCGGGGCAGGAGCTGCTACCGGTGTCGGTGCTGGCACAGCATCCGGTTTGGGCGCCGGTTTGGATTTCGCCTCAATGTGGGCCAGTACATCACCCTTGGTGAGGCGTCCATCTTTGCCACTGGCGGTTATGGCAGATGCATCCAGGCCATGTTCATCCACCAGACGCCGCACTGCCGGGGCCAGGGAATCGGTCGCCGCTTCTGCAACCAGCTCCGCCACTGTCTCATCCACTACTGGCTTGGCTGCTGGTGCAGCTGCATCCGCCGCCGCACCCTCGGCGATAATCCCCAGCACCCCGCCGATCTCCACGTCCACCTCTTCATCCACCAGGATGCTCTGCAACACCCCAGATGCCGGCGCATTTATCTCAACCGTAACCTTGTCGGTCTCCAACTCCACCAGTGGTTCATCCATGGTGACACTGTCGCCCACGGCCTTCAGCCATTTGAGCACAGTGGCCTCGGTTATGGACTCTCCAACGGTTGGTACAATTATCTCAGTGGTCATGACACCCTCAATATTTACAAGAATTTGTAAAACCCGATTCATTTCCGAGCTTTCTTGGTTGATAAAACTACTCAGGACACCCCTCAAAGTAGTTCTGCGCCAGTTCACTCAGGTTCTCATCCCGTTTGAACGGCTGGGTTATATCTGCAATCGACCAGGTCAACGCCTGTTCCAACAACAGCTTCTGTTCATTAATATGCGCAGACATGTAGCCGGTAGCAGGAGAGGCCGAGGCACTGCGCCCCACATATACCGGCCGTCTGTTTTCACAACCGAGCATATCCAGGATGTACTGCAGTCTCGGGAGCACAAACATCCAGGAACCCATGTTGGCTGACTCCTCCTGACACCAGATAAGGTCGGCATTTTTGTACTGACCAATCTGCTC
>CAZVME010000047.1:0-25588 GCA_964628835.1 uncultured Gammaproteobacteria bacterium | reverse complement strand
GCCAGGAATTCTCCCAGGGAGTCCCAACGCAGGTGATTCTCCTGCACCAGCTGCTGTACATGCTTGGGTGCGGAACCGCCAGCGCCGGTCTCAAACAGGCCGCCGCCATTCATCAGCGGAACGATGGAGAGCATCTTGGCGCTGGTACCCAGCTCCAGGATTGGGTACAGATCGGTGTTGTAGTCACGCAATACATTACCGGTCACGGAGATGGTGTTATCGCCGGCGCGCTGGCGCTCCACTGAGAACTTGGCTGCGTCATACACCGACATGATGCGGATATCCAGGCCGCTGGTGTCGTGATTCGGCAGGTACTGGTCAACCTTTTTCTTGATCTCAATGTGGTGAGCGCGGTCCGGGTCCAGCCAGATGATTGTTGGCCAGCCGGTAGCCCTGGCGCGGGTCACAGCCAGTTTCACCCAGTCCTGGATCGGGGCGTCTTTCACCATGCACATACGCCAGATATCACCCTGTTCCACGCTGTGCTCGTGGATGGTGTTGCCGTTGGAGTCGGTGACACGGATGGTGCCGTCGCCCGGAGCTTCGAAGGTGGTGGGGTGAGAGCCATACTCCTCCGCCTTCTTTGCCATCAGACCCACGTTGGGAACTGTACCCATGGTGGTTGGGTCCAGGGCGCCATTGGCGATGCAGTTTTCAACCGTAGCTTGATACAGCGGTGCATAGCTGTGATCCGGGATCACGAACTTGGTGTCCTTCTGCGCACCGTCAGGTCCCCACATCTGGCCGGAGGCGCGGATGGCGGCTGGCATGGAGGCGTCGATGATAACGTCACTGGGGACGTGCAGGTTGGTGATGCCTTTATCGGAGTCTACCATGGCGATAGCTGGACGCTCGGCATACAGGGCCTGGATATCGGCCTCTATTTCACCCTTCTTGGCGGCGTCTAGGTTGTCCATCTTGTTGTAGAGGTCACCCAGGCCGTTGTTGAAGTTGATACCCAGTTCAGCAATGGTGTTGGCGTGCTTCTCGATTACAGGTGCGTAGAACACTTTGACGCAGTGGCCAAAGATGATTGGGTCGGACACCTTCATCATGGTGGCTTTCATGTGCAGGGAGAACAGCACGCCCTTGGCTTTGGCATCTTCCACCTGCTCGGCCAGGAACTGGGTCAGGGCGTTCTTGCTCATGAAGGTGGCGTCTACGATCTCGCCCGCTTCCAGCGGTACGCTCTCTTTGAGCACACTGCTGCCGCCATCACTGCCGATGAATTCGATCTTGGCGTTGGTGGCTGCGGTCATGGTGGTGGAGAGCTCATTGGAGGCGAAATCACCGCTGCTCATGGTGGCGACGTGGGACTTGGAGTCATTGCTCCAGGCGCCCATGGAGTGGGGGAACTTCTTGGCGTAGTTCTTTACTGCACCAGGTGCGCGCCGGTCGGAGTTGCCTTCGCGCAGTACCGGGTTCACGGCACTGCCGAGAACCTTGGCAAAACGCTCCTTGATCTCTTTCTCTGCATCATTCTGCGGATTTTCAGGATAATCCGGAATGTCATAACCTTTCTCCTGCAGCTCGGCGATGGTGGCCTTCAGCTGAGGGATGGATGCACTGACGTTTGGCAGTTTGATGATGTTGGCCTCGGGGGTCTTGGCCAGATCGCCTAAGCGGCTCAGCTCATCCGGAATCTTCTGTTCGTCGTTCAGGTTGTCTGGGAAGTTGGCAATGACGCGACCGGAGAGGGAGATATCCCGGGTCTCTACGTCAACATCTGCCGCCCTAGTGAATTTCTGAACGATGGGCAGAAAAGAGTAGGTCGCCAGTGCCGGCGCTTCATCAATTTTTGTCCAAATTATCTTTGACATGTTATTTCCTCAGTTAAAGATTTCTAAAGTAAAAATCGCAGGTTATTCAACTGCCGCTCTGTCTGAAGAGTAGAGGGGTGTTCCAGGTGCCGGTTACTGTTCTATCCCTGCCGCGTCATCAGGATTGAGGCATTGGGGTTGGTTTGGTCGGCTGCTGGTTTTTTGAGTCTGTTATCAGGTCGTCCCCAGGGTACAGCTCTTACAGGTTGTTTATCGACAGGGTTGTGATTTCAGGGTCTTGGATAAGTGCACCTGTCCAATCGTTCATTATTCCTGGCCCCTTTCAACGGAGAGGGACCAAGATAATGAACCTATATTAGATGTATGTAAAGACCTTGGAAACAACCCGGATATAACATTTCAATGCTCTGTTTTGAAGCGTGAAATCCGGATCATTTCCACCGTGGATCTAGCCTGCGTAGCTGCACTTGCTGGCTGCAGTACGGGTATCCATGTTCTTCCCGCGGTTGGTATGGTCGTCGATCTCCGCTGCGCTACCAATCATGCGTCCAAACAGGAAGGTGGTGAAGGCTGCCGCTTCCATGGTTGCGTCATCAATCTCACCGTTCGCATGTGGTTTCCACAGCATCTTCAACAGGATAACCGCGATGACGGCATCCACGTTGACACAGAAAGTATTCCGCGTCACGCCAGTCTTAAACAACGCCTGCACCAGCTCACGATAGAACTCGTGGAAGGCGTTGTAGTCGCCGCGCTTCTTGAACAGATCGCCAACGAATACCTCACGTGGGTCGAAGTTTACATCTTCTCCCTTGAAGACCGGGTGACCGGTGCAAGGGATCTTGTCGTAGGAGATGTTGCCCTCGGCCTTGGCTTTTTTCTTGTACGCCAGGTACTCCTTGGCATACTCGGTAGCCATTGCTGCCAGATCTAGACCATGGCCTTCTGCACCGGGATCGCTCAGACCGGAATCGCGGAAGCGGTCCAGCAGGAAGGCAATGGCCTCGAAGCCGTTACCACCGTGGGCAAAACCGGTGTGAGTCAGGAAGCCGATATAGCCCTTGTTGACCTGGATACGCTCAGGTGATTCCGGACCATCGGCAGCTACGGCACCCTTGGCGCCCTGGGCGGAGATGGTGCCCGGTCCGTTGGAAATGATCAGACCCAGCAGTACCGAGAAGGAGTAGAGCTCCTCTTCGTTCGGACGCTTGCCCAGCAGCGCCAGGTGAGCGGTCTCGGTGAAGCTCCAACTGCCCATCAGGTCACTGGTGGCCACACCGCAGAAGCTGCCTTTGCTCTGATTCTCAGCGCTGGCGGCAGAACCGATCAGGGTGCTGAATATGCGGAAGTGCCACGGCATATTACCAATAGTGGTGATGGAGAGCCGCTTGCGCATCAGTGCCGGCCAGGCCAAGTGGGTGGTCACAGCAGCAGTCAGCACCTGGCAACTCAGCTTGCCGCCACTCTTTGCCGCCAGGGCCTTGAGAAACTCGACAAATACTGATTTTGCACCGCGGGCCTCAATGGCTGCCAGCATGGCGTCGCCACAGCTGCAGGGGCTGTCAGAGACAAACAGCTCTTTGTCCGCAGCTTCCAACTGGGCGCTGAAATCGAAGCCGGTATCTGCAAGATCTTCGAGACCACTTTTCTTGAACAGCTCCATCAGGGCAGAGGCTGCCTTGCGGGAGGTCCCTACCTGTTTTGGTCCCACCATGGCAACGGCAGCTGCCAGGGCGGTGTTGGGGCTGTTGCCCGCTTCACGGGAGGCGTCGGCAGCGGCCAGGCCCACCTTTCCGTCTTGGTTGACGAAGGCGTTGAGGGCCACATTGGCCAAGGCAGCACCGTTGGCGTCTGGATACTCGCGGGTCAGGCTCTGCACCAGGTTTTCTTCAAAGGTGTGAGTAGATGCATCCAATACGCTGGTGCCGTGGATCTTGGTGACCTGGGTCTTGGGATCCATCATGGAAGCACCGGAGGTGTCTTTCATGGTCTGACGTGGGAATATCACACCCACCTGATTGCTCAGGGCGCCGATCTGTTCATTGTATGGAGCAACCGCTTCAATAATGTTTGGATTCAGGGAGTCAGGGAGATCAATTCCTTGGGTATTGCTGAACCAGCACTTCATGGAGAGGTCACCCACCGGTTTAAAGTCCGGCTTGACGCCACGCTTCTCCATAACCGCGGTCAGGGCAGCCGGGATATGGGCGATGTTGACAACTACCGCGCCCTTCTCGGAGCAGACCGGGTTTTCTGGAGTGAAAATCTCGTCCACATCGAATTTTTCCATGAACCAATCTTCTTTGGCGGCGGCGTTGTCACCAGCGCCGGCGATAGCACCGGCGTGGCCGCAGGCCTTGGTCAGTTTTGCCTTCCAGCGGCCAACTATGCAGGCCACTACCGGCTTTTCAAACTCAAGATCACGCTCGTAGTAACCACCTGGCTCAACGTACATTACTGCAGCCTGGGAGCGGTCATCGTTATGGAAGGCGTGAGTCCATTCCGGGGCGGAGTAGTGAATGTATACATCCTTACCGGAGGAGAGGGAGACGGTGCTGCCCCAGCCTGCAGTGGTAAGGTATACCGCGATGGTGGTGGTGAAGTTGCCCGAGTTGGAGAAGATAGCTATGGAGCCTGGCAGCAGTGACTCCTCCGGAGCGCTGCCACCCAGGGCCCCACCGAGACGGATATGGTTGTGGGCGTCGGCCAGTCCCAGGCAGTTGCCGCCAAAGATGTCGATACCACGCATCTGGCCCATGGCACGAATTACACGCGCATCGCGTACTGGAATCTTCTCGGTCAGGATAATGATTTTGGTCAGGTTTGGATTTACCCGGATGGCCTCGATTACGCCATCACGTACACCAGATGGTGGCAGGTAAACTACAACCACGTTGAACTCGTGGCCGGCCTCAATGGCCTCCGCGATATTGTCATAGATGGGTATGTCTCCATTGCTGGTCTTCATCGCCGTGCCGGAGCGACCAGGAGCGGTACCGCATACCACGTTGCCGCCGGAGAAGGTGTGGCTGGTGGGTGTAACCCCACGGCTCTCACCACCGGTGATGTTCAAAACACAGACACGATCTTCCTTGGTGGCAAGTTCGCTCAGAGAGTTGACGCCCACATAGTAGTGGGGAAATTTTTCTACGCCTTGGGGATGCATGCTTAAGTCCTCTCTGTTGCTTTGGTTGCAGTTGCTGCTGCTTCGTCAATACCCAGGAATTTACTGTCTAACTCTGGGTCCAGGGTGATGCCAAGCTTGTCTGCGATGACCTTGCGACCGCCTTCATTCATCCACTTGTCCACGGCCTGGGAGTAATTGACTACCTCACTCATGGCTGAGTCATGGCCAAACATCTGATAGGGCAGACCCAGGGAATCCAGAGTGTCGCGCATATAGCCCATGCCCCGGATCAGGTTAGGACCACCACGGCCAATAACAACATACAGCGGGATGGGCCCATACTGGTTGAAGTAGTCGCGCAGAGCATCGGCCATGGCGCGGAAGGTCTCATAGATATCCGTGTTGTTGGCTTTGCCGCCGATAATAAACAGTACATTGGACTGTTTTAGCCAGTGTTTGTATACGATGCGACTGATGTCATGCATCTTCGCGTAGGGTGGGTTGCCGCCGAAGTCAGAAGAGATGGTGGCAGAGTCGCCCAACAGCTCAGTTACCAGGGCGTTGGCACCACCACCGAAGGTCATGGCGGTGATGCTGCCGGCGTCGTTGATAACAAAAACGTCAGACTGGCCCTGATAGGTACGCAGCTGGTTTACCTCTTGTTCGAAGTCGGAGTAGCTGGAGGTATCCAGATCTTCCGGCAGACCCAGACGGGAGGCGTTGGGGTCATCGCCGTCGAAGGCACACTTGAAATCGCAGGCCACTGGAACCAAGCGACCCTTCTTGTTTTTCTCCATGCGGATCGGGTTCAGCTCCAGGGTGGTCATGCCATAGTTATGGAATAGGTCCCACAGCTTAGGTAGATTTTGCACCAGGGGGCTTACCAGCTCTTTGGGGGCGCCGATTTTGCGCAGGGCGTTGGAGATCACAAAGCCCTTGAGTCCGGTTAGGGGATCAAACGGGATGCGAGCGATCTTCTCGGGAGGCAGTTCTTCGATGTCCATGCCACCGTGGTGGGTGAGGGTGATCATGGGAGCGCGATACTCGGTGCTGTCTGTCAAGGAGAAATAGACCTCGTAATCAGATGGCACAGCGCCCTCAAAGGTTACACCTTCAGCCTTGGAGTGGGTGTTGTTATGGAAGTGCTCGGCAAAATAGAGGCGGGACTTCTCCTGCATTGCTGTGGAGAGGTCCTTGGCGCGACCCAATAGTCCGGCCTTGCCTTTTTTGCCCACGCCGCCTTTGAACATGGGTTTGATGAAGACTTCGCCTTTACGGCTAATCAGATCCTTTATCTGTTCTGCTGTGGCCTCGGGCCCCAGCACCTCGGAGGTTGGGAAGTCGACGTACTTGAGGAGTTTGGATCCCCAATACATTCCGGTAATCTGCATTATTACTACTCCTGATGGATTTTGAGCCTGCCATCAAACTGCCCGGTGGCTAGTTCAATTGCAAGAAAAGGCCTGATTACTCCAGGACCGTTACTGGTTGTACAGTTATCGTTCTAAACCAAGTTGAATCTATTCATGTGCCTCTCCTAGATTCAACTCATGTGTCTCTGTCTCACGCCAGGGTGGTATTGTGTTGATTATTTATCCCCTGAAAAAAAATACAAGCTAATGGTATCGGAGATAATCAAATTTAAAATTTAAAAATACCAATGATTCGTTATTACAGTATCTTGATTATTTAATGGAGTATTAGCAATTGCTAATAAACAATTTCGATACCGGCCTTACTTTTCTGTATGGGGTGTGTGGTTTTTTATGGAAAACTGCGCACTGTGTGTGTTGCTGGAAGCGCTACTCCTGCTCCAGTAGGGAGTTAACTTGGCGCAGTGAAGCGCGTTGTTCCGGCCCTTGGTCTATGGGTGAGAGCGGTGGATGTCCCACTGTATTTAGTGGGAACCAAGTAAGCTCCACCTCGGTTTCGCCCGACCTGAATCTGAAGGTTGGCAGACGCTGCTTTTTCTCTCCTGGGAACAGGGCGGTTTTCTCGCCTTCAATATAGGGTATACCCCGCTCTAGCAGGAACAGGGCGATATCCTCTGGACAGTCGGCAAACAGGTGCAGTTGCAGTGGTGTATACAGATCTGCAGTACCTCTAAGCGCCGACCCGACCAGGCGGGGTGAAAACTGCTCCAGGTTCGACATGGCCTCCTGTGCCAGTTGCAGTAGATTTTTTTCCCACAGTTGCTGATCGTCGGCGTGGAAAATCAGTTGGTTTTCCAGCAGTGCCTGCTCAATCTCACCGTTGCTGGGAAGTCTTCTCTTATCTTTGCATCCCAGGCGTTGGGCGGCCTTGTTACGTGCGGTGTTGTAATCATGCCGTCCCAGATCATGGATGATGCGCGCTGCCTCGTAGGCGATGCTGGCGCGTAGCCGGTCTTTGCTGGGGCGCTGAGCCATGGGGACTCCGTGAAAGTGCTGGTGTTGTATTAGCTGGAAATCCGCTGATTAATTCTGAACTGCCTTAAAACAGCTCTTTGGGTTCTTCGACAGCATCTGGAGATCGATTATCCTCGCCGAAGATCTTCACACTCTCCATGGCCGGGACCTCAGGAGCCATTTCTGCGCGAAAGATCTCGTACATGGCATTTTTTTGTCCAGGTGGCGCTGGCTCACCGGTTTTTGGGTCAATACGGATTGCAAGCATATCTGCTGGCATCTCTAGGGGTTGTTCCTCCACGTCCTTGAGCGCTTGTTCCATGTATGCGATCCAGGCCGGCAGGGCGGCTTCACCGCCCACCTCTTTGTCGCCGAGTGGGGCATGGTTATCAAAGCCTACCCAGGTGATGGCTACCAATGAGCGGTTGAAGCCGTTGAACCATGCGTCACGTTGATCATTGGTAGTCCCAGTCTTACCCGCTATGTCCCGGCGTCCCAGATCCTTGGCCTTGGTGGCGGTTCCGTGCTGGATCACGTCCCGCATCATGGAGTTCATCAGGTAGTGGTTCTGGGGCGAGATGACGCGGGGTGCGACACCGATTGCGGCCTTGGCTGGGTAGATTGCCTTGCCGTCCTGGTCCAGGGTTGCGGTTTGCGGGCAGGCGGGACAGACCGTGAGCGGCTGCGCCTGGAGCACGATCTCATGCTTGCTGGTTTCGATGCGCTGAATGAAATATGGCACCACATTGAAGCCGCCGTTCGCCAGGATGGCGTAGCTTTTTGCCATCTGTAGGGGGGTGACGGCGCCACTGCCCAATGCCAGGGAGAGATTATGTGGAAGGCTCTTGGGTTCGAATCCAAACAGCTTGGCGTGTTTCAGAGCATGGTCCATGCCCATGTTGCGTAGCAACCTTATGGAGACCAGATTACGGGATTTGGTCAACGCCATGCGCAGACGGGTGGGGCCGTAAAATTTCCCGCTATAGTTCTCTGGTCGCCATGCGGTCTCCAGGGTGGGGTTATTAATCACGATGGGGGCATCGTTGATCAGGCTGGCGGCGGTGAATCCGGCCTCCAGGGCCGCTGAGTATATGATCGCCTTGAAGCCAGAGCCCGGCTGGCGCTTGGCCTGGGTTACGCGGTTGAATTTACTCAGGTAGTAGTCGTATCCTCCCACCAGGGAAAGAATGGCCCCATCGTTGGGGTCAAGTGATATGAGCGCTCCCTGGATGGCGGGTATCTGGGCCAGTCGCCAGACTGGTTTGTTCTCCTGGGTGGTGGCAATTACGCGGATAACATCACCGGGTTTCAGTATATCTGTGGCTGTTTTCGGCGCCTTGCCGCGGCGATTTTCGTTTTTATAAGGTCTGGCCCAGCTGACTCCCTCCCACTCAAGCTTTGCGCGTCGGCCGCTGCCGAGGTAGATGCTGGCAGTTTTCTTGTCCACCTCCGTGACCAGGGCCGGAATAAGTTCTCCGACTATTCTTATGTCCCGTAGGATCTGATCCAGAGAAGAGTCTTCGGCCCTTGGTGCGATCTGGAAATTCTGTTCCGCTCCCCTGTAACCATGCCGCAGGTCATATTCATGCAGGGCCTTGTGGATGGCGGCCCTGGCGGCGTTTTGGGATTTTTTGTCTATGGTGGTGTAGACCCGGTAGCCGGCACTATAGGCCTTTTCGCCAAATCTGCGCACCATCTCAGCACGCACCATCTCTGCAATGTATGGGGCTTTAACTTCGGCCTGAGAGCGGTGCATCCTGGCAACAACCGGCAGATCCAGGGCTACCGTCATCTCCTGCTCGGTGATATGGCCCAGTTTTGCCATGCGTCGCAGTACGTAGTCCCTGCGCTGGTGTGCCCTTTTGGGATTGATGATCGGGTTGAATCTTGATGGCGCCTTGGGGAGGCCTGCTATCATGGCAATCTCTGCCAGATTCAGTTCGTGCAGATGCTTTCCGTAATACACCTCTGCAGCAGCTCCCACCCCGTAGGAGCGGTTACCCAGGTATATCTTATTAAGGTATAGCTCCAGTATCTCCTCCTTGGTCAACTGTCCTTCGATGCGAAGGGAGAGCAGAATCTCATTGATCTTGCGGGTGAAGGTCTTTTTGCTACTCAGGTAGAAGTTTCTGGCGACCTGCATGGTTATGGTGCTGCCGCCTTGGCGGCGTTTTCCTGTGAGTACAAGCTGCAGGGCTGCCCTCAGAATGCCCCGATAGTCTACCCCCGGGTGGTGGAAGAAACGGTCATCTTCCGCAGCCAGGAAGGCATGAATCGCCTGCTGCGGTATCTCGTTATATACCAGTGGGGTACGCCTCTTCTCCCCAAATTCAGCTATAAGTAGTTGGTCTCTGCTGTATACACGCAGTGGCACCTGCAGTTGAACATCGCGCAGGTTTTCGATTGATGGAAGTTTTGGCTCCAGGTGCAGATAGACTGAAATCAGGGCGATAGTGCCGACAGTAAGGCCCAGTATAAGCAGGGTCAACAGCCCTTTTATGATCCTAAATAGCCACTTCATATGTTATTCATTGCCGGTTTCTACGTGGTGTTGAGGCATTATCATCCATTCTTAAAAACTAAGCTATATCGATTTTATGTGAACGGGTTGGACATTTATTTAACAAAGTACTTCACAAAAAAATCATTTACTGCTATATAGTTAAGCTAACTTGTTAAAGAGATTTGTTTAAGATATATTCCAATATAGTAAAACTAGGGGAAGGATAGGTATATGTTACCGTTTTTTGGAACCAAAAATACCCCGGTTCTTGGTCTGGACATAAGTTCAACAGCCGTAAAGCTGTTGGAGTTGAGCCGTTCTGGTGGGAGGTCCGGCGCCCGGTTCAGGGTCGAACGTTACGCGGTAGAGGTGCTGCCGCCTGATGCCGTGGTGGAAAAGAACATCGCAGACGTGGATGCCGTGGGGGATGCTATACGCAATGTTGTGCGTCGCTCAGGCAGCCGTGCCAAGCAGGCAGCGGTGGCGGTATCTGGTTCTGCGGTAATCACCAAGATCATCACCATGCCAGCCTCGCTCTCTGATCAGGAGATGGAGAGCCAGATTCAACTGGAGGCCGATCAATACATCCCCTACCCCCTGGAAGAGGTAAATATAGACTTTGAGGTATTCGGCCCCAGCGAAAAGAACCCGGAGATGGTGGATGTGTTGCTGGCGGCATCCCGTAGCGAGAACGTGGAAAACCGCGTGTCTGCTTTAGAGCTTGCCGGTCTATCCTCTGCTGTGGTGGATGTGGAGGCATATGCAATGGAAAATGCCTTCTCCCTCATTACTGAGCAGTTACCTGATTTTGGTGTGGATCAGACCATCGCCATAGTGGATATAGGCGCCACTAACACCGCGCTGAATGTCCTACACAACAATAAGATTATCTATACTCGTGAACAGAGCTTTGGTGGTAAGCAGTTGACCGAGGAGATACAGCGTCGTTATGGCCTGTCACAGGAAGAGGCGGGGATGGCAAAGCGTCAGGGAGGGTTGCCAGACAACTACGTATCTGAGGTGTTGGAGCCTTTTAAAGAGGCGCTGGCGCAACAGGTTAGCCGTTCCCTGCAGTTTTTCTTCTCCTCCAGCGCGCATAACAGCGTCGACCATATTGTGCTTGCTGGCGGTTGTGCTTCTATTCCTGCAATTGACGAGTTGGTGGAGGAGAAGGTCGGTACGCCCACGATTATCTCCAACCCGTTTACCAACATGTCTGTTTCATCCAACGTCAAGCCGCAGAGCTTAAGTAATGATGCGCCATCATTAATGATTGCCTGTGGGCTGGCCTTGAGGAGCTTTGACTGAAATGGCACGTATTAACCTCTTACCCTGGCGGGAAAATCTACGCAGGCAACGCCAACGCGAATTTGGGGTGATGATAGCGGGCGCCCTGTTCATTACACTTTTGCTGGGCTTTTATGTGCATCTGCATATATCTGGAATGATTGACTACCAGAAGGCTCGCAACGGTTTTCTCAAGAAAGAGATTGCCGAGATGGACCGCAAGATCAAGGAGATCAAAGATCTTGAAAGCACCAAGGCAAAACTCCTGGCCAGGATTAACGTAATCCAGCAACTGCAGAGTAGCCGCCCGGAGGTGGTGCATCTGTTCGATGAGCTGGTGACGAGAACCCCCGAAGGTTCGTATCTCACTGACGTGACACAGAAAGTGAAAGCGGTAACCATCAATGGCCGAGCCCAGTCCAATGCGCGGGTCTCTTCCTATATGCGGAATATTGATGTCTCTGAGTGGCTGCATGCGCCCTCTCTGCAGGTGGTTGAGAATAAAGATAAAACAGGTACGGGGTTCAGTCATTTCATCATGTCTGTGAACCAGATCAACAAGAATGCTGTACCTGATGGAGCAGCTCAAGGGGGCGCGAAATGACTTTTGACGACCTCAATAATCTCGACTTTTCCAATATAGGTATCTGGCCGGCCCCCGCCAAGGCGATCCTGGCGCTGTTGCTGTGTGTGTTGCTGGGTGTTGGCTGGTATTACCTGGATACAGAAGATCAGCTGATTGCCCTGGAGAAGGTTGAAAAGCAGGAGCTGAAGCTGCGCAAGGAGTTCGAGAGCAAACAACGCAAGGCCGCGAGTCTTGAAGATTACAAGAAACAGCTCAAAGAGATGCGGCAGTCTTTCAATGCCATGTTACAACAGCTACCAAATAAGGCGGAGGTTGCCGATCTGCTGGTGGATGTATCCCAGACCGGTCTGGCGGCAGGTCTGGAATTTGAGCTATTCGACCCAACCGCTGAGGTTCCCAGGGAGTTCTATGCGGAGTTGCCCATAAATATCAAGGTGTTGGGTGGCTACCATGAGTTTGGGGAGTTTATAAGCGGATTGGCCGCCTTGCCGCGCATTGTCACTATCCACAATGTGCACATATATCAGCAAGCGCGTGAGAAAAGGGGCAGAGGATCTCAGCCCGCACCCGCTGCTGGCGCGTTGGTGCTGCAGGCGGTGGCAAAGACTTACCGTTATCTGGATGAGGAGGGTGGAAAATGAGCAGGGCATGGTCTACTTGTGCGCGGACGATTGTGGCCCTTGGCGTACTCACCCTTCTGGCGGCATGCGGTGATGACGGTATGCATGATCTGAAACAGTATGTAAAGACGGTGAAGGCTAGAAAGCCAGGGCGTATCGACCCGCTGCCGGAGATAAAACAGATCGAAACCTTTACCTATGTAGCGAATAACAGACGCAATCCATTTGTTCCAACCCAGGCGGCGGAATCGGAAGTGGCGTTACAGGATGGCGATGGCCTGACCCCTGATTCCAATCGCCGTAAAGAGGAGTTGGAGCAATTTCCATTGGATAGTATCAGGATGGTAGGCACCGTAGACCTGAGTGATACCGTCTGGGGTTTGGTAAAGACCAAGGATAAGACGATCTACAGAATCAAGGTGGGTAACTACATGGGGCAAAACCATGGTCAGATTACCAGTATTTCGGAAGATAAAATTGAATTGACGGAGATCATTCCAAAGAAACCGAGTGGTTTTATGGAACGGCAGGCGTCGGTATCACTGAGTGAATAAGTCAGGGGAACAATGATGAAACAGTCATTTGAAAATAGGTCGTCAGGCCGGTTTAGTAAAAGAGATACATCGGGACCGAGCGTGTTCAGGCTGGTTGTTGGGTTCTTGCTGACGTCTTTAATAGCAGCGGTCCCTGCGCTCTCGGTAGCGGCTGGCAATATACTACAGGACATCAGTGTCTCCTCGCTGCCGGGCAATGTGGTTGAGATAACCTTGACGGCACAGGATCCTGTGGCGACTCCTGCAAGTTTTACCACGGATAGCCCGGCCCGTATTGCGATAGATCTACAGGGTACGAAGAGTGCGCTGGCGCGAAAATCCCAGGCGGTGGGGATTGGCATGGTGCGCAGTGTAACTGCAGTAGAAGCTGGGGACAGGACGCGGGTGGTGGTCAATCTTGCCGATGCGGCCACCCATGAAATTAAAGTTGCAGGAAACCAGGTGGTGGTGCGGATAAATGCGGGAACAGCGCAGACAGCAGCGGCCACTCCAGCATCAGTAGTGACGAAACAGGTAAATGCCGCCATGCTCTCAGCCAATGGCGGCAAGGGTATTGAGAATGTGGATTTTCGCCGTGGCGATGATGGGGAAGGGCGGATTCTGATAACCCTGAGTGACCCGGGAACAGTAGCAGATCTGCGTGAAGAGGGAGGCAAGGTGGTGCTGGATTTCCTGGATGCAACCCTGCCAGAACGTCTGATGCGCAAGTTTGATGTGAGTGACTTTGCTACACCGGTCAAGATGTTTGAGGTCACAGCTGATGGCACTAATGTACATGTGGAGATCACTTCTAGTGGTGACTATGAGCATATTGCATACCAGGCAAATAACCTGTTTGCCATTGAATTCAGGCCGCTTACCTCGGCTGAGAAAGAGAAGCTACAGAAAGAGCGTCTGGTATATACCGGAGAGAGGTTGTCGCTTAACTTTCAGCAGATTGAGGTGCGTGCAGTACTGCAGCTGCTGGCCGATTTCACCAACCTGAATCTGGTCACCAGCGATAGCGTGACCGGTTCTATCACCCTGCGCCTGCAGAACGTACCTTGGGATCAGGCCCTGGAGATTATCCTGAAGGCCAAGGGCCTCTCCATGCGCAAGAATGACAATGTGGTCATGGTGGCTCCCACCGAGGAGATTGCGGCGAGAGAAAAACTGGAACTGGAGTCACAGCAGCAGATTGAGGAGTTGGCGCCACTGCGCTCAGAGTATGTGCAGATCAACTACGCCAAGGCGGCAGATATCGCCGCATTGTTGAAGTCAGAGGGGAATCAGCTTTTGACCCCGAGTCGCGGTAATGTGACGGTGGACGAGCGCACCAATACACTATTGGTGCGTGACACCAGTGCCAAGCTGGAGGATATCCATCGTCTGGTGAAAAAGCTGGATATCCCGGTGCGTCAGGTGCTGATCGAGAGCCGTGTGGTGATTGCCAATGATGATTTCGCCAAGGATATTGGAGTGCGTTTTGGTTTTAACCAATCTTATTCCGAGAAGGTGGGGGGGAATGAGATCCTACTTGCCGGCGGTAAAACGGGACATATCACCGGAACTGGTGGACTGGATACCGGCAGCTTTATGGATGCAGGTGCTGGCATTTCAACTGGTGACGATGCAGATGCCACGGAGAACTTACTGGTCAATCTGCCTTCAGTGCTGGGCGGCGACCGTGGTGGTGCAGTCAATCTTCTGGTTGGCAAGATCGGTTCCTTCCTACTGCAACTGGAACTATCCGCCATGCAGCAGGAGGGCCAGGGTGAGGTTATCTCCAGCCCGCGGGTAATCACCTCTGATCGTAATACCGCCATCATCAAGCAGGGCGTGGAGATACCCTACCAGGAGGCCAGTTCCAGTGGTGCTACCTCGGTTTCGTTCAAAGAGGCGGTGCTGAAACTGGAGGTGACCCCGCAGATCACCCCGGATGACCATGTGATCATGGATTTGATTATCAACAAAGATAATCCGGATTTCTCTAGGGCCGTGTTAGGCGTGCCACCGGTGGATACCCGCGAGATCGAGACCTCAGTCCTGGTGGATAATGGTGAGACCGTAGTCCTGGGTGGTGTGTTTGAACGCACTCGCTCCAAGAGTACCGAGAGGATTCCATTCTTTGGTGATCTGCCTTACGTGGGTTTTATGTTCAAACAGAATTCAGAAGAGGATGACAATAGTGAGTTGCTGATCTTTGTGACGCCAAAGATCTTGAAAGAGACCATTGGAATGCGCTGATTGCAGCCGTTTCAACTAGCCAGCATTTAGTGGTTAACCAAGGGGTGTGCCTGCTGGCACACCCTTTGTGTTTTGCAGCAATGGTGGCTAGAGTAGGGTTTGTCTGGAAACGCCCCTGTTTTTGCGCAAAGTACGCTAATGGTAGGGGTCGTAATGGCAGTGGTCGGAGTCAGTTGCCTCTGTGTGGTAGAAAAATCGTATATTATGGTTGCAATCGACTCCGACCCCTAAGAAATATCCACATATTTTTTGCTGAAGAGCCTGCTTGGTACGCCACTGTTTTATAATGATGCAGAATCCTAAAAATATCTTTCTGATTGGCCCCATGGGGGTTGGCAAGAGCACTATTGGGCGGCAGCTGGCGGCGCTTCTCCGGATGGAGTTTGAAGACACCGACCATGAGATCCAGCGCCGCACCGGGGTGGATATCCCCACGGTGTTTGATTTTGAGGGTGAAGAGGGGTTCAGGCGCAGAGAAAGGGTGGTGGTAGAGGATCTGACCCAAGGTAGTGGTCTGGTGCTGGCAACCGGTGGAGGCGTGGTCGTGGATCAGGATAACCGCCGCTGTCTCTCCGGGCGTGGTGTGGTGGTCTATCTCTCCTGTTCCCCGGAGCAGCAGTACAGACGGACTAAACAGGACCGAAACCGCCCCCTGTTGCAGACAGAGGATCCAATGAACCGGTTGCGAGATCTGATGGATGAGCGCGAACCACTCTATCTGGAGATTGCAGATCTGGTGGTTTCAACCGAGAAACGTAACGCGGGCTTGGTTGCCAGAGAGATTGTGAAACGACTCAAAGAGCTGGACTGAATAACAGGTATGCAGAGAACAACCAAAACAGTAGAGGTAGATTTGGGAGATCGCTCCTATCCGATCCATGTTGGGGCCGGTCTTATGGATAATCCTGAACTCTACACCAGGCATATTCATGGCCGCCAGGTGATGGTGGTAACCAATGAGGTGGTGGCGCCGCTCTATCTTGGGCGTGTTACCACCGCCTTGGCAGGTTTTCAGTGTGAAACGGTTGTGCTTCCGGATGGTGAAAAACATAAGACCCTGGAGGTGTGGCAGGGGATATTCGACGCCCTGTTACAGCATCGGTTCAGCCGACAGTGCACCATCGTGGCATTGGGGGGTGGCGTGGTAGGCGATATGGCCGGATTTGCTGCTGCCAGCTACCAGCGTGGAATCAATTTTATCCAGGTGCCCACCACACTCCTGGCCCAGGTGGATTCATCGGTGGGGGGTAAGACCGGGGTCAATCATCCGCAGGGCAAGAACATGATCGGCGCCTTTCATCAGCCGCAGTGTGTCATCGCCGATACTGAAACCCTGAATACATTGGATGACCGGCAGCTGTCTGCCGGTATCGCTGAAGTCATTAAGTATGGCCTGATCAACGATCCAGAGTTCTTCGTCTGGCTGCAGGGGAATATTAGCTCCCTGCTGGTGCGTGACCCGGAAGCCCTGGCTTTTGCCATTGAGCGTTCATGCATAGATAAGGCAAAGGTGGTGGCGACGGATGAGCTGGAGGCCGGGCAGCGCGCCCTGCTGAATCTGGGCCACACCTTTGGGCACGCCATTGAAACCGGCATGGGCTACGGCGAGTGGCTGCATGGTGAGGCCGTGGCTGCCGGGATGTGCATGGCGGCCAGATTTTCTGTAGCGCAGGGCTGGATGAGCGGTGAAGAAGAGAAGCAGATTGTTGATCTGTTAGGTAGAGCCAGACTACCGGTAAGGCCGCCAGAAACACTGGAAGTTGGTCGAATTATGGAACTGATGGCGGTGGATAAGAAGGTGCTGGATGGCCGACTGAGGTTGGTTTTGATGCATGGTATCGGTAAATCTGTGGTTACGGATGATTTTGACTTAAACAAGTTACACCACACTCTGAAATCATATTGAACAGGGGCCTGTTATCAGGCCCTGGGGATCAGCGGACATGGCGTCGAGTGAATCAGTCAACTCCCTACCGGGTGCAGAGCCTGAGAGGTCGGAGGCATATTTTTCCAGCCCGGAGCTGGCGCAACGCGCTGATCTGCTGCGGCATCTAACTGAAAACAGCAATCTCATTCCACTGGTCAGGGGCGTGGAAGGCATTGGCAAGAGCAGCTTTATAAGCCATCTGCTGGACCTGGCCCCCCAGAATTGGATACCGGTTGAGATCATCGCCGACGTGATGCTTCAGCCGGAGGCGCTGTTGGCAAAACTGGTGCGGATGTATGACCTGGATGGCAGGGGCGCTGATCTGCTGGATAGCCTGGCGCTGCATTTTGATCACCTGCGGCAGGATGGTTTCCTGCCGGTGATCATCGTTGATGATGTGCATCTATTGCCTGAAGCCAGCATCATTACCCTGCTGAGACTGCACGAACGGGGTCCCAATGATAACCCTCTCGCCCAGATACTGCTCTTTGCCCAGCCCGAGATCGATGACCTGCTGAAGACCCCGCAACTCAGGGTGATGAACCTGCAGTCACTGCAACTGCTTGATATGCCGGTTTTTACCCGGGAGCAGACAGAACACTTTCTGGAACATCTGCTGGCCGCTGATGAATTCAGCTCCATGCACTCCCCATCCCCGCTTCAGGTTGAAAAGATTTTTCGTGAGAGTGGTGGCTTGCCGGGCATGATCAAACAGCAGGCTGTGGAGCTGATGGGTTCGGTAGATACACAAAAAATCATTTTTGATATTACGGAGTATATCCCCACCAGGACCGCCCTAGGCGGCGGCATTGCTTTGATCGTGGTGTTGCTGGGGCTGATCTACCAGGACAGTATCAACTCCCTGTTCTCTGATGGGGAGGAGATGTCTGAGGTGGATCAGGAGATGTCTGCGCCTGCAGGTACCACCCAGCGGCTGGCGCTACCAGACTTAACAGCAGAGTCTGCCCCATCGATGGAGACGGCAGTAGAAGCGGGTTCAGAGTTAGATGGTCTGGATAAAGGTGAAGCTAACACTGTTCCAGGGCCGGACAGTGGGCTTGCTGAAGGGGCTGTGTCAGATATTGGTGTAGCAGATCAACCACTCAGCTCAGACACAGAGGATGGAGAGAGACAACAGGTTGAGCAGACTCTCCCGTCAGATACTAGGGAGCAGTCTGGGTCAACCGTAGCAGAGCAGGCGCTGCTGGAACAGATTGCTGCCCCGCCAGAGCTGGTGGAAGTCCCGGAGCCTGATCCAATTGAGCCGGAAGGACAGGTGCAGGCGCAGGAACCGGAGAAAGGGTCCGAGCCCGCTAAGGTGGTTGTGGAGGTGCCAGAGGAGCGTCCGATGGCTGGTGTGTCACCACCTGGGCAGATTCAGCCGATGCAGACAGTTGTGGATTCGGCGGTAAAACCCGCCGTGGCTAAGGCCAAACCGGCGCCAGAGCCGCCCAAGACCAAGGTGCCAGTGGTGTCGCCTAAGGTAGAGTCCATGCCCCCCAAGGCACAAAAGTCCGCCGCCCCAATCCAGGCGGATATAAAGCCCGTCAAACCAAAGATAGGGAAACAGGTTGCCAAGAGTAAGGCCAGGATTAAGGCCGCTGTGGTTTCGCCCAAGGCAAAAGCACCCAAGCCTGCACCTGTAATCCAGGTTGAGGAGAGATCCAGTGGTCTGACCGGGGTGCGCCCCGGCACCCCAGCTCCGGTTGAGGAGAGATCAACGCACCTGGTTAAAAAAGAGGCACCCGCGGTTAAGTTGGTGCAAAAGCCGGTAACGCGGGCCGGGAAGAGCCCTGTAGCCACCAAGAGTAAGCCGCTTGGGAAGAGGCAGCAAGCCGCTTCGGCGCAGCCCCTGCGCGAAGATTGGCTAATGAAGCAAAACCCAACCAGCTTTACCATTCAATTGTTAGGGTTACAGGCGGAAAAGGGGATAAGCTCCTTTCTTCGCCGCCACCCACTGTCCGGTCGGGTTGCATATTACAGTACAAAACGTAATGGTAAATTGTGGTTTCCGGTGCTCTATGGTGTCTATCCAGACAGAAAAATGGCAGTTCAGGCTCGGGATGGGTTGCCAGAAACCCTCCGTAAGTCAGGGGTTTGGTTGCGAACTATGGGCTCAGTACAAAAAGAGATAAGAGCCAGATAGATTAGCAAAAATCAGCGCGGGAATTGTGGGTGAATTCCGATGTTGCTGGCCTAGAGAGCCCAATTCTATTATCCTTCGCTGTCCCGTTTGGCCGATTGGACCGGTTTCAGACGATATTGGATTTTTGTGCCTGAGCTGAGCTATGCGGCATCGGGCGCATATTGTATTTAAATTATGCTGGCATCCATTAGCGGATGCCTGGCCAAGTTGAAGATGAGGTTTGCGATGACCCCAGGGGCTTTACCAATCAGGCAAGGACTATATGATCCAAAGAATGAGCATGACGCCTGCGGAGTCGGCTTTATAGCAGATATAAAAGGGCAGAAAAGTCATAAGATTGTAAAGCAGGGGCTGGAGATACTCAGGAATCTCACCCACCGCGGTGCAGTGGGCGCCGATCCACTGGCCGGGGATGGCGCTGGATTGTTGATGCAGATTCCCGATGAATTTTTGCGCGCCGAGACCGATTTTGAGCTGCCAGCAGTGGGTAACTACGGCGTCGGTATGGTGTTTTTGCCCCAGGGTGAGTCTGCCCGCAAACAGTGTGAAGAGAAGGTCGCCTACTACATCGCAGCCGAGGGCCAGAAATTTCTGGGCTGGCGCGATGTGCCAGTCAGCAGTGAGGGTCTGGGTGAGACGGTCAAGGCCTGCGAACCTATTGTGCGACAGATAGTTATCGGCCGCGGCTCCAACTGCCATGATCAGGACTCCTTTGAGCGCAAACTGTTTGTAATTCGCAAACAGATTGAGAATGAGGTTCGTGAGTGCGGTAGTAGCTGCAACAGCTTCTATATAGTATCCATGTCTTCACGGGTGCTGCTGTACAAGGGCATGCTACTGGCCAATCAGGTCGGGGTGTTCTACAGCGATCTGACCGATGAAAGAGTGGTGAGCGCACTGGCGCTGGTGCATCAGCGCTTCTCCACCAACACCTTCCCTACCTGGGACCTAGCCCAGCCGTTCCGCATGATTGCCCACAATGGTGAGATTAACACCATGCGCGGCAACGTAAACTGGATGGCGGCGCGCAGGCACTCCATGTTCTCCGAGGTGATGGGAGATGACCTGGACAAGGTGTGGCCACTGATCCCGGAAGGGCAGTCGGACTCGGCCTGTTTTGATAACGCCCTGGAGCTGTTGGTGCAGGGTGGTTACTCCCTGGCCCACGCCATGATGTTGCTGATCCCTGAGGCCTGGCACGATAATCCGTTGATGGACCCAGCCAGACGCGCCTTCTATGAGTATCATTCGGCCCTGATGGAGCCGTGGGATGGCCCGGCAGCAGTGGCCTTTACGGATGGTCGTCAGATCGGAGCAACCCTGGACCGCAACGGTCTGCGTCCGGCCCGTTACCTGATCACCGATGACAACCTGGTGGTGATGGCATCCGAGATGGGTGTTCTGCAGATCCCGGAAGAGAAGATCATTAAAAAATGGCGTCTGCAGCCAGGCAAGATGCTGCTCATAGATATGGAGAAGGGACGCATCATCGATGATGAGGAGATCAAGGCGGAGCTCTCCGCCAAACGTCCCTATCAGCAGTGGCTGGATGAGACCCAGATTATGGTGCGTGATCTGCCCATAACCGTGTCGCCCATGGCCCCGGACGACCAGACCCTGTTGCAGAGACAGCAGGCCTTCGGTTACACCCAGGAAGATATCAAGTTTCTCATGCTGCCCATGGCCGCATCTGGCCAAGAGGCAATCGGCTCCATGGGTAGCGATAGCCCGGTGGCAGTATTGTCTAATAAACCCAAGCCACTGTTTAACTACTTTAAGCAGACCTTTGCTCAGGTCACAAACCCACCCATTGATCCTATTCGAGAAGAGTTGGTGATGTCCCTGGTGTCCCAGATCGGGCCACGTCCAAATCTGTTGCAGTTGGACCAGACCTCGGCCCAGAAGCGGCTGGAAGTCACCAATCCATTGATCACCAACACCAGTCTGGCGCGGGTGCGCAATATCGACGCCTTGACTAAAGGCGCCTTCCGCACCTTTACCGCAGATATCTGTTATCCGGCTGATCGGGGCGCCGCAGGAATGAAACCGGCCCTGGATCGTCTGTGTGATACCTCCGAGAAGGCGGTGCGTGAGGGATACAATATTCTGATTCTGTCCGACCGTTGTATGGACGCGGACCATATCGCTATTCCAGTATTGCTGGCCACTGCTGCCGTACATCACCATCTGGTGCGTACCGGCCTGCGCACCTCATCCGGTCTGGTGGTAGAGACCGGGGCTGCTCGCGAAGTACACCATTTTGCTGTACTGGCAGGTTATGGTGCTGAGGCCATTAACCCATACGTGGCACTGGACACCATCGCCAAGCTAAGATATCAGCTACCAGAAGAGGTGTCTGAAGAAGAGGTGCTGAAGCGCTACAAGAAGGCCGTGGGCAAGGGTCTGCTCAAGGTCATGTCCAAGATGGGCATCTCCACCTATCAGTCTTATTGTGGCGCCCAGATATTTGATGCCGTAGGTCTCTCCACCGAGTTGGTGGACCAGTATTTTACCGGCACCTCCAGCACCATTGAGGGTGTAGGTTTGCCTGAGTTGGCAGAAGAGGCGGTGCGTTGGCATCGCACCGCATTTGGCTCATCCCCCATCTATCAGGATGCGCTGGATGTGGGTGGCGATTACGCCTACCGGATCCGTGGTGAAGATCACGTCTGGACCGCAGATACCATTTCCAAACTGCAGCACTCCACCCGCGCTAATGACGCCAAGACCTTTGCCGAGTATTCACGCATCATCAATGAACAGAGTGAAAAGCTGCTGACCCTGCGCGGCCTGTTCGAGTTCAAGTTTGCCCAAGAGCCGGTACCATTGGACGAGGTGGAGTCGGCGAAAGAGATCGTAAAGCGTTTTGCCACTGGCGCCATGTCCTTTGGCTCTATCTCCATGGAGGCCCACTCCACCCTGGCGGTGGCCATGAACCGCATCGGTGGCAAGTCCAACACCGGTGAAGGTGGTGAAGAGCCGGAGCGGTTTCAGCCCCTGGAAGACGGCAGCATGAACCCTAAGCGTTCCGCTATCAAGCAGGTCGCTTCTGGACGTTTTGGCGTCACCATAGAATATCTGGTGAATGCTGATGATATCCAGATCAAAATGGCTCAGGGCGCGAAACCTGGTGAGGGTGGACAGCTGCCTGGTCACAAGGTGAATGCCCAGATCGCCAGAGTACGTCACTCCACCCCTGGAGTTGGTCTGATCTCGCCACCACCGCATCATGACATCTACTCCATCGAGGATCTGGCGCAGCTGATCCATGATCTGAAAAACGCTAATCCAAAGGCGCGTGTCTCGGTAAAGCTGGTGTCCGAAGTGGGTGTGGGAACGGTAGCCGCTGGCGTATCCAAGGCTCATGCCGACCATGTAACCATCTCTGGTTTTGATGGTGGCACCGGGGCCTCGCCTCTTACCTCTATCAAGCACGCCGGTTCCCCGTGGGAGATCGGTCTGGCTGAGACCCATCAAACCCTGGTCATGAACCGACTGCGTGGCCGTATTGCGGTTCAGGCAGATGGCGGCATGCGTACCGGACGTGATGTGGTCATAGCCGCCCTGCTGGGTGCGGATGAACTGGGTTTTGCCACCGCTCCACTGATCGTTGAGGGTTGTCTGATGATGCGCAAATGCCACCTCAACACCTGCCCGGTGGGTGTGGCCACTCAGGACCCAGAGCTGCGCAAACGTTTTACCGGTAAGCCGGAACATGTGGTGAACTTCTTCTTCTTTATAGCTGAAGAGGTGCGCCAGCTCATGTCCCAACTGGGTTTCCGCACCTTCAACGAAATGATCGGTCAGCGCGACAAGCTGGAGATGCGCAAGGCCATCAATCACTGGAAGGCGCAGGGTCTGGACTACTCCCGCCTGCTGCACAAGCCGGAGGTTGGGCCTGAGGTCGCGATCTCTAACTGTGAGAAGCAGGACCACGGTCTGGATAAGGCCCTGGATCACCAAATGATCAGTCAGGCTAAACTGGCCCTGGAGAAGGGTGAGTCGGTGCAGATTGAGACCGATATATTCAACTACAACCGCACCTTTGGCACCATGCTGTCAGGTGAGGTGGCCAGGCGTTACGGTCTGGCCGGGCTCCCGGATGACAGCATCTATATCAAGGCCAATGGCATTGCCGGACAGAGCTTTGGCGCCTGGCTGGCCAAAGGCATAACGGTGGAGTTGGCCGGTGAAGGCAACGACTACGTAGGTAAGGGGCTGTCCGGTGGACGCCTGGTAATCTATCCACCAGCCAAGAGCAATCTGGTGCCGGAAGAGAATATCATTGTGGGCAATACCGTGCTCTACGGCGCCATCAGTGGCGAGTGTTTTTTCCGTGGTATAGCCGGTGAAAGATTCTGTGTGCGTAACTCTGGAGCCACTGCAGTGGTGGAAGGTGTGGGCGACCACGGTTGTGAATATATGACCGGTGGTGTAACCGTGGTGCTGGGTAGTACCGGGCGTAACTTCGCCGCCGGCATGAGTGGCGGTATCGCCTATGTCCTGGATGAGGACGGAACCTTTGAGCAGCGCTGCAACCTCTCCATGGTGGAGCTGGAACCCATTGCCGCCGAGGATAAGGCGTTGGAGTCAATGGAGCATATGGGAGGAGATCTGGAGACCCACGGTCGGGTGGATGTCAGCCATGATATGACCCGCCATGATGCCATCAGACTGAAGCAACTGGTGGAGAAGCATATGCACTACACAGACAGCTCTCGGGCCAGGGAGATCCTGGACAACTGGAGTGACTATCTGCCCAAGTTTGTAAAGGTTATGCCGGTAGATTATCGCCGTGCCCTGCAGGAGATGCAGGCGGAGCAAGATGCGGCGAGCACACTGGCCAAGGGGGGGCAATGATCATGGGTAAGCCAACTGGTTTCATGGAATATCCGCGCCAGGACCGCGTTTATGCACCGGTTTCAGATCGGATTAACAACTATCAGGAGTTCATGATCCCCCTGAGTGAGGATGCCTTGAACATGCAAGGTGCCCGCTGCATGGATTGCGGCATACCTTTCTGTCACAACGCCTGTCCGGTGGATAACATCATCCCGGACTGGAACGATCTGGTGTACAAGGGAGATTGGAAACGGGCGCTGGAGATTTTACACAGCACCAACAACTTCCCTGAGTTTACCGGACGCATCTGCCCGGCCCCATGCCAGGAGGCCTGCACTCTGAACCTGGATGACGAGCCGGTAACCATCAAGACCATCGAGTACTCCATTATAGAGAGAGGCTGGGGAGAGGGTTGGATCAAGCCGGAAATCCCTGCTCACAAGACTAGGAAAAAGGTTGCCGTAGTGGGTTCCGGTCCCTCAGGGATGGCCTGCTCTCAACAGCTGGCGCGTGCCGGTCATAGCGTGGTGCTGTTTGAAAAAAACAACCGTATCGGCGGCCTGATGCGTTATGGCATCCCTGACTTCAAGCTGGACAAAAAAGTAATCGACCGGCGTATGAGCCAGATGACCACCGAGGGTGTGGAGTTCCGTCCCAATACGCACATTGGCGTGGACCTACACACAGACAAGCTGTTGGAGGAGTTTGACGCAGTTGCCCTGTGCGGCGGTTCGGAGCAGCCACGGGATCTGTCGATTCCGGGTCGGGAGTTGGATGGGGTTCATTTTGCTATGGACTTTCTGCGTACCAACAGTCGTCGGGTACAGGGGGATGATATCCCCGAGAGTAAATTCATCTCTGCCGAGGGCAAGAGTGTGGTGGTCATCGGTGGCGGTGACACCGGGTCTGATTGTATCGGCACCTCCACCCGGCACGGGGCGCTATCGGTAACTCAGTTGGAGATCCTGCCCAAGCCCCCCGAAAGGGAGAATAAGGAGCTGACCTGGCCCAACTGGCCCAATAAGCTGCGTACCTCATCTTCTCACGAAGAGGGTTGCGAGCGTATGTGGTCGGTTACCACCAAGCATTTTGTGGGTGAGAACGGCAAGCTGACTGGGGTGATGTGCGCCCAGGTGGAGTGGAATCAGGATGAGTCCGGTAGCTGGCAGATGACAGAGGTTGAGGGCTCGGAGTTCGAGCTTAAGGCCGAACTGGTTACCCTGGCCATGGGCTTTCTGCATCCGGTACATGAAGGCATGCTCAAGCAGCTGGGCATCAACTTGGATGGACGCGGTAATGTGAAGGGCAGCACCGAGGGTGTTGGCGCCTACAAGACTTCGGTTGATGGGGTGTTCGCCGCTGGTGATATGCGTCGCGGCCAGTCACTGGTGGTGTGGGCCATACGCGAAGGGCGTCAGTGTGCCCGTTCTGTGGATGAGTACCTGATGGGTAAGAGCGATCTACCCAGATAGATCCACACACCATAATGCAGTAGCTTTATAAAACCGGTTCCAGCCCCATGGAGCCGGTTTTTTTATGCCCCACATTGGTGCGGGATGGGATGGGTTTTTCTATTGCAAAATTAGTGATATAGTTCAATGG
>CAZVME010000046.1:3445-25669 GCA_964628835.1 uncultured Gammaproteobacteria bacterium | reverse complement strand
TCTTTTTGCGTTATTGTAACGCTAACAGGTGTCTACGATACTAGGGGCTTGCCAAAATTCAATTTACTTTAGCGTCGTGACGTGGACTACTCTAGGGTATGGTGATTATAAACCCATAGAAGAATTGAAAATATGGGTAATAGTGGAAGCAATAATGGGCTATGTTTATATGGGCCTTTTGGTTGGTAAAGTGCTATTTATTTCAGCGCGAGCAGCACAGAAAGATGTCTAACAAAAACATTAACAAAGCGCCTACGGCGCCGGACGCTCGTACCTCGCGCCGGTTATGTTGGCGTTAGCGCGCCAAGCGAAGCTTGGTGCATCTTGCAGGGTGAAAGTCCCTGTCGGGTAAGGATTATATGAATAGGGACTTCGGCATTGCGCGGGAGTGAGTATTACTGAGGAGCCGGATGCGGTAGTACCGCACGTCCGGATCTGTATGGGGGAGCTTTGGGTAACCGGGCGTCCTACCATTACTGTGAAAAAGAGATCATGAGTAATCAGAACTTATTACACATTATTGTAGATTCACTACCTAGCAGTGATCCAAGCTGGTTTGAAGTTACTTCAGCATTCCTAGTTCCAATGATAGCAATTGGTGGTGTCTACATTGCCTATCAGCAATATAAAATAAATGAACAAAGATTACGGCATGAAACATATGAAAGAAGGTTGGCTGTCTATAAAGCCGTGCAGCGATACCTCTCAGAAATCCTCAGAGATGGTAAAACCACGTATAATCGTGCATTAGAGTTTAATTCTGAGGCATCAGAAGCTGCCTTTCTTTTTGATAGTTCTGTGCAAGAGAGAATTGATCTAATTTATCAGAAGTCCATAGAAATGATTAGTGCACATGAACAGCTTTATCCCTCTGATGATTCACCAGGATTACCACTAGGGAATGAGCGCAGTAATGTCGCTAACAAAAAATCAGAGCTTCTAAAGTGGCATATAAATCAGCTTTCAGAATGTCGCCCATTTTTTGGTGATAAGCTTGGGCTTAAAGTCACATAACCAGGCCAGCCAGAGTGACAGCCAAATCGCTACGCGCTTTGGCTGCCCCTGCTGGCAACGTTGTGTGTGAATATGAAACCTGATCAGGGCATATACGTGGTAATGGCTGATAACGGAGTTGGTGAGTTTCTTTGGTACAAAGAAGACGATTCGCCAATTCCTGTATGTGGGGCAAATGTTTATTCACTAATGGATCGGAATGATACCAACCCAATAATGTCGGAGAAGTTGTTTTCTGAATTCTGTGAATGGGCGGATGGCTATTGCAAAAATATCCCGGTAGTAGGTGAGGCCGTTGAATTTGACTGGGAGGAATTTAACAATAAAGGTATGGCCTTAGCTAAACGCCTCAAATATGAGTGGGGTGATGAAATCGTTGTTCGCTATGTGCGTCCCCCTGAGGATCCTGTTCGCAAAAGGCTGGAATACGCAGAGGTATTGTGAATGAAGCGTATACAAGTAGCTTGTCTTAGGCTTCCGAGCACGGCGTCCAGTCATTCGGGAACTGGCAACGGAGCGGTAACGAGCTTGCGATGTTGTCGCGCAGTGCCAGTGACCGGGACGGCCGGGGCAATAACAGGTTGTCGAAGATCGAGTGCCTTTTGGGGACTTGGATGTCCCAAAAGGCATCACGAGATCAAAGACTCGCTTAGCAATTGAGGCCATGCCGGTTCACTGAGGATTACACACGGCAGTATTAGGGAGATAAATGATAAAATCCCTGCAGCTTGACTCGACAGTTCGATCTAATGTGATCTGCCCGACATCAATCCGCTCTGCAGGGATGATTTAAGTATGGTTGGAGATATTAAAAAAGACAATAACGTGATGGATACGCGTCAAAGAGTTTGAGTAATTGTAACAATAAGCAGATGTAATGGCGGTAGGTGCTGCAATAAAATCAGAGATTATGTGCAGTGATAGATGAAAATTTGGTGGTAGTACCTGTGGTGTGACGGTAACTATCACGGTAACCGAGTTATTAAAGCTCAATATAAGCGATGGTTATCAATAAGATAGCGAGTGCGTTCAATAGTACCTGTAGCCACCAATTTAAGGTCCAGCAAGGTCCAATAAAGTCTCTAAGCCCGCATTCTAGCGGGCTTTTTTATTGTCTTAGTGTTCAAAAGGTCTATCTTAATCCAAGGGCATACCCCCAAGTATGGGGGTATATGGTCTACGTTGTTATGCGTGTACCCCCAGTTGGCGTAGTGGAGGCGGTCATGGCGCTGACGGATGTTCAGGTTAAGAACGCAAAACCGGGCGATAAGGCTCACAAGGCGGTAATGGTTCTTTAATCTAACAACCCTTCCACATAGTTGCCGGGCTATTTGCGTCCCTTTGCCTTGGTAAAGGCGTCGGCCAGAGCGCCGCTGGTTGCTTGCGGTTGTGATGATTGCCGCGGTCTCTTTTTTTCACCGCGTGTGTTATCCGTTTTTTCGGATTGCCGTTTGCCACGGGTAGCCGGGGCTGGTTTGGCTGAAGAGTTGCTCTCGTCATCCAGCCGCATCGACAGGGCGATACGCTTTCGATCTATATCCACCTCTAGCACTTTGACTCTGACGATATCACCCGCCTTCACCACATCATGTGGATCTTTGACAAAATGGTGGGCGATGGCAGATATATGCACCAGTCCATCCTGATGCACGCCGATATCCACAAAGGCACCAAAGTTGGTTACGTTGGTTACCGTGCCCTCCAAGGTCATTCCCGTTTTCAGATCCGCCGGCTTCTCTATGCCGTCTTTAAAAGTGGCGGTCTTAAAGGTGGGGCGTGGATCACGTCCCGGTTTGTCGAGTTCAGAGATGATATCGATAATGGTGGGCAGGCCGAACTTGGTGTCTACATAGTCTGATGGATTCAACTGCTTTAAAATCGCGCTGTTGCCGACCAGAGATCGGATATCCAGTTTAGTGTGATCAATGATTTTTTTGACCACCGAGTAGCTTTCAGGGTGTACTCCTGATGCATCTAACGGATTGTCACCATTGTGAATCCGAAGAAACCCGGCGGCCTGTTCGTAGGCCCTGTTGCCCAGGCGCGGGACAGCCTTTAGTGACTTGCGGTTCTTATATTGACCTTCCCGGTTTCGAAACTCCACGATATTCTCGGCAACCGTCTGATTGATCCCAGCGACGCGGCACAATAGTGGGGCGGAAGCGGTGTTAATATCTACACCTACGCCGCTAACGCAGTCTTCCACCACTGCATCCAGTCTCTTTGCGAGTTGCATTTGACTGACATCATGCTGGTACTGTCCTACGCCTATAGACTTCGGTTCGATCTTTACCAACTCGGCCAACGGGTCTTGTAGGCGGCGACCAATGGACACGGCACCACGAATAGTCACGTCCAGATCCGGAAACTCCCGAGCAGCGGTCTCTGATGCGGAATAGACTGATGCCCCAGCCTCGCTGACCATCACTTGTTGCAGTTTTAGTTCAGGATGCCGCTTAATCAAATCACTACATAGTTTGTCTGTCTCACGCGAGGCGGTGCCGTTACCTATGGCCAGCAGTTCTACTTTATATTTTGCGGCCAGCTTGGCCAGCACTGAGATAGATTCATCCCACTGTTTGCGTGGCGCATGGGGGTAGATTGCTGTGGAATCTACGAACTGTCCGGTGTTGTCGATGACTGCTATTTTGACCCCGGTACGTAAGCCTGGGTCGAGGCCAATTGCTGCCTTCTGTCCAGCAGGTGCTGCGAGCAACAGGTCTTTCAGGTTCTGGGCGAACACCACTATTGCATCATCTTCAGCTCGGCCGCGTAAGTCTGCTAATAGTTCGGTCTCCATACGCGCCTGAAGTTTTATGCTCCACGCTGAATGCACCACCTCGGCTAGCCACTCATCGGCTGGACGGCCCCTATTGTCGATATTTTTGTGTCTGGCAATAATAGACTCGCAGGGGTGAAGTGTACCTTCATTTTTGGTGGCATCCAGTCGGAGATGCAGAACTCCCTCTTTACGGCCGCGAAACATAGCCAATGCTCGATGTGATGGGACTTTCTTGATTGCATCTGCGTTATCAAAGTAATCTTTGAACTTCGCACCCTCAGGCTCTTTTCCCTCAACTACGGTGGAAACCAGCCGCCCCTCCTGGCTCAGAAAAGAGCGTAACTCTCCGAGCAGATCGGCATTTTCGGCAAAACGCTCCATCAGGATGAACTTGGCTCCGTCCAATATGCTTTTGGTGTCGCCGAATACCTCCTTGACTTCACCATCTGTGTGAGTGAACTTCTTGGCCTCTTGTTCAGGGTCTAAGGATGGATTCCCGAGCAGTGTGTCGGCCAGGGGTTCAATGCCCGCTTCGATGGCGATTTGGCCCTTGGTGCGGCGCTTTTTCTTGTACGGCAGGTAGAGATCCTCAAGTCGAGTTTTGGTAACTGCGCCGGCAATATCTTGCGCCAACTCTGATGTGAGCTTGCCCTGTTTATCGATGATGTTCAGGATTGATGTGCGCCTCTCCTCTAGATCCCGCAGATAGGTCAGGCGCTCTTCCAGAGTGCGCAGTTGGGTATCGTCCAGACTGCCGGTGACCTCTTTTCGGTAGCGTGAAATGAACGGTACGGTAGCCCCCTCATCAAGAAGGGTAATAGCTGCTTCTACTTGTTTAACGCCTACATTGAGTTCATCGGCGATACGTTTGTGGATGGTGATCATGATTCCCAAATTACTTTACAATGAATGGAGGGGATGGGTTTCTGCGGCTTGCCTACGTTGGAATCCAGGGCGAAATTACCAAATATGGTGCCTATTGTCTTCATCCTCTCCGTGAAGGAAAATGATACGACTATACATGAATGGAGGTTAAAGGGGTCAGGATGCTGAATTTTCCTCATAACGGCTATCTGCGGAGGCTTTTCCAGGGATTCAAAGATGCAGGCGGCTAATGGGTGCCCCCTATTGTTCTGGCCGGGATTGCCAGCATTTAGGGATTTCTCTGGGTTCAATATTCGATCTGTTCTAAATCTGTTTCGCAAAATAAGAATAAAACCTTACTTTGCTGACTGGATCAGTAGGTACGCGAGTATTTGGGACAGCAATACAAGAATTATTCGGAATGACTCAAAACGACACACAGCGGTCAAAGAGATCATTTGTTGAACTACCACTTAATGACCATTCAGCACGCATGCGGTCACCACTACTGCGGTTGCTATACTAGCCGTAGTAGCGCACCAGATGTTCTCCCCGGTCCGGTACGTGTTGCAGAAGAAGCTTCAACCAGGCAGCTCCTGGCATGATGGGCGGATTTAGCACCTTAACCCATCTAGCTCATCCCTCCTCTCATTCACATCCTTCACGCAATCCTTGTAAAAGGAGCGCAATGACTTTTTCAGGTGGCGGACAACCTCATTATTGGGGATATCCTTCAGCACACAGAAGATGGCCAGCGCATAGGTCATATCGAATTGTGAGAGATAGTTGTGGCGTTCAGCTGATGCCCCACAACTGCCGCAGCCACCCTTGAAGGTGAAGGCACTATTGGCGAACATCAAGCCAAAACCCATAAACAGTGCCAGCACTTCGGTCACTTGAGGCCAGTTCTCCTCTCCACCAGGGGGGAGCTCACGGGCCATGCCCCCCAAGTAGTGCGCCAAGGTATGGGCATAGGAGGCAATAAGCGCCTCCGGATTACCGATGAGCTTTGGGTCATAGGTGATCACAAGCCGATTCGCATCATCCACTGCATCAGGAATCACCCCCCCTGAACCGCGAAGGGCGCCCTCAATCTGGATTTGGGGGGGCATCCCCACCGCACAGCCCATCTGATCGACCAACCTACACGGCCAATGCTTCATTCCCGCATACTCCTTAACCTGCTCAAAGATCAGACTCGCCATTCCATGGACACTATCAACCCGTCCCGGAAAATGTTCATTGGAAGGGATCACCAGTATGGTCTCATCACGGAAGACATCGGCATCAAAGTTCCTGAGCGACCAGGCAAAGGACTCAAACAGCCACTGCACAGAGTCTTCATCCAGCGGGGGGGGCTTTTTCAGAAAGCTAAAAATCACGTAACGAGGGATAGGAATTTGCTTTCAGCAGATGCAGCGTTTTGCACCATCAGCAGGCCCAAGAGACCAATTGTAGCCTGTTTAACATAACCCCAGTTATCCGTAATCGCCATTTCTGCCTCTCTTTTTTTCTATTTTAAATCCACAGCGCCATAATCTCCTGATTTTCTACCGTTTTCAACTCACACTGACGCCCAGGACAACAACCCGACCTGACCGGGCAGGAAATAGCTCAAACGATATCAGGGACGGAGTGGTAAGTGAGCGGGATTTGGCTTGAAATGTAAACACTCAAATGGCTCCTTATGGCACGAAGCGACTATTGAGAGTAGGCGCCACCGGCCAATAAATCACTAGACTTCAGTCTGCTCAGCCATTTCCAAGGCATCATCAACTTCAATACCTAAGTACCTTACTGTGCTTTCCAGCTTGGTGTGGTCAAGCAACAACTGAACAGCCCGGAGATTCTTTGTTCTCCTATAGATCAAACATGGTTTTGTACGTCGCAGGGAGTGGGTTCCATAAGCAGCCGGATCAAGACCAATCTCAGACACCCAGGCCCCTACAATCCTGGAATATTGCCGTGTAGAAAGATGGGGGGAAGCACTGAACCGACTCTTAAACAGGTAATCATCATTAGCCAACTTGGCATGGGATATCAAACGAGCTATGGCATCCCGAGTCTGTTCCATAATTTCAAATTGAACAGGTTGCTGGGTCTTCTGTTGTATGACCATCGCTCTTTTGGCTATATAGCTGCCATGGGATATATCTCTGACTCGTAGCTTAACCAGGTCACAGCTCCTTAATTTGCTATCAATTGCCAGATTGAATAGCGCCAAGTCACGAATGTGGTTAGCTATCTGTAGACGGATGCGGATAGCCCAGACCTCCTTCAGCTTGAGAGGTGGCTTTTGTCCAACCAGCTTGCCTTTATTCCATGGAATGTGTTTTTGAGATGTGTGGGTAAGAAGGTACATGATAGTTCCTCCACATAGTTGGTGGAATCCAATTATGAACCATTCTCAATTGGCGCTTACCGACACCAAGCCGTCATTTACTGAAATCAGGCAGCAACTGTTAAGCGGACACATACAAGAGGGGTCATTAATGGATTGTAACGCCTTGGTCAAATAGGGGTGAGTAAATTGCTCCTAATATTCGAATTATTTGCTCTCTGACCCGGTTTTCCCAAAATATACGAATTGACCAGAACGAATTGACAATACGCAACAATCATCGGTTGCACTTCGTGCTATAAGGAGTCCCATTTTATCAACCTAATCAAAATGTCATCGCTGATTACAAGGAAATACCAATGAAATTCAATACACTTTTCAAGCTAACAATACTGATATTGGCTATTGCCATCTCATTCACTAGCTATAGCGAAGAAAATGTGGTCGGCATGAAAGAGAAAGGACAACTACTATTCTTCCTTAACCCCAATGGCGGCCCCTGCAAGAAACAGGATTCGATATTGAGATCCATAGAGGGAAAAATAGAATCAGAGGTAGTGGTCAAGAGAATATCCACAACGCATCGACAGGATAAAGCCTATTTCTATCAATTCGGCGTCCGGTCACTGCCGTTATTGGTACTGGTCGACTCTAAGGGCAATGTCATCAAAAGATTCTCTCCTGGTATTAAAGATGAGACCACCATCATGAACAGCATTGACGACTGTCAGTGCTCATAGGTGTAATGTGGATACGTCATCCCTTCTGTTCTCATTTGTCGGGGGACTACTAAGTGTCTTGTCCCCCTGCGTGCTCCCTGTAATCCCGATCATTGTTACAGGAAGAGAGAATGACTCAAGATTAAGACCCCTGCTGATCGTCCTTGGACTAGGGATCACCTTTATCTTAATGGGGGTTTTATCCACGCTATTTGGACAAGTTATCGCCCCTTACTTTCAGTCCCTAGAGAAGATCTCCGGGATCATCATCATTATCTTCGGGATGATGTTTCTTCTCGATCTCAACATCTTCAAGAAATTGAGTCTCTTCAATCGATTAAACTATAATGGCAATGGACTGCTTTCAGGTCTAGTCCTCGGCATGACCTTGGGATTGATTTGGATACCTTGTGTTGGTCCTGTCCTAACCAGCATCCTTGCCATGGTCGCATCTGCCCAAGATTTCACCAAGGGAGTATTGTTCTTATCCATTTACTCAATTGGTTTTTCCATTCCGCTACTAATAGCCGCCTATTCTGCCCACCTCTTCAGAGAACGGGTTGATTTTATCAAAACAAAGCCCCAAGCCATCAGAATAATCAGCGGCACCATACTGGTTCTATTTGGCATATATATCATGAAATTTGGCATGCTCTGAAAAAGAGATGGCTCTCACCAGCCATTGTTTGGTGAAAGACCTTACTGAAGCGTTCTCGGAGACGACAAATAGCCTTGATCCTGGTGCAATGATTCGGGGCGAGATAGCCGAGATCGGTTCGGCATTTCTATCCATCAGCCTAAACATCACTCATGAACCAGGGGGGGGATAACGCCAAGTATCTGAATAACTGGTTGTCAGTGCTTAATTACGCCACTCAGTCAGGCCATATCATATCATCGACAGATGTTCTGTTATTATTGTGACTGGCGCCGACCGTGGATGGAACTGTCATGTCCGAGCAAAGCAGAAATCCCCTGATCAGTGATTTTCCAGAAGATACCCTTAGTCATGCTTCTGCGGTACTCCATTTCCTCTCTAAGGTTCAGTTTAATGAGATGGTTAATGCTGAGAAAGAGGATAACTTTGGGTTGAGTTTGGTTCTCGATACCGTGCGTGCGGCTGTAGATGATGCATCAAACCTTGTGAGCAGCAAGAAAAGCAGGAGGAACTGTCATGAGCGCCATCACAAATATAATGGCCAAGGAGGCAGCAGAAAGCGTCTTGGATAACTCACCATAGACCCTCAATACCACCCCGTTATGGTTTGTCCTGACGATTTTTTTCTTTGCCTACATTTGGCCGCTCCTGTCACATTCCTGAAGTTGGAGCTAAATCCCTGTGAGTCCGATTTGTGCCGAAGGGGGGCGTCGACAATCAATCCGATGGAGGGCGGCGCTTATGGTAAAAATGGACGTGTCCGAACCAGATGGCCAGCCAGGAGCCGATCACGAACAGACCTCCTACGGGGTCCGGTACGTACATCATGCCGTTGAGATGCCCGCTGATGGCAAATACCAAACCCATGAAGAAAAGCGTCGATAAAATGTACCGGACGGGGCGCATCATAAAACTCCATTATCGTTCCAAATTCGTTTTAATTAAGCACACTTCCCCGCCAATTCCACCCGCGCGAAGTGCCACGCCATCTTCGCACAGTACTTCGCAGCAGTGTACCATTCAGGAAAAATAACAATCAAAGAATAATAATTGTACAGACCCCCTTCCACTGTGGTGGGGTTTTGTTTGCCTGCCATTTGACCGCTGCTGGCACTACGGAGATATTTGGCACTTATTTTAATCATCCCAGTGGCATAGCCATTATGGGTGAACCAGCGGATTCTAACACCGTATTATCTCTAGGACACACCCGGCCAAAACTATTGAGGTCTTACTTTCACCAGCCCCACAGACTGGACGCGTTCTGCCGCATTTAGGGGGCCAAGTGGTCAGCAGTAAGAGCTGTTGAATATTCAAAATGAATTTTCACTCTGACCACAAATACCCTTTGCAGGACTATTTCATTTTTTCTTTTCCATACTTGCTTCCAACAGGTCTCCGAGAGTACCAAAACTCTGCTTGGGCTTGCTGTAATCTGCAATATCTTGTTTGGCGCTTTCGCCCGTCTGCCGCTCAATGTCCAGTGAGAGGCTAATGCGGTGTTTTTCTATATCCACACTGAGCACAGTAGCTTGAATCTGGTCGCCAATGCTGACCACCTCTTGGGGGTGTGTGATGCGGCGGCCGGCACCCAACTCGCTGATATGCACTAATCCGTCGATACCGGGGGCAAGTTCAATGAACGCCCCGAACGGCTGAACACGGCTGACGGTTCCATGTACTTGGTCTCCAGCCGAGAATTTGGATGTCACATCCAGCCATGGATCCTTCTCCAAGGCACGGATCGACAGGGCGATTCTCTCCGGGTGTTTAGGATTGTCGGTTTTCTCAATCTTCAGCACGGCCACTTCCACCTGCTGGCCTACCGTCAGCACCTCACTTGGATGCTCAACCCGACCGAAGGCGAGCTCGCTGATATGGACCATCCCCTCGATACCACCCAGGTCGATAAAGGCGCCAAACTCCTTGAGAGAACGTACCTCGCCCTTTAGGACAGCGCCCACTTCCAGTTGGGCGCGGGTCTCTACCGCAAGGGTGCGTTGCTCCTCTTCCAGTAACGCCCTACGCGAGACCACCAGGTTGATGTGTTTCCCTCCCTCGAACTTGGTGATGCGAAAGGCCAATTTCTGTCCGATGAAGCTATCCAGCTCCTCCACAAAGCCGATATCGATCTGAGAAGCTGGACAGAAGGCGCGTACACCTGAAATCTCTACCTCTACACCGCCTTTGGTGGCTCCGGTAACGCGCCCCTCTACCGGCTGCCGTTCCTCATATGCCCGCCGGATTCCCTCACTCCCGCGGACATGGTGGGCATGCTGAGTGCCGAGCAGCAACGTACCGCTCTCCTGGTCTTTCCCGCCAACTACGATTTCGATGGAGTCGCCGATTGTCACGGTAAGATTGCCGTTTTCGTCGGTAAGCTCATCCCTCTCCACGATACCCTCGGTTTTGGCCCCGAGATCGATGAAGACGCTGTCACCCTGGATGGAAACAACCTCGCCCCGGACTTTGTCGCCGACTTTTGGTTCCTGTTTACCTGTCCCGGACTGTTCGTTTTCGAACTCCCCAAAGAGTGATGCAAAATCTTCGTTGTCTGACATGATGCGAATGACCTGTGGTGAAAGAAAGGCATGGATTGGAGTAATTTATTATTGTACAGCTATCATTTATGCTGTCACTTAAAAGTGATAGGGGAAGTATTTGCAGGAATAGCAAACTACACTGGTGCATGGAAAGGAGAGGGGATATGAGCCGAATTAGAACCTGGCTCTGTAACAGGGATCAGGCACACGGATAAATCATGCGAATAGAAAACTCATCAGGTAACGAGATTACATCGCTCGAAGAATGGGCAGCCATTTACGCCAATCCCCAGCAGAGTCATCAGTGGAAGGAACATCGCAGCGCGTACTCGGTCGCTGAGTTCATGTTGAACCATAACGGCGGTGATGCCATTCAAAGCCGAGTTTCTGAAGCCCTCGGTTATAGTGTTCAATTAGATTGGGCTATTCCAGAATACGAAGTAAGATTCGATCAATATGGATGTGGGCGGGTACATGATCTCGGTGTGTTCGGTCACATCAAAACGGGTAAAAGCATATTCGTTGGAGTAGAAGCCAAAGCGGATGAACCGTATGGGGCATCTGCCATAGATTCATACCTAACAGCTAAGGCGAAGCAAATCGCTGGTGTCTCTACCAAGGTTCCAGAACGAATACAGCAGCTACTGGCTCTACATTTCACTGAACCGGACTCAACAATGTTTGAGGTTCGATATCAATTACTTTATGCAACCGCAGGCACTTTGGCAACTGAAGCAGATATACACATACTGTATGTGATTGTGTTCAAGACACCCTTGTATGATGAATCTATTGGTGCAGAGAACTATTGTGATTATATCCAATTCATGGATAAGGTCGGGCGAATACCTTGCTTGCCAAGCCCGTAAAAGGCCGGTTAGCACGTGAGCCGAATATAGGCTATTATTCGGCTCACAATATGATCTAAATAATATTGGTGTTCGGCTCATGTACATATGGCAACAACCAGATTGGCAAGGGGGAGGGGGTGCGTTCAAATCGCTCCAGCTTTCGCTTGGGATGCGGCCATATTGCAACCCCAACTGGATAATATCCGCCTGTTGCAGGGACGTTTGCTGGGGCAGTCCGACTTGGTGGCAGAGGAGGCCGACCAACAAGCGCAGTTGGATGCGCTGGTCCAGTCCGCCTTGCGCACCAGTGAAATCGAAGGTGAAACCCTCAATGCTGGGTCGGTACGTTCTTCCGTGGCCCGCAAACTCGGCCTTGAGAGGGCGGGTTTTGTCGAAGGCCTGAACGATGTGCCAGGCACCCCTAAAACCGAGGCCCTGGTAGACCTACTGCTTGAGGCAACAGCGGATACCGAGAATGCCTTATCGGTAGAGACACTTTGCCAGTGGCAGGCGGCCCTCTTCCAGGAACCGCCGTTACTCGGAAACCTAAAGATCGGTGAACTGCGTGGTGCAGAGCCAATGCAAGTTGTTTCAGGGCGTATTGACCGTCCGGTCATCCATTTTGAGGCCCCTGCGCGCCAGGGCCTGGAAGATGAGCTGATTCGTTTTGTCGATTGGTTTAACCATCCCCCAACTGGGCTAGATCCCATCCTGCGCGCCGGTATCGCTCACCTCTGGCTGATCACCCTGCACCCGTTTGATGATGGTAATGGCCGGGTCACCCGTGCCGCAACGGATCGGGCGCTGGCCCAAGTGGAACAATCGACCATCCGTTTCTATTCGCTCAGCGCCGCCATCATGGTGCGGCGTAATGAGTACTATGATCAGCTTGAAGCCGTGCAAAAGAGTTCGCTGGAAATCACCGCCTGGTTGCGTTGGTTTCTTTCTGTGTTGGACGACGCCCTGAACCAGGGCCTGATGCATTTTGAGTGGGTCGTACAGAAAACCAGGTTCTGGCAAGGTCACAGTCAAACTGTGTTGACCGAACGTCAGATCAAGGTACTCAACCGCCTGCTGGATGGACAGGGTGACGAATTCCCTCAAGGCATCAATGCCAGCAAATACATGAGCCTGGCCAGAGTCAGTAAGGCTACGGCAACCAGCGAGTTGACTGACTTGCTGGTCAAAGGTTGTCTGAATAAATTACCCGGTGGCGGGCGTAGCACACGCTATGAAATTAATTGAATCCAGGTAAACACCGCCTCTGGCGGTGAGATACCAAACGGCTTTGCCCTTCCTGCGTGTAGTGCCGGGAAGGGAACAAGTGGCGCTTTTTTGCAGAAGAATGGAGTTATTCACCTGTGGGAGTGGCGATTCGCCACGATGGATTTTACAATCAGCCCACCATCTGGTGCTGGTCGGTATTTTGTTCGTACCATCAAATACAGCCCTGCCTTTGTATGCAAAAAGGCGGGGTTTGTTGTTTAGCCCCGCGTTTGAACTTTCGCCTTATCTCTGTGTCCTAATTACCGCAACTGGCTTGAAGTACCATTTGCAACAAACAGAGCCGTTTGTTTGTTTCGACTCCCCTTCAGACGTTCAGTCTGTTACGCCGGCACCATCTTAGATGTGGCCGGTTTTTTTTGCTCGATTTTGGTGCTGTCTCTATACGGATAAGCACTGCATCAGTGCGTACTCTGCTCCGCCGTTGTGAGTGGTGTGCCTATCTCCTTGTATACCCAGTTATTTTGCATAAGGCACGAATAGTGCATTCATATTCTAGAATTTCGCATCTAGCCATGTGTTGACGCCTGATAATAGGGCGTAGGCTAGGTGATTTGAGTTATTGCACGCCGTGCGCTGCCCGGCGGTTTTTTGTAATTGGGAGATATAATAATGCGAAAGCCTCTGTTTCTGATGGTTCTACTGGTGCTGTTTCCAGGGATGGTACTGGCGGAAGAGGCCAGTTTGAATGCTTCTAATACGGCCTGGATTCTTACCGCCACCGCCTTGGTACTGTTTATGACCCTGCCGGGCCTGGCGCTGTTCTACGGCGGTCTGGTGCGCACCAAGAACGTCCTGTCGATACTGATGCAGTGTTTTGCTATCGCTGGAGTGTCCTCTCTGCTTTGGTTGATTGTTGGTTACAGCCTGGCCTTTGGTGAGGGCAACGCCTGGATTGGGGATTTCAGTAAGGTGATGATGGCCGGTATTGGTCGGGATACCCTGGCTGGAGATATCCCTGAATCACTGTTTATGCTGTTTCAGATGACCTTCGCCATTATTACTCCGGCGCTTATCATCGGTGGTTTTGCCGAACGCATGAAGTTTTCTGCCATCCTGCTGTTCAGCGCCATCTGGCTGATCCTAGTCTACGTGCCTGTAACTCACTGGGTTTGGGGCGGTGGCTGGTTAGGCTCCATGGGTCTGTATGATTTTGCCGGTGGTACCGTGGTACATATCACCGCAGGTGTCGCTGCGCTGGTGGCCGCTGTGGTTCTGGGGCCGCGCAAGGGATTCCCCACCACCGCCATGCCGCCACATAACATGACCATGACCGTAACTGGCGCCGGTATGTTGTGGGTGGGCTGGTTTGGATTTAACGGTGGCAGTGCCCTGGCTGCAAATGGTGATGCGGCCATGGCTATCCTGGTAACCCACATCTCCGCTGCTGCAGGCGCCATGACCTGGACATTTATCGAATGGAAACGATTCGGTAAGCCCAGTGCCTTGGGTGCCGTCACCGGCATGGTTGCTGGTCTCGGCACCATTACTCCGGCCTCAGGCTTTGTTGGTCCTGGCGGGGCCTTGATTATTGGTCTGCTGGCAGGTGCTGTCTGTTTTACGGCGACCCAGTACCTCAAGCGGGTGTTGAAGATTGACGACTCTTTGGATGTATTTCCCGTGCATGGTGTGGGCGGTATTATGGGTACCATGTTGGCTGGTGTGTTTTCCGCTACCGGCCTTGGGGTTTTTAGTGGCTATGGTTTTGCTGATGGTATTAACTCAATGGGTGGCCAGGTCTGGGTTCAGTTTGTTGGTGTGGCAGCTATCATTATCTTTACCGCTGTTGTCACCTTTGTGATCCTGAAGTTGGTGGGAGCCATGGTTGGATTACGAGTGGGTGAGGAAGAGGAGATACAGGGTCTGGATATCGTGTGTCACGAGGAGACCGGTTACAACCTGTAATCTTTGATTTGATTTGATTGTAATGTACAGGCGGCGCTGGATGCGCCGCCTTTTTTGTCCCGAAAAACAAGTAAAGCAACCACAAATGATTAAATTGGTGTGGCAGTGTCGTTACAATTTATGTTGCAGGATGTTTTTGATTGGAACTGGGTGGCCTACGCCGAATCCCTGGGCAAAATCCACCTCCAGATCGCGTAACGCTATTAGGATGGCCTCGCTCTCCACATATTCAGCTACTACCTTCTTACCCATGTGGTGGGAGATCTCTGTGATGGATTTTACCATTGCATAGCTTGAACTATCGGTAAGTATGTCTTTGATGAAGACGCCATCAATCTTTACGATATCCACCGGGAAGTCTTTGAGGTATGAGTAAGAGGAGTAGCCGGTGCCAAAATCGTCCAGGCTGAATTTAACCCCCTTGCTTTTAATGTCTCCTATCAACTTCTTTGCTTTATCGATGTGTTTTACCAGTGTGGTTTCGGTTATCTCCAGGGTGAGCCGGTTGTTGGGGAATGGTGATCTGTCCAGGCGATCGCCAATGAAATTTGGAAATGTTTCATCTTCCAGCGTGTGTGCCGACAGATTTATGCTAAATGCGATTCCATCGAGCTCTTTGTGGTGGTTGTCCAGCCAGGAAAAAATCTGATTGATTACCCAGCGGTCCACTGAGCGCATGCGGTTGTATTGCTCTGCGGCCTGGATGAACTCTTCCGGGCTTCCCCAACTGCCGTCGTCGTGTTTAACTCTTAGCAGCACTTCAAAGTGATGTTCATCATCCTCCCCAAGAAACACTGGAGTTATGGGCTGAACAAAAAGAGCCAGCTTGTTCTTTTCCAGCGCCTCCTCGATTATGGGGACCGCCTGCGCCAGTTTTTTTCGTTTCTCAATATCGCTATCTGTAGGTTGATAGATTCTGGTGCAGTTGCCGCCGTCCTGTATCGCCATTCGACATGCAGAGGAGGTCTTGTTGAGTACCTCTGCGGCTGATCTGATATTGTGGTCTATGGGTATAATTCCCACGCTGGTGGTGGCATGTATCGCCGTCCCATCCCAGGTGAATCTGAGATTTTCCAACGCCCGGCGCTGGGTTTCTGCTACGTGATAGGCTTCATCCAGAGTGCAGTTTCGGATTAAAATACCAAATTCATCGTCCCCGATTCTTGCCAGTAGAGTATTTTCAGGAAGATAGTTGTTGATGATGTTGGCAAAGGTCTGCAGTAACTTGTCCCCCCCTTTGAATCCGCAAAGGTCATTGATCATGCTGAATTGATCAATATCCAGCTCCAGCATTACATGCTGGTCCCCGGCGTCGCTTGTTATCTCCAGCAGTTCAGATATCTCTCTCTGAAATCCCTTGCGCCCCAGCAGGGTTGTCAGTTCATCCGTATCGCTGTCATTTTTGATCTGTTCAAAGGTGTTTTTCAGGAGGCGGTTAACTGCGCGCTCTACTATTGGCAGATTACCGTTCTCCAGCAATGAGCAGTGTTTCTGTTTGAACATGACGGCCAGTTGGTTGCTTTCCGTGTCCAGGCTTTTCTTTCCTTCACCGTCCACAAAGACATACCGGGTGGCGATCTGGTTTTTCCATGCCAGATTAAGCATGCGTACGTGTCCCTGCGATCGTTGCTCTACGATCCAGTCGTCTAGTTGGATGCCGGATACAAGATCCAGCCAGGACTGTTCAACCTCAGTTTCCGGGGCTGCTGTATGCAGAGCGGTGGCTTGTATGTCCAGCAGCCGATTGATTGCAGCCTGGTCCAGGTTACTGTACTCAGTGGCGAGCTTCGGGTGTGTCTTACCCTTGGAGTTGAGAAACTCTCCAAGCCTGGTTATGTAGTGTTGGGACTCTTCTGCATGGACTGGATACCGGGAGAGGCCATCTCTAACCAGGTTAATCAGATACTCTGCCTGGGTGTTGCTAACCTGTTTGATTGTTTTACTATTATCAAAGATGTCCAGCAGAAGATCGAGTGTTCCCGATAGCTTGATGCTATTGTCATCGTCCTCACCCAGGGCGGAGATGGTTTGGACCAATAGGCCGGCCCAGCCCAGATGCAGCAGCTCTTCAACCGCTTTGGGGATGGGCCTCACGGTTAGCTTGGAACAGAGAAGATCGAGTACGCTGCTGCGGGCATTGAGGTAGAGTTCGTCCTGTTCGCAACTCTGAGTAACCAGGTCCAGATTGTTTTGGAAATTGTCTTTTTGGTGGTCTATCAGATGTTCCAGGTGGCCGGTTATCTCCTTTATGTCGATCTCAGCACCTTGTTCGGCAAACTTACTGATCTCCTCCAGTGCTTGAAAGAGATACCCCTTGTCAGATTTATTATCCTCTCCGGAGGGCAGAAATGGTGTTAGTTTTCCTATTGTCTCCAGAAGTTTGTGTCCAGGGTGGTTTGCGTCATTCAACAGGTCGGGATCGGTGATGACTTCTCTGGCAAATGGAATCTTCAAACTATCTATCAGGTCCTGGATTTCCGGGTTTACCATAAAGTCCTGTTGAAGTGATCCGAATAGATTCTCACTAACCTGAATTGCATCTCTGGTTTGCTGGTCCACCACCGCCGGATAGCCATTGATCAGTTTCCCTGCAAGTTGCTCTTCTATGCGTTGGATAATAGGCCTGTGACTGGCAGTGGAAATATCCCCCAATGATTTCACCACCATTTCTGTTGGGGCAACTCCCTTGGGGTCAATATTGTCGCGACCGCGCTTGTTTGTAACAAAACCCATCAGGGAAGATAGGGTTTCACTCAATCTTTTTTTGGTGCGACTGCGGATTGGTTGCTGCGGCTGTCGGGTTGTTTTTTCCTGAGCCTGATAGCTTATACCGTGATCGCTCAGGTATTGAATGATTTCATCATGCAGGGTGCCTATGTCCCCCATGGCCTGTTCTTTGAACACTGGGAACAGCAGCTGTCTGGCATGCAGTGCTATGTTTTGGTCGGAAATGGATTTTTTGAATGCCCACAGAAGCGAAAAAGGTGAGACCGGGTTTGATTCGTTGTTGACGTAAGTTTTGGTGAGATATGAGAGGGTATCATTCAGCTTATGCAGTTTTGATGAGATCTCATGGTCGAGATTGCGGGTCAGGCCGACCACCGAGACCCACTCTTCAAAATCCTCTTTTGCCACCAGCTCCATATTAGGCCGAGCAGAGTCTGCTGCATCGGGGACATCCGTTGTTTGGTTTCCATGTTTGAATTTGCTAAAGCTGGTGTCGATATTCGTAAAAAATATTTTTTTTATCTGATCCTCGTCGGTTTTTAGAACGTTATAGGCGTCGAACAGGCTGCGCTGTGTCTGATTGTCGCCAGTGGCATTGGCAGCATCAAACAGGGTGTTGCAGCTGGCCTTGATGAATTTTTTGTATCTTGCCTCCAGATGCCCTGTGGTGGTGGAGTGAACCCACTCGGAAATGGAAATCTCTTTTGACCCTATCTTAGGATATGTGTTGCCACTGTATTGATGTTGTGTGCTAGATAGTGTCAATTTCTGCAGATAATCCAGCAGCCCATTTTCCTGATTCAGGAAGGCAATGCCCAGGCCTGAGCTGGAGATGTACGAGATGGAAGCCTGGACAATAATCGATGAGCCCTTGCTGTCGCTGGGTGTGATCAGTTTGATGGCAACAATGGCGTCGCGTACAGTTCTGTTATCTACTATCTCCGGCCAATCTGCACGGTCGGGGTGGATGAATAGTCCCCCAACTGAGAAATTCTGGACACGGCAATCTATTTTGATGCCGTTCTGGAGTATCAGCGCTGCAGGATGCTCAATGGCGTGGCGTTCATGCTGCCGTTTATTCATTTCATTCCTTGATAGAAGCTTGAGTGCTGTTCAGAGCTAGTGCCTGATACTAGCCTAATACAAATAGATTAGCACTTGGCGATAAACCTGTTCCAAAATGATCTGAATTGGTTGCTGGCAACTTAGAGCCTGGATATTATGAAGGGGCACTTTGCCTAGATTCGCTGGCGAGGTACGCTGCGGCTTCCTTTAATGTACCGCGCTCCTCCGTTACTCATCGGAGTTCAGCCTTCAATTAATGCAGTTCTTCCTGTTGTGAGCTAATCGTAAGGTGTTGACTGCCGTGGTCAACATAGCGCTTTATCCAGTGGTATAGATTATTATTGATAACACCCAGTCGCTATGCAACTTCACCACTCTTGTAACCACGTTCCGTGACCTGTTTGACCACCTCAATCTTGAGTTCTTCCGGAAAGTGTCTTCCGCTCAATCCAATATATCGAAACGCTGTCAGGTGTCTAATTGCTAGGGATTTGCAGATTTTGATGATTGTCAATGCGCGGGGCATGGATGGCATGCTTCACTGTCTCAGATTGTTGATCGTCGATAATCAATTCCTTTTTTTCGTATAACGATAATTATAATTTTTTAATAGCAACCTAGAGAGAGGTTTAAGATAATGAGGCAGCTTATTAACAAGAAGCAGGTATCGATGCTTATGGCGTTGGCACTTACCATGAGCGTATCAGTTGTGGGTTATGCGGATGAGTTTAGTTTTACAGATGAACAGAGCGCGATGGATTGGCATATGGCTGGACAACAGCAGAACAAAGAGGAGATAAAGAAGGGAAATAAACCCATACCTTTTCTGGCTGCCATGACAGGCCTCGGGGGTGTAGTAGCTGGGCTTGCAAATGCCATCGTGAGGGCCGATAGACCTGCAATAGTCGAACTTAGCAGACAATTCTTTGCTCATCCTCCCCTTCAGGCAAAGTCCAGGCAGATATTTTTTCCAACAAAAGCAGATAATCTTGAGTCTAAAGCCTATGGATTGGAGGCACACTACTGGGGTAACAGGTTAGCCGAACATGCAAAAGACCCAAAGGTAGAGATGAATGTCATTCTATCGGATTATACTAACATGCTGGGCAGATGTATGAGATGTCATGACAGGTTCAGGGATACTCCGGCCGGACGCGCGACAAGGAGCAAAAGGGACAAAGCGCAGGCGAGCAAAAAGTAACACTGAAGGTGTCCGGACTGCATACTGTCAGTCGGGATCGGAATCTACCCGAATCATGGCGCACCTGGAGACCTCCAGGTGCGCCATGACCAGAGTCGTATATGACTTATGTGGGGGCGGATATCCTTTGTTCTGGCGGACAGCTCCCTGGGAAACGGGTCAGTATTTTAATTAATGCCGTTGGCAGTGGTATCCGGGAACGGTTTTCACGCGCCTATAAAAATCAAAAATATGTTGGCAATTGCGTGGCAGTGGGTGGGGAACATGTCGAATCTTACAATCAGTTAGCAAAGACTGCCCGGCAATAAAAAGATCTTTATTAGCATGCTGCTTTTGCTGTTGGCCATGGAGAGCGAACGCGAAAGCCGTAGTCTACGATAAGCAACACCATCTGCCCTTTCGTAGTTTAGAGCGACAGCGAACGACGAAGAAATGCAGGAGGGGCTTTAGTTGCCGTAGAGTTATTGAGGTAGCTATGTTGTACGAAGACGTAGCGGACGCAGGACGGTCGGGGAAAAAGGGAGTGGTTGCCGTGTAAACGAGTCATTTTTGGATGGGGAAATCCTAAAATGTTTCATGAGGTAGTGGCACTATCTTTAATATTGCATTTCATAGCAACAAACACTATTCCCTGATGCTTTGATTGTCCTGATGTTGGCGGTGCCCATTCTATTCTTCAATTCCGGACTGGCATATCTGTTAAATCGTGCTGCCTGGTTTTCAGTCTGGCGCCGCTGTGGTAGGCGTACTCATCGAAGTGCCGGTGATGCTGGTGGCTGTATGGTTAGTCAACCGCACCAGAGATGGTACGAACGCTGGGAGGGTGTTATGATCTGAGGAGCGTCGCCCCGCGGATATGGGCTAGTACGCATAGCATTGATCACTGCATCCAAATTCAAGATCAACCCACGAGGCAGAACATGATGGTTTGTAAAGGCAGCTGATGAAACGATACAAGGCTCCCTACGCGCCAAAACTCGGTGCAGTTATAGTTTCACATTTCAGCTGGATCCTGGGATGCGCAATGGCATTCGTCTTGACGGCCTCCGATGCCGGTCAAAGCTATGAAGTACTGCAACACCCCCACTGGCAACTTCCTATTCCCGCACAGGGACCCGCTCCAGTGGTACCTCCTGGCGCAGAAGCAATTACCAGCCTTTCCGCAGAGTCATGCGGCCTGTGCCATCAACCCCAGTTTACCGACTGGAGCAATTCGCTCCATGCCGCCGCAATGTCTGCTGGTCTGTTCGGCCAGATCGGCGCCTTCGATTTGGCCACCCAGAAGGATTGCCTCACTTGCCACTCGCCCCGGCAGGAGATGCTGGAGCTTTGGTTGGACAAGGGTATTGAAAGCTCGGGAGAGATGGCTGCAGTAGATTGCACTAGCTGCCACGTCCGCAGGCATTTGAAACATGGTCCGCGAGCCATCTCTGAGACGCCCCATGGCTCGGTGAAGGAGTTACCACTCTATGGACAGTCGGAGTTCTGCGCACCCTGCCACCAGTTCGACAGTACCGGGCTAACGGTCAACGGCAAACCCTTGGAAAACACCTACATGGAGTGGCTACAGTCCCGTTACGCCAGGGAAGGGATAACCTGTCAGGCCTGCCATATGCCAGATAAACTGCATGCTTTCAAGGGCATACACGACCGGCATACTACACGGGCAGGGCTCTCTGTGCGTGGCTGGCGCACTCGTCATGGAATACGGGTCCAAGCCGGTAATACCGGTGCCGGGCACGCCCTCCCAACCTATGTAACCCCACGTATCCTGATAAGTCTGGAAGGGGCCCGAGGTGGGCCGGCACTGGAGCACGTCATCGCGCGGAATATGAGCTGGTCCCGGGAGGAGGGCTGGGTTGAGCTCTCTGACGATAGGCTGTTTCCAGACCAATGGATCACACTGGAACTGGCCCTTCCAGAAAAACAGGAGGGCTTGATAAAAGTGCACGTAGAGCCAGACTATGACTACCATGATCGTGCTTACCCCGCCTTACTGCGGATGCTGCAGGATGACCTAACCATCGAAGAAAAGTTGCTGTTACAACAGGCCCGTGAGCAATCAGGAACCACGGCCTACAGTCTCTACCAATTTGTCTGTCCTGAGTGGAGTGGTCATGAGGGTCCCTGTGATGAGCAGCCGTAAACGCTACCGCGTTTGCGAGTCATTTTTGGATAGGGATAGCCAAAAATGTTTCACAAGTAGCGGCACTATAAAAATGTTTCACAAGTAGCGGCACTATAAAAATGTTTCACAAGTAGCGGCACTA